>NZ_BAABFB010000029.1:0-657827 GCF_039540555.1 Rhodococcus olei | reverse complement strand
CATCACCGGGATCGACACCGCGGCGATGATGCCGTCGATCATGTCCGGATCCGACATGCGGGACACGCCACCCTGGGCGCGGATGTCGGCCGGCACCCGCTCGAGCGCCATGACGGCGACGGCGCCGGCGTCCTCGGCGATCTTCGCCTGCTCCGGGGTGACGACGTCCATGATGACGCCGCCCTTGAGCATCTCGGCCATCCCCCGCTTGACGCGGGCAGTTCCAGTCGTGGGGGCGGTATCGGGGGTGCTCACGGCAAACTCCATCAGTTGTGGCCTGTACACGGGACCGCCCGGACGGGCGCCGAAGATCGACTGCCGCCGGTGCGTACCGTCGATCCTAGTGCCTCAGCGAATCGACCGAACCCCGGGTTCGTCGCCGCGCGCGAGCAGCCCACGCACCTCCGCGACCAGGTCCGGAAGGTCTTCCGGGTACACCGTCTCGCCGCCCGCCGCGATCTGCCGCATGTCCTCCGGCGTGCACCAGCGATGCCCGGAGATCGCGCGGCGTTCGAGTTCGGTGAACCCGCTCCGCTGCGGCGTGAAGGCCGGGTGCGCCAGCGCGAAGAAGAGCTCCTCGGACCGGATCAGGTCACCGTCGTACGGGAACACCGCGACACGCCGCCAGATCGGCCCCCGCAACTGTGCGGCGTCGACAGCGAGACCGGTCTCCTCCCGGATCTCCCGCACCGCGGTCTCGCGCAACGACTCCCCCGACTCCACACCGCCGCCGATCGTGAACCAGAAGTACACGTCCGGGACCTGCGGGTCGTGCCCGCGCAGCAGCAGCACCCGGCCGTCCTCGTCGACCAGGACGACGCGCGCCGACGTGCGCATCTCGTCGACCCCCTGACCGGCACCCGCCGACGGCGTGGTCCGCTCGGCGATCTCGAAATACGTGGGCAGCGGCGCGGTTCCACCGAGGTGCAGCAGTCGCACCGACCGCCGGGTTCGCAGCGCGAGGGTGTCGCGGACGGCGTCGTTGTGGAACCGGCGGGCGATCAGCACCCGCGCCTCCGCGTCGGCGAGTTCGGCGACGAGCTGCGGCGCGAGGACGTCGGACGGCACCGCCGACAGCGCCGACGACAGGCGGTTCTCGGCCTGCTCCCGTCCGGACCGGTCGGCCCGCTCCGCCTGATCGGCCAACGCGGCCAAGCGTTTTCCGTCCAGTTCCGGTGGCGGCTGGGAACCGAACGTGTACCCGGTCGGCACCACCGCGGCCGCCACCGCGCGGGCCACGACCGCCCGCCGTCCGAGCGCCGCGTCCAGCGCCTGCCACGACAGGTCGGACCGGACGTGCAGCCGATCCAGCCGATTCGCGGTCGAGTACGCCCACACCCCGGCCGCCACGAGCACCGCCACGACGAGCGCGAGCACCAGCACCGTGGTCGCCGAGAACGTCATCACGCCTCCACCCGGACACCGTGCGCACCGACGGTCACGGTCTCGTACACCCGCAGGATCTGCTCCGCGACCACCGGCCAGTCGTACTCGGCCACCACTTCGGAGGCCACGTCGATCAGTGCCCGGCGGCGGTCCGGGTCCGACAGCACGGCGTCGAGCGCCGCCGCGAGGGCATCCGAATCCCCGACCGGAGTCAGCATCCCGGCGGTCCCGTCGCGCAGCACCCGGCGGAACGCGTCGAGCTCGCTCGCCACGACCGGCGTCCGCGCGGCCATGGCCTCGACCAGCACGATCCCGAACGACTCGCCGCCGAGGTTCGGCGCGCAGTACACGTCGGCGCTGCGCAACGCCGACGCCTTCTCCTCGTCACTGACCTGGCCGAGCAGCCGCAGGTGCGACGCGTACCGGCCGGCCTCCTTGCGCAACCGGTCCTCGTCGCCGCGACCGACGACCAGCACCTGCAGGTCCGGATGGCGTTCGACCAGCGCCGGCAGCGCGCCGAGCAGGACCGCCATTCCCTTGCGTGGTTCGTCGTACCGGCCGAGGAACAGCACGGTGCCACCATCACGGGGGTACCCGTCCAGTGGCCGCGCGTTCGCGAAGGCTGGCACGTCGACGCCGTTCGGGATCTCCACCGCGTCCGAGCCGAGCGAGGTCACCTGCCACCGCCGGGCCAGCTCGGACACCGCGATCCGGCCGGTGATCTTCTCCAGGTACGGCTGCAGCACACCCTGAAAGGTGCTCAGCACCAACGACTTCGTCGTCGACGTGTGGAACGTCGCGACGATCGGGCCCTCCGCGATCTTCATCGCCAGCATGGACAGGCTCGGCGCGTTCGGCTCGTGGATGTGCAGGACGTCGAAGTCGTTGTCGGCGATCCAGCGCCGCACCCGCGCATACGACACCGGCCCGAAGGTCAACCGCGCGACGGACCCGTTGTACGGGATCGCGACCGCCCGTCCCGCCGAGACGACGAAGTCGGGCAGTTCGGTGCCGTCCGACGCCGGGGCCAGCACGCTGACCTGGTGACCACGTTCGATCATCACCTGCGCCAACTCGACGACATGCGCCTGCACCCCGCCGGGCACGTCGAACGAGTAGGGGCACACCATCCCGATCCGCACGTCATGACTCCATTCGGGCCCGGCGCGCCGCGGACAGGTCCGACAGCCACAGCGGCTGCAGCATGTGCCAGTCCGCCGGATGCGCCGCGATGTTGACTGCGAACCGGTCCGCGAGGGCCTGCGTGGCGGCCGCCACCCCACCGCTCGTGTCGATCGCGGGATCCACCGAGAAGCCCCAGTCGTCCCCCTCGAACCAGCAGTGCACCGGCAGCAGTACCGCACCGGTGTCGATCGCCAGCTTCGCGGGACCGGCCGGCATCCGGGTCGGCTCCCCGAAGAACGTCACCGGCACACCGCGTTCGGCGAGGTCGCGTTCGCCGAGCAGGCACACGACACGGTTGTCGCGCAGCCTGTCCGCGAGCTGCTCGAACGGCGGGGTCTCGCCGCCACTGAGCGGGAAGATCTCGAACCCGAGGCTCTCCCGGTACTCGACGAAGCGCTGGTACAGCGACTCCGGCTTCAGACGCTCGGCGACGGTCGACAGCCGGCCGTGGGACTGCACCAGCCAGACACCGGCCATGTCCCAGTTGCCGCTGTGCGGCAACGCCAGCACGACGCCCTTGCCCGCGGCCAGGCCGGCCTCGAGGTGCTCCTGGCCGAGAACCTTCGAGTCCAGCCGGCGTCCGAGCTCGGCCTGGTCCATCGACGGCAGCCGGAACGCCTCCCGCCAGTACCGCGCGTAGGAGCGCACCGACGCCCGGATCAGGTCGTCGGGCACCCGCTCCGGCGGGACACCCAGCACGCGGGCGAGGTTGCGCCGCAACTGAACCGGGCCGCCCCCGCGGCGAGCCGCGCGTTCGATACGGCGGCAGGCGAAATCGGCGCCGAGATCGAAGAGCCCGGTGGCGACCCGGTCCGGCAGGGCGCGGACCAGGCGCCATCCAGCGGCGTACCCGAGGTCGCTCACCCGCTCCGCGAGACTCACTGCGCCTGCCCGTCGGCACCGCCGACTTGCGCCTGCCCGTCGGCACCGCCGACTTGCGCCTGACCGTCGGCACCGCCGACCCCCGCCTGCCCGTCGGCACCGCCGACCCCCGCCTGCCCGTCAGGCTTGGCGATCGGCAGCAGTTCCCGGGCACCGGGCGAGTTCCGCACCGCGAGCACGCGCTGGAACACGGTGATCACGCTGGCGACGGCGAGGATCCACATCGCGACGTACACCGCCCACTCGAGCCAGCCGATCCCGAAATAGCCGGCGATACCGGTCAATCCGGCGCCGACGAGCACGATGATCAGACGGTCGGGGCGCTCGATCAGGCCGCCGTCGGCGGACAGGCCACTGGCCTCCGCGCGGGCCTTCGCATACGAGATGACCTGGGAGGTCACCAGGCAGATCAGCGTCGCAACGAACAGCGACGTGCTGTTCTCGTGGTAGACCGCCCACCACGCCAGGCCGGCGAAGATCGCGCCGTCGGCAATCCGGTCGCAGGTCGCGTCGAGGACCGCACCGTAGCGCGTGCCACCGCCCCGCGCCCGGGCCATCGCGCCGTCGAGCATGTCGAACATGACGAAGAACCAGATGAACATGGCCCCCCAGAACAGGTGCCCGGACGGGAACAAGGTCAGCGCACCCGCGACGCTGGCGACGGTGCCGAACACCGTCACCGCGTCCGGCGTCAGCCCGGTGCCGACCAGCGCACGACCCAGTGGCGCCGTCGCCTTCGACACCGACGCCCGACCCAGAATGCTCAGCATCGGTCCACGCTCCCGTTCGGCATCTACCGACCTCCGCCGACGGACAGCTCCTGCCACGCGGACGACAACAGGGCCCGGGTCTCCCGCAGCAGCTGCGGCATCACCTTGGTGCCACCGAGGATGGTGATGAAGTTCGCGTCCCCGCCCCACCGCGGCACGATGTGCTGGTGCAGGTGCTCTGCGAGCGAACCACCCGCTGCCGCACCGAGATTGAGGCCGACGTTGAACGCGTCCGGTCGTGACACACGTTTGATGACGCGGATCGCCTGCTGCGTGAACGCCATGAGCTCGGCCGATTCACCGGGCGTGAGGTCCTCGAGCGCAGCCACCTGCCGGTACGGCACGACCATCATGTGCCCGGGGTTGTACGGGTACAGGTTGAGCACCGCGTAGACGTGTTCGCCGCGAGCGACGATCAGTCCCTCCTCGTCGCTCATCTTCGGGATCGCGGTGAACGGTCCCTCGTCGGTCTCCGCGGCCTTCGGCGCCTCCGCGATGTACGACATCCGGTGCGGAGACCACAACCGCTGCAGGCGGTCCGGGTCCCCGGGGCCGGTGTCGACCATCGGCGACTCCCGCTGGTCCGGGGTCTCGCTCATCCGAGGTCACCGATCAGGTCGGCGGTCGGCGAGGCGTTGTCCCGGCGCCCGATCCAGTCGACGATCACCTCGACCGCCTTCGCCACGGGCACCCCGTTGACCTGGGTGCCGTCCCGGAACCGGAAGCTGACCGCGCCCGCTTCGACGTCGCGTTCGCCGGCGAGCAGCATGAACGGCACCTTCTGCGTGGTGTGGTTGCGGATCTTCTTCTGCATCCGGTCGTCGCTGACGTCGACCTCGGCACGGACGCCGGCCCTGCGGAGCCCGGCGACCACGTGGTGGAGATGGTCCTCGAACGCCTCCGCAACGGGGATGCCGACCACCTGCACCGGCGACAGCCACGCCGGGAACGCGCCGGCGTAGTGCTCGGTGAGCACGCCGAAGAACCGCTCGATCGACCCGAACAGCGCGCGGTGGATCATCACCGGTCGCTGCTTGGTGCCGTCGGTGCCGGTGTACTCGAGGTCGAAACGCTCGGGCAGGTTGAAGTCGAGCTGGATCGTGGACATCTGCCAGCTGCGGCCGAGCGCGTCCTGCACCTGAACGGAGATCTTCGGACCGTAGAACGCGGCGCCGCCCGGGTCCGGAACCAGGTTCAGGCCCGACGCCTCGCCGACCTCGCGCAGCGTGTCGGTGGCCTCCTCCCACAGCGCGTCGTCACCGACGAACTTGTCGGGATTCTTGGTCGACAGCTCGAGATGGAAGTCGTCGAGGCCGTAGTCCTTCAACAGGCCGAGCACGAACTGCAGCGTGGTGGTCAGCTCGTCGCGCATCTGCTCCTTGGTGCAGTAGATGTGCGCATCGTCCTGCGTCATGCCGCGGACCCGGGTCAGGCCGTGCACCACGCCGGACTTCTCGTAGCGGTACACCGAGCCGAACTCGAACAGCCGCAACGGCAGCTCCCGGTAGGACCGCCCCCGCGACCGGAAGATCAGGTTGTGCATCGGGCAGTTCATCGGCTTGAGGTAGTAGTTCTGCCCCGGCTTGCGCACGGTGCCGTCCTCGTTCAGCTCCTCGTCGATGTGCATCGCCGGGAACATGCCGTCGCGGTACCAGTCCAGGTGACCGGACACCTCGTAGAGGTGCTGCTTGGTGATGTGCGGCGAGTAGACGAACTCGTAACCCTCCTGCACGTGCCGCTGCCGCGAGTAGTTCTCCATCTCCTGCCGGATGATGCCGCCCTTGGGGTGGAACACCGGAAGACCCGAGCCGAGCTCGTCGGGGAAGGAGAACAGGTCCAGCTCGGCGCCGACCTTGCGGTGGTCGCGGCGTTCGGCCTCCGCGAGCAGCTCGAGGTGGTTGTCGAGCGCCTCGGTCGACTCCCACGCGGTGCCGTAGATGCGCTGCAGGTCCTCACGGGACTGGTCGCCGCGCCAATAGGCCGCGGAGCTGCGGGTGATCTTGAACGCCGGGATGTACTTGGTGGTCGGGATGTGCGGGCCGCGGCACAGGTCCTTCCAGATCACCTCGCCGGTCCGCGGATTGAGGTTGTCGTAGATCGTCAGCTCACCGCCGCCGACCTCCATCACCTCGGGATCGTCGATACCCGACTTGTCGTCGATGAGCTCGAGCTTGAACGGCTCCTTCGCCAGCTCGGTGCGCGCGTCCTCGATGTCGTCGACGACCCGGCGCGAGAAGCGCTGCGCGTCCTTGACGATCTTCTTCATCCGCTTCTCGAGGCGGGCGAGGTCCTCGGGCGTGAACGGCTCGGCGACCTGGAAGTCGTAGTAGAAGCCGTCCTTGATCGGCGGGCCGATGCCGAGCTTGGCCTCCGGGAACTCCTGCTGGACGGCCTGGGCGAGGACGTGCGCGCACGAATGCCGGATCACGCTGCGGCCGTCCTCGGTGTCGGCGGCGACCGCCTCGACCTCCACGTCGGTGTCGGGAATCCAGGACAGGTCCTTGAGGTTGCCCTCGGCGTCGCGCACGACGACGATCGCGTCGGAGCCCTTACCGGGCAGTCCGGCCTCCCGAACCGCCGTGCCGGCGGTAGTCCCGGCAGGCACCCGGACGCGGGCGGCTGGGGCTACTGATGCAGGCGTGGTCACGGCGATGTGCTCCTCGGTTGGTGGGCCGACCTTGGCGTCGGCGTCGGCAGTGCGCCCTCATGCTATCGGCAAAGCGGATCGGTTCCGCTCCTCACCCGAGCAGCGCGCGCAGCCGCGCCGTCCGCAGCTCGGGTACCTGGCGGGGACAGCTGACACACTTGGCGTGTTCTCCCGCCGCGGGGTCGTCGGCGCTCTGGGTCGGCACCGTCTCGTAGATCAGGCAGCAGGACGATCGCCAGACGAACCGGCGGGCCCCGTCCGCCGGCGCCGCGAACGGATCCGCGGTGATCCGGCCCACGGCGTCGACGTCGACGAACCGGGGCGACGGCAGCGGGCGTCCGATCGCCTCGCCGAGCCGCACCGCCAACGCGCTGCCTGCCGCCGGGCTGCCGAGCGCGGTGCCTGCGTCGAGCGCCCGGTTGCCGAGCGAGTCGGTGGCGATCGCCCACAGCGCGCGCTCACCCGCGCCCCCGAGTTCCGCGAGCACCTCGATCACCGATCCGAGGGCCCCGCGCAGCCCTCGGCCGACGTCGCGGGCCTCGGCGAGCGCCCGATCGGACCGGACCGTGCCCAGGTAGCCGTCCGGCCGCAGCGTGCAGCGCGACCGCGCCGGAGCCGGGTCCGGCGCGACACCGGCGGTCAGGAGCAACGTCACCGGGATCGTCAGCAGCGTGGAGCTGGCCGAGTACCACCACAGCGTCGCGTTCACCCGACGATCGGTGCTGTCCCAGCGGCGGCCGGTGTCGGCGATCCGGTCCGCGAGCCAGGCCCGGTCGGTGAGTGCGGCGCCGTCGAACTCGGTCGCGCCCGGCTCGGGGCACAGCGCACCGCGCAGCGACGGCACCGCGTCCAGCGCTCGCCGGTACGCCGACTCCAGGTCCCGATTCGTCATGACAGGTCCGCCGATTCCTCCGCCGCCAGCCCGCGCACCGACAGCGTCGGCCGACCGACGACGGGATCGGTGCGCACGACACCGATTATCCCGAACACCCGGGCCAGCAGCTCGGTGTCGAGCACCACGCCGGGCTCCCCCACCCCGACCACGGCACCACCGGACATCACCGCGATCCGGTCGCAGTACTCGACGGCCAGCCGCAGGTCGTGCAGCGTCACCACCACCGCGAGCCCGTCCGCGGCGAGGCTCCGCAGCAACTCCATCACCGTCAATTGATGGCGCAGGTCCAGATGATTGGTCGGCTCGTCGAGCAGCAACACCCGCGGCTCCTGCGCCAGGGCGCGGGCGATCGACACCCGCTGACGCTCTCCGCCGGACAGCTCGCGCACGTCACGTCCGGCGAGCTCGGTGAGACCGACCTGCGCGAGCACCCGGTCGACGATCACGCGGTCGGCCGCACCGGCCGGCTGCAGCCAGCCCAGGTGCGCCGCCCGGCCCAGGCCCACGGACTGGCGCACGGTCAGCCCCCCGGACACCGGCGGCTCCTGGGTGCCTGCCGCCAGATCACGGGCCACCGCGCGACGGGAGAGCCCGGCGACGTCACGCCCGGCGAGCGTGATCAGGCCGGCCCGCGGCCGCACGGCCCGATAGCAACAGCGCAGTGCGGTGGTCTTCCCGCTCCCGTTCGGGCCGACCAGCGCCAACACCTGACCGGCGCGGGCCTCCAGCTCGACTCCCGACAGCACCTCACGTCCACCGAGGTCAGCGCGCAGCTCGTGGATTCGCAACGCCGCGTTCATGATTCGGTCCTCCGATACTGACGAATCAGCATCACCACGAACACCGGCGCGCCGACCAGCGCCGTCACCACGCCCACCGGGAGTTCCGTGCTCGCGCTCACCGCACGCGCAGCGAGGTCGGCCAGCACCAGCACGACCGCACCGAGCAAGGCCGCGACCGGCAGCAACCGGGCCGCGCCGAGCCCGACGAGGAAACCGGCGACGTGCGGCACCAGCAGCCCGACGAAACCGATCCCACCCGCGACCGCCACCGCCGCACCGGCGAGCACCGAGACACCGAGCAGCACCAGCACCCGGAAACGACGCACGTTCATCCCGAGCGCGGCCGCCCCGTCGTCACCGGCGTGCAGCAGATCGAGCCACCGCGCGGAGGCCATCGACACCACCCCGACCACCGCCAGCGTGATCGCGGGCCACCACAGCGTCGACCAGCGGGCGTCGCCGAATCCGCCTGTCAGCCAACGCAACACCGCGGACAGCTGACGCTCGTCGGCGATCACCAGCAGCACGAACATGGTCAGCGCGGAGAACACCTGCGCCATCGCGACACCGACGAGAACCACGCCCGTCACGTTCTGGTGGCGGCCACCGATCGCGAGAGCGGCGAACAGCGGCACCATCGCGCCCAGGAATGCCGCGACCGGCAGCGTGAACGCCCCCAGCGCACCGGCGCCGACCCCGAGCACCGTCACCACGACCACACCGAACCCGGCGCCGGAGGACACCCCGAGCAGATACGGATCGGCGAGCGGGTTGCGGGTGACCGCCTGCGCGAGCGCACCGCCGAGGGCCAGCGCGGCGCCGACGACCGCGGCCGTGAGCGCCCGCGGCAACCGCGAATCGAGCACGATCCGCTCCCGCACCGGCGACCACCACGGCTCGAAAGCACCGCCGCTGACCCGGTGCCCGACGATCGCCCACACGTCACCGAGCGGGATCCGCACCGACCCGAACGACACGGCCAGCGCGAGCGCCATCAGCAACGCGCCGACGAGCCCCGCCACCAGCGCCACATACCGCACCCGCGCCGCGGTGGCGCCCGTGGCGGTACGCACCTCGCGTCCGGCCGCGGAACGCACCTCGCGGCCCGTGGCGGTAGCGGCCGCGCTCATCCCGCGGCGCCGAACACGTCCGGGTGCAGCGCCCGCGCGAGAGTGCGCACCGACCGGACCATCCGCGGTCCCTCGAAGAAGTCGTCCAGCGGGAGCGCCACGATCCGGTCGTTGCGGATCGCCGGTGTCACCGAGGCGATCGGCTGATTGCGCAGGTGGCTGCGCTTCTGCTCGACCGAGGCGGTGCCGTAGTCGAGGATCACGACCGCTTCCGGTGCGCGTTCGCCCACCGTCTCCCAGGTGGTGGGCGCGTACGGCCTGCGGCCGTCCGCGGTGATGTTGCGGGCGCCCGCGTACTCGGCGATCAGGTTGCCGATCCCGACCCCGCCGACGGACAGCGGCTCCTGCTCGCCGCTGTCGTAGAAGAACGTGGGCACCGGCGCCGCGTTCGCCGCGGTGAGGGTGTCGCGGATCTCGGCCAGCGGCGTCACGATCCGCTCCGTGAGGGCGGCCGCCGCTTCCTCGGTGCCGAGCAGTGCGCCGAGATCGGCGAAGTCCTTCTCCAGCAACCCGATCGAGGGGAACCCCTGCCCGCAGTACTCCGAGAACAGGAAGGTCGCGATGCCCTCCTTCTCGAGCGTGTCACGGTCGCGGCCCGCCTTCTCGTCGAAGGCGCTGCGCATCCCGCCGACCACCAGGTCCGGCTCGAGATCCCGGATCTGTTCCGCGCTCGGGTATTCCTTCGCCAGGCTCGGAATCGCTCGGAACTGCTCGGCGACCTCCGGCATCGGGTTCGGTTGTTCGCCGTAGCCCATGCCGACGATCCGGTCGCCCACGCCGAGCAGGATGAGCACCTCGGTGACGTGATCGTTCATCGACACGATGCGTCGTGGCGGGGACGCGAAGGTGGCGGTGCGGTCGCAGTTCGTCACGGTGACGGGCTCGGCGAAGGGCGCTGCCACGGGCCGATCACGGTCGGCGGCGCCGGTCGAACAGCCGGCGAGGGCCAGAGCGCACACGAGGACGAGGGAAGCGATGCCGCGTCGCTTGCCGGTGAGATTCACAGCAGACCTCTGGTTCAGGGGCCTGCCGAACAGTGGCCGGCGGATCACCCGGGCGTGCCGGGACTGACCGACCGGACCCCGCTTCGCAGACCACGACGAGTGGGAGTCACGAGGCGCGCGGCAGGTAATCGGGCTTGCCGCCTGAGGGCGGCCTACCGTTGCGGGCCAGCGCCGGACTTCGACCGGACTTCCCCTGCGCGAACGCCAGTAGTGCGGTGTCCAGTATGCCCGGTCAGAGTGGCGACCGAAGGAGCGGGTGGTCGAGCCCGACCCAGCCCCCGACCATGCCGAACAGGCCCAGCACCCACATCGTCGCGACGACGATCACGGCGGTCGCCAGCACCGACAACCCCTTGACCCAGGTCGACTGCCGCGCGAACCACGTCATGAACTGGTCGTATCGGGCCCGGGCGAACCGGAGCAGCCGGTACGCCCAGCCGAACTCCGAGCCGAGGATGCCCAGGCCGGCGAACACGATCAACCAACCCGGGCCGGGATACGGGATCGCGATGATGCCGACGACCAGGACTGCCGTCCCGACGACACCGACCGCGATCCGGTACCCGAGATTGAGCACCGGGTTGCCGGCGATCCGTCGCCGCAGCCGGAGCCACCTGTTCTCGGTGCGAGCCTGATCGATCACCGGATCCACGGTACCGCCGTCGTCAGCCGACGAGCGCCCGCCAGGCGGTGACCTTCGAGGGAACCGACGTCGCCGCATTGGCCGGGCTCGTCGACGGCAGCCGTGCCAGTGTCACGCCTGACGGGTGCACCCCGGCGGACACGACGGACCGCCGGTAGGCCATCTCCGCCTTCGCCCCGTTGAAGAAGACCCGGTCGATGCGGGAGTGCCGGGCGTACAGCCCGGCGAAGTCGTTGGCGACCTCGGACCCGGCTTCGATGGCGGCATCGGCGCTGCCCCGGCGCCGACAGACCTTGAACACGTCCCACAGTGCGACACCGTTGTCCTGCAGTGTCCGTACCCGCATCGCGTAGGGCTGGTCCGGGCCGGCCCCGAACAGCTCGCCCATGATCGGCCAGAAGGAGTTGCGCGGGTTTGCGTAGTACTTGCCGGCGACCAGCGAGGGAACGCCTGGCATCGAACCGAGGATAAGCGTGTGTGCGTTGTCGTCGATGACGGCAGGAAATCCGTGAACCAGCGTCATGACGATCCATTAGACAGCAAAAAGCCGGTGGCGAGAACCCTCGCCACCGGCCTGTCGCATTGTGGTCCCGGCTGGGATCGAACCAGCGACCTTCCGCGTGTGAAGCGGACGCTCTCCCACTGAGCCACGGGACCGTGCGTGTCGAACAGCGAGAAGCGCGGTGCGCCCTCGCGGCTGAACGAGGAGAAACCTAGCACGCCCCGGCGGAAGTGACGAAACCCGCAGGTCATGCCCGGAACGACAGCGCCCTGTCACCGATCCGACCCATTCTCACCGGGTCCACGCGCGTCGCCCGAGCCCGGGCATCGCCGGCACCGCGGCCCGCGGACGCCGAACCGCTCCGCTCGCCCCGAATTCCACCGGTGTAGTTCACGTCCACCGGTGGTGACCTGCGGATTTGGCGGTCCACAGCCGGTCGGCTACTGTTTGCATCGCAGCACGGAGGCAGCAACGCCCCCGAGTGAGCATGCGGATGTAGCGCAGCTGGTAGCGCATCACCTTGCCAAGGTGAGGGTCGCGGGTTCGAATCCCGTCATCCGCTCGAGAGGTTGGACTCGACCTTGCGGTGGAGTGGCCGAGTGGTGAGGCAACGGCCTGCAAAGCCGTGCACACGGGTTCGATTCCCGTCTCCACCTCTGCAAATGAAGTCTCGCGACGAACAACTGCGATGACAACCTGCGCGATTAGCTCAGCGGGAGAGCGCTTCCCTGACACGGAAGAGGTCACTGGTTCAATCCCAGTATCGCGCACCACGAGCACGAGAAGGGCCCCGGAAATTTTCCGGGGCCCTTCTTGCATTCGCACCGGTTCTGCAATTCCCACCGGCTTCCGGGCGGCGCACTCCCCTCCTCACCCCTCCGCGCCACCTGCCATGCCGGCGGGTCCACCCGAAATCCGATCCGCCACCCGCGAGCCCGACCCACGAGCGTCCGGCCACGGGAGCGCAGCCGCGGGAGGAACGGACATCTTCCCTGGTCAGGACACGAATTGGTGTTCGCGCCGTCCGTGGGCTAATGTTCCTTCTCGCAGCACGGAGGCGGCAACGCCCCCGAGCAAGCATGCGGATGTAGCGCAGCTGGTAGCGCATCACCTTGCCAAGGTGAGGGTCGCGGGTTCGAATCCCGTCATCCGCTCGAGAGGTTGGAGAGCAGCCTCACGGTGGAGTGGCCGAGTGGTGAGGCAACGGCCTGCAAAGCCGTGCACACGGGTTCGATTCCCGTCTCCACCTCAACGTGAAGAAACCGCTTCACGAGATCCTGCGCGATTAGCTCAGCGGGAGAGCGCTTCCCTGACACGGAAGAGGTCACTGGTTCAATCCCAGTATCGCGCACCAGAACGAAACCGAAGGGCCCCCGGAAACTCCGGGGGCCCTTCGGGCATTCTCGGCCCACTTTCGGGTATCTACTGACAGGGAGAACTCCGTCCGCCCCGAAGGGAGCCCCTCGTGGCAATCATGCCCGGCGAACCCGCGTTGCCCGCCGGCCCCGCCGCCGGCGGCGTCCTCCGCGTGACGGCGGGAACACTCGCCGCCGCCACCGACATCGTCGCCTGGTCCGGGCGCACCACGCTCGGCGTGCTGCGCAGGCTTCCCGGTGTCGCGGGCCCGCTGGACGACGTCGCTGCCGGGCTCGCGGCCCGCGGCGACGCGGCGCTGCAGACCGCGACCGGGATCGCGCGGGTCGTCCTGCGGACGATCGTCCGGGAAGTGGTCGCGGCCGCGCTGCTCGAGGTCGACCTGACCCGTGTCGTCCGCGACTACGTGGACCTGGACCTGATTGCCGCGGGCATCGACGTCGACGCGATCGCCGCGCGTGTCGACGTCGCCGCGATCGTCCGGCGCCTCGACCTGGACGCGATCGTCGACACCGTCGACCTGGAACGGCAGGTGCGGCGTGTCGACCTCGACGCGATCGCCGCCTCGCTGGACGTGAACGCGGTCGCCGCGTCGCTCGACCTCGACGCCGTCATCGCCCGCCTCGACCTGATCGGGTTGGCGGACACCATCATCGAGGGCGTCGACCTACCGCAGATCATCCGCGACTCGACCGGTTCCCTGTCCGAGGAGGCGGTACGCGGAATGCGCAGTCAGGGGATGCAGGCCGACGACGCGGTCGCCGGGTTCGTCGGCAAGCTGTTCGGCCGCGACCGGCACCACCCGGGCGTCCCGTCGACGGACCGAACGGCGATTGACGAGGAGCCCGGGCGATGAGTCACGGCACGGGAGGACACGGCGTCCCCGCACGACGGCCGGCGGGCATCGTGACCCGCGGTCTGGCCGCGGCGATCGACCTCGGTGTGGTCCTTGGCCTGCTCGGCGTCGGCTACCTGTCGCTGGTCTTCCTCCAACTTCTGTTGTCGCCGCAGACCTTCCGATTCCCGGAGCCCCGCCTGGTGATGTCGATCAGCGCGTGGCTCGCGGTGTCGGTGGTGTATCTGACCGGCTGCTGGGCGACGACGGGGCGGACCGTCGGATCGCTCGCGATGGGACTGCGTGTCACCATGCGATCACACCGGAGGGTCCGGTGGATCGTCGCCGCGGCCAGGGCGGTCACGTACGTGTTCTTCCCGGTCGGCCTGATGTGGGTCGCCGTCGACCCGCAACGACGCTCGGTGCAGGACATCGTCCTGCGCACCGAGGTCGTCTACGACTGGCGACAGGATCTCGACGCCGTCACCGTCTGAGAAATCCGGCCGGGCGTCACCGCGCACGACCGTCGTGCGCGGCGATCAGGTTGCGATACCAGTGGTAGGAGTCCTTCGGCGTCCGCTCGAGGGTGTCGTAGTCGACGTGCACGAGACCGAACCGCTCCTGGTATCCGGCCGCCCACTCGAAGTTGTCGAGAATCGACCACACGAAGTAGCCGCGCACGTCGACTCCGGCGTCGACCGCCTGCCGCAGCGCGGTGAGGTGGGCGCGGTGGTAGTCGATCCGCCGGGTGTCGCGGATCCGCCCGTCGGCGTCCGGGCCGCCGTCGTGGAACGACGCCCCGGACTCGGTGATGTAGATCGGGGGCAGCGAATCGCCGTAGCGGTCGGCGAACGTCTGGACGATCTCGCGCAGACCGTCGGGCACGATCGGCCAGCCGAAATCGGTGCGGGGGTAGCCGTCGAGTGCGACCGGACGGAACGGCATGCCCGGCGGCAGGTCCACCTCGAGCACCCCGGCCGTCCCCTCCTCGGAGTCCGGGGCGGCGATCACGGTCGGCTCGTAGTAGTTGATTCCGAACCAGTCCAACGGCTGCGAGATGATCGCCAGGTCGTCCTCGACCGGGCCCTGCAGCAGGGCCGCCAGTTCCGGGGCCGGGTAGCTGCCGCGCAGCACCGGGTCCGCGAACGTCCAGTTGACGATGTGGTCGTAGATGTCGGCGGCGTCGACGTCACCGGGCGCGTCGCTCGCGGCGTGCACGGGCGCGTGATTCGACGCGATCCCGATGTTGCCGCACCCGGCCGCCCGCAGCGCCTGCACCGCGAGCCCGTGCCCGAGCAACTGGTGGTGCGCGGCCTGCAGAGCCCCGAAGCCCAGTTCCAGCCCGGGGGCGTGCACCCCGAGGGCGTGCCCGTACAGCGTGTGCACCACCGGCTCGTTGAGCGGCATCCACATCGCCACCCGATCGCCGAGCCGGCGCCCCACGATGTCCGCGTACTCGGCCAGTCGTGCGGCGGTGTCCCGCTCGAGCCACCCGCCGGTGTCCTGCAACGCCTGCGGCAGGTCCCAGTGGAACAGCGTGACCGCCGGCCGGATCCCGGCCGCACACAGTTCGTCGATCAGCCGGTCGTAGAAGTCCAGGCCGGCCTCGTTGACGGCGCCGCGCCCGTCCGGCTGCACCCGGGACCACGACACCGACAGCCGGTACGCACCCACGCCCAGGTCCCGCATCAGCGCCACGTCCTCGCGGTACCGCCGGTAGTGGTCGGTCGCGAGGACCCCGGTCTCGCCGCGCACGATCGCGCCCGGACGTTCGCAGAAGACGTCCCAGATGGATCGGCCGCGCCCGTCCGCGTCGACCGCGCCCTCGATCTGATAGGCGGCCGCCGCGACGCCCCAGAGGAAGTCGGCGGGAAAATGCGGGTCCTGCTGTTGCGTGGTCATGGCAGCGAGTCTGACCAATCTTTGGACATCCGTCCAGTTCCGATTGTGTCGTCGGCCACACGTGGTTGAATGTCGCGAATGAGCTCCCCCACTCCCGCGGATCGGACCGCCCGGACGGCCGCCGCGACCGCGTTCGGCCTGCAGGGGTTCTTCCTCGCCTCGGTACTGACGCAGCTTCCGGCGATCAAGGACCGGTTCGGGTTCGACGACACGGTCATCGTGATCGCCGTGGTCACGGTGTCGCTGGTCGCCGGGGTGGGCAGCGTTCTGGCCGAGCGGCTGGCGACCCGCACCGACAGCCGCACCACCCTGCGCGTCGGTCTCGGCGTGGTCGTCGCCGCCGGTGTCCTGCTTGCCCTCTCGCACACGACGGTGCCGTTCTTCGCCGCGTTCGGCATCTACGGCATCGGCCTGGGCATGGTCGACGCCGCCACGAACATGCAGGCGGTGGCCATCCAGCACCGGTACGGGCGCTCGATCCTGTCGTCCTTCCACGCCGTCTGGAGCGTCGGCGCGATCATCGGCGCCCTGACCGTCTCGCTCGCCTCCGGACTCGACGTCGGGCTGACGGCGACGATCCTGGTGGGGGCCGCGGTGGTGGCGGCCGGGACGCTGCGGCTCGGGCCGCGGCTGCACCAGGCCGACGGCGAGGACCCGCTCGCGACGATGAATCCGGTTGGCGGCGTGCAGATCCCGTGGCGCCCGTTCCTGATGCTGGGGGCGGCGATGGCGCTGTTCTACGCGATCGACTTCGGCATCGGCAACTGGTCCGCGCTGTACCTGACGGACATGCTGCTGTCGAGCGCCAGCACCGCCGCACTCGCGATGGCGGCATACCAGGGCGCGGGCCTCGTGTCGCGGCTGACCGGCGACCTGTGGGTGCGCCGGTTCGGGGAGACCACCGTCGTCCGCGTCGGCGCGATCATCGGCGCGATCGGCCTGCTCGTCGCGGTCGCGGCGCCGACCCCGGCCGTCGCGATCGCCGGATTCGGTGTCGCCGGACTCGGCCTGCCCGTCGTCGCGCCACTGTGCTTCAGCGCCGCCGGCCAACTTGCGCCGCCCGAGCAGACGGACGCGATCATCGCCCGGCTGAATCTGTTCAACTACGCCGGAACCGTCATCGGCGGCGGCGTGGTCGGCGCGGTCGCGGCGGCCACCGATCTACGTGCCGGCTTCGGGGTGCTGCTCGCGTTCGCCGTCGTTCTGGTCGTTCTCGCACCCGCGTTCCACCCGAGTCGAGTGAAGGCGGCACCGGCTCCCGTCGATCCGGTCGGGTAGTGGTTGACTGGCCTCATGCCGAACTGGGGCTGGCTCATCGTGATGCTGATACTCGTCGACCTCGCCGTGGTCACCGCGTGGCTGCTCACGCGCCGCAAGACCGCCGTCGCCAACCCGTACAACCTCGCCTTCGTGCGCAATCTCGATCTCGAGACCCGGGACCGCATCGAGCGTCTCGTCGCCGACCACCGGCAGATCCACGCCATCACACTCCTGCGGGAACGGACCGGGCTCGGACTCGCGGACGCGAAAGCCGCGATCGACGCCATCGCCCGCGGCGAGTGGGTTCCGACCGCCGGACCCGACAGCGCTCCCCCGGCGGGGGGCTGGTCCGATCTGGTACCGGAGCTGCGGGAGCTGAAGGCGCAGGGTCGGCTGGACAAGGCCGCGCGACTGCTACGCGATCACACCGGGATGAGCCCGAGTCAGGCCAAGGACGCGGTGGCGCGGCTGTGACCGTCTCCGTCGCCAGGGCGACCGAAGCGGATGCTGCCGAACTGGCGGCCGTCGCAGCCGTCACCTTCCCCCTCGCGTGCCCGCCGTCCGTCACCGACGACGACGTCGCCGACTTCCTCGACACGGTGCTGTCCCGGTCGCGGTTCAGCGAATACGTGGCCGCACCCGACCGGACCGTGCTCGCGGCGACGGCCGGTGGCACGATCCTCGGCTACGCGATGCTCGTCGACGGCCTGCCCGACGACCCGGACGTCCGGGAGGCCGTGACGATCCTGCCGACGGTCGAGATCAGCAAGCTGTACGTGCTGCCCGATCATCACGGCGAGGGGGTGTCGCACCGGCTCATGGACGCCGCGCTCGCCCACGCCCGCGCCTCGGGGGCGGCGGGCGTGTGGCTCGGCGTGAATCAGCAGAACGTGCGGGCCCAGCGCTTCTACGCGAAGCAGGGCTTCGTGACGGTCGGGACGAAACGGTTCAAGGTGGGCGACCAGCTGCACCACGACTTCGTGATGCAGAAGCGCCTGCGGCGCTAGGCGGCGACCTCGAAGCGCGAGAGCGCCAGCAGACGCGACGTGGCGCGGAGGTACTTCTTGCGGTAGCCGCCGGCCAGCATCTCGGGGGTGAAGATCTCGTCGAGCTTCGCTCCGGACACGGTCACCGGGATGCTCGCGTCGTACAGGCGGTCGGCGAGGACCACGAGCCGCAGCGCCACCGACTGATCCTGCGCCGGGTGCACCCCGTCCAGGAACACCGCGGTGATGTCCTGGATCAGCTTGTTGTACCGCGAGGGATGCAGGGTGCTCAGGTGCGTGCACAGCTCGTCGAAGTCGTCGAGCGTGGCGCCCGGTGTCGCGTCGGCGCGCTCGCGCAGCTCCTCCGAGGAGATCGGCTCCGGGGCGGGCGGCAGGTCACGGTGCCGGTAGTCGGGGCCGTCGACGCGGATCGTCTCGAAGATCGAGCCGAGCTTCTTGATCTCACGCAGGAAGTCCTGGGCGGCGAAGCGGCCCTCGCCGAGCTGGCCGGGCAGCGTGTTCGACGTCGCGACGATCGACACCCCACGCGCCGACAGCTCGGTCAACAGGCGCGACACCAGCATCGTGTCGCCCGGATCGTCGAGTTCGAACTCGTCGATGCACAGGACGCTGTGGCTCGACAGCTGCTCGACCGCGTTGTTGAAGCCGAGGGCGCCGACGACGTGGGTGAGTTCGACGAACGTGCCGAACGCCTTCGGGCTCGGTGAGCTGTGGAAGATCGAGGCGAGCAGGTGGGTCTTGCCGACACCGAAGCCGCCGTCGAGGTAGAGGCCCGCGCCCGTGGCGGGGGCCTTCTTGCCGAACAGGCCGCGACGTCCGCCGGAACGGATCTTGGTGACCTTGCCCGCGAACTCCTCGGCCTTGCGGACGGCCGCGGCCTGACTGGGTTCGTTGGGATCCGGAATGTACGAGCCGAAACTCACCTCGTCGAACATCGCCGGCGGGACCATCTGTGCGATCAACTGGTCGGCCTGGACCACCGGATTGCGATCAACGAGACGCTCGTGCATGTGAACAGCGTATCGACGTGCTGTTATCGACAGTATGCGCCGCATCGATTTTGAGGGAAACCTCACATTGCTCCACGACGACGCGATCCGCGAGCTGTACGCCTACCCCGCGGACCCGGCCGCACCGTGGATCCGGGTGAACTTCGTCGCCAGCATCGACGGGGCGGTGTCAGCCGACGGTACCTCGGGTGGCCTCGGCACACCCGCGGATCGGCGGTTGTTCACGATCCTGCGCGAACTCGCCGACGTGGTCCTCGTCGGCGCGGCGACCGTGCGTGCCGAGAACTACGGCGGCGCGAAGCCGGGTGCGGCCGCCCGGCGCCGGCGCCGGGAGCGCGGTCAGGCGCCGGTCCCGCCGATCGCGGTCGTGACCGCGAGCGCCCACCTCGATCCACGGTCGCGGCTGCTGACCGACACCGCCGTCGCTCCCCTGGTGCTCACCGGCCGCGCGGCGCCGGCGGAGCGGACGGCAGCACTGTCGGCCGCGGGCGCGACCGTGCTGACGATCGGCGACGACACAGTGCCGAGCACCGGAATCCTGGCGGCACTGGCGGAGCGGGGACTGCACCGGGTGCTCTGCGAGGGCGGGCCGACGCTGTTCGGGCAGCTGCTCGCCGACGACGCCGTCGACGAACTGTGCCTGACCACCTCACCGGTGCTCGTGGCCGGGCGCTCCGGCCGGATCGCCGCGTCACCGGCGGCCACCCCGACACCGATGCGGCGCGCCCACCTGCTCGCCGACGACGACGGCACGATCCTGACCCGCTGGGTGCGCGATCGACCTGGCAGGCTGTGACGCATGCGCACACTGGGGTTGGCGGCACTGGTCATGGCGGTGTGTTGTGCCTGCGGCGCCGGACCGAGCGTGCGGCCGGACGTCGCGGTCGTCGAGCACCGCGACGGCGCCACCACCGAACCGTCCGGTGTCGACTCCGCGACCGCGACTCGGCTGCCGGCCCCCGCACATGATCTCGCCTGGCGCGACTGCACCGACAGCACCCTGGACGCCGGCGGTCTTCGTCCCGGTCCGGCGGGGCTGGTGTTCGAGTGCGCGGACGTCGTGGCACCGATCGACTCCGCCGGACCCGCCCTCGGGGTGTTCACGTTGGGCGTGCTGCGGGCGAGGCTGCCGCAGACCCCGGTCGACGCCGCGCCGCTGGTGGTGACGTCCGGCGCCGACCGGGCGTCGACCGCGACGCTGGCCGCGCTGGCCGCCGGCCCGGTCGGCACCCTGCTGTCGACCCGGCCGCTGGTCGCGGTCGACCGTCGCGGCACCGGCACCTCCACCCCGATCGAGTGCGGTAAGCCGATGACCGCGGAACTGCGCCGCCAGATGCTGGACCTCGGCCAGTTCACCCCGCCGCCGGTTGCCGGCGGCGACGCCGCCGACACCGTTCTCACGCTGGGCCGCGACGCGACCACCGCGTGCACCGATTTCCTCCAGCCCCACGAACTCGCGTTCGACGCCGCGCACGCCGCCGACGACCTCGAGCAGGTGCGCCGCGCCTGGGAGGTGGACCGGATCGGGTTGCTGGCGACCGGCAGCGGCGCCGACGTCGCGGTCGCGTACGCGACCGCGCACCCCGGCGCGCTCGGACGCCTGGTGCTCGACTCGCCTGCGGTCGTGCGGGCCGACGCCACGACGACCGCCGAGGCACGGATCCGCGGCGCGCAGGCCGCGTTGGCCGCGTTCGCGCGGCAGTGCGTCGCACTGGAGTGCTCGCTGGGGCCCGACCCGGTCGCGGCGGTGACGGACCTGACGAACCGGGCCCGCCGCGGCGAGCTCGGAACGATCTCCTCGAACGCGCTGCTCACCGCGATCTCGGACCACCTCGGGTCCCCGCGTGCGGACGTCACCGCCCAGGTCCGCGAGTTCGCCGACGTGCTCGCCGCCGCCGGCCGCGGCGACACCGGTGCGCTGCAGTCGCGGATCGACGCCGCCGCGGCGGCCACCGGTTCGGACGGCCTGTTCGTCGCGCGGTGCTCGGACGGACGTCAGTGGCCGACACCGGGGCGGGTGCGCGAGCTGATGCGCGACTGGGGTGAGAAGTACCCCGTGTTCGGCCCGGAAGGCGTGCTGCAACTGCTGCTCTGCGCATCGTGGCCGACCACCCCGACGCCGTCGGCGCCCACCACGGCGACGACCTCGGCACTGGCGATCGCCGGGGTCGCCGATCCGGTGGCCGGTGCCGGAGCACCGTCGGTGACGGGTGTCCTCGCGTCGGTCGGCACGCCCACGTCCACGGTCGCGTGGCTCGGGTCCGGCCATCCCGCGGTGTCCCATTCGCAGTGCGTCCAGCTGGCGGTCGCGGGCTACGCCCAGACCGCGGCGCTGCCCCCGGACGGCGGAGCCTGTCCCGGCTGAGCCGACGGCGGAGCCTGTCCCGGCTGAGCGGACGGCGGAGCCCGGCTGGGCGGGCGGCGGAGCCGGGGTGTCCCGACCTGGGCGGGCGCCGTTCCGGTGTACCGTGCCACGGTGTTCCTTCGACAGCTCGAGCCGCGCACCGCCCGCACCACCGCCGAGGTGGTGAAGTTCGCGCTGTGGCCGCTGGCGATCATGACCGTGCTGCACCGGGTGCTGGTGAAGGCCGTGAACGGGGCACGCACCGACGACTTCACGCCGGTGTACAGGGCGGCGCTGGCGTTCCTGAACCGGCAGCCGGTGTACACCGCGAACTTCAACTGGGTGGACCCGCACTACCTGTACGCGCCGAGCGGCACCCTGCTGCTGTCGCCGATCGCGATCATCGACCCGGAACGGTCCCGCTGGCTGTTCATCCTCGGCAACGCGGTCGCCGTCATCATCGCCGGCTACCTGCTGCTGAAGATGTTCGGGCTGGCACTCGACTCGGTCGCCGCGCCGATCCTGCTGCTCGGCATGTTCGCCAGCGAGACCGTCACCAACACCCTCGTCTTCACCAACATCAACGGACTGATCCTCCTCGGCGAGGTCGCGTTCCTGCTGCTGCTCCTGCGTCGCCGCGACGCCTGGGCGGGTGTCGCGATCGGGCTGACACTCGCGATCAAACCCGTCCTCGCGCCCCTGCTGCTGCTGCCGCTCGTCACCAAGCAGTGGCGGGCACTGGTCACCGCGATCGGCGTCCCGCTCGTGCTGACGGCGATCGCGTGGCCGCTGGCCGTCGACCCGATGGAGTTCGTGCACCACACGCTGCCGTACCTGATGGAGTCGCGGGACTACTTCAACTCCGCGATCGTCGGCAACGGCGCCTACTACGACCTGCCGAGCTGGATGATCCTGGCGCTGCGCGCGATCTTCGCGGTGGTCGTGCTGGTGTCGCTGTGGCTGCTCTACCGCTACTACCGCGAGGACCGGCTGTTCTTCCTCACCACCGCGACCGGCGTGCTGATGACGGCGTACTTCCTGATCGGCTCGCTGGGTCAGATGTACTACTCGATGATGCTGCTTCCGCTGCTGATGAGCGTGGTGCTGCGCAACTCGGTGATGCGGAACTGGCCTGCCTGGCTGGCGGTGTACGGGTTCATGACGTTCGACAGCTGGCTGTCGGGCCGTTTCCCCGCGACCGGCCGGGCCGCCGAGTACATGAAGTCGACGCTCGGGTGGAGCCTGCTGCTGCTGGTGATCTGCGGTGTTCTCGTCGCCCGTTACCTCACCGCGAAGCGGGAGGGCCGCCTGGACCGCGGCATCGACCCGGTGTTCGACGAGCCGGAACCGGAGAAGGTGCCGGTCGGCTGACACGCCGGCTGTGCCGACCTGAGTAGCGTGGAGCCATGACCTCCGACGCAGACCGCAGGCCCGGCTTCGAACTCAGCGATGCGCAGTGGCGCGAAAAGCTGACCCCCGAGGAGTACGCGGTGCTCCGACAGGCAGGCACCGAGCGACCGTTCGTCGGCGAGTACACCGACACGAAGACCACCGGCGAGTACCACTGCCGGGCGTGCGACGCCCTGCTGTTCACGTCGACCGAGAAGTTCGAATCGCACTGCGGCTGGCCGTCGTTCTTCGATCCGGCGGAGTCGGACGCGGTGATCCTGCGGCCCGACGACTCGCTCGGCATGCGCCGCGTGGAGGTGCTGTGCGCGAACTGCCACAGCCACCTCGGACACGTCTTCGAGGGCGAGGGCTACCCGACGCCGACGGACCAGCGGTACTGCATCAACTCGATCTCGCTGCGCCTGGTTCCGGCTCCCTGACGGGGTCTACTGCGGGTACATCTGCCCGATCAGGTTCTTGGCGATGGTCGACGCGGGGTCCCGGCCGTCGACACCGGGCGCGAGGTTCGCCCACACGACCAGGGTGACGTGATTGACGGGGTCGGAACCCATGAACGAGTTGTAGCCGGGCAGTTCTCCGGTGTGTCCGTACATCGGACCAAACTTCGCGATGCCCCAGCCGTAGCCCGCCGCCGACGGGTTGTTCGGGTCGGTCGGCTCGGGGCTGGCCATCCGCTTCTGCTGCATGTCGGCGCTGAGCACCTTGCCGTCGGTCAGCGCCTCCACCCACGTGGCGAGGTCGTCGGCGGTGGAGATGCCGGAGCCGGCCGCCCAGGCCCAGGACGGGTTGTCGAACGTGACGTCGGCCGGCGCCAGCGTGCCGTTGCGCGCGGCGGCCTGCATGTCCGCCGGCAGCGCCGGGTTGTCGATCGTGAGCATGTTGGTGCCGTAGAAGTAGCCGTGCGAGTTCGGCGCAGGCAACCCGGAGTCGGCCAGGTCGGGGAACATCGTGCTCGTCAGGCCGACCGGGCCGAACAGCCGGTCCCGGTAGATCTGCGGCAGCGGCTTGGCGTCGAGCTGTTCGGCGATCAGGCCGAGCAGCACGTAGTTGGTGTTCGAGTAGTGGTAGCCCTGTCCGGGCGGGAAGTACGGCGGGTGCGGATAGGCCAGCGCGAGAAGCTGATCCGGCGTCCAGACCCGGCCCGGGTCGGTGTCCATCGCCGAGTTCAGCTCGGGGGTCTCGGTGTAGTTGAACAGACCGCTGCGCATGTTCAACAGCTGCTCGACGGTGATGTTGGCGCCGTTCGGCACGTCGGGCCGGTACTTCGACACCGGGTCGGTGAGCGCGATCTTCCCCTCCTGCGCCTGCTGCAGGATCACGGTCGAGGTCCAGGTCTTGGTGTTGGACCCGACCCGGACGTGGTCGCCGACGGTGACCGGGGCGCCCCCGCCGCGTTCGGTCGTGCCGTAGGTCGCGGTGACGGTGCCGGTCGGGGTGCGCAGCAGCGCGACCGCGCCGGGGAGCAGGAACTCCTTCGCCCCCGACTCGAGCGCCGACTGCATCGTCGCCTGATCGACCGGTGTCACCGCGGAGGAGGTGGTGGTGGACCCGGACTCGGACCCCGAGTCCGAGCAGGCCGCGGCCAGGAGGGACAGCGCCACCGCGGCGCACGCCGCCCGAACACGTCGACCTCGAAATGCCTTGTCACGGTCCATGAACGACAACCGTACGCCGGATGACGCAGCGGCATGACCCATTCGCGGTCCTGCCGCCGCGCCGTGACGGGCGTCGCACCGTGCGTGCCCCGCCTGCGTGCGAGCCCGCGCGCCCATACGATCGCGAGGTCGGCGAACACGGCGAAAGGGACCTCGATGGATCGTCCTCGACATGCCGGGGCGGCACCGGCCCACGAACGGGTGCCGGTCGAGCACCGGCTGTTCGGCCTGGACAAGCGGGCACTCCTGCCGGCAGGCATCGTGCTCGGCGTCGGCCTGGTGTGGAGCATCGGACTGCCGCTGGTGAACGACGCGGTCGCGTGGGACGACCCGATCGTCGCCGGTGATGCGATCGACATGGGCGACGGCGTCAGCTTCGTCCCCCCGGTGGGCTGGCAGCTGACCGACGGTGTGCGCGTGAGCGAAGCGCCGGTCTCGGGCGTGTCGGCCGACAGCAGTGCCCAGGTGGCCAGCGGCGGCGTCCAGATCGAGGCCACCGGCGGAACCTTCTCCGGGGACGCCACCGCGCTGATGGACCAGATGACGTCGAACCTCGACGCCGAGGGCAGCGGCGTCACGATCACCGGTGGCCGCGGCACCCTCGTCACCGACAGCGGACTCGTCGGGGTCGGCGAACCGTTCACCTCGACCGACGGCGACGGCCTCGTCGCGACCTTCGTGCTGCCGAACGTGAAGGACTCCGGCCCGACGCCCGCACCGGGACCCACCCCGGCCCGCGAAACGGCCGGTGAGGCACCGGCGTCGCGCGCCGTCACCTTCGTCGTCCGCACCGCACCGGGCCAGTACGCCGCGAACGCGGCCGACATCGACGCCACCCTGCGCAGCCTCACCGCCGGAGGATCCCGATGACCGTCCGCCAGGACACCGACCCGAGTCCCGAACTGCTCGCCGCGCAGAAAAGAGCCCTGAACGAGTCCGGCTGGGGTGTGCGATTCCGCCTGTTCCAACCCCACAACCCCGCCTTCTGGGTCCTCGTGGTGGGACTCGTCGCCGGCCTCGCCACCGCCATTCCCATCGTCACGCACAGCGCGGCGCTCTACGGCACCGCACTCGCGGTGGGTGTCGTCGCGTTCGCGATCTACGCGATACCGTGGTGGATCTTCCTGCACCACCACGACCGCTACACCCCCCTGCCCGCCCAGTTCGTGGCGGTGGGATTCGTCTGGGGCGCGATCGCGGCGACCTTCTGGATGGCCTACAACGCCAACAACGCGGCGCTCTCGCTGTACGCGAAGCTGTTCGGGCACGGCTGGGCGATGTCGTGGGGCGCCGGGCTGACCGCTCCGTTCACCGAGGAGATCGCGAAGGCGACCGCTCTGGTCCTGCTCATCGGGCTCGGGTCACGGCTGGTGCGCAGCCCCTACGACGGCTTCGTGATCGGCGCCTTCGCCGGCCTCGGTTTCCAGATCGCCGAGGACATGCTGTACGCCGCGCAGAGCGCGGTCCACACCTTCGGCTCCGAGCAGCTCGGCCAAGCGCTCCGGATCATCCTCTTCCGCGGCGCCCTCGGCATCGTCTCCCACGCCCTGTTCTCCGCGATCTTCTGCGCGGGACTGGTGTGGTTCCTCGGCCGCCCCCGGGCGCAACGCAACCGGGCGCTCGGTGCCACGTTGATGGCGTTCTCGATGTTCCTGCACTTCGTCTGGGATTCGGCGGCCGCGCTCGCCGGTGCGCTGCTCGGCAATCCGAGCGTCGCGCTCGTGTTCACACTCGGCGCCGCGGTCCTCGGCCTGATCACGGTCGTGTGGGTCGCGCGCACGGCCTCCGACGTCGAAAAGCACTGGCTTCGAGACCTTCTCGCTCCCGAAGTCGCGCGCGGCACGATCGGCGACGCCGAGGTCGCCGCGCTGGCGGGCACCCGCAAGGACCGCACACGCTACCTCCACCGGCAGAAGCACGGGAAGCGGCGCGCACACCACGTTCTCGACGCGGTGGCCGACCTGGCGGCGGGAATCGCCCACGATCACGGCGCGGAGACCGCGGAGGTCGCTCACCTCCGGTCGGAGGTGCTCCGGGTGCGGACCACGGGCGGGTCGTAGGCGCGGATCGGCGGCACCGGCCCGTCGAACCGTTCGATCTGCACCAGGACGTGCTGTCCGGTGCTGCCGCGGGCGAGCTTCGAGGTCCCGACGTCGGGGGTGAGCACGTTCGGGTTCCCGTGCACGCACAGTGAATTCGGGTCGGCCGGATCGATCGGGTCGTACCACGCGCCGGTGGACAACTGCACCACGTCGGGCAACATGCCGTCGTCGAGCAGCGCCCCGGCCAGGCACGCGCCGCGGTCGTTGAACACCCGCACCACGTCCCCGGTGGCGATCCCGCGCGCCGATGCGGCGGCGGGATGCATCCGAATCGGTTCCCGCCCTTCGATTTTCGACGCCTGACTGGTGGCGCCGTGGTCGAGTTGGCTGTGCAGGCGGGTGCGGGGCTGGTTCGCGATCAGGTGCAGCGGGAAACTCTGCGCCCGCTCGCCGCCGAGCCATTCCTCGGGCTCGTACCAGGCGGGATGTCCGCCGCAGTCGTCGTAGCCGAAGCCGTCGATGTCCGCCGAGAAGATCTCGATCCGCCCGCTCGGCGTCCGCAGGGCGTTGCGCTCCGGGTCGGCACGGAAGTCCTCGAGCAACGTCAGGTCGTCCTCGGTGCGCATCGCCACGTGGCCCCGGGCCCAGAACTCGTCGAACTCGGGCGCCACTCCCCCGTCGGCGAGCACGAACCGGCGCCACTGCTCGTACAGGTGCGCGAGCCACTCCGCGGACGTGCGCCCCTCCGTGAACCGGTCCCCGAATCCGAGCCGGTACGCGAGCGCGGAGAAGGTGTCGTAGTCGTCGCGGGCGTCCGCGAACCGCGGCGTCGCGGCCTGCATCGCGACGAGCAACGGGTCGTTGCGGGCGCAGGCGAGGTCGTCGCGTTCGAGCGCGGTCGTGGACGGGACCACGATGTCGGCGTGACGGGCCATCGGCGTCCAGTACGGGTCGTGCACGACGATCGTGTCGGGCCGGGCCAGTGCCCGCCGCAGCCGGCCGAGGTCCTGGTGGTGGTGGAACGGATTGCCGCCCGCCCAGTAGACGAGCCGGATGTCGGGGAAGGTGCGCCGCTCGCCGTTGTAGTCGTACTCCCGACCCGGGTTCAGCAGCAGGTCCGAGATCGCGGCGACCGGGATGGAGTCCGGCACCGGGTTCTCGCCCTGGAACAGGGTCGGCAGCGGGTACGGCACCGGGGCGAGGCCGGGTTCGTTCATCGATCCGTAGCCGTGCCCGAATCCGCCGCCGGGCAGACCGATCTGGCCGAGCATCGCGGCCAGGGTGAGTCCCGCCCACGGCGCCTGCTCGCCGTGCCGGACGCGCTGCAGCGACCACGTGACGGTGACCAGCGTGCGACCGGCCGCCATTCGCCGTGCCAGGTCGGCGATCGTGTCGGCGGGCAGGCCGGACAGCGCGGCGGCCCACGCGGGGTCCTTCACGACGCCGTCGGTGCGGCCGAGCAGATAGTCCTCGAACTTGTCGTAGCCGACGGTGTAGCGGTCCAGGAACGCCCGGTCCACGAGATCGTCGGTCACCAGGACGTGGCACAGCGCGAGCATGATCGCCACGTCCGTGCCCGGCCGCGGCGCGAGCCACTGCGCGCGACCGTGCATGTCGTCACGCAGCGGGCTGATCGAGACGATCTCCCCGCCGCGGTCCCGCAGCGCGTCGAGCGCACCGCGGGTCGGATGGTTGCTGGTGCCGCCGTCGTTGACCGCGGTGTTCTTCAGCGGCACCCCGCCGAAGCACACCATCAGGTCGGTCTCGCGGGCGATGACGTCCCAGTTCGTCGAGCGGGAGAACAACTTCCAATGGGTACCCATCACACGCGGCATGATCACGCTGGTCGCGCCGAGCGAGTAGCTGTTCTCGGAGCGGGTGTAGCCGCCGAGCATCTTCAGGAACCGGTGCACCTGGCTCTGGGCGTGGTGGAACCGTCCGGGCGAGGACCAGCCGTACGAGCCGCCGTAGATCGCCCGGTTGCCGTGGGTGTCGACGACGCGCCGCAGCTCCCCGGCCAGCAGCTCCGTCAGCTCGTCCCAGGAGACGGCGACGAACTCGTCGGCGCCGCGCCGGTCGGACGGTCCCGGGCCCTGCTCGAGCCAGCCCCGCCGGACCGCGGGGCCGCCGACGCGCGACCGGTGCCGCACCGACCCGACGGCGTTGGCCAGGATCGGTGACGGATCGGCGTCACCGGCGAACGGCCGGACGGCGACGACCTCACCGCCGTCCGACTCGGCCTCGAACATCCCCCAGTGCGCCATCTGCTGGCGCCGCACCGACACGCTCACGACGGCCAGTCTGCCAGCGCGGCTCACGACACGACGAAGACGCCCGTTCCGGCGATGAACTCGCCGCCCGTCGTCATCGAGGCGGTCGCGAGCCCCGGCCCGGTGTACACGCTGACCGCCTCGCTGTACGGGACCTCCACCGTCCCGGAGGCTCCGGTGCCGAGGTTCCGCCAGTGCATGTGGTAGCTGCCCTTGACGGTCGGCTGTCCGGGCTGGGGCGGATCCAGGGCGGGGAAGGTCACCGTCCCGGGCGCGTCACCGGTGATCGCCACCGGGGTGAACGTACAGAAGAGCCCGGGGCCGCAGCTCCAGATCGAGTTGACGCTGACAAGTGGGATCTGAAAGGTGTTCACGCTGGGCGCGGCCGATGCCGCCGGTGTCTGGCCTGTCGTGGGCACGACCGCGAGGGCGGCCGCCACGACTCCTGCACACACCCATCGTTGTGGACCGGACATCGGGATGTCCTCCTCAGGTGAGGGACCGTTCGATCATCGGCCAGGAGTTGTGCAGGTCGTCCTGCCAGTAGCCCCACGAGTGGGTGCCGGTCGGCCGGAAGTCGTACGTGGCCGGGATCCCGAGCGAGGTGAGCCGGTCGGCCAGCGCGTGGGTGCACTGGTTCGTTCCCGCCTCGATGACGCCGCCGACGATCACCTGGTTGGCCAGGACGGCCGGATCCCCGTCGATCGACGGTCCGTCGAGGGTCTCGTGGGGGCCGGGCAGCCCGGTGCCGTTGCTGATGTACAGGTCGATCCCGCGCAGCTTCTCGGCGTTGACGACGGGGTCGTTGGCCACCCAGGCCGGATCGCTCGGCGGTCCCCACATGTTCGTGACGTCGCCGCCGCGGAAGTTGACGACGAAGGTCACGTAGTCCCGGCCGGGCGTGGTGCTCGTCTCGGCACACCCGCTGAAGGCACCGACCGCGCGGTACAGCGACGGCGCCGACTCGGCCAGGCCCAGCACGGACGTGCCCGACATCGACAGGCCCGCGATGGCGTTGACCCCGCTGGTGCCGAGCGTGGCGTCGACGATCGGGGGAAGTTCCTCGGTGAGGAAGGTGGTCCACTTGTTCACCCCGAGGACGGGGTCGGGCTTCTGCCAGTCGGTGTAGTAGCTGTACGCACCGCCGACGGGTGTGACGACGTTGACGTTCTTGTCGGCGAAGAAGTCGACCACGTCGGTCTTGGCCTTCCAGGTTGCCGAGTCCTGGCCGCCGCCTGCGCCGTTGAGCAGGTACAGCGTCGGTCGGGGCACGCTGGTGTCGGCGGGACGGATCACCTCGAGGCGGATCACCTTGTTCATCGCGGCCGAGTGGACGTACATGTTCAGTTGCCTGTCGTCGACCTTCTCGACGTGATCGAGGGCGGATCCGTCCGCGGAGGCCGGCGTGGCCGCGGGTAGGGCTCGCGCCCCGACCGGCGACGCGGCGGCCGCCGGACCGAACAGTCCGGACGCGGCGATGACGGCGACGGCCAGGAGGGCGCGCCGGTGTCCGATCGTGTTCATGACTGCTCCTCGTGCTCGACCGTGGTGCCCGACGACGGAGAACATTCCCCAACCACGGTAGACGGATGGCCGGACTCCGGCTGCCGAACAGGAACCGGAGTCGACAACGACCGGGCGAGTGCGGGCCCGATGACCGCGAGTGCGCGAGGTTCGATGATCTCGTTGTGCGCACAGTCCACCGGCTGTTCGTCGATGCGGCCGGTCACGAGGTGCCGCCACTCCTGCGACGACCGGGCACGGCCGGCGGCGTCCCCGTCGCGGGTGGCGCGGAACACGAGCAGGTCCCCGTCGTACACCTGCGGGACGAACTGGTGTCCGAGCCGCGTGGACTGCTGGTATCCGGCCGCGATCCGTTCGAGGTCGCGCCCGCGTACACCGGTCTCGATCCCCAGCGACTCGTCGATCAACCGCGCCGCGCGGTCGTAGGTCACCTCGCCCTCGGTGTCGACCTCGACTCCCAGCCCGTGCAGTAGCTCGCGGACGTCGAGGTCGCCGGGCGGCGGGTCCTCGCCGTCCAACGGAAAGCTGTCCAGAACTGTCAGGGTCGCGACGTCCTCGCCGGACCTCTGCAGGTCGACGGCCATGGCGTGCGCGACGACCCCGCCGAGCGACCACCCGAGCAGGTCGTACGGTCCGGTGGGCGCGATCGCCTGCACTTCCTCGACGTAGCGGTGGGCCAGTTGTTCGATCGACCGGTAGTCGCCGTCTCCGCTGATCGTGGGCAACTGAAGTCCGTACACGGGCCGGTCCGGGGGCAGGTGCCGAACCAGACCCGCGTATCCCCAGGACAGGCCGATCCCCGGGTGCACGCAGAACAGGGGTCTGCCGCTGCCCTGCGCGCGCAACGGGAGCGCCACGGCGAACGCCTCGTCCACGCCGGCACTCCGGGTCGGAATGTCGAGGCGACGGGCCGTCCCCGCCGGGGTGGGGTCGAGGAAGATCCACTGCAGCGGCACCCTCCGATGCAGTCTGGCCTGCAGGGCCCGGACCAACGCGGTGGCGAGGAGGGAGTTTCCGCCGAGGTCGAAGAAGCTGTCCGCGACACCCACCCGGTCCACGCCGAGCACCTCGACGAACGCCTCGACGACGATGCGCTGGGTTTCCGTTTCGGGGGGCCGGAACTCGACGCCGGACGAGCGGAAGTCGGGGGCGGGCAACGACTTCCGGTCGAGCTTGCCTGCCGGGGTCATCGGGATCCGATCGAGCACGACCACCGCGGACGGCACCATGTGCGCGGGCAGGTGCTCGGACGCGTGGGTGCGCAGCACCGCGGGCTCCACGTGCTGTCCGCCCTGGGCCTGCACGTACGAGGCGAGGACGGTGTCTCCCGACGGGCCGGTGGTACCGACGGTGGCGGCGAAGGCGACAGCCGGATGACGAGCCAGCACCGCGTCGATCTCCCCGAGCTCGATCCGGAAGCCCCGGACCTTGACCTGAAAATCGGTGCGGCCCACGTACTCCAGGGTCGGGCGCACACCGTTCCCGTTGGTTCCGCTCACCGGGTGGCGCCAGCGGACGACGTCGCCGGTCCGGTACATCCGGCGACCGGGGTCCCCGTGGGGGCAGGCCACGAATCGCTGCGCCGTGAGGTCCGCCCGGTTGTGGTACCCGCGAGCCAGCGCCGGCCCGGCGATGTACAACTCGCCGGCCACTCCGACCGGGACCGGCTGCAGTCGCTCGTCGAGGACCAGGAACGCGAATCCCAGTGCGGGCGCTCCGATGTTCACGCCCTCGCCCGGGCGCATCGCGGCACTGACGCTCGCCTGGACGGTCGTCTCGGTGGGCCCGTACCCGCTGTGCAGGTCGCGACCCGGCGCCCACTGCGCGACCACCTCGGGTGGGCACGCCTCCCCGACCAGGTCGAGGACCTTCAGTGCGTCGAGTCCACCCCGGTCGAGGGACGCGAGGGCCGTCGGTGTGATGGTGGCATGGGACACCTGCTCGCGACGGAACAGGTCCGCCAGCTCGGTGCCACCGTAGATCGTGGGCGGGACGATCACGACCCGGGCCGAGGCACTGGCCGCCATCATCAGCTCGAACACCGAGGCGTCGAAACTCGGGGAGGCGAGATTGGACACCCGGGACTCGTGCGTGACCCGGAACCGGTCGTGGGTTTCCGCGGTGAAGTTGGCCAGGCCCCCGTGGGTGACGACCACGCCCTTCGGTCGCCCGGTCGACCCCGACGTGTAGATGAGATAGGCCGGGTGCGCGAGATGCAGCGGGGTCGTCCGGTCCGCGTCGGTGACCGGTGCCGACGGCGCCGCCGCCACTTCCCCGGCGACGTCCTCGTCGTCGAGAACCAACCAGGAAACGGTGTCGGGCAGGGAGCCCCGGATTCCGGTCACGGTGAGGCCGATCGAGGCCCGGCAGTCGGTGAGCATGTAGGCGATGCGCTCGCGCGGGTAGGTGGGATCGACGGGCACGAAGGCCGCGCCTGCCTTGACGACCGACCAGATCGACACCACGTCCTCGATCGAGCGGGGCATACCGAGTGCCACGAACGTCTCCGGTCCCGCCCCGCGAGCGCGGAGGACCCGGGCCAGGCGGTTCGACCAGTCGTCGAGTTCGCGGTAGGTGACCCGGCGGTCGCCGCACGAGAGTGCGACCGACTCCGGATCGAGTGCGGCGGCGGCGGTCAGCAGGTCGGGCCACAGCCGGGCGCGCACCTCCGGTTCGCCGCGGGCCGGGACCAGGGTCCGCAGCTCCGTCTCGTCGAGGAACGGGAGGTCGCCGATCGGCAGCTCGGGATCCTCGGTGACCGCGTCGAGGATCTGCACGAACCGGGTGGCGAAGCCACGGACCGTGTCGGTGTCGAAGAGGTCGGCGGCGAAGTCGACCGCACCGATCATCCCGGCGGGCGCACCGTCGGCGTCGAACTCCTCCGCGAGAAGGAATTCGAGATCGTTCTTGACGACGTCGAGGCCGGCATCGACGCGTCGCACGTCCAGTCCCGGCAGTGCCGTCTCCGGTCGCTCGTTGTTCTGGAATTCCAGCGACACCTGGACGATCGGCGAGTACGCCGTCGACCGGGTCGGCCCGACCGCCTCCACGACGCGATCGAACGGGACGTCGGCGTGCGCGAACGCACCGAGGTCGACCTCCCGGCAGTGCGCCGACAGGGTGGTGAACGACTCGGCTCCGTTCACCCGCGTGCGCAGTGCGAGGGTGCCCACGAACATGCCGACCAGGTCGTCGAGTGCGGGTTCCCCGCGGCCGGCGATCGGCGTCCCGATCACGACGTCGTCGGTGTTGCCGAGCCGCGCGAGCAGGACGGCGAGCGCCGCGTGCACGGTCATGAACTCGGTGCAGCGAAGGCGTCGCGACAGATCCCGAATGCGGCGGTGCAGGTCGCCGCCGACGGTGAAGCGAACCCGCGTCCCGCGGAAGGACTGCTGGGAGGGCCGGTCGTGATCGGTCGGCAGTTCCAGCAGATCGGGCATGCCCGCCAGCGCCGTCCTCCAGTAACCGAGTTGCACCCCGATCAGCGATTCGGGGTCGTCCTCGGAACCGAGCAACTCCCGTTGCCACAGGGCGTAGTCGGCGTACTGCACCGGGAGCGGCGCCCAGTCGGGGGCGTTGCCGCGGACGCGTGCCTCGTAGGCGGCCGCCACGTCGCGCACCAGCGGCGCCATCGAGAATCCGTCCGCCGCGATGTGGTGCACCACCACGGCGAGCACGTGGTCGGTCGCGGTCACGGCGAACAGTCCGATCCGCACCGGAATGTGCGCGGTGACGTCGAAACCCACCGAGACCAGCCGGGCCAGTTCCTCCCGGAGGCGGTGCTCCCCGGATACGCGGACGGGTGTCAGCGCGGGCACCGCGCGCTCGACGGGCACGATCTGCTGCACCGGACCGGAGCCGCGGTCCGGGAAGGTCGTGCGCAGCGACTCGTGCCGGGCGACGACGTCGGACAGCGCCGAGTTCAGTGCTCGCACATCGAGTTCGCCCCGCAGCCGGACCACGATCGGGATGTTGTAGGCGGCCGATGTGGTGTCGAACTGGTTGACGAACCACATTCGTTGCTGCGCGAACGACAACGGAAGGTCCTCGGGCCGGGTGCGGGCCGCGAGCGCCGGACGCCGGGATGCCGCCGCACTCGAGCTCTCGATCCGGGCCGCCAGTGCGGCGACCGTCCGCGCTTCGAGCAGATCACGCACCCCGCAGCCGGTCCCGAGCGCCGCCCGCAGCCGGGCCGCCACCCTCGTCGCGCTGAGGGAGTTGCCGCCGATGTCGAAGAACTCGGCGTCCGCACCGACCCGTTCGAGACCGAGCACCTCCGCGACGACGGCGGCCACCGTCTCCTCGACCGGACCGGCCGGTGCCCGGTATCCTGCGGTGCCGGAACGCATGTCGGGCTTCGGCAGGGCCGCGCGGTCCAGCTTGCCGACCGCGGTCAGCGGGATGCTGCCGAGCACCGTGATCGACGAGGGCACCATGTGGGAGGGCAGGCGCTCCGCCAGGTACCGGGCGAGGTCGGCGGTGTCGAGCCGGCGGCCCGCCGCCGGCACGACGTAGGACGCCAGCAGGGTGTCGCCACCGGGCCCGCGGTCCGCGACCGTCGCCGCGTACCCGACGTTCGGCGCCGACACGAGGGTCGCGTCGATCTCGCCGAGCTCGATGCGGAAGCCGCGCACCTTGACCTGGAAGTCGGTGCGGCCCACGTACTCGATGCTGTGGTCGGCGGTCCACCGGACGATGTCCCCGGTGCGGTACATCCGCTCGCCGCGGCGGGAGGGGTCGGCCACGAACCGCCCGGCGGTCAGTGCCGGCCTGCGGTGGTAGCCCCGGGCCAGGCCGGGCCCGGCGAGGTACAGCTCGCCCGGGACACCGACGGGAACCGGCTGCAGCCGGGTGTCGAGCACCAGTTCGGTGACGCCGCGGACCGGCCCGCCGATCGTGATCGGGGCCCCGGGCGCCATCGGCTCGCTGATGTTGGACATGATCGTCGTCTCGGTCGGTCCGTACGCGTTGTACAGCCGGCGGCCGCCGCCCCGGGTACTCGGGTCATCGGGTGCAGCCCAGCGGGCGACGAGTTCGGGCGGGCAGGCCTCGCCGCCGAACACCAGGTCCTGCAGGTGCACCAGGCCGGTGGGGTCGAGTGACGCCAGCGCGGCGGTGGTGATGAACGCGTGGGTGACCGCCTTCTCGGCCAGCAGCCGCGCGAGGTCCTCGCCGCCGTAGACGGTGGGCGGCGCGATCACCATCGTCGCGCCGGCACCGAAGGCCTGCAGGTACTCGAACACGGACCCGTCGAAACTCGGTGTGGAGAAGTGCAGGGTGCGCGAGCGCGGTGTCGCCCGGAATCGTTCGAGCTGGTCGAGTGCGAAGTTGTCCAGCCCGCGATGGGTGACCACGACACCCTTCGGCCGGCCCGTGGACCCCGACGTGTAGACGACGTACGCGGCGGTGTCCAGGGTGACCGGACCGGTGCGATCGGCATCGGTCACGGGCGCGGCGGACTGCCGTGCGCACTCGCTCGCGAAGCCGGGTTCGTCGAGGATCAGCCACTGCACGCTGTCCGGGAGGCGACCCCGCTGCCCGGTCGTGGTCACGCCGACGGCGGCTCCGGAATCGAGGAGCATGTCGGTGATGCGCTCGTCGGGGTAGTTGGGGTCGATCGGGACGAACGCCGCCCCGGTCTTCGCCACCGCCCACACCGACAGCATCGATTCGGGGGACCGTGGGATCCCGACGGCGACGAAGGTCTCCGGCCCCACACCCCGCGCGACGAGTGCGCGGGCGACGCGACTCGACCGCTCGTCCAGATCGCGGTAGCTCAGCTCGTCGTCCTCGTAGGACAGCGCGATCGCGTCCGGGTCGCGCGCGGCCGCGTCACCGAGGATCTGCGGCAGGATGCGCGTCGACCCGCCCGGACGGCCTCGGACGGGCACGAGATCGGCGCGCTCGCGGTCGGTCAGCAGCGACAACGCGGCCAACGGCAGGTCCGGGCGGGTGCACGCGGCGAGCGCCCGCAGCACCCGCTCGGCGACGGCGCCGACCGCGTCCGCCGCGAACACGTCGGGGAGGTACTCGAACTTCAGGCGCAGGCGGGTGTCGACGGAGGCCACCAGGCTCAGCGGATAGTGCGCGGAATCTCGCGCGGCCACACCGGCGACCCGCATCCCGGCGACGTCGGTGTCGGTCGACACGTGGTCGACCGGGTACGACTCGAACACGGTCAGGGTGTCGAACCCGACCTCCGGGCCCGCCGCGCGCCGGATCTCGGCCAGCCCGACGTGGTGGTGGTCCAGCAGCGCGGCCTGCTCGGCCTGGACGCGGTCGAGCAGGGCACCCACGGTGTCGTTGGGGCGCAATCGGATCCGGACGGGCAGTGTGTTGATGAACAGTCCGACCATCGTCTCGACACCGACCAGGTCGGGCGGCCGCCCGGAGACGGTGGCACCGAACAGCACGTCGTCGCGGCCGGTCAACGTGCCCAGCACGATCGCCCAGGACACCTGGACGAGCGTGTTGACCGTCACGCCGCGGGACCGTGCGATCTCGCGCAGGCGGGCGGTGCGGTCCTCGTCGAGGTCGAACACCCACTCCCGCGCGATCGTGGCCGGCCGCCGGCCCCGCTCCACCGGAGCGTTCCCCGTCCCGGCCGCCAGCAACGTCGGCCCCTCCACCCCGGCGAGCGCCCCGGCCCACACCTGCAGGGACAGTGCCGGATCCCGGTGGGCCAGCCACGCCAGATGGTCGCGATAGTCGCGCACCCGCGGCAGCCGCGACGGGTCGGCGTCGGTGGCGTAGAGCGTCAGCAGCTCCTCGAGCAGCAGTGGCATCGACCACCCGTCGAGCACGATGTGGTGGTTGGTCGACACCAGGCGGTACCGGTTCGGCGCGGTCGCGATCAGCAGGAACCGGATCAGCGGGGCCCGCGTCACGTCGAACGGGCGGATCCGGTCCTCGGCCAGCAGTCGCTCGACCTCGGACGCCGCGGCGCGCTCGCCCCGGGCCGTCAGGTCGATCTCGTTCCAGCACACCGCCACCCGGTCCCGGACGACCTGAACCGCGGTGCCGGTCGGGTCGCGCAGGAAGGCGGTACGCAGGTTGGCGTGCCGCTGCAGCAGGGCGTCGGCGGCGCGGCGCAGCCGCCGCGCGTCCACGGCACCGGTGAGCTCGAGGGTCACCTGCACCAGGTAGGGGTCGACGGACTCGTCGGCGAGCTCGGCGTGGAACAGCATGCCCGCCTGCAGCGGCGTCAGCGGCCAGACGTCGGTCAGGTCGGGGCAGCGACGTTCGAGCGCGACGATCGCGTCCTGCCGGAGGTCGACGAGATCGAAGTCCGACGGTGTGAAGCCGCCGCCGCCGGACTCCACGTGCGCGCCGAGAGCAGACAGCGCCCGGGTCCACAGCCGCGCGAGTTCCTCGACCTCCTCGCGGGCCGGGACGCCCGGGCGGTAGGTCCACGTGGACCTCAGGCCGGGTCCGTCCCCCGACTCGACGGTCATCGCGTTGACGTCGACGTCGGCCACCGACATCTCGGGGGTCGCGGCGCCGCGCAGTCCGGGGTCGTCGACCGGCACCCACCCGGTCTCCGCCGCGGTCGGGCCCAGCCTGCCGAGGTAGTTGAAGCCGACCTGGGGCACCGGGAGCGGCGCGAGAACCCGGGCCGTCTCGCTGTTCAGGTATCGCAGCAGCCCGAATCCGATGCCGTGGTCGGGCACCGCGAGACGCTGCTCCTTGACCGCCGCGAGCGCGGCTCCCGCGGACGGGCCCCCGGCGAACGCGTCGTCGAGGTCCACGCCGCTCAGATCGAGCCGGACCGGGTGGATCGTGGTGAACCAGCCGATCGTGCGGGCGAGATCCGCCCCGGGCACCACCTGCTGTTCGCGTCCGTGGCCCTCGAGGCTCACCAGTGCGTCCGGCAGGTCGATCCCCCGGTGTCGGCGCCATCGGATCAGCGCCATGGCCAGCGCCGTCAGCAGTACGTCTGCGACGTCGGCGTGGAATGCCTGCGGCACGCGCGTCAGCAGCGTCTCGGTCAACTCGACGGGAAGCCCCGCCTCGACGACCTCGGCGGTGTCCGTGGCGGCCGGTGGGCGCGACCCCAGCACCGGGTCCGGCCCGTCCAGGATCCGGCGCCACCGGTCGACCTCGGCGGTGCGGCCGGGATCGTGGGCGTTCTCGGCGAGCGCGTGCGCCCATCGGCGCATCGACGTGCCGGGCTGATCCAGGGCCGGCGGCGCACCGGACCGCAGCCGCGCGCAGGCCGTGGCGAGGTCGGGGATCAGGATCCGCCAGGACACCCCGTCGACCGCGACGTGGTGGACCACGATCAGCACCCGGTTCGCCGGTGTGCCGATCGACTCGGGGCGACGGCCCGTGTCGAGCCACACCACCTGGATCATCACGCCCGACTCGGGGTCGAGCCGGCCCAGCGCCGCATCGAGTTCCCGAGCCCCGACCTCGGCGAATCCGGTGGCGTCCACCGGGACCCGCCGAACCACCGCGGCCGCCGAGACCGACCCCTCGGCCGGCACCTCCATCGCCCAACCCGACTCGGTGTGGGGGGTGCGGTGCAGCCGCGCCCGCAGGAGGTCGTGCCGGTCCAACAGGGCCTGCACCGCCCGCGTCAGCGTCTCGCCGTCCACCGTGTCGGGAACCGCGAGCAGCGCGGTCTGCGAGTACCGGCGGACATCCCCACCGGGTGCCCCGACGCCGTCACCGGATGCGCGGTCGAGCATCCACCGCACGACCGGGGTCAACGGAATCTCCCCGACGCCGCCACCCGGCAGTTCGTCGAGAACGACGGTCTCGGCGGACGTCCCGGCGATCTCGGCCAACCCCGCCACGGTCTTGCGCTCGAACACCTCGCGCGGCGAGATCACCACCCCGGCGGCCTTGGCGCGGGTCACCAGCTGGATGGACATGATCGAATCGCCACCGAGGGCGAAGAACGAGTCGCCGACACCCACCGAGTCGACGCCGAGGACCTGCGCGAACAGGCCCGCGAGGATGCGTTCGGTCTCGGTGGCCGGGTCCCGGCTCGCGGTCACCAGCCGCCCGAAGTCGGGTTCGGGCAACGCCTTCCGGTCGAGTTTGCCGTTCACAGTGAGCGGCATCGCGTCCAGGACGACGACCGCCGCGGGCACCATGTACGACGCCAGTCGCGCGGCCGCCGCGGCCGAGACCTCCCCCGGATCGAGCGCGACACCGGCTTCCGGCACCACGTACCCGACCAGACGATCCCCCCGTACCGCGGCCGCCGACTGCGCCACCCCCGCGGACGCGAGCAGCGCCGACTCGACCTCCCCGAGTTCGATCCGATAGCCCTTCACCTGCACCTGGAGGTCGTTGCGGCCGAGGTACTCCAGCTGCCCGCGCCCGTTCCAGCGGGCCAGGTCGCCGGACCGGTACATCCGCGACCCCGCGGCGGTGGGGTCGGCGACGAACCGGGCGGAGGTGAGTGCGGGCCGGTCGAGGTATCCACGCGAGACCTGCGCACCGGAGACGTAGAGTTCCCCGACCACGCCCGGCGGCACCGGGTGCAGTCGGGAGTCGAGCACCCGGACGCGCAGCCCGGGCAGACCGCGGCCGATCAGCGACCCGGATTCGTGCGCCGCCAGGTCGCGGTCGAGCGGCAGATGGCTGACGTGCACGGCGGTTTCGGTGATGCCGTACATGTTGACCAGGACCGGCGCGGTGTCGCGGCGATGCGCGTACCAGCGCTCCAGCCGCGCGAGGTCGAGGGCCTCCCCACCGAAGACCACGTACCGCAGGGACAGGGCGGGAGCGCCGGCGCGGCGGTCCGCCTCCGCCAACTGGTGGAATGCCGTGGGGGTCTGACTGACGACGGTGACGTGCTCGTCGCGGAGGAGTTCGAGGAACTTCTCGGGCGACCGCGCCGTGAAGTGGTCCACCAACACCAGCCGGCCGCCGTGCGCGAACGCGCCCCACATCTCCCACACCGAGAAGTCGAATGCGGCGGAATGGAACATCGTCCACACGTCGGTGACCCCGAATCCGAACAGCGGCCCGGTGTTCGCCAGCAACGTCACGACGTTGCGGTGCGAGACCTGCACCCCCTTCGGCCGCCCGGTCGATCCCGAGGTGTAGATCACGTACGCCACCGAATCCGGGTGCAGCGGACTGCGGCGGTCCGCGTCGGTCACCGGCAGGGGCGAGCGCCGCGCCGCCGCGGCCACGGTCCCGGGGTCGTCCACGACGACGACCGGGACCCCGTCGAACCGGAGGGTCTGGGCGTCGGCGGCCCTCGTGAGCACGCAGCGCGGTCGCGCATCGCGCAGCACGAAGCTCCGCCGCTCCGCCGGTGAGGTGACGTCCATCGGCAGGTAGCCGGCCCCCGACTTCACCACCGCCAGCAGCGCCACGACCAGCTCGACCGACGGCGTCATGGCCACGGCCACCAGCGTTTCCGCGTCGACGCCCCGCGCCAGCAACAGCCTCGCGAGTCGGTTCGCCCGCTCGTCGAGCTCCCGGTACGTCACCGAACGACCGTCCCAGCGCACCGCGACGGCATCGCCGTCCGCGGCCGAGACCCGATCGAACAGGTCCACCAACGACAGCGACCCGACGTCCTGCCCGGCTCGACACCCGGAGTCCAGCACGAGGGCACGTTCGGGCGCCTGCAGGATGTCGATGTCTCCCACCACGATGGTCGGGTCCCCGGCCACCGCCTCGACGACGCGCACGAGACGTTCGGCGAGACGCACCACCGACACACGATCGAACACGTCGGTCGCGTAGCGGAAGCCCGCGGTCATCCCTGCCGGCAGCCCGTGCTCGTCGACTCGTTCCGCCAGACTCAACTGGAGGTCGAACTTCGCCACGTCGAGGTCGACGTCGAGGGACTCGACGCCGAGGCCGGGCAGGTCGAGGTGAGTCCCGGCGGCGCCGCGGAATTCGAGCAGCACCTGGAACAGGGGGGTGTGCGAGGTGGAGCGCTCGGGTGCGAGGTCGTCCACCAGCCGCTCGAACGGAACGTCCGCATGCGCGAACGCGCCGAGGTCCACCGCGCGCACGTCGTCGAGCACGTCCGCGAACGACGATCCCGCCGCGACCGGGGTGCGGAGCACGAGCGTGTTGACGAACATGCCCACCACGTCGTCGAGTGCGGGGTGTCCCCGGCCCGCGATCGGCGTCCCCACCACCACGTCGCCGGATCCCGACACCCGGGCCAGCAGCACCGCGAACGCCGCGTGCATCACCATGAACAGCGTCGAACTGCGCTGGTGTGCAAGGGCACTCAGGCGGCGATGCGCGGAGGGTGCGAGGTCGAACGTGACGACGGCGCCCTGGACGGACCGGCGCACGGGCCGGGGTCGGTCCAGGGGCAGCGGCAGCACCTGCGGGACGCCGGACAGCGTCCGGGCCCAGTAGCCGAGCTGGTCCGAGAGAATCGACCCGGGCTGCTCCGCGGCGCCGAGAACCTCCCGCTGCCACAGACTGTAGTCGGCGTACTGCACGGGCAGCGGCACCCAGTCCGGGGCCCCGCCCCGCGCGCGTGCGCGGTAGGCGTGCATCAGGTCGCGGGCCAGCGGGGTCGTGGACGAGCCGTCGGCCGCGATGTGGTGCAGGGCGATGGCCAGAACGTGCCGCTCGGGAGCAGGTCGCAGCAGCCGCACCCGGATCGGAAGTTCCTCCGCCACATCGAATCCCCTGCCGAAGAACGCGGTGAGCGCGTCCCGGAGGTCCCGGTCGGCCACCGGAACCGGGTCGATGTCGACGTCGGTGGGCGCGACGATCTCCTGCCGGGGCCCGTCGACGGAACCGGGGAACACGGTCCGCAGCGATTCGTGCCGCGCGATGACGTCGCCGAGTGCCGCCCGCAGCGCCGGCAGGTCGACGGCACCGGTCAGCCGCAGCGCGACCGGAATGTTGTAGGCCGGTGACGAGGTGTCGAACTGGTTGACGAACCACATGCGCTGCTGCGCGAGTGAGAGCGGAAGCCGATCGGGCCGTGTCCTCGCGGCGAGCGCCGGGCCGGGCGTGGCCGTGGTCGGTCTCGGCTCGATCCGGGCGGCCAGGTCGGACACCACCGGCGCGTCGAACAACGTCGCGAGGGCCACGGGTGCGTCCAGCGCACCGCTGATCCGGGCCACGGCCCGGGTCGCGGCGAGCGAGTCGCCGCCACGGGCGAAGAAGTTGTCGTCGGCACCGACGCGATCGACACCGAGGACGTCGGCGAAGGCGTCCGCGACCGCCTTCTCCGCGGCGGTGGCCGGAGCGCGGTAGGCCCGCGCGGTGAGCTCCGGTTCCGGCAACGCCGCCCGGTCGAGTTTGCCGTTCGCGGTCACCGGCAGGTCGTCGAGCACGAGCGCCACCGACGGGACCATGTATCCCGGCAGCACCGTCGCCGCGAAGTCGAGAACGGCCCGCTCGTCCACGACCGCCCGATGCCCGTCCACCCCGCGCTCGGGAACCACGTATGCGGCCAGACGGTCGCCGCCCGGCCCGGACCGGAGCAGCACCACCGCCCGCGCCACGCCCTCGTGGCGCTCGACCACCGCCTCGATCTCCCCCAGCTCGATCCGCTGGCCCCGCAGCTTCACCTGGAAGTCGGTGCGCCCCAGGTACTCCAGCTCGCCGCCGCGGTTCCAGGCGACGAGGTCCCCGGTCCGGTACATCCGCTCCCCCGCTGCACCCCCCGTCGCTCCGCTCGCCCCGTCCGCGAACGGGTTCGCGACGAACCGCTCCGCCGTCAGATCCGCCCGGCCCCGGTACCCGCGCGCCAACTGGGCACCCGCGAGGTACAGCTCCCCCGCCACCCCGACCGGCACCGGGCGCAGCCGCGCATCGAGCACCAGCACCCGGGTGTTCCACACCGGCGTCCCGATCGGCACGGTTGCCCCGTCCGCATTGGTGACCTCGTGGAACGTCACGTCCACCGCCGCCTCGGTCGGCCCGTACAGGTTGTGCAGCTCCGCCCGCGACGCCGCGCGCAGCCGCCCCGCCGTCGCCGGCGCCAGCGCCTCACCGCTGACGAACACCCGGCGCAGCGAATCACACCCGCCCACGTCCGCCCCGGACAGGAACGCCTCCAGCATCGACGGCACGAAGTGCACCGTGGTGACCGCCTGGTCCCGGATCACCCGCTCGAGGTAGGTCGGGTCGCCGTGCCCGCCGGGCTCCGCGAGCGCCAGCCGGGCACCGACCTGCAACGGCCAGAACAGTTCCCACACCGACACGTCGAACGTGACCGGCGTCTTCTGCAACACCACGTCGTCCGCGGTCAGCGGATACTGGTGCTGCATCCACGTCAGCCGGTTCACGATCGCGGCATGTGTCACCACGACACCCTTGGGCCGACCGGTCGACCCGGAGGTGAAGATCACGTACGCCGCGTTCCCCGGCCGCAGCGGCGTCCGCCGCTCCGCGTCGGTGACCGGCGCCGGATCGAACCCGGACACGTCCAGCGCGTCGACCTCGACGACCGGCACCGTTCCCGGCAGCGCGACACCGTCCGCCCTCGTGGTCAGCACACACACCGGGGCCGCCGTCGCCAGCACGAACCCGACCCGGTCGGCCGGCTGCGCCGGATCGACCGGCAGGTACGCCCCACCGGCCGTGATCACCGCGTGGATCGCCACCAGCAGGTCCACCGACCGTGTCATCGCGACGCCCACCGACGACTCCGGACCCACCCCCACCGCAATCAGGTACCGCGCCAACCGATTCACCCGCGCGGCGAAGTCCGCGTAGGACAACGCCTCCGCGCCGCACACCACCGCGACGGCGTCCGGTGTGCGTCCGGCCTGCGCATCGACCGACCCGGCCAGTGTCGTCGCCGGCACCGCGTGCCCCGTCACGTTCCACCGCTCGACGACCAGTTCCCGCTCACCGGGCACGAACAGGTCGACCGCGCCGACCGGGCCGTCCACGTCACCGGCGATCGACCCCAGGATGCGGGCCAGCCGCTCGGCGACGCCCGCGACCGTGTCCCGGTCGACGACGCCCGGCTGGTGGTGCAGGCTCAGCCGCAGGCGGGGTTCGAGGGTCGACAGCACCGTGATCGGATAGTGGGTGGCGTCCCGGGCGTCGAGCCCGGTCACCCGAATCCCGGGGAGGTCGGCGTCCGCGCCCAGCCCGGACGTGTCGACGGGATACGACTCGAACACCGACAGGGTGTCGAACAGAGTGCCCAGCCCCGTCCGCGACTGGATGTCACCGAGCCCGAGGTGATGGTGGTCGAGCAGGGCCGCCTGCTCCGCCTGCAGGCGGACGAGCATCCGTGCGAACGTCTCGTGCGGGTCCACCCGCACCCGGACCGGCACGGTGTTGACGAACAACCCGAGCATGCCCTCGACACCGGGGAGTTGCGGCGGACGGCCCGAGACGGTGGCACCGAAGACGACGTCGTCGCGGGCGAGCAACCGGGACAGCAGCACCCCCCAGGCCGCCTGCACGATCGTGTTGACGGTGACCCCGTGGGTCTCGGCCACGGCGGCGAGGGCGTCGCACACCGGGTCCGGCAGCGGGACGTCGACCTCGCCGGGTACACCGCCGGCCGCCGCGGACGCCCGCGGCGCCAGCAGCGTCGGCTCCTCGAGTCCGTCGAGCGCCTGTTGCCAGGCCCGAGCCGACGTGTCGGTGTCGAGGCCCGCCAGCCACTCCAGGTAGGTGCGGTACGACGGCGGCCCCGCCGGGTCGACGCGACCGGCGTAGCGCCCCAGCAGTTCCCGCACCAGCAGCGGCATCGACCAGCCGTCGAGGACGATGTGGTGATTCGTGATCGCCAGCACGAATCGCTCGGGGCCTCCTCGGGCGGGGCGTCGGGCGGTCGGGGCGGTGCGAATCAGCGTCATCCGCACCAGTGGTGGCGTGTCGAGGTCGAAGCGGGCGATGCGGTCCTCGTCGAGGATGCGGGTGAGTTCCCGGTCCCCGGCCGGCCCGTTCGCGGTCAGATCCACCTCCCGCCACCGCGGCTCGACCGTGTCGAGCACGAGCTGTGCGGGCGCGCCGTCGTCGTCGTGGACGAACGCGGTCCGCAGAGTCGGGTGGTGGGCCAGCAGCCCGGCCGCGGCGGCACGCAACCGCACGGCGTCGACCGCACCCTCGAGATCGATCCGCAGCTGCGCCGTGTACACGTCCACCGCCCGCGCGGCCATGCGGGCGTGGAACAGCAGCCCCTCCTGCAACGGCGACAGCGGCCAGACGTCCTCGAGCCCCGCGAACCGGCTCTCCCACCGTTCGATCTGCCGCTGGCTGACCGGCACCAACGGGACATCGGACGGTGTCAGCCCACCCGCGCCCGGCCGGGACGTGTACGTGGCCAGGGCCTCGAGCGCACGCTGCCACCACTGCGCGAACGCCGCGACCTCGTCTTCGCGGAGCACCCCGGTCGGATAGGCGAACGACGCGCGCAGACGGGGCCCCTCGGGGCCGTCCTCGACGACGGCGTCGATGTCGAGCACGGACACGATCGGCATGTCGGCGTTCCGGGTGCCACCGAGGCCGTGCCGAGCCCCGCCGGCACCGACGCCGTGCCGAGCCCCGCCCGTGCCGTGCTCGCCGGTGGCCACCGGCAGCCAGGCGTCCGTTCCGTCCGTCGTGGTCACGCGCCCCAGATAGTTGAAACTGATTTGCGGGGAACGGAATCGGCGTAGCGACGCCGACGTCTCGTCGTCCAGGTGGCGCAGTATGCCGTAGCCGATCCCGTGATCCGGGATGGCCAGCAGTTGTTCCTTGACGACCTTGACCGCCTGTCCGGCCGCCGGACCTCCAGCCATCGCGTCGTCGACGTCGATCCCGGCCAGGTCCAGCCGCGCCGGGAACAGCGTGGTGAACCAGCCGACGGTGCGGGACAGGTCCGCGCGGCCTTCTCTGGCGAAGCCTCTGGCATCTGTTGCGAGGGCGTGCTCCTCGCGGCCGTGCCCCTCGAGCGTGATCAGGGCGTTCGGCTCGTCGATTCCCCGGTCGCGTCGCCAGGCGATCAGGGCCATCGTCAGCGCGGTGAGCAGCCCGTCTCCGACACGGCCGTGGAACGCGGCCGGAAGCGTGGTGAGCAGGGCGCCGGTCACCCGGGAGGGCACCACGACGGTGACGGTCGCCGCGGTGGCGTCCACGTCGATCGCGGGATCCAGTGGACGCGAACCGATCTGCGGATCCGGGCCGTCGAGGATGCCTTCCCACAGCTCGAGTTCGCCGGTCCGGTGCCGCACCGCGTCACGCAGGCCGTGCGCCCACCGTCGCATCGACGTGCCGACGGCCGGCAGGTCGGGTGTCAGCCCGGCCTGGAGCCTGCCGTACGCCGCCGCGAGATCGGCGACGAGAATGCGCCAGGAGACACCGTCGACCACCAGGTGGTGTGCCACGACCAGCAGGCGCCCGGTGCCGTTCGGGCCGTCGAACCAGACCACCCGCAGCATGTCGGCGGCGGTGGGGTCCAGGTGGCCGGCCGCGGAGTCGAGTTCGGCGGCCGCGCGCGTGGTGAAGTCGGCGCCGTCCACGGTGTCGACCGGAACCCGGCGAACGAGCGCGTCCGCCGGGGCCGCGCCGGGTGGCAGCACGTCCATGTCCCACCGCCCCGCACCGTCCGGGATCAGACGCGCGCGGAGCATGTCGTGCCGGTCCACCACCGCCGAGACGGCCCGGACGAGAATCTCGTGGGTGAGGTCGGCCGGTGCCGCCAGGACCAGCGCCTGCGTGAACCTGTCGAACCGCCCGTCGCTGCACCCGAGCAGCCATGCCGTGGTCGGCGTCAGCGGCATCGGGCCGACGCCGCCGCCCGGCAACTCGTCGAGCGTCACCGCCGGGACGGCGTCGACGCGCGCCACCTCGGCGAGACCGGCGACGGTGCGGCGCTCGAACACGTCCCGGGGCGCGAGGAGCACGCCCGCCGCTTTCGCTCGGGCCACGAGCTGTATCGACATGATGCTGTCGCCGCCGAGGGCGAAGAACGAGTCGTCGACGCCCACCGATTCCAGTCCGAGCACCTGCCCGAACAGTCCCGCCAGGAGGTGTTCGATCTCGGTGCGCGGCGGCCTGCTCCCGTTCGTCGCGGCGGCGAAGTCGGGTGCCGGTAGTGCTGTGCGGTCGAGCTTGCCGTGCACGGTCCGGGGTAGCGACTCGAGTGTCACCAGGGCCACCGGGACCATGTAGGGCGCCAACCGGCGACCGACGAAGTCGAGGACCTCGCGCGGATCGATCGACGCCCCGGGTTCGGGGACGAGGTAGCCGATCAACCGGTGTCCGGCGTCGCCGGTGCTCCGCACGTCGACCACGGCCTGGGCCACACCGTCGTGGGCGCGCAGCGCCGATTCGACCTCACCGAGTTCGATCCGGAATCCTCGGATCTTCACCTGCGAATCGGTGCGCCCGAGGTGGACCAGCCGCCCGCCCTCCGTCCAACGGGCCCGATCGCCGGTGCGGTACATCCGGCTCCCCGGCGGGCCGAACGGATCGGCGACGAAATGTGCGGCGGTCAGCGGGAACTGCCGGTGGTAGCCGCGGGCGAGACCGGGCCCGGCGAGATACAGCTCTCCCGCGACGCCGACCGGCACCGGCTGCAGTCGCGAGTCGAGGACGACCTCCGCGAAGCCGAGCGTGGGCGTGCCGATGGTGACCGGAGCCCCCGGCACCAGTGCACTGCTGACGCTGGACACCACCGTCGCCTCGGTCGGCCCGTACGCATTGAACATCCGCCGGTGGGGTGCCGCCCAGCGAGCGACCAGTTCGGGGGGACACGTCTCCCCGCCGGTGACGACGCACTCGAGATGGGTCAGGCCGGTGGGATCGGCCGATGCCAGTGCCACCGGCGTGACGAAGCAATGCGTGATCCGCTCGGATTCGAGCAACCGGGTCAGCTCGGCGCCGCCGTACACGGTCGGCGGTGCGATCACCATCGTGGCTGCGGCGCCGACGGCCAGCAGCAGCTCGAGCACGGCGGCGTCGAAGCTCGGCGACGCGAAGTGCAGCGTCCTCGATTCGGCCGTCACCCCGAATGTCGCCCGTTCCTGGGCGGCGAAGCCGGACAGCCCACGATGCGTGGTGACCACGCCCTTGGGCGTGCCCGTGGACCCGGAGGTGTAGATCAGATAGGCCGGGTTGTCGACCCGCATCGTCGACAACCGGTCGGTGTCGGCGACCGCGGCCGCCGAGTACGTCGACAGCCGGTCGTCGAAGTCGGGTTCGTCGAGCACCAGCCACGGCACCGCCGTGGGAAGCGGGTCGCCGCGCGCCGCGACCGCCACCCCGCACACGGCACCGGAATCGGTGAGCATGTGGTCGATCCGTGCCGCCGGATGATTCGGGTCCAGCGGAAGGAAGGCGGCCCCCGACTTGGCCACCGCCCAGTCGGCCAGGACGGAGTCGACCGACCGTGGCAGGTACGACGCGACCACGGCTTCCGGGCCGGCGCCGCGCTCGATCAGCATGCGGGCCAGTCGGTTCGAACGATCGTCGAGGTCGCGATAGCTCATCTCGCGACCGTCGAACACCAATGCCACGGCGTCCGGATCGTTCGCGACCGCCGCCGCCAGCAGATCCGGGAGCGTCCGGGGTGTCACCGCGGGGCCGCCTCGCGCCGGGGCCAGTTCGGTGCGTTCCCGGTCGTCGAGGAGGTCGAGGTCGCCGACCGGGGCGGCGGGGTCGGAGACGACCGACTCGAGGATGCGCTGCAGTCGTGTCGCGAACGCCGTGGCGGTGTCCTCGTCGAGGATGTCGGTCGCGTAGCCGAGGCGCGCGGCGATGCCGGCCGGGTTGCCGGCCGAGTCGACGTTCTCGGCCAGCGTCACCTGCAGGTCGAACTCGAGGGTGTCGATCTCGAGGTCGAGGTGCCGGACCCGCAGGTCCGGCAGTTCCAGAGTGGGACGAGCGATGTCCCGGAACTCGAGCATCACCTGGAACAGCGGCGAATACACCGTCGACCGGGTGGGGCGCACGGCGTCCACGACCCGCTCGAACGGGACGTCCGCATGGGTGAAGGCACCCAGATCGGTTTCCCGAGCGCGGTCCAGCACCTCGGCGAACGTGTCCCCTCCGCCGATGCGGGTGCGCAGGACGAGTGTGCCCACGAACATTCCGACCAGCTCGTCGAGCTCCCGCGTGCCGCGGCCGGCGATCGGCGTCCCGACCGCGATGTCGTCCGAACCGCTCAACCGTGCCAACAGGATCGCCAGCGCCGCGTGCATCGTCATGAAGACCGTCGCGCGGTGTTCCCGGGACAGCGCCACCACCGCGGCGTGCAACTCGGCGCCGATCGTGAAGTCGACGTGACCACCTCGGCGCGAGCGCACGGCGGGGCGGGGGCGGTCGGTGGGTATCTCGAGCACGTCGGGTAGATCCGACAGCGTGGCCGTCCAGTAGGCCAGTTGCCTCGACACCGGTGACGTCGCATCGGATTCCGACCCCAGCCAGTCGCGCTGCCACAGCGTGTAGTCGGTGTACTGCACCGGAAGCGGGGACCATTCGGGTGCCGAGCCGTTCACCCGCGACACGTACGCGTCCATGACGTCGCGGGCCAGCGGACCCATCGACCAGCCGTCGGCCGCGATGTGATGCACCACCGCCGCGAGCACATGAACGTCCTCGTCGAGGCGGAGCAGACACGCGCGCACCGGGACCTGCTCCGTCAGGTCGAATCCGGTGGTCAGCACGCGCAGTGCGTGGTCGTGGAGCTCGGCCTCACCCGCCACGTCGATCGGTTCGAGGCCGGGAACCGCGCTCGCCGCGGGCCGGATCACCTGGCGTGGTCCGCCCTCGGCGAGCGGGAAGACGGTGCGCAGGACCTCGTGTCGGTCGATCACGTCCGTCAGTGCCGCCCGCAGGGCGATCGCGTCGACTCGGCCGTCCAGCCGGAACGCGAACGCGACGTTGTACGCGGACGAGGACGTGTCGTACTGGTTGACGAACCACATCCGCTGCTGGGCGGGCGACACGGGGACGGCCGCACCGCGTTGCCTCCGCGTCAGGGGCGGTCGGGTTTCCCGCTCGTCCCCGGACTGCGCCGGCGCCGCCAGCCCCGCCACGGTCGGGGCGTCGAACACGTCACGGATGCCGATCCGGTCCCCGGGCGCGTCCTCGCTCGCGAGCGCAGCGTTGAGGCGCGCCACCAGCCGGGCGGCGAGCAGGGAGTTCCCGCCGAGGGTGAAGAAATCGTCGTGAACACCGACCCGCCGGACCGCGAGCAGGTCGGCGACCTCGGCGGCCACGATCTCCTCGATCGGAGTGCGGGGCGCCACGTGTGCGACCGCGGTGCCCTGGAAGTCGGGCTCGGGGAGCGCTGTCCGGTCCAGCTTGCCGCTCGCCGTCCGCGGCAACTCGTCGAGCACCGTCAGCGTCGACGGCACCATGTACTCGGGCAGGCGCGCGCGCAGCGACGCCGTCAGTGCTTCGAGATCCACCGCCCCGTCCGCGCTCACGAGATACGCGACCAGCGCCTCACCGATCCGGTCGTCGTGGCGCAGCACGGCCACCGCCTGCGCGACCGCGTCGTGCGCGAGCAACGCCGCCTCGATCTCCCCCAGTTCGATCCGCAGACCCCGCAGCTTGACCTGGAAGTCGGTGCGGCCCAGATACTCCAGCTCACCGTCCCGGTTCCAGGCGACCAGATCGCCGGTCCGGTACATCCGCTCGCCGACCGCGAACGGGTTCGCGACGAACCGATCCGACGTCAGATCCACCCGCCCCACGTACCCGCGGGCCAGCTGCACACCAGCCAGATACAACTCACCCGGCACACCCACCGGCACCGGACGCAACCGCGCATCCAACACGAACACCCGCGTGTTCCACACCGGCGCACCGATCGGCACCGACACCTCGTCGGCGACGGTCACCTCGTGGAACGTCACGTCCACGGCCGCCTCCGTCGGGCCGTACAGGTTGTGCAACCGCGCGCCCGGCAACACCTCCCGCAGCGCCGCCGCCGTCGCCGCGGGCAACGCCTCACCCGACGCGAACACCCGCACCAACGACGACAACGCCGGCTCCGCCGAATCCCCCGCCGCGTCGCTCGCCAGAGCAGCCACGAACACCGCCAGCATCGACGGCACGAAATGCGCCGTCGTCACACACTCGCCGGCGATCACCGCGGCCAGATACGCCGGATCCCGATGCCCGTCCGGCACCGCGACCACCAACCGCGCACCCACCTGCAACGGCCAGAACAACTCCCACACCGACACGTCGAACGTCACCGGCGTCTTCTGCAACACCACATCACCGGCGCCCAGCCCGTACTCGGCCTGCATCCACACCAGACGATTCACGATCGCCGCGTGCGACACCGCCACACCCTTCGGACGACCCGTCGACCCCGACGTGAAGATCACGTACGCCGTGTTCTCCGGACGCACCACCGCCGGCCGCTCCGACGCCCCGATCGGAGCACCCGAATACCCGGACACGTCGACCCCGTCCACGAGCAGGACAGACCTGTCCCCCGCCACCTCGACACCGTCTCGCGACGTGGTCAGCACGCACACCGGCGCCGCGGTGTCGAGAATGTGCCCGACCCGCTCGCGCGGCTGGTCCGGGTCCACCGGCACGTACGCACCACCGGCCGTGACCACCGCGTGAATCGCCACCAGCAGATCCACCGACCGCCGCATCGCCACCGCGACCAACGACTCCGGACCGACACCCACCGAGATCAGATGCCGCGCAAGACGGTTCACCCGGGCCCCGAAATCACCGTACGTCACCGACTCACCCTCGAAGGTGAGCGCGACCGCGTCCGGGTTCCCCGTACCGGACTCGAGCATCGACACCAACGTCCCGGCCGGGACGTTCTGGGTGGTGTCGTTCCACCGTTCCACCACGAGCTCACGCTCGTCGACACCGAGCAGACCGATGTCACCGACCGGCGAATCCGGCTCCGCGACGGCCGCCTCGAGTATGCGGACGATCCGTTTCCCGAATCCCTCGACGGTCGACCGGTCGAACACGTCCGACGCGAACGTGAACGCCGCCGAGGCCCCCTGTGCGCCGCCCGCGTCGTCGTAGCGTTCGACGAACGTCAACTGGAGGTCGAATTTGGACACACCGGTGTCGATCGCCACGACCTCCGCCGTGAGTCCCGGCATCTCCAGTCGGGGGTTCTCGGTGTTCACGAACTCCAACATCACCTGGAAGAGCGGCGAATACGCGGCCGCCCGGTCGGCCACGACGGCGTCCACCACGTCCTCGAACGGCACGTCGGTGTGACCGAACGCCGCCAGATCCGTGTCGCGGGCGCCGGCGAGCACCTCGGCGAACGTCGCCGCCGGCTCCACCGTCGTCCGCAGGACGAGCGTGTTCACGAACATCCCGACGAGGGAGTCGAGCGCCTCCTCGCCCCGCCCCGCCACCGGCGTCCCGATCGCGATGTCGGCGGACCCGCTCAACCGAGCCGACAACACGGCGAGCGCCGCGTGCACGACCATGAACATCGTGGCGCCGCGCCGGTGCGCGAGCGCGTGCAGCTCCCGATGCAGTTCCGCGGGAACGGTGAACCGGACGGTGCCACCGCGCAACGAGCGCTCCGCGGGCCTCGGACGATCCAGGGGCAGATCCAGCACGCCGGCGAGCCCGGACAGTGCCGCCTTCCAGTACTCCAGTTGCGCCGCGACGAGACTGTCGGGATCCCGGTCACTGCCCAGGAGTGCACGCTGCCACACGCTGAAGTCGGCGTACTGCACCGGTAGTGGAAGCCAGTCCGGCGTCCGGTGCTGCACCCGAGCGGAGTACGCGGCCGTCAGGTCGTGGGCGAGCGGTGCCAGCGATGACCCGTCCGCCGAGATGTGGTGAACCACCAGCAGGAGAACGTGGTCGTCGGCCCCGATCCGGAACAGGGCCCCGCGGAGGGGCACCTCCGCGCTCACGTCGAACCCCGCGGTGGCCAGTTCGGTCGTCAGAGCGCGCAGTTCGTCCTCGCCGTCGACGTCCCTCGGCGTCAGGTCCGGCACCGCCGACTCCGCAGCCAGGATCTCCTGACGCGGTCCCTCCGCCGACGGCGGATACACGGTGCGAAGCGATTCGTGCCGGTCGACGACGTCGCGTACCGCCGCCCGGAGCGCCTCCTCCCGGAGCGTCCCGGACAGGCGGACCGCCATCGGAATGTTGTACGCCGGTGAGGTGGTGTCGAGTTGATTGACCAGCCACATGCGTTGCTGCGCGGGCGAGAGCGGAACTCGGTCCGGCCGCGCCACCGCCACCAGGTTCGGGTGGCCGGGGCTCCGCGCGTCGGCGCGCTGGATCCGCGCGGCCAACTCCTCCACCGTCGGCGCCTCGAACAGCGTCCGCACGTGCAGGTCCACGGCCAGTGCGGTGTTCACTCGTGCGATCACCCTCGTCGCGCCCAGCGAATGTCCGCCGAGGTCGAAGAAGTTGTCGCGGCGACCGATTCGCTCCACACCCAGGACGTCGCCGAACACCTCCGCGACCAGCTGCTGCACCGGATCCGCCGGAGCCCGATACGCGCCGGCCGACCGGAACTCCGGGGACGGCAACGCCCGACGATCGACCTTCCCCGCCGGTGTCGTCGGCAGCTCGTCCAGAACGACGACCGCGGACGGCACCAGGTACGCCGGCAACCGGGCGACGGCGTGCTCGATCACCTCGGCGGACGTGAGCCGCTGCCCGACCCCGGGCACGACGTAGGACACGAGCACCGGCTCGCCGGACGGGGCCGTGCGCATCGTGGTCACCGCGGTCCGGACGCGCGGATGGGCGTGCAGGACCGCGTCGATCTCGCCTGGCTCGATCCGGAAGCCGCGGACCTTCACCTGGAAGTCGCTGCGGCCCAGGTACTCCAGTGTGCGGTCGGATCGCCAGCGGACCACGTCGCCGGTTCGGTACATCCGGTCGCCGGGCCCGCCGAAGGGATCGGCCACGAACCGTTCGGCCGTCAACCCCGGATTGCCGTGATACCCGCGTGCCAGGGCGTCCCCGGCGAGATACAGCTCCCCGGCGACGCCGGCCGGTACCGGATTCAGCCGGGCGTCGAGGACGACCTCGTGGAATCCGCGAAGTGGACCGCCCAGGGTGACGGCCCCGCCGGGCGCGATCGGTGCACTGATGTTCGACGCGACGGTCGCCTCGGTCGGCCCGTACGCGTTGCAGAGTCGGCGGCCGTCTTCTCCGGCGGTCGGGACGTGCGGAGCAGCCCACCGCTCGACCAGGTCCGGCGGACACGCCTCGCCGCCGACCACCACGACGCGGAGATCGGTGAGCCCGCCCGGGTCCACCGAGCCGAGCGCCGCGGTGGCGACGAACGCGTGGGTGACCCGCTCCGGCTTCAGGAGCCGGGACAGTTCCTCCCCGCCGTAGACGCCGGCCGGGGCGATCACCATCGTTGCGGCGGCCCCGAACGCCAGCAGGTACTCCAGGATCGACGCGTCGAAGCTCGGCGTCGAGAAGTGCAGGGTCCGTGACCCTCTCGTCGTTCCGAAGCGGGAACGCTGCTCCTCGGCGAGGCTGCCGAGGCCGCGGTGGGTGACCACGACCCCCTTCGGCCGACCCGTGGAGCCGGAGGTGTAGATCACGTAGGCCGGATTGTCCCGGCGCAGGGGCCGGACCCGCTCGCCGTCGGTGAGGGCGGACGCCGACGGACTGTCACCGCGGCGCCGGAGGTCGTCGTCGAGGACCAGCCACGGAATCGAATCCGGCAGCCGCGGACGCTCGGCGGACACCGTCAGCCCCAGGACGGATCCGGAATCGGCCAGCATGTGCGCGATACGCTCGGCCGGATAGTTCGGGTCGACCGGAACGAAGGCCGCACCCGACTTGGCCACCGCCAGCATCGACACGACCGACTCGATCGAGCGCGTGATGCCCAGCGCCACGGTGTTCTCCGGTCCGATGCCGCGGTCGACCAGCATGCGGGCCAGCCGATTCGTGCGCTCGTCCAGTGTGCGATAGGTCATCTCGACGTCGCGCCACGCGAGTGCGACACCATCGGGATTCGCGCGGACCGCCAGGTCGAACAGTTCGGGCAGAGTGCGGTCCGGTTGTCCGGGCGCGCCGGCCACCGGGACGAGGTCGGCTCGCTCGGCCTCCGAGAGAAGGTCGATCTCGCCGACGCCGATGCCCGGGTCGAGGGTGACGGTCGTGACGATCCGCCGGAAGCGCTCGCCCATGCTGCGCACGGTCGCGGAATCGAACAGGTCGGTGGCGAACCCGAGAGCCGCCGCGATGCCCGCCGGGTGGCCGTCGACGTCGAACGTCTCCACGGCGGTCGCCCGGAGGTCGAATCGGCCGAGCCCGGACGGCGCCGTGCTCGGGCCGACCCCGTCCGCGTCCGGGCACTCGAACAGCACCTGGACGATCGGGGCGAATGCGGGGGAATCACCGACCCGGAGCGTCCGGCTCAACTGCTCGAACGGGACGTCGCTGTGTTCGAACGCCTCCCCGTCGGCGCGGCGAACATGGTCGAGGAGTTCCGTGAAGGACATGTCCGGTTCGACGCGGGTGCGCAGCACGACGAGGTTCCTGGCGCCACCGGGGGCCGTGCGGTCCTCGACCGCGACCGGCGTCCCGACCGCGACGTCCGCGGTGTTCCCGAGGCGACTCATCAGGATGACGAACGCGGCGTGCAGCACCGCGAAGCGGTCCGTGCCGTGCCCGGCCGCCAGCGCGACCACGCGGCGATGGGTGTCCGCACCGATCGCGAGCTCGACCCGGCCCGCCCGCAGTGACTGTCTCGCGGGTCGGCCCCGGTCGGACGGCAGCGTCACCAGGTCGGGCAGCCCCGACAGCCGTTCGCTCCAGTACGCGAGCCGGCGGGCCCGGACGCGTCGGCGCTCGCCTTCGCGGGCGCTGGTCCGGTGGATCGTCGCGAGCACGGCGCGCGGGTCCGCGGCGACGAACTCCTCCAGCAGTTCGACGAAACGCCGGTGCTGCCCGCGCAGCGCGGCGCCCTCGTAGCGGTGCGGATTGGCCCGGAAGTCGACGACGAGCTCGGGGCCACTCGGGTACACGTTGACCAGGAGATCCTCCACCGGGCCGGATGTGAGGATGTGGAAGTCGCCGACCACGGAGCCGAGCCGAATGTCCTGGTGGAAGCGCATGACGTTGACCATCGGTCCGGCGAGCGCCGCACTGCGGTCCGCACCCAGGTCGCGGCTGATGTCGTCGAGTCCGCACCGCTGATGGCGCAACGCCCCGACCAGCTCGCGCTGGACGCGCGCCACCAGGTCCGCGACGGTGTCCTTCTCGTCGACCGAGATGGACAGCGGCGCAACCGTGACCATCATGCCGCCCGCATCGCGCAGCACCGACGTCGTCCGTCCCGACATCGGAACCTGCACGAGCACGGTGGTTTTCGCCGTGACACGGGACAGGTGGCAGGCGAACGCGGCGATGATCGCGGCCGCGGCGGCCCCCGTCCCGCCGCGACGGAGTCCGGCGACGGCCGCCTCCGACAACGGGGCGCTCTCGACCGTGCTCCCGGCGACTGCGGGCGCGGGGGTCGGGTCCTCGGCCAGGGTCGACCCCTCGACGCCCTCGGCGCGACCCGCCCAGTACTCCCGGTCCGCCGCGAACCGGTCCGAGGATCGGTAGCGGGCGTCGATGTCGTACAGCTCGTGCACGGTCGCAGCCCGGGGCGGATCGGGTTCGCGACCGGCCATCGCGGCCGTGTACCGGTGCGCGATGCGGTTGATGATCGTCATGGCGCCGTGACCGTCGAGCGCGACGTGGTGAATGCGGCTGTACCACAGGTGATGTGACTCCCCGACGCGCAGGATCGAGGTCTCGACCAGCGGATCGACGGCGAGGTCGAGCGGGGTCCGGTAGTCCCGCTGCATCCACTCGTGCGCGGCCGCGACCGGGTCGTCGGCGGCACGGAAGTCGATGACGGGCAGGGGAAGGTCGGTCGCGAGATCGACGTACTGGAGCGGCTCGCCGTTCTCCTCGACCACCCTGAGCAGCGGCGACTGGAACTCGCGCGCGACCACACCGGTTTCCCGTCGCAACACGTCGACGTCGACGTCGCCGCGCAACTCCACGTACTGCGCGATCGAGATCGGTACCGCAGGCCGGCGTTGCTGCGCGAACCAGGTCGCCCGCTGCGCCGAGGACAGCGGGAAGCGCACGCCCGCAGAGGTGTCGGTGGCGCGGTCCGGGATGTCGGCCGGCGTCACGGCGGTTCCTGTCCGCACGCGGTTCCCGAACGGCGACGGTGCGACCGGATCCGAACCCGGCGATACGAGAGGCGGAACCCGCGCTCCGCCCCGCAGATCATCCGATCGTCATACCCAGGGCACACAAGGACTTCATCTTCGCACAGCACGCGGCCCGGGGCAGGGGTTCGATTCTCGACCGCACCGCCGGCATCGACGCCGGTGCGGGAGGGTGCAGTCCGCTGGGAGGCGGCGGCCGTGACCACGGTCCGGACGCCGCCTCCCGGCGGTCGACGGTCAGGGCAGCGCGTTGACCAGCTGCTCGATCGTGACGCGGGGCCCGGAGAAGAACGGCGTCTCCTCGCGGACGTGCAGGCGGGCCTCGGTGGCGCGCAGGTCACGCATCAGGTCGACGATGCGGTCCATCGCCGGGGCCTCGAAAGCCAGGATCCACTCGTAGTCGCCGAGCGCGAACGCGGGCACGGTGTTGGCGCGCACGTCCGGATAGTCGCGGGCCTCCTTGCCGTGGTCGGCGAGCATCTTGCGGCGGTCGGCGTCCGGCAGCAGGTACCACTCGTAGGAGCGCACGAACGGGTAGACGCAGATGTAGTCGCCCGGCTCCTCGCCGGCGACGAACGCGGGCAGGTGGCTCTTGTTGAACTCCGCGGGACGGTGCAGGCACGCGTTCGACCACACCGGTGCGCTGGCCCGGCCGAGGATCGTGCTGCGCCGGAAGTCCGCGTAGAGCTTCTGCAGGTCCTCGATCCGCTCGGCGTGGTACCAGATCATGAAGTCGGCGTCCGCCCGCAGACCGGCGACGTCGTAGATCCCGCGCACCACGACGTCGGTGCCCTCGAAGGACGCGAAGAACGACTGGGCGTCGGCGATCGCCTTGCTGCGGTCCTCGTCGAGGGCGCCGGGCTGGACCTGGAACACGGAGAACATCGCGTACCGCAGGGTGGAGTTGAGTTTGTCGTAATCGAGGCGTGCCATGGCCCTATCCTGCCACCGTCGCCAGCAGGCGTGTCGCCGCCGTCGTCGCGGACTGCACGCAGGCCGGAACGCCGACCCCGTGCAGCATCGCGCCCGCGACCTCGAGACCGTCGACTCCCGCGATCGCCGCCTCGAGCTCCGCGACGATCTCCAGGTGTCCGGCACGGTACTGCGGCAGGCCGCCGTGCCAGCGCTGGACGACCGCGGCAACCGGCTGATCGGTGACTCCGCTGACGGTCGCGAGGTCCGCGCGGGCGAGGGTGATCAGCTGGTCGTCGTCGGCGTCGACGATCGCGGCGTCACCGAATCGTCCGAACGAGGCCCGGGCGAGGGTGACCTCGCGGGCACCGAGGTGGGGCCACTTGCGCGCCGAGAGGGTGAACGCCTTGGCCGCGAGATCCTCGCCGGTGGCCACGAGGATCCCCGAATTGTCCGGCAGTGCCGCCTCCTTCGGGAGTGCGAGCGCGACGACGACCGACGACGCGAGCGGGATCCGGCCCGCCTGCGTGGCCGCCGCGGGCACCGCCTCGGCGAGCAGTGTCGCGGCCCGGTCCGCGGGCACCGCGACGATCACGCCGTCGACCTCGCCGACCGGGTCGACCTCCCAGCGGCACCCGGAGCGCCGCAACGACGCCCCGGCGGTGTGCGCGTGGAACTCGGCACCCGATGCCGCCGCGAGCGCGTCCAGCAGGACCCCGTAGCCACCGCGCAGTGTCCCGAACACCGGGGCGTCCGAGGGCGGCGGCAGCGCCCGCCCGACCGCCTCGGTGAGGCTCGTGGCGCCCGCGTCGAGGGCCGCGGCCAGCGCCGGAACCGTGGCCCGGACGCTCGCGGTGTCGGCCAGCCCGGAGTAGACGCCGCCGAGCAGCGGGTCCACGGACCGGCGCACCACCTGCTCGCCGAACCGCGATCCGACGAGCGCGGCGACCGAGACGTCGGCGCCACGGTCCCAGTGCAGCGGCACACTCGGTTCGGCGTCGATCCGTGCGACGGTGTCGACGTCGACGAGTCCGGCGAGCGACCCCGACGTCGCCGGAATGCCCATCAGCGTGCCCGCGGGCAGCGGATGCAGCCGGCCGCCCGCCCAGATCAGCGGCCGTGCCGACGACGGGTTCTCGACCTGATCGGTCAGCCCGAGTTCGGCGAGCAGTGCAGGCACCTCGGGCCGGCGCGCGATGAACGCCTCGGCCCCGACGTCGACCGGCCCGTCCGCGATCGGAACGGTGCGCAGCTTCCCGCCGAACCGCCCCGACTCCTCGAGCACCACGATCCGGGCGTCCGGTCCGAGCCGGGTGCGCAGCCGGTACGCGGCGACGAGCCCGGAGATGCCGCCACCGACGACCGCGATCGTGGTCACAGCGAATGCACCAGCTCCACGACGTCGGTGAGCACCGCGGGATCGGTGTCCGGGAGCACCCCGTGCCCCAGGTTGAAGATGTGCCCGGTCGCGCCGGCGGCGACCGCCCGGTCGGCCTCGCCGGCGATCCGGCGGACCTCCCGCTCGATCGCCGGCCAGCCCGCGAACAGGACGGCGGGGTCGAGGTTGCCCTGCAGCCCCTTGCCGGGCCCGACCCGGCGACCGGCCTCGTCGAGCGGGACCCGCCAGTCGACGCCGACGACGTCGGCACCCGCCTCACCCATCACACCGAGCAGTTCCCCGGTGCCGACTCCGAAGTGGATCCGCGGGACCGCGGCCTCCGCGACCTCGGCGAACACCCGCTGCGAGTGCGGCAGCACGAACGTGCGGTAGTCGGCCTCGGACAGCGCACCGGCCCACGAGTCGAAGAGCTGGATCGCGTCGACCCCGGCGTGGAGCTGGGCCTTCAGGAACGCGATCGTCGTGTCCGCGAGGGCGCCGAGCAGGGCGTGCCAGACCTTCGGGTCCGAGTGCATCAGCGCCTTGGTGCGTTCGTGGTTACGGCTCGGACCGCCTTCGACCAGGTACGACGCCAGCGTGAACGGGGCACCCGCGAAACCGATCAACGGAGTGCCGCCGAGTTCGGTGGTGAGCAGGGAGATCGCCTCGGTGACCGCGCCGACCTCCTCGGGCCGCAGTCGGGGCAGCGCGGCGACATCGGCGGCGGTGCGCACCGGGTTCGCCACCACCGGACCGGTGCCCGCGACGATGTCGAGGTCGACGCCGGCGGCCTTGAGCGGAACCACGATGTCGGAGAACAGGATCGCGGCGTCGACCTTGTGCCTGCGGACCGGCTGCATCGTGATCTCGCAGACCAGCTCGGGGTTGAAGCAGGATTCGAGCATCCCGATCCCGGCGCGGATCTCCCGGTACTCCGGCAGGGACCGTCCGGCCTGGCGCATGAACCACACCGGGCGATGGGACGGCCGGCGGCCGGTCGCGGCCGCCAGCAGCGGCGCGTCGGTCAGGCGCCTGCGGTACGGGTACCGCGCGCCGGTGGTCATCGCCGAATTCGTGTCTTCCAGATCGCTCATGTGTCCCAACGCTCGTCGCCCGGTTCGTCCTACCGGTGGCCATGCTGCCAGACGGGCGAGCTCGACACCCAAGACGGCCGCGTCGCCCGGCGCGGACCTCGCCGGGCGACGCGCGATCCCCTACCGGTCGGACGACACGAGCATCGGCTCGCGAAGGTCGTAGTAGTCGATCTCACCCATCAGCGGGCGTTCCTCGTCGAACAGCGAACGCAGGTCGTCGGGCACCGTGATGTGCTCGTGTGCGCGCGCCTCGGACTCGGTCGTGTAGTAGACGGCCTCCACGTACCCGCCGTCGGTTGCGGACGCGAACGTGCCGCCGATGATCTCCGGCCGGACCGCGGGCAGCTTGTCGCCGGCCTCGATCATCAGCTCACGCAGCCGGGGCGCGTCCGTGGTGTGCCCCTCGAGGACCTGCACGAACCCGGCGTCGTCCGAGCCGCCCCCCAGCCACTCGGTCGCGTCCGCACAGTCCATGAACGTGACCGGGCCCTCGAAGCACTGCTCGGTCTCGGCCCACCACTCGCCCTGTTCCGGTCGCTCGCTGTTGCGGCGGGCCGCCTCCTCCGATTCGAACCGCACCAGCGCGATGAACGTGCCGTCCGGGCGCGTGCCCGAGGTCGACCCGAGGTAGCCCGTGGCCCCCGGTCGCAGCTCGTCCCGCCAGCGATCCATGCATCGGCGTAATCGCGGCTCGTCCGCGACCCTGCCCTGGATGACTTGCATGAACATCAGGTGCCTCCTCCGTGACGGCGTTTCGCCGTCAGGGTGAAACCCGCACGGTGGCCGACCCGTCGCTGTCCACCGCCGGCGGACGCCGACGGCCCGCGGCCGCGACCACTGCGGCTCCAATCTTTCGCCGCCCCCACCGCCGGGACAAGGGGGGTGGATCCGGCGCGCCTCCCGCGCGGACGATGGGCGGCGGTCTACCGTCCGGACTGTGACCATGTCCGGATCCAACGCCGAGCCAGCGCCGTTCCGCAGCGCCGTCGACTCGATGCACTCGGCATCGGTCCATCCGCAGATCGAGATCGGTCCGATCCGGCCGCCGCAACGGCTGGCTCCGTACAGCTACGCGATCGGCGCCGAGGTTCGGCATCCGGACACCGACGGCATCTCCGAGCAGAGCGAGGGCGACGCGTTCGGACGGCTGATCCTGCTCTACGACCCCGCGGGGGACGAGGCCTGGAACGGCACGATGCGCCTGGTCGCGTACATCCAGGCCGACCTGGAGGCCGACCTGGCCGCCGATCCGCTGCTGCCGGAGGTGGCGTGGAGCTGGTTGGTCGATGCGCTCGACGCGCACCACGAGCAGGTGACCGCACTCGGTGGCACGGTCACCGCGACCAGTTCCGTCCGCTACGGCGACATCGCCGGCCCGCCGCACGCGCACCAACTGGAGCTGCGGGCGTCGTGGACGGCCGCGACCACCGCGCTCGCCCCCCACGTCGAGGCGTTCTGCGACGTCCTCGCCGCCGCGGCCGGGCTGCCGCCGGCCGGCGTCACATCGCTCGGCCGCTGACCGGGACGGCATCCTCCGCCAGGGCCCCCGCCCGCACCGACCCGAGGAACGCCGCGACACCGCGGATCACCTGGTCGGTGCGAATCGAGTGGAAGATGTCGAACGCGTGCTGCGCACCCCGCAGTTCGGCGTACCCGACCGGGTTGCCGGCCACGGCCCGCAGCCGGCGCACGAAGTCCCGGGCCTCGGCGACCGGGATCAGCGAGTCGTTGGTGCCGTGGATCACCAGGAACGGCGGGGCCTCGGCATGCACCTTCGCCAGCGGTGACGCGGCCAGGTATGCCTCCGGGAAGGGGGCATCCTTGCCGAGGATCATCTCGCTCAACGCGCTTTCGACACGTTGCCGAACGGCCTTGATCCCGGATTCGCCGGCGAAATCGTAGGCGCCGTAGAACGGGACGCAGGCCTGGACCGAGGTGTCGACCTCCTCGAATCCCGGCTGCAGTGCCGGGTCGTTCGCGGTGAGCGCGACCATCGCCGCCAGATGGCCACCCGCGGATCCACCGGTCACCGCGAGGAAGTCGGGATCGGCGCCGAAGCGGGGGCGCTCCTCACGCATCCAGCGCACCGCGCGCTTGAGTGCGATCAGGTGTTCGGGCCATACCGCCTTCGGGGAGAGCGGGTAGTTCACCGCCGCGCACACCCAGCCGCGGGACGCCATCTCGACCATCAGCGGCAGGCCCTGCTGGTCCTTGTTCCCGATCACCCAGCCGCCGCCGTGGATCTGCAGGAGCATCGGGGCGCCGGCCGGGGTGTCGCGATGGTGGTACACGTCCGCGTGGAAGCGGGTGCCGCCGGGCGCGTAGGCGAGGTTGCGCACCCGGCGCACCTCGGGGCGCCGGAAGTCGAACGGCCGGGCCGCGGACCGCCAGTCGAGCGGTGCGCCCGACGCCGGGTCGGTGACGCCGATCTCGGCGAGCGCGGCGGCCATCTCGGCGCCGGCGCGGCGGCCCGCGACGATGTTCGCCGTCAGCCCGGCCGACGCTGCCGCCGCCAACGCGAGGCCGATCCGGTCGGTGCGGGACCGGACGCCGTAGCGGGCGGTGTGCACGCCCGCGTCGACGATCGTGGCCGCCAGGAGTTGGGGCGCGAGCTCGGAGGTGAGCCACCCCGAGAGGAAGGCGGGAACAGAAGTGGGCATACCGGGCACCGGCCGCAGGGCGTTGACCGCGGCCGCAGCGTTGAACACCTGCCTGACCAGGAAGGACTTCGTCATGTGACGCCTTTCACGTGCAACGATGCGATATCGAGACTTGTTTCGCCGTCACACATTTTAGAACAGGTTCTAGCATGAGACACATGGAGAGACTGAGCGGTCTGGATTCCACCTTCCTCTACCTCGAGACTCCCACACAGTTGCTGCATGTGTGCGGACTGATCGTCCTTGACGTCTCGACGATCCCAGGGGGCTACAGCTATCCCGCCCTGAAAGCCGAACTGTCCGCCCGGATCCGGGGCATGCCGGGGTTCCGGCGCAAACTGTTCGATTCCCCGCTGAACCTCGACCATCCGGCCTGGGTGGAGGACAGCGACTTCGACATCGACCGGCATCTGCACCGGGTCGCGGTGCCCGCGCCCGGCGGGCGCGTCGAACTCGAGGAGCTGTGCGGACACATCGCCAGCCAGCAGATGGACCGCACGATCCCCCTGTGGGAGATGTGGGTGATCGAGGGGCTCGACGACGGTTCGGTCGCGGTGATGTCGAAGATGCACCACGCCAACGTCGACGGGGTGACGGGCGCGGGCATGATGGCGCAGCTGTGCAGCCTGACACCGGACGCACCGCGCCCCGAACCCGATCCCGACCAGCGTGAGGCCGGGCGGGGCAGCACGGTCGACCTGGCGGTCAGTGGGCTCGTCGGCTTCGCGACGCGGCCGTTGAAGATGGTGCAGGCGCTGCCCGCGAGTGTCACGGTGCTCCCGAAGTGGATCCGGCGGGCACGGCGCGGCGAGGCGATGCCGGCCCCGTTCACCGCACCCCGCACCTCGCTGAACGGTGCGATCACAGGGCACCGCACCCTGGCCTGGACCCAGCTCGACCTCGACAAGGTCAAGCTGGTCAAGAACACCTTCGACGTCAAGGTCAACGACGTCGTGCTGGCCATGGTCGGCGGGGCCCTGCGCCGCTACCTCGACGGCCGCGACGAACTGCCCGACAGCTCGCTGGTCGCGATGGTGCCGGTGTCCGTGCACGACACCTCCGACCGCCCGGGCACCAACCAGATCTCCGGCATGTTCACGCAGCTGGGCACCCAGATCGCCGATCCGGTCGAGCGCCTCCAGCAGGCCAACACGCACAACACGATGGTCAAGTCGCACAACGCTTCCCTCGGCGCGACGCTGCTGCAGGACTGGTCGCAGTTCGCGGCGCCGACCCTGTTCGGCGGTGTCATGCGGGCCTACTCGTCGCTGCGGCTGGCCGACCGTCACCCGGTGGTGACCAACCTGATCGTCTCGAACGTGCCGGGTCCGCCGATGCCGCTGTACTTCCTGGGTGCGCGGATCTCCGCGATGTACCCGCTCGGGCCGATCTTCCACGGCAACGGGCTGAACGTGACGGTCATGTCGCTGGACGGCACGCTGAACGTCGGGCTCGTCTCGTGCCGTGAGCTCGCACCCCACCTGTGGGACCTGGCGGACGCATTCGGGCCCGCGCTCGACGAACTCGTCAAGGCCGCACGCGCGACGTCACGGAAGCGACCGCGGGCAGCAGCCCCGCAGTGAACTCCCGCGACTCGAGCACGCACGCGGCGTGCCCGGCCCGCACCTCGTAGGTCGACGCTCCCGCGACCTGGCGCGCCATCCAGCGCTGACGACGCGGCGGGATGATCTGGTCCTTCGCGGTGACCACGACCGAGGTGGGCAGGGTGAGATCGGCGATCCATCCGGAGGAGTCGAACTTGCCCACCTCGGCCACCGCTCGACCGACGGCACCGGGTGCGGTGCTGCGGAACTCCCGCAGCGCCCACTCGCGGTCCCGGCCGCCCGCCGCCTCCGCGGGCGGCGGCACCGGGCCCGCGCCCGGACGCAGTGTGCCCATCGACGTGTTCAGCGCCTCCAGCGCGATCCGCTCCCGAGGCGTCCGCTTGAACGCGGTGGTTCCCGCGCACAGCACCATTCCCGCCACCCGGTCCGGGTGGGCGCGGGCCGCGAGCTGGGAGACCAGCGACCCCATCGAGTACCCGACGACGACGAACCGGTCCAGTTCCAGCACGTCGGCGAGCGCGGCGACGTCGTCGGCGCAGTCCTCGAGGGTGAAGCGATCCGAACGGATGCCGCGGCCGTGCCACCGCTGATCGAACGTCACGACCCGGCCCTTGGCGGCGAGCGTGTCGATCACCGGATACCAGGTGAGCGCTCCGGTGCAGGCCAGCGCGTGCAGCAGGATCAGCGTCGGCCTGCCGGTCGCGGTCGCCGGCCCGGAGTCGATGACGTGGGTGCTGCCCCGGCCGGGCAACTCCACGTCGCGGCCCGGCGGCAGGGCGCCGACCGGTGCGATGCTCCCCCACGTCGCCATGACCCGTCTCCTCCGTCCGACACCCAATACTGAAACGCGTTCTAGCGTAGCCGAGCCCTCTGCGTGCGCAAATGCCGCGGACGGTCGTCCGAAACTCCGCCGGACACACCCGCACGGCGACGCCTGCGGGCGCCGGCGGGGCACGGCGCCGTAAAGTCACTGTCCATGTCAGAGCCGAGCGGGCCCGCGCCCGCACGCACCGCGGTCCCCCTCCTCGCACCCGTGGACGGACTGCCCGAGGTCGTCGACTCGCCGCGGATGGTCGCGGATGCGGCGGCGCGCCTGGCCGCAGGCACCGGGCCCCTCGCCGTCGACGCGGAGCGCGCGTCCGGGTTCCGGTACTCGAATCGGGCGTACCTGCTGCAGTTCCGGCGCGCGGGCGCCGGCACCGTCCTCGTCGACCCGATCCCGGTGGCCGACGAACTCGGCCCGCTGGCGGAGGCGATCAACCCACTGGAGTGGGTGCTGCACTCCGCCGACCAGGACCTGCCCGGCCTGGCCGAGCTCGGTCTGCGCCCCGCCGCGCTGTACGACACCGAACTCGCCGGACGCCTGGCCGGATTCGACCGGGTCGGCCTGGCCGCGATCGTCGAGCGCATGCTCGGGCTGGAGCTGACGAAGGGGCACGGGGCGGCGGACTGGTCGAGCCGGCCGCTGCCCGAATCCTGGCTGAACTACGCGGCCCTCGACGTCGAGGTACTGGTCGAACTGCGCGACGCGATGGCGGCCGAACTCGAATCGCAGGGCAAGACCGACTGGGCGACACAGGAGTTCGAGCACATCCGGCTTGCCGGACCGCCGAAGCCGAAACCCGACCGCTGGCGCCGCACCTCGCAGATCCACTCGCTGAAGTCCCCGCGCCAACTCGCCGCCGTGCGCGAGTTGTGGCAGACCCGCGACGAGATCGCGAGCAGGCGGGACATCGCGCCCGGGCGGGTGCTGCCCGACTCGGCGATCGTCGCGGCCGCGAGCGCCGACCCGAAGTCGATCGATGCGCTGCGTTCGCTGCCGGTGTTCGGCGGGCCGCGCCAGCGGCGCAGCTCACGAGTGTGGCTGCAGGCCCTCGAACGGGCCCGCGCCCTGCCCGACTCGCAGCTGCCCCCGCTGACGCAGCCGTTCACCGGCCCGCCGCCCGCCAACCGCTGGGCCCGCAAGTTCCCCGAGGCCGCGGAACGTCTGTCCTCGGCCCGCACCCAGATGACGTCGCTGAGCGAGCGCGTGCACGTCCCGGTGGAGAACCTGCTGACCCCCGATCTGGTGCGCAGGCTGTGCTGGGATTTCACCCCCGCCGACCATCCACGCTCCGACCCGGACGGATTGCTCACCTTCGTCGAGGCGACGCTGCGCGACGGTGGCGCCCGGTCGTGGCAGCGGGAACTGACCGCACCGGTGCTCGCCCGCGCGCTCGGCGGCAGCTGAGCGCTACCGTGCGGCGGCCACCGCCAGCATCAGGTCCGTGCACCGCTCGACGAGGGCGTCGGGGTCGATCTCGAGGACCTCGTCGAGCCACGCGGTGAGGATCTGCGCGAAACCGCCGACGACGAAGTGGGCGACCAGGTCGACGTCGGGACCGGCGGGTAGGTCGTAGAAGTCGACGGCCTGTGCAGTGGTGAGTCCGGCGAACATCCGCGCCGACTCCAGACGTTTGTGGGCCAGAACGGAATTCACCGGACCGGAGAACAGCAGGCGCCCCAGCCTGGGGTCCCCCGAGATCTCCCGGACGATGGTGGCGACGGCGGCGCGCACCACCGCCCGCTCCGCCTGTGGCGCCTCGGCGATCGCGCGGAGCGTGGTCGCCGCGATCCGCTCCACGGCGTGGTCGTAGACGGCGACGGTCAGCGCGTCACGGTCGGTGAAGGACTCGTAGAAGTAGCGGGTCGCCAGTCCGGCGTGCTTGCAGACCCCGCGCACCGACAGCGCCGGCTCGCCGTCCGGCGCACCGAGCAGGTCGAGCCCGGCGTCGATCAGCTGGGCGCGCCGCTCGGCACGTCGCCGATCACCCTCGACACCCGCGTAGACCCGCGCCGACGACGTCATGCCGACCATCATTCCATCCACCCCTGGACCGCACACATATATGTGAGTACAGTCGTATCCAGATTGGTTGGGCGATGACCGAACGAGCGATCTGGAGGGGCAGATGTCGGTTGCACCGGAGAAGGACGGTCACGTGTCGGACACGGGGTCCGCGACAGCGGAACCGGCCCCGTATCGGCCGATCGACGGCGGACCGGTGCTCGCTCAGGTCGACGGGGTGTCCCTGATGGCCGGTGCGGCGAACGTCATCATGCAGCTCTCGTGGCCGGGTGTCGGATACGGCGTGATGGAGAGCAAGGTCGAGTCGGGCCGCCTGTTCGACCACCCCGTCAAACGCAGCCGCACGACCCTCGCCTACCTCGCGGTCGCGGCGATGGGCACCGAGGACGAGAAGCGGCTGTTTCGCCGGGGCGTCAACCGGGCACACGCGCAGGTCCGCTCCACCGACCGGAGCCCGGTGACGTACAACGCGTTCGATCCGGAGTTGCAGCTGTGGGTCGCGGCGTGCATCTACCGCGGCTTCGAGGACACCCATCGCGTCCTGCGCGGCGAGTACTCCCCCGCCGAGCGCGAGTACTACTACCAGCGCGGCGCGGTGTTCGGCACCACGCTCCAGGTCAAGCAGGAGATGTGGCCCGAGAACCGCGACGCGTTCGAGGAGTACTGGACCGAAGCGATGAAGAAGGTGTCGATCGACGATGCCGTGCGCGCCCACCTCGACGTCATCGCCCGCGCCGGCTTCGCGCACCCGATCGTCGCGAAACTGATCGGCCCGCTCAACCTGTTCATCACGAAAGGGTTTCTCCCGCACGAGTTCCGGGACCAGATGCACTATTCCTGGACGAGCCGGGACCAGACCCGATTCGATCGGCTGACGACGGTGATCGCCACGGTCAACCGGTTCCTGCCCTCGATCGTGCGCCAGTTCCCCTACAACTACCTGATGGCGGACCTGCGCTGGCGCATCCGCACCGGCCGCGCGCTGGTCTGACGCGGGCACCGTGTTGCACACGCAACCGGCCACACCTGGACGACCGACGACTCGGCCCGCCCCATGACGCGGGACGGGCCCAATCGCGCGACGTCTCAGGCCGCGGCCGGCTTCCAGGTCGACACCGCCCAGATCACCACGACGTCGAGGGCGATGATCAGGATCGACCACCACGGGTAGTAGGGAATCCAGAGGAAGTTCGCGATGATCGAGATCGCGGCGACCACGATCGCCGACACCCGCGCCCACCCGGCGCCGGTGAACAGCGCGAAGCCGACCGCCGCGACGATCACACCGAGCACGATGTGGATCCAACCCCAGGTGGTCAGGTCGAACTTGTAGACGTACTGGATGCCGACCACGAACACTTCGTTCTTGGCGACCGCGGCAACTCCCTGGAAGAACTGGATGATGCCGACGGTCACCATGATGATGGCGGCCCCGAGCGACACCCCCTCCGTCCAGCCCTGCTTGGTCGACGTTGTTTCGGACATGACCGTCCCCTTCCGTAGGACTGACCGATCCTGATCGCGGGCGGGCCGCCCGACGCTCCCCATTGTCGGCGCACGTCCGTCAATCCGCCTGACATCGAGTTCATTTCGTGTCGTGACCACCGTCGCCGCAGCCGCGATCGTCGGCATCGAGGTCGCGGGCGTGTACTGATTCCCAGGGTGTTCGTGCGCCGTGCGACGGCGGATTCCCCCACGCCAGTCGATCAATCGCCGCGGCCGGGTTGTCGAGTGCGCGATCGGATCACGTCGCCGGGATCAGATGGGCGTCGCCGAACTCGTTGGGTGTCCAGCGCGGGGTCAGGGCCGAGATGTAGTGCTGCGGGCCGTGGTCGTCCAGCGAGTACCGGAACGGCAGGCCCCGCAGGAGCCGGAACCTGCTCGCCACGAAGCCCAGCGGGGCCTCGATGAGCCCGAGGACGTCGCCCATCTGCGTGATCGGCTCGTCGGAGGTGTCCCGCCACGCGTCGCCGCGGTCACAGCGGTATTCGCGCCCGAAGTGCGCGAAGTGGTCGGAATCGGTCGGCGGGAGGTGCGGCACCACGTCCTTCCGGTAGACGTAGCGGAGCACGTTCCGGTCGAGGAACTCGTTCGCGGTGCAGGCCGCCGCGAACCCCGGCGAGCCCACCATCGGTGCGCCGAAGGTGTAGGCACCCTTGAACACCGGCTCGAAGAGTTCGATGTACTCCTTCTCGACCGACAGCATCACCGCCATGAGCGCGGCCATCGCTCCGCCCAGGCTGTGTCCGGTGAGGTAGAGCGTGGTCATCGGACCCGCCATCGGCTCCATCGGCGCGCCCTCGTCGTCATCGAGGACGGAGCGCCCCTCGAGCGCCCGCTGCAGCGCGGCGACCACCGCGAACCGGGTCGCGCGCACGTTGCGGTAGAACCCGGCATGGACGGCATGCGCGTCGGCATCCGCGGCCTCGGTCTTCGGAAACGGGAAGGCGATCCTGTCGGGGTGCACGTCGGCGTCGATCAGCCAGTTGACCAGGTCCGTCGGTGTGGTGCCGCGATAGGCCAGGATCACGACGCTGCCGTCACGGCTCTGGATCAGGAAGGCGGTGGACCTGATGAACATCGCATCCACGGACATCTCCACCCGCAGGCAGTGATTGTCCACCAGGCCCATCCGCGCGAGCATCATCGCCACCGTCTCGGCGTCCGAGTAGGCGTAGCCGGCCGCGACCGCGAGGGTGTGCGCCACAGTCGGGTCGGGCTGCTGCCCTACCCCGGCGAGGGTCGCGCCGAGATCGTGGTACACCGGGAAGGTGGGCGACGAAGTCGGCTTGACCGGCCGGTATGCGGACAACGGCTGTGCAATCGACCCCTCGATCAGCATGACGCGACGCTACCCGACTGCACCCGGGCCCGTGAGGTGAGCGATGGACCCGCCTCCACCGCCATCCGGTGTCGTGACCGACACGAGCGCCGTCGGGAATCCGCAGATCATCGAGCGCTTCTCGTGCTGCGGCGCGTTGGGCGACGATCCGGTTCGGCCCGTCGGCGGCTCCGCCGAGTCCAGTGGGCGGAGACGACGAGAGGGGGCGCGGCGATATGCTCACGCGGACATCACGCACCAGGGCAGGAGTGGAGCATCAGCGCACGAGAGTTGCGGCCGGGCAGTCTCTTCGCCGGATACCGGATCGAGCGGCTCCTCGGCGCAGGCGGCATGGGCAGCGTGTACCTCGCCAGGCACCCCAGCCTGCCGCGCCTCGTCGCGCTCAAGCTCCCCGATCCGGCGCTGACCAGCGACCCGCAGGGACGGGACCGTTTTCTCCGCGAGGCCGACCATGCGGCGCTGCTGGATCACCCGAACATCGTCACCGTCTACGACCGCGGAGCGGAACGCGATCCGCGTGGCGGTGCCGAGCAGCTCTGGATCTCGATGCAGTACGTGGACGGCACCGATGCCGCGACCCCGCTGAGGCAGGGGCCGATGCCGGTGGACCGCGCCGTCCGCATCGTCGGCGACATCGCCCGCGCTCTGGACCACGCGCACGCCCACGGGGTCCTGCACCGCGACGTCAAACCGGCGAACATCCTGCTCACCGTGCCGCGTGCCGGGGAGCCGGAACGGGCACTGCTCGCCGATTTCGGGATCGCGAAGGGCCTCGAATCGACGTCACTCACGCGGACCGGCACGGTCGTCGCGAGCCTGCAGTACGCGTCGCCGGAACAGATCGAGGGCCGGCCGCTCGACGGGCGCAGTGACCAGTACGCGCTCGGTGCCACCCTGTGCCACTTGCTCATCGGGCATCCGCCGTTCCCGGACACCGACCCCGCCTACCTGGTGCATGCGCACCTGAACCTGCCCGCCCCCCGCGTGACGGCGGCCCGCCCCGATCTGCCGCCGGCACTCGACGCGGTGCTCGCGCGAGCGCTCGCGAAGAACCCACCGGACCGTTTCCCGTCCAGTGCCGCACTCGCCGCCGCGGCGCGGTCCGCGCTCGAGGGGCCCCGCGCCGGCGCGCCCGGAACACCCTCTCCGACAACGCACCTCGCGACGCCGCTGCCGACGGAGACGGTCGGCGCGTCGGCGCCGCCGCCACCGCCGCCGCCGCGGCGCCGCCTCCTGGTTCCGGTCGCCGCGGGCGCGGCCGCCGCCGCGCTCGCCGGCGCGGCGGTCACCGCCTGGCTCCTCGGCGACAGTGGCGACACGGCGGGGAGCGCACCCGTCGCGACCTCGAATGCCGCTCCGCCGCCCACGCACACCGAGACGGTCGTCGTGCCGGCCCCGACCACCCAGCGCCCGACCCTCCCGCCGACGACCACGCAGCCGCCCACCTCCGGCAAGAAGGTGCCGCCCGGCCGCGCACCCGGACGGACCGTCGGGTACGTCTCGGGAGCCGACGAGCAGGGGTTCACCGACGGCGACGGGCCGCGGTGCAATCACACCAACCCGGCGGTCGCGGTGGCCCGTACCGAGGAGTCCGCGATCGTGGTGTGCCAGGCCGGCGTCGGTCGCTACTACTACATCGGGCAGGGCTCCAGCGACACCGCGGAGATCGAACTCGACGACCCGAAGCGGTCCGGTGACGGTTTCACCGCGACGAACGGGTCGGTGAAGTACGTCCTCGACTCGGACGCACTGACGATCACCGACGACGGTGACCTGGTGGCCCGCGAGGACGTGCTCGAGTACCGCTTCGGCGGGTAGGCGAGCGCGTCCGGATCGACCGACCGGCCTCCGAGGTCGCGGCAGGGATGCCGCGACCGGCTCCTCCGCGCCGCCCTGGCGTGCCGCGATCACGCCCGCGTGCCGGTACCCCAGGTATTGACGTAGAGTAAGTTACCGACGGGTAGCGAGCGGCGCCGCGCGCTACCAGGGCAACCCGAGCCTCACCACCCGACCACGGTGGCGAGCATCTCCACCAGGAGGAATCAGCGTGTCTCCATCCACTCAGCAGGGTCGGGGCGTCGTCTTCGTCGACGGCATCCGCACCCCCTTCGGCAAGGCGGGGGCCAAGGGCATCTACGCCGACTCCCGCGCCGACGACCTGGTCGTCAAGGCGATCCGCGAGCTGCTGCGCCGCAACCCGCAGCTGCCTGCCGAGCGCATCGACGAGGTCGCCATCGCCGCGACCACGCAGACCGGTGACCAGGGCCTGACCATCGGCCGCACCTCCGCCATCCTCGCCGGGCTGCCCGAGACCGTGCCCGGCTTCGCGATCGACCGCATGTGCGCCGGCGCGATGACCGCCGTCACCACCACCGCGTCGGGCATCGGTTTCGGCCAGTACGACGTGGTGATCGCCGGCGGCGTCGAGCACATGGGCAGGCACCCGATGGGCCAGGGCGCCGACCCGAACCCGCGGTTCCTGGCCGACAAGCTGGTGGATCCGTCCGCGCTCGTGATGGGCAACACTGCCGAGAACCTGCACGACCGGTTCCCGTCGATCACCAAGGACCGCACCGACGCGTACGCCGTCGCGTCGCAGAACAGGTACGACGCCGCGAAGAAGGCCGGTTTCATCGCCGACACCCTCGTCCCGGTCGCGACCCGCGCCGAGAACGGCTGGGGCCTGGCCACCGAGGACGAGCCGCCGCGTCCCGGCACCACGATCGAGGACCTCGCCGCGCTGAAGACCCCGTTCCGGCCGGCCGGCCGGATCACCGCAGGCAACGCCGCCGGCCTGAACGACGGTGCGACCGCGTGCATCCTCGCCGGTGAGGACACCGCCGCCGAACTCGGCCTGCCGGTCGGCATGCGGATGGTCGGCTTCGCCTTCCAGGGCGTCGACCCCGCGGTCATGGGCATCGGCCCGGTCCCGGCGACCGAGAAGCTGCTCGCCCGCACCGGCCTGAAGATCGAGGACATCGGCCTGTTCGAGATCAACGAGGCGTTCGCGGTGCAGGTGCTCGCGTTCCTCGAGCACTTCGGCATCGCCGACGACGACCCGCGTGTCAACCAGTGGGGCGGGGCGATCGCGTGCGGCCACCCGCTCGCGTCCTCCGGGGTGCGCCTGATGACGCAGCTCTCGCGCCAGTTCGCGCAGAACCCCGACGTCCGCTACGGCCTGACCACGATGTGCATCGGCCTGGGCATGGGCGGCACCGTCATCTGGGAGAACCCCAACCACGCTGATTACCAGGCGGGAGCCAAGTAAATGACCGACATCACAACCGCTTTCGCCGACGAGGTCGTCACGAACGCCTACACCAAGCTGGTGTCCGTGCCCGGCATCGAGGGCCCGGTCGCGCTGATCACGCTCGACAACGGCTTCGACCACACCAAGCCGAACTCGTTCGGCCCGCGCGGCCTGCTCGCGTTCGACGCCGCGCTCGACGAGGCGTTCGCCGCCAACCCCGCCGCGATCGCCGTCACCGGCAAGCCGTTCATCTTCGCGGCCGGCGCCGACCTCAAGGGCGTCCCGTCGATCACCTCCCGCGAGCAGGGCCTCGAGCTCGGTCGCCTGGGCCACAAGGTGTTCCGTCGCCTGCGCGACTCGGCCGTCCCGACGTTCGGCTTCGTCAACGGCCTCGCGCTCGGCGGCGGACTCGAGGTCGGCCTGCACTGCCACTACCGCACCTACGCCGACAACGTGCCCGCTCTCGGCCTGCCCGAGGCGATGCTGGGTCTGGTGCCCGGCTGGGGCGGAACCCAGTTGCTGCCCAACATCGTCGGGCCCGCGAACGCGGTCACGATCGCTGTCGAGAACCCGCTCAACAACGGCAAGGTGATCGGCGCGGCGCAGGCCGCCAAGCTCGGTCTCGCCGACGTGGTCCTCGGCTCCGCCGACTTCCTCGAGCAGTCCCTCGCCTGGGCGGCGAAGGTCCTGGCCGGCGAGATCGTCCCCGCCCGCCCGGAGATCGACCGCGGCGCCGGCTGGGACGAGGCCGTCGCCCGCGCGAAGGCGATCGTCGCGGGCAAGACCAAGAACAACGCCCCCGGCGCCGTGCGCACCGTCGAACTGCTCGACGCCGCCCGCAACGTCGATCTCGCCGACCCGGCCACCCTCGACGCCGGGTTCGCCGCCGAGGACGAGGCCCTCGCCGACCTGCTGATGACCGACGAGCTGCGCGCAGGCCTGTACGCGTTCGACCTGGTGAACCGGCGTGCCAAGCGGCCCGCAGGCGCGCCGGACAAGTCGCTGGCCCGCACGATCTCCGGGGTCGGCATCGTCGGTGCCGGCCTGATGGCCAGCCAGCTCGCGCTGCTGTTCGTCAAGCAGCTCAAGGTGCCGGTGATCCTCACCGACATCGACCAGGAGCGCATCGACAAGGGTGTCGGCTACGTCCACACCGAGATCGACAAGCTGCAGGGCAAGGGCCGGCTGTCCCCCGACGGCGCCAACCGGCTCAAGGCGCTGGTCTCCGGCTCGCTGGACAAGGCCGCGTTCGCGAAGACCGACTTCGTCATCGAGGCCGTCTTCGAGAACATGGACGTCAAGAAGAAGGTGTTCGCCGAGCTCGAGGAGCACATCGCCCCCGAGACCATCCTCGCGACCAACACCTCCTCGTTGTCGATCACCGAGATGGCCGCGGACCTGCGGCACCCGGAGCGGGTCGTGGGCTTCCACTTCTTCAACCCGGTCGCGGTGCTGCCGCTGCTCGAGATCATCAAGGGCGAGAAGACCGACGACGCCACTCTCGCAACCGCTTTCGCGACCGCGAAGTCGCTCCGCAAGTCCGCGGTGCTGTGCGGCGACAAGCCCGGTTTCGTGTTCAACCGGCTCGTCACCCGCACCCTCGGCGAGGTCATGACCGCCGTCGACGAGGGCACGCCCTTCGACGTCGCCGACAACGCCGTGGGCGCGCTCGGCATGCCGATGAGCCCGTTCACCCTGCTGGCGCTGGTCGGACCGGCCGTCGCGCTGCACACCGGCGAGACGCTGCAGGCCGCCTACCCGAAGCGGTTCGTCTCCTCCCCCGGCCTCGAGGCACTGGTGGAGGCCCGCAAGCCCGGCGTGTGGACCTACGGACCCGAGGGCCAGGTCGTCGACCCCGAGGTCGCCGCGCTGTGGCCGCAGGGCGACAGGGCGTCGACCGCCGACGAGGTGCTGGAGCGCACCCGTCGCGCGATGGCCGAGGAGATCGCGATCATGCTCGACGAGGGTGTGGTCGCGGCGGCCCAGGACATCGACCTCTGCCTGATCCTCGGCGGCGGCTTCGGCTTCTGGAACGGCGGCATCACGCCGTACCTCGACCGCACCGGAACCTCCGAGGCCGTGAACGGCACGCGGTTCCTGGCGCCGGGCGTGGCAAGCGTCTGACGCGGACCAACACACCCCGAAACGGGCGCGGCACGGAATTCCCGAGCCGCGCCCGTTTCGTCTGATCACACCCCGCCCTCGGGCCCTCGACCTGGCGGAATGATCGGGCAAGCGACCCGTCGACTGCACCGGCGCGGGGTGCACACGCGGGTTTCGGGGGGCCGTGACCACGCCATTCGCGATAGGGTGCACGAGCCCGGTAATCGCGGCTGTGCACGGCCGCACTGACGAAAGGCCCGAACAGGATGCGAGTCAGACGACCGAGAGGCGGGACATCGCTCCCGCGGCTCACACGCTCGATGGTGATGTCGATGGCGATCCTGCTGCCGCTCGGGGCGTCGGTAGCAGGTCCGGTCGGGGTCGCGAACGCCGCCTTCGACAGGAATTTCGGGTACGACTTCTGGGTCGACAGCGACATGGGTCCGATCAAGTCCCGGATCTTCCGCGCCGCGGACGGCAACACCGACCGGGTGGTGTACGCACTCGACGGGATGCGCGCCCGCAACGACCTCAGCGGCTGGGAGCTCGAGACCAACGTCGCCCACGCGCTGACCGGCGCGAACATCAACGTCGTGATGCCGGTCGGTGGGGAGTCCAGCTTCTACGCGGACTGGAACGCGCCGAGCACCTGGGGTCCGGGCGAGCTCGGGTCCTCCACGGGCAGCTCCGGCGGGTCGTCGGGGCTGGGCAGCTCGGATGCCGCGGGCGACGTCGACGGCAAGGCCAACACCTACCGGTGGGAGACCTTCCTGACCCAGCAGTTGCCGAGGGCGCTCGCCGCCCGGGAGGGGTTCCGGTCCACCCGCAACGGCGTGTTCGGCCTGTCGATGGGCGGCAGCGCGGCACTGACGCTCGCCGCCTACCACCCGCAGCAGTTCAGCTTCGCCGGGTCGTACTCCGGCTTCCTCAACAACTCCGCACCCGGCATGCGCGAGGCACTTCGCCTCGCGATGGTCTCCGCGGGCGGATTCAACATCGACGCGATGGCGCCGCCGTGGGGGCCGCAGTGGCTGCGGATGGACCCGTTCGTCTTCGCGCCGATGCTGAAGGCGAACGACACGCGGCTGTGGATCGCCTCCGGCAGCGGGGTCCCGGGTCCGGGCGACGTCAGCGACGCGCTCGGCGTCGTCCAGTCGGTGCCGCTGGAGGCGCTGGCGCTGGCCAACACCCGCGCGTTCGAGGTCCGGATGGCCTCCATCGGAGCCGGGAACGTCCACTACGACTACCCGCAGACCGGTGTCCACAACTGGAAGAACTGGGAGGACCAGGTCATCCGGATGATCCCCGACCTGTCCGGCAACATCGGCTGAGCCGGGCCTCGGCACCAGGATCACTCCTCCGGACCGGGACCGATCAGCGGTCCGACACTCCGCGCCCCGGGCACCGGCCCGGGGCGCGGAGTCGTCTGCGGCCGGTCCCCGTCCGGGCGGTCGGGCGCCCGCGGGCGACGGCGCCCCGGCGGCGAATGAAATAGGCTAGCCTCACCTAACGTGAAACGCAGTCTTCTTCGCGCGGCCGTCGCCGCGCTCGCCCTCACCGCCGCCGTCGGATGCTCGACCGGCGCCCCCGATTCCGACACCCCCGACGACGGGGACGGCGCCTACCCCGTCACCATCGCCAACACGTTCGGCGCCACCACGATCGACCGCGAGCCGCAGCGCCTGGTCACGATGGGCTGGAACGCGCAGGACGTGCTCTACGCCCTCGGCCTGAGGCCGGTCGGCCAGCCGAAGTACAGCTACGGAGCGGACCCGAACGGCGTGATGCCTTGGGCGCAACCGTATTTCGACGCCGAGACCACCACCCTCTACGAGCACCCCCAGTCCGGCGAGCCGTCGATCGAGACGATCGCGACGCTGACACCGGACGCGATCCTCGCACCCTACGAGGGGTTCGATCGCGCGTACTACGACAAGCTCAGCGCGCTGGCGCCCACCGTCGCCTACCCGGGCGAGGCCTGGCAGACCACCTGGCAGGACCAGACCACCATCGTCGGACGCGCCGTCGGCAAACCCGCCGAGGCGCAGGCCCTGGTGGACGGTCTCGGAAAGACGCTGTCCGACACCGCATCCGCGCACCCCGAGTTCGCCGGCAGGACCCTCACCGTGGTCAACCTCGACACCGCCTCGGGTGAGGCGAACGTCTACCTGCCCACCGACCCGCGGGTGCAGGTACTCACCGAACTCGGGTTCGTGAACGCGCCCGGCGTCGAGGCCCTCGCCCGCGACAACAGCGCGGGCACCTTCTACAGATCGATCTCCCTGGAGAACCTGCGCGACATCGACGCCGACGTCGTCGTCGCCTTCGTCGACGCCGCCTCGGATGCCGCAACCCACCCCGCGGTCGCGCAACTGTCGGCGGTCGGCCGCGGCTCGGCGGTACTGATGAGCGACCAGCGGGTCATCTCCGGACTGAGCAACGTCAACGTGCTCAGCATCCCCTGGGTCCTCGACACGATCGTGCCGGAATTGTCCACGGCCGCCCGGTCTGCAGGCTGAGGGCGGCGGGCCGCGGGACGGCGAGCGCGCCCGCCCGATTGGCAGTAGCGTCATAGTGCCCCGGGTGTGTCACGACGCAATGGGGCGTCGACCCGGGCCCCGAGGGGGTCGACATGGCCACGAGCGACACCGCGTTCGGCGGAACGGGGTCCGGGGCCACCGGGGCCGCGGTCGGGCGCGCCGTGATGATCGCCGCCGCGGCGGCGCTCGGCGGATTCCTCTTCGGTTACGACACCGCCGTGATCAACGGCGCGGTCGGCGCCATCCGGGACAAGTACGACATCGGCGCGGGCGGAACGGGATTGACCGTCTCCCTGACCCTGCTCGGCGCCGCACTCGGGGCCTGGCTGGCCGGCGACGTCGCCGACCGGCTCGGCCGGATCAGGGTCATGCAGATCGCGGCCGTGCTGTTCTTCGTCGGCGCGCTCGGCTCCGCGTTCCCGTTCAGCGTCTACGACCTGACGGCGTGGCGGGTCGTCGGCGGCGTCGCCGTCGGCTTCGCGTCGGTGATCGCGCCGGCGTACATCGCGGAGATCTCCCCCGCCTCGATCCGCGGCCGGCTCGGGTCGATGTACCAGCTGGCGATCGTGCTCGGCATCGCGATCTCCCAGCTGGTCAACTACGCCCTCAACGCCGCGGCCGGCGGGGCCCGCGGACACCTGCTCGGCATCGAGGCCTGGCAGTGGATGCTCGCGCTCGAGGCGGTGCCCGCGCTGCTGTACCTGATCGTGACCTACCCGATCCCCGAGTCGCCGAGGTTCCTCGTCCTGCGCGGCCGCGCCGACCAGGCCCGGGAGATCCTCGCGGACCTCGAGGGCGGCGGCGACGAGGTCGTGGCCGTGCGGATGGCGGAGATCGGCGCATCGCTGCGCGAGCACCGCACCAAGACGACTCTGCGCCAGCTGTTCTCGAAGCCGCTCGGCGTCGCACCGCTGGTCTGGGTGGGGATCGCGCTCGCCGCCCTGCAGCAGTTCGTCGGCATCAACGTGATCTTCTACTACTCGTCGACCCTGTGGCAGGCGGTCGGCTTCGGCGAGGACCGCTCACTGCTGATCAGCGTCGTCAGCGCACTGGTCAACATCGCAGGCACGTTCGTCGCGATCGCCGTGATCGACCGGATCGGGCGCCGGCCGCTGCTGCTGGTCGGATCGGTCGGGATGGCCGTGTCCCTGGCCACCGCGGCGATCTGCTTCAGCTCGGCGGTCGTGACCACCAACGACATCGGCGAATCCGTCGCCACCCTCGAGGGCACCTCCGGCACCGTCGCCCTGATCGCCGCCAACACGTTCGTGTTCTTCTTCGCGTTCTCGTGGGGCCCGGTGGTGTGGGTGCTGATCAGCGAGATGTTCCCGAACCGGGTGCGGGCCGCGGCGGTCGGAGTCGCCACCGCCGCGAACTGGGTGTCGAACTTCCTGATCTCCGCGACCTTCCCCGCCCTCGCGGACTGGAACCTCTCGGTGACCTACGGCGGCTATGCGGTGATGGCGGCGGTGTCGTTCTTCGTGGTGTGGAAGTTCGTCACCGAGACCCGCGGCCGCACCCTCGAAGCCGCCGGCTGAGCCGGCGACCCCCGCGCGGCCGCGACCCGATCACCCCTGCTGGGAGATCCCGGTGTCCGCGGCCGACGGCGCGTCCTCCTCGGAGCGGAGTCCGGCCACCCAGCCGGTGATCTGCCGGGCGAGATCCTGGGCGGTCAGCCCGAGGTCGGCCAGCACCTGATCACGGGACGCATGATCGAGGAACCGCTGCGGAACCCCGACGTCGCGGGCGGGTGTGTCGACGTCCGCGGCCCGCAGGGCGGCGGACACGCTCGACCCGATGCCGCCGTGGACACCGCTGTCCTCGAGGGTGACGACCATCCGGAAGTCGCGGCCGAGCTCCACCACCGGTCGCGGCACCGGCAGTACCCACCGGGGGTCGACGACCGCGGCCGAGATGCCTTGCTGGGCAAGCCGGTTCGCGGTCTCGAGCGCGACCGTCGCGAACGGGCCGACCGCGACGATCAGGACGTCACCCCCGCGCCGCTCCGGCATCGCGAGCACGTCCACGCCGTCGATCCGCTCGATCGCGGGAATGTCCTCCCCGACGGCACCCTTCGGGAACCGCACCGCGGTCGGCCCGTCCGAGACGTCGAGCGCCTCACCGAGCTCCTCGCGCAGGGTCGCGGCGTCGCGGGGGGCGGCGACCCGCATCCCGGGCACGATCCCGAGCAGCGAGAAGTCCCACATGCCGTTGTGGCTGGCGCCGTCCGGTCCCGTGACACCGGCCCGGTCCAGGACCAGGGTCACCGGCTGCTTCAGGAGCGCCGCATCCATCAGCAACTGGTCGAACGCCCGGTTCAGGAACGTCGAGTAGACCGCGACGACCGGATGCAGGCCACCCAGTGCGAGACCGGCCGCCGACGTCACCGCGTGCTGCTCGGCGATGCCGACGTCGTAGGTGCGCTGCGGATAGCGTTCCCCGAACGCCGCCAGACCCGTCGGGCCCGGCATCGCCGCGGTGATCGCGACGATGTCCTCGCGGTCGGCGGCCCGGGCGATCAGCTCCTCGGAGAACACCGAGGTCCAGTCCTGGACCGGGGTGCTGGTCGAGCGCCCGGTGCGCGGGTCGATCACGCCGGTCGCGTGCATCTGGTCGGCCTTGTGGTTCTCGGCGGGCGCGTAGCCCATCCCCTTGCGGGTCACGGCGTGCACGATCACCGGCCCGCCGAAGTCCTTGGCCCGGCGCAGCGCCGACTCCATCGCCGCCTGGTCGTGCCCGTCCACCGGTCCCAGGTACTTGACGCCGAGGTCGGTGAACATCACCTGCGGGCTGACCATGTCCTTGATGCCGGCCTTCATCCCGTGCAGCAGCTGGTACGCCGCCCGGCCGATCCACGGCATCTTCTTGACCATCCGGCGGCTGTTGTCCAGGACCCGCTCGTAGCCGGGCTGCAGCCGCAGCGCCGCGAGGTGGTCGGCGAGGCCGCCGATCGTCGGCGCGTACGAGCGGCCGTTGTCGTTGACCACGATGACCACCGAGCGGTCCTTGCCCGCCGCGATGTTGTTCAGCGCCTCCCAGCACATGCCGCCGGTCAACGCGCCGTCGCCGACGATCGCGACCACGTGCCGGTGCTGGCCGGTCAGCTCGAACGCCTTCGCCAGCCCGTCCGCGTACGACAACGCGGCGGACGCGTGCGACGACTCGACCCAGTCGTGTTCCGACTCCGCGCGACACGGGTATCCGGACAGGCCACCCTGCTTGCGGAGCGTGTCGAACCGGTCCTTGCGGCCGGTGACGATCTTGTGGACGTAGGCCTGATGCCCGGTGTCGAACAGCACCGCGTCCCGCGGCGAGTCGAACACCCGGTGCACGGCGAGCGTCAACTCCACCACACCGAGATTCGGACCCAGGTGGCCGCCGGTCGCCGCCACCTTCTCCACCAGGAACCCGCGGATCTCCGCGGCGAGTTCACGCATCTCGGCGAGGGTCAGACCGCGAAGATCTCCGGGCGTCTGGACTCGAGAAAGAACACCCAACGAGATCGCTCCCTCCGCAGAACTGCACGTGCTCGAAACCCGCCGACCGCCGACCGGTCGACCGGCCCAGTCTACGGAGCCCGACTCCCGACGATCGCCAGGCATACCGTCCGGCGCGGCCGGGACGGCACGCTGCCTGCTCATTATGCCGGTCACGGTGAGTCAGTTCACAGGTCGCGGGCCGCCGCAGGGGGTGAGAACCTGGACGCCATGCGCACAGTCGTGGACGCGATCATCGGCGAGGTGTACGACCGCTGCCGCGGCAACCGGGACGGAGCCCTGGCCGACTACATTCCCGAACTGGCCCAGGTGCGCCCGGACGGCTTCGCGTTGTGCGTGGCGACGACCGACGGCCACGTGTACGAGACGGGCGACGCCGACACCGAGTTCACGATCCAGTCGATCTCGAAACCGCTGACCTACGGACTGGCCCTCGCGGACCGCGGGCCCGCCGCGGTCGCGGCCAAGATCGACGTCGAGCCGTCCGGGGAGCCGTTCAACGAGATCAGCCTCGACCCGGTCACCGAACGGCCCCGCAACCCGATGATCAACGCCGGCGCGATCACCGCCGCCTCCCTCATCGCCGGCGACGACCCCGCCGAACGGTTCGAGCGGGTCCGGCGCTGCTACTCCACCTACGCGGGCCGCGAACTGGGCCTCGACCGGCGGGTGTACGAGTCCGAGGCGCGCACCGGGCACCGCAACCGGGCCATCGGCCACATGCTGCGCTCGTTCGGCATCGTCACCGACGACCCGGACGAGGCGGTGGACCTGTACTTCCGGCAGTGTTCGATCAACGTCACCTGCCGGGACCTCGCGCTGATCGCGGCGACGCTCGCGAACAACGGCACCCACCCCCGCACGGGCCGGCGAGCGCTGGCCCCCGAGCACGTCGAGCAGGTGCTGTCGGTGATGACGTCCTGCGGCATGTACGACGCGGCCGGCGAGTGGATCACGCAGGTCGGGCTGCCGGCGAAGAGCGGGGTCGGCGGCGGCGTCCTGGCGGTGCTGCCCGGACAGATCGGCATCGCGGTGTACTCGCCCCGCCTCGACGCGCACGGCAACAGTGCCCGCGGCGTGCAGGCGTGCCGGGAACTGTCCCGCACGCTGGATCTGCACTTCCTCCACGTCGGTCGCGCCGCCCGCTCGGCGATCCGCTCCACCCACACCGTCGACCGGGCACCGTCGCGACAACGCCGCAGCGCCGCCGAACGCGACACGCTGGCCCGGGTCGGCCGGCGCGCCCGGATCTACGAACTGCACGGCGACCTGTTGTTCTCCGGTGCCGAATCCGCGGTCCGGGCGGTCGCGGAACACGCCGACGACCTGGACGCGGTCGTCGTGGACCTGCGCCGCGTCGACGAGGTCGGCGACGTAGCCCGTCGGATGCTCGCCGACCTGCGCACGGACCTGGCCGCGCGGGGGTGCCGGTGCACCTTCGTCGACCCCGACGGTCACCTCGGGCACACCGCGTCGAGCGTCGACCGCTCCGAGCGCATCTTCGCCGACCTCGACCGCGCACTCGAATGGGCCGAGGACGAACTGCTGGACCGGCACTGCGACGGCGGACGGATCCCGGCGGCGATCGCGCTGGCCGACCACCCCCTGCTCGCCGGCCTGTCCGCCGCCCAGTTCGACCACATCGCCGCCGAACTCGACCTCGTCGACGCGCCGGGAGGGCACACGGTGGTCCGGCGCGGCGACGACCCGGTCGGCATCGTGCTGATCCTGTCCGGCCGGGTCAGCACGATCGTGACCGGACCCGACGGGACCGAACACCGGATCACGACCCTGGCACCCGGCATGACGTTCGGCGAGATGCCGACCCTGATCGGCGGCACGTTCCTCAACGACGTGCGTGCCGACACCGCGACCCGGCTCGCGGTCCTGAGCCCGGAGCGCTTCGCGAAACTGACCGACGCCGCACCGGACCTGAAGCTGGCGCTGGTGACCCGGCTCGCCCAAGGTGCATACGCCCAGCTCGACAGCGCGATTCGCAGCCTCGGAGGTGCCGGGTCGCCGGCGCCGACACTCGGCTTTCTTTCGTAATTCCGTTGCCCGATCCACCCGAAACGGACAGGCTGGAGCCCATGCCCCTCGACCTCGCGATCGAAACGAACGCTCTCGTCAAGCGCTTCGGCACCACCGTCGCGGTGGACGGCGTCGACCTCGCCGTGCCCCGCGGCGGCGTCTACGGCGTCCTGGGCCCGAACGGTGCCGGGAAGACGACGACGATCCGCATGCTCGCCACCCTCCTCGACATCGACGGCGGCACCGCGCGGGTGCTCGGCCACGACGTGGCCCGCGAGGGCGACACCGTCCGCGGCAAGGTCGCGCTGACCGGACAGTTCGCCTCCCTGGACGAGGACCTGACCGGCACCGAGAACCTCGTGTTGCTGTCCCGGCTGTACGGCTTCTCCCGCTCCGCGGCCCGCGCCCGATCCGAGCAGCTGCTCGGCGCGTTCGATCTCGCCGATGCCGCGGGACGGCAGGTGAAGAACTTCTCCGGCGGCATGCGACGGCGCCTGGACATCGCGGCGTCGATCATCGTGACCCCCGAGCTGATCTTCCTCGACGAACCGACCACCGGCCTCGATCCGCGCAGCCGCAACCAGGTGTGGGAGATCGTCCGCGCCCTGGTCGCGGGCGGCACCACGGTCCTGTTGACGACCCAGTACCTGGACGAGGCCGATCAGCTCGCCGACCGGATCGCCGTGATCGACCGCGGCCGCGTGATCGCGGAGGGCACCAGCGGCGAACTGAAGGCGTCCGTCGGGTCCGGTGCGCTGCACGTCCGCGTCGCGGACCCGGAGCGGCGCGGTGAGGCCGCCACCGTCCTCGCCGGGGTGCTCGGTGTCGACGTCACGATCGAGCCCGACCCCGCCGCGCTCAGCGCCCGCATCGAGGACAACGGCCGCGTCGCCCGCGCCCTGGCCGCCCTCGACGACGCCGGGATCGCGGTGACCACCTTCGCACTCGGGCAGCCCAGCCTGGACGAGGTGTTCCTCGCCCTCACCGGCAAACCCGCCGACAGCCACACCGGTCGGCCCGCCGACAGCCACACCGGTCGGCCCGCCGACAGCCACACCGGTCGGCCCGCCGACACCGACACCGCGCTGGAAGGGACACCGTCATGACCTCCACCACCGTCACCACCGCCTCCCCGGCCACGGCGGTCGGCGAGGCGCTGGCGCCGTCCGGCCCGCGCCCCCGGCGCGCGGGTGCGGTGGCGGCGTCGCTGTCGTTCGGCTGGCGGGCGCTGCTGAAGATCAAGCACGTCCCCGAGCAGCTGTTCGACGTGACCATGTTCCCGATCATGTTCACGCTGATGTTCACGTACCTGTTCGGCGGCGCACTCGCCGGATCCACGGAGGCGTACGTCCAGTTCCTGATTCCGGGCATCCTGGTGCAGACGGTCGTGATGATCACGATGTACACCGGGCTGACCCTGAACAAGGACATCGAGAAGGGCGTGTTCGACCGGTTCCGGTCGTTGCCGATCTGGCGGCCCGCACCGCTGGTCGGGGCACTGCTCGGCGACGTGGCCCGCTACACGATCGCATCGGTGATCGTCATGGTCCTCGGCCTGTTGCTCGGATTCCGGCCGGCCGGCGGGGTGCTCGGCGTCGTCGCCGCGGTCGCCCTGTTGCTGCTGTTCTCGTTCGCGATGTCGTGGGTCTGGACGATGTTCGCGATGCTGCTGCGCACCGAGCAGGCGGTGATGGGCGTGTCGATGTTCATCCTGTTCCCGCTCACGTTCGCCAGCAACATCTTCGTCGACCCCGCGACGATGCCGAACTGGCTGCGCGCGTTCGTCGACGTGAACCCGATCAGCCAGCTCGTCACCGCGATCCGCGGACTGATGGCAGGCGACGTCACCGCCGCCCAGCTCGGGGTCGTTCTGGCCTGGTGCGTGGGGTTCGTGGTGCTCTTCGGACCGATCACGATGCGGCTCTACAACCGCCGGACCTGAGCCACACAGCGGACAGCGGCCCGGCCCCGAGTGTGGGGCCGGGCCGCTGTCCGTGTGTGCCTAGACCTTGGCGTACTCCTCGTCCGCGGCGGAGGGCTTCAGGTCGATCGTGGTGCGCAGCGGCTTGTTGGGCAGCAGGCACACCGCGATCACGGTGATCACCGCGACCGCCGCCGCAACCAGGAAGATCCGTCCGGTCGCGTCGCCGTAGGCGACCCGGATCACGTCCTGCACGGGAGCCGGCAGTGCCTGCAGGTTGAGGTTCGCGCCGCCGCCGGGCGTGTGCGTGTCGATGCCCAGCTTCGCGAAACCGGCCGCGGTCAGGTCGGTGACCCGGGTGGCGAGAATCGAACCGAGCACCGAGACGCCGATCGCGCCACCGAACGTCCGGAAGAACGCGACGACGCTGCTGGCCGCGCCGACGTTGTGCACGCTGACGGTGTTCTGGACGGCGAGGACGACGTTCTGCATCAGCATGCCGGTGCCGAGTCCGAGGATCGCGATCATCACGCCGATCACCCAGATGGCCGTCTCGTGGTCGATCGTGCCCAGCATCAGGAATCCCGCGACCTGCAGCAGTGCGCCGCCGACCACGAATCCCTTCCACTTGCCGAACCGGGTGATGAGCTGGCCGGAACCGACGGAACCGGTGAGCATGCCGAGCACCATCGGGATGGTCAGCAGACCGGCCTCGGTCGGCGAGTAGCCGCGCGCGGTCTGGAAGTACTGGCCCAGGAAGGTGGTGGCACCGAACAGTCCGACACCGACCGCGACCGACGCGATGATCGCCAGGGCCGTGGTCCGCTCGGTGACGATCTTCAGCGGGATGATCGGCGACGAGGCCTTCGACTCGACGACGACGGTCGCGATCAGCAGCAGCAGACCGGCCCCGACCATCAGCGCCGACTCGGTCGAGATCCAGTCGTAGTAGGTGGCCTTGCCGGCGAAGGAGACCCACACCAGCAGCACCGAGACACCCGCGGTGAGCAGGGTCGCGCCGAGCCAGTCGATCCGCACGCCGTCGACCCGGGTGGTGTCGATGTGCAGGGTCTTCTGCAGCAGGAACAGGGCGATCACGGCCAGCGGGACACACACGTAGAAGCACCACCGCCAGCCGAGGCCGTCGGCGATGGCGCCGCCGAGGACCGGGCCGCCGGCCATCGACACGGCCATCACCGCGCCCATGTAACCGGAGTACCGGCCCCGGTCGCGCGGCGGGATGATCGTGCCGATGATCGCGACGACCAGCGCGGTCAGGCCGCCCATCCCGACACCCTGGATCACCCGGGCGCCGAGGAGGACCGGCACGTTCTGCGAGGCGCCGGCGATCACGGATCCGACGACGAAGACGACGATCGCGCTCTGGACGAGAACCTTCTTGTTGTACAGGTCCGAGAGCTTGCCCCAGATCGGTGTCGAGGCAGCGGTGGCGAGCAGCGACGTGGTGATCACCCACGCGTACTGGGTCTGGCTGCCGTTGAGGTCACCGATGATCGTCGGCAGGGCAGTCGAGACGATCGTGGAACTGATCAGCGCGGTGAACAGGGCCGCGAGGAGGCCGGCGAGCACTTCGAGGATCTCTCGGTGCGTCATCAGCTGCGCCGTCGGCGCCTGCTGCCCAGCGGTGATGTCGGCGTTGGTCACGAAACGATCTCCCCCAGGTTAGGTAAAGGCGAACTTTAATATGCTTGCGTTATGCAACTATATATTGGTTGCATTGTGCAATCAAGTTCTCCGGAGCCGCGCGGTCACCGCACCAGGCGGGCGATGCACTCCACGTGGTGGGTGAGCGGGAACGCATCGAACGCGCGCACCGCGTCGAGCCGGTACCCCTGTCCGAGGAACAGGCCGACGTCGCGGCCGAACGCGGCGGGGTCGCATCCGATGTGCACGACGGTGCGCGGGCCCGCCGCCGCGACCGACTCGACGACCGCCCGGCCGGCACCCGATCGCGGCGGGTCCAGCACCACGGTGGTCACCGGTCCGGACAACCCGGACACCGCCGCCTCGACGCGCGCCGCCTCCAGCCGCACCTGCGGCAGGTCCGCCAGCGCGCGGCGGCCGTCGTCGACCGCACCGCGCGCCGACTCCACCGACAGCACGGCACCGCGCTCCCCCACCTGCGCGGCGAGCGCGGCCGCGAAGACGCCGACACCGCCGTACAGGTCCCAAGCGACGTCCCCCACGCCGAGCCCGGACCAGTCCGCGACGACCTCGCTGTATCGCTCTGCGGCCCCGCGATGCGCCTGCCAGAACCCGGTGGCGGACAGCTCCCATTCGCGGTCGCCGACCCGCTGCACCGCCCGGCCGCCCCCGATCACGGGGTGCTCGCGCCGGGGTCGCGACACGGCGGCCCGCCGGGCGGTGGCTCCGCGCCGGCCCGGGCTGCGTCTGCCGGTCCGCGTCAGGTGGGCAGGTTCGATCTCGACGACGTGCCGCACGCCGTCGGCGTCGACCGTGACCTGCAGCTCGCCACCCGGACGCCAGGACCGTTCGGTCAGCCCGGCGTAGGTCCCCGGAACCGGTTGGGGGCACAGGAGATCCGGGACGACCCGGTCACTGCGGTAGGCGTGGAACCCGGCCCGGCCGTCGGCGTCGACCGCCAGCCGCACGCGGCTGCGCCACCCGGTCCCGTTCCCGGTCCCGGGCAGGTCCTCGACCTCGACGTCGCGGTCCACCCCGGCGAGCCGCCGCAGCTGTTCGGCGACCACCGACGCCTTGATCGCCCGCTGCGCGGGCAGCGTCGCGTGGGAGAAATCACAGCAGCCGGCGCCACCGGGTCCCGAGATCGGGCAGAGCGGGTCGACCCGGTCCGCGGACGGCTCGACGATCTCCACGGCGTCGGCGCGGCAGAACGAGCCACCGCGATCCTCGGTGACGGTGGCGCGCACCAGTTCTCCCGGCAGACCGTGCCGGACGAACACGACCCGACCCTCGTGCCGGGCGACACAGAACCCGCCGTGACCGGGGTTGCCGAGCCGGAGCTCCAGTTCCCTGCCGTGCCAGTCCTCGCTCACCGGGTGCCTTCCGCCCCGGTGCCCTGCGCCCCGCCGCCCTGCGAACCGCTGCCCTGCGAACCGCTGCCCTGCGAACCGCCGCCGTCCGGCGCGTCGAACCCGCGCCGGGTCCCGCCCGGGCCGGCGGGCACCGTGTAGCGCTTGACGCGTTCCGACGAGTTCAGCTGCCACGGCACCGACGTCACCATCACGCCGGGCTGGAACAGCAGCCGGCTCTTCAGCCGCAGCGCGCTCTGGTTGTGCAGGATCTGCTCCCACCAGTGCCCGACCACGTACTCGGGGATGAACACGGTCACCACGTCGCGGGGCGAGTCGCGGCGCACCCGGCGCACGTAGTCCAGCACCGGCTTCGTGATCTCCCGGTACGGCGACTCGATCACCTTGAGCGGCACCGTGATGTCGCTGCGCTCCCACTCCCGCACCAGCGCGCGGGTGTCGGGTTCGTCGACGTTGACGGTGACCGCCTCGAGCGTGTCGGGCCGGGTCGCGCGCGCGTACGCCAACGCCCGCATCGTCGGCATGTGCAACTTGGAGACCAGGACGATCGAATGGGTGCGGCTCGGCAGCACCCCGTCCCACTCCTGCTCCTCGAGTTCGGCGGCGACGCTGTCGTAGTGCCTGCGGATCGACTTCATCACCACGAAGATCGCCACCATCGCGACCATCGCGATCCAGGCACCGGCGGCGAACTTGGTGATGAGCACGATCACCAGCACCGCGCCGGTCATCGCGAGGCCGATCGAGTTGATGACCCGCGAGCGCTGCATGTGCCTGCGCTGGGCCGGATCGGTTTCGGACTTCAGGTGCCGGGTCCAGTGCCGGATCATGCCGGTCTGACTCAGCACGAACGAGACGAACACACCGACGATGTAGAGCTGGATCAGCTTGGTGACCTCGGCACCGAAGAACACGACGAACGCGATCGCGGCACCCGAGAGGAACAGGATGCCGTTGCTGAACGCGAGCCGGTCGCCGCGGGTGTGCAGCTGCCGGGGCAGGTAGCGGTCCTGCGCGAGAATCGAGCCCAGCACCGGGAAGCCGTTGAACGCGGTGTTCGCGGCGAGCACCAGGATCAGCGCGGTGACGGTCGCGATGAAGTAGAAGCCGACCGGGAAGCCGGAGAACACCGCCTCGGCGATCTGCGCGATCAGCGTCTTCTGCTGGTAGCCCTCCGGCGCCCCGACCAACTGGGTGGCCGGGTCGTGCGCCATCACCACGCCGATCTTCTGGGCCAGCACGATGATGCCCATCAGCAGCACGATCGCGATCGCGCCGAGCAGCAGCAGGGTGGTCGCGGCATTGCGCGACTTCGGCTTCCGGAAGGCGGGCACGCCGTTGCTGATCGCCTCGACACCGGTCAGCGCGGCACACCCGGACGAGAAGGCGCGGGCGATGAGGAACGCGAACGCGATCCCGTACAGATGCGAGTCCTCGGCTTTCAAATCGAAGCCCGCGGACTCGGCCTGGATGTCGTCGCCGAGCAGGAAGACCCGGAACAGTCCCCAGCCGAGCATCAGGAACATGCCGACGATGAACGCGTAGGTCGGGATCGCGAACGCGGTGCCCGATTCCCGGATGCCCCGCAGGTTCATCGCGGTGAGCAGGACGATCGCGGCGACCGCGAACAGCACCTTGTGGGTGGCCACGAACGGCACTGCCGAGCCGATGTTCGACGCCGCGGACGAGATCGACACGGCGACCGTGAGCACGTAGTCGACCATCAGTGCGCTGCCGACGGTCAGCCCCGCCGTCGGACCCAGGTTGGTGGTGGCGACCTCGTAGTCGCCGCCGCCCGACGGGTAGGCGTGCACGTTCTGCCGGTAGCTGGCCACGACCACCGCCATCACCAGGCAGACGGCCAGACCGATCCACGGCGTGAACGCGTAGGCCGAGATGCCGGCGACCGACAGGACCAGGAAGATCTCCTCGGGCGCGTACGCGACCGAGGACATCGCGTCCGACGCGAAGACCGGCAGCGCGATCCGCTTGGGCAGCAGGGTGTGCCCCAGCTTGTCGCTCCGGAACGGTCTACCCACCAACAGCCGCTTCGCAGCGGTCGAAAGCTTTGACACCGGCAAAGCGTAAGCCGTCGGAACCGATACAGCGCCATCCGCCACCTACGACGGCCAATTCGGCACGCATCCGGACGCCCACTCAGCGGGAGCGGTACGGTTCGGATCGAGGAGCGGTGGCGCGAGGGGCGAACCGCGACAGCGTCTGGAAAGCGGAGGCCACACGTGTACGTAGTCGTGATGGGGTGCGGCCGGGTCGGATCGGCCCTCGCGGCCGGGCTGGCCCGGATCGGCCACGAGGTCGCGATCATCGACCGGGACCCCGATGCGTTCCGCCGGCTCGATCCCGAGTTCACCGGCAGGCGGGTCGTGGGCATGGGCTTCGACCGCGACGTTCTGATCAAGGCCGGAATCGAACGGGCCGAGGCGTTCGCGGCCGTGTCGTCCGGCGACAACTCGAACATCATCTCCGCCCGCGTCGCCCGGGAGACCTTCGGCGTGAACCGGGTCGTCGCGCGGATCTACGACGCCAAACGTGCTGCCGTGTACGAACGCCTCGGCATCCCGACCGTCGCGACCGTCCCGTGGACGACGGACCGCTTCCTGCACCACCTGACGCGGGAGTCGCACACCACCAAGTGGCGGGACCCGTCCGGCACCGTCGCGGTCGCCGAACTGGACCTGCACGAGGACTGGGTCGGGCACAAGATCACCGAACTCGAGGAGTTCACGAACTCCCGGGTGGCGTTCCTGATCCGCTTCGGCACCGGGCTGCTGCCGAACGCGAAGACGGTGATCCAGGCCGACGACCAGGTCTACATCGCCGCGGTGTCCGGCACGGTCGCCGAGGCCGTCGCCCTCGGCGCCACCGCACCACCCGCCGACGAGTGAGCGCCCCGTGACCGCCACCGCACCGACCACCGTCTCCCCCAACCCGATCGGATGGACCCGATGAGAGTCGCTATTGCCGGCGCCGGCGCCGTCGGCCGCTCGATCGCCCGCGAGCTCGTCCGCGGCGATCACCATGTGATGCTGCTCGAACGCAACCTCGACCACGTCGACCCGGAGGCCATTCCGGACGCGCACTGGGTGCACGCCGACGCGTGCGAGCTCGCCCTGCTCGAGGCCGCGAAGCTCGAGTCGTACGACGTCGTGATCGCCGCGACCGGCGACGACAAGGTCAACATCGTCGTCAGCCTGCTCGCCAAGACCGAGTTCGCGGTCCGCCGTGTCGTGGCCCGCGTCAACGATCCCCGCAACGAGTGGCTCTTCGACGAGTCCTGGGGCGTGGACGTCGCGGTGTCGACGCCCCGGATGCTGGCCTCGCTCGTCGAGGAGGCCGTCTCGGTCGGCGACCTGGTGCGGCTGATGACGTTCCGTCAGGGTGAGGCGAACCTGGTCGAGATCACGCTGCCGCCGGACACACCGCTGGCCGGCAAGCCGGTGCGCAAGGTGCAGCTGCCGCGGGACGCGGCGCTGGTGACCATCATCCGCGGCGGGCGGGTGATCGTGCCGCAGCCCGACGACCCGATCGAGGGCGGCGACGAACTCGTGTTCGTGGCCTCCGTCGAGGTCGAGGACGAGCTGCGGGGAGCCGTCGGTCTCGTGCGGTGACCGATCGGTCCGCGACCCTTGTCGCGGACCGATCGTGAGAGTTACTCTCAGTTCGTCGTAACTCTCGTTTCGAGGTGACTGTCATGGTCGTCGCATCGAACACATCCCCGTACCGTCGCCGCTGGTGGGCCCTGGCCGCCCTCGCCGTCGCGATGCTCACGATCGGCCTCGACACCACGATCCTGATCGTGGCGCTGCCGACCCTCGCCGTCGACCTGCACGCCGGGACCGAGCAGCTGCAGTGGTTCGCGTCGTCGTACACGCTGGTGATGGCCGCGGTCCTGCTGCCCGCCGGCGCGATCGGCGACCGCGTCGGCCGCAAACGACTGCTGGTCACCGCGATGGCCCTGTTCGGTCTCGCGTCGGTTGCGTGTGCGTACGCCGACACCGCCGGACGGCTGGTCGCCGCGAGGTCGATTCTCGGCTTCGCCGCCGCGGTGATGATGCCGATGTCGATGGCCGTGCTGCCGGTCCTGTTCCCCGACAAGCGCGAACAGGCACGGGCGCTGTCGGTCTGGGTGACGGCCACCGCGATCGGTCTGCCCCTCGGCCCCCTGGTCGGTGGCTGGCTGCTGCGCAGCTACTGGTGGGGGTCGGTGTTCCTGATCAACGTCCCGCTGGTTGTCCTCGGCCTCGTCGCGGTCGCGGTGCTGGTTCCCGAGTCCCGGTCGCACGAGCGGCTGCCGTTCGACCTGCCTGGCGCGCTGCTGTCGAGCCTGGGACTGCTCGCCCTCACCTACGGCCTGACCCGTGCGGGCACGTCGGGATGGACGGACGCGACCACCCTCGCCGCACTCGCCGCGGGCACTGTCGCACTCGCCGCGTTCGCGGTCCGTCAGCGCACCGCCACCCACCCGCTGATCGATCCGGCGCTGTTCGGCAACCGCGAATTCACCTGGGGCGCAACGCTGGCCACGGCCATCAGCCTCGTCATGTTCGGGTTGTTCTTCGCGCTGCCGCAGCTGCTGCAGTCGGTCCAGGGCAACGACGCCCTCGCGACCGGCGTCAGGCTGCTGCCGCTGATCGCCGGACTCGCGGCCGGCGCCCGCGCGGGCGACGCCCTGAGCGGACGGTGCGGCCCGGGAGCGGTGGCGGCGCTCGGGTTCGCGACGCTGGCCGCCGCTGCCGTGATCGGCACCGTCACGCGTGTCGACACCGGATATCCGGTCACCGCGACATGGCTCACACTCGCGGGTGCCGGGCTCGGGCTCGCGCTGCCGACGGCGATGGCCGCCGCGGTCGGGGCGCTGTCCGAGGACCGGGCCGGGTCCGGGTCCGCGCTCGTGCAGGCGCTGCGCCAGGCCGGTGGCACGATCGGTGTCGCGGTTCTGGGCACCGTCCTGAACGCGACCTATCGGGCTCATCTGGACACCGGTCCCCTCCCCGAGCCACTCGCCGCCCGCGCCCGCGAGGGGGTGACCGCGGCGACCGAGATCGCCCGCACGCTGAACCTGCCGATGCTCGCGCGGTCCGCCGCCGACGCGTTCGTCTCCGGCCTCGACACCGTGCTGTGGGTGACCGCAGCGGTGTCCGCCGGTTGCGCGGTCGTCGCGGCGCTCGCGTTGTCGTTGCGACCGGCGCCGCCCACCGCCGACGCCCACCCCGACCGGGAAAGGCTGGGGACGTGACCGCGCGCGTCACGGCGCCGGGCCTGCGCGAGCGGAAGAAGGCACGGACCCGCGATGCGATCCGCGCGGCCGCGATGCGCCTGTTCACCGAGCGGGGCTACGACGCGACCACGGTCGAGCAGATCGCGGAGGCGGCGGAGGTCTCGCCGAGCACCTTCTTCCGGTACTTCCCGACCAAGGAGCGCGTGGTGCTCGCGGACGACCTGGACGCCCCGACGCTGGCCGCCCTCACCGCGATACCGCTCGACGTTCCCCCGCTCACCGCGTTCCGTCAGGCCTTCGAGACGACACTGGCGGCGATGAGCCCCGAGCAACTCCACCTCGAGACGGCGCGCAACCAGCTGCTACTGGCCGTCCCCGCGCTGCGAGCGGCGTTCACCGACGAGCTGTACCGCAGCATCGACATGGCCGCCGCCGTGATCGCGGAGCGGCAGGGCACGCCGCCCGACGACCGGGTCCGGGTGCTCGCCGGGGCGATGATCGGCGCGGTGGTGGCGATGGTCGAGACCGCGCCGGACGACCTGCGCTACGCGATCCGGGCCCTCGAGCTGCTCGAGGGCACCCTGGCGTCGCAGGCCCCCGATCCCCGGTGACGGCGGTCTCGCACCGGCGCGGACGGCACCCCGGACAATTCACCCGCATTTCACGCTGACACGAAATACACCCACACCGCGCAATACCCCCGCAAACAGCAAAACCGCAATTTCGGGCATGCTTTTGTCGCAAATTAATCTCATTGAACGACAAAACATTCCGGTGAGATCACAATTCGCACGCAACTCGATAACGCGCCCCCGGATCCGCCCTACGGGCGGCCGTCGGTGTCGCCGTCGCGCGCGCCCGCCGCGGGAGCGTCCGGGCCCTCCGCGACCTCCGGGGTGTCCACGGGGTCCGGGGTGTCGGGGGTCCCCTTCGGAGCCGCGTCGGCGTCGAGCGCGTCGGTGTCCACGTCGCGGTCCGCCCGGCGCACCGCCCACACCGTCACCAGCAACACCAGCGCCGTCAGCGGCCAGCCCATCCCGATCCGGGCCACCGCCAGCCATCCGGTGTGGTCGGTGTCGTAGAGCTGCGACTGCACGAGGTACCGGGCGCCGAACACCACCGCCCACGCCGCGGTCGCGACGTCGTACGCCCGGATCGCGTCCTTCGACCGCCGCCAGCTGTTGCCGTGGCCGTTGAGGAATCCCCACACGACGCCGACCAGCGGCCACCTCGCCAGGATCGACACCACGAACACGCCCGCATACAGCAACGACGTGTAGATGCCGAACAGGAAGTAGCCCTTGGCGCTGCCCGTGCGGTGCGCGATGAACGCGCACACCGCGACCCCCAGGAAGCCGGAGATGGCCGGCTGCACGGTGCCGCGCACGACCAGGCGCCACACCAGGACCGCCGCGGCCACCGCGAGAGCGGACCAGATCGCGGCGGTCAGCCCGAAGAATCCGTTGACCGGAACGAACACGAGGACCGGCAACGTCGAGTACACCAGCCCGCTGATGCCGCCGAGCTGTTCGAGAATCGTGGGCTGCTGCCTGTCCGTCACCACACGAGAGTGCCACATCCGAGCCGAGGCGCGGTGCAACCGGCTGTCAGTCGCCCAGCAGCTCGTAGTACGGGTTGTAGATCACCTTCTGACCGTTTCGGTCGCCGAGCCTGCCGCGGACCTTCAGGCGGGTGCCCGGTTCGATGCCCGGGATCCGGCGCCGACCGATCCACACCAGCGTCACCGGGTCGGTGCCGTCGAAGAACTCCGCCTGAACCGTCGCGTTCGACGACTTCGGACAGGCCTCGACGCTGCGGAGACGACCGAGCATCGTCACCTCTTCGCCGCGCTGACAGTCACAGGCGCGCTGCGCTCCAGACGCCTGCGACGACTCCGCCATCTCCTCGGCGTCGAGCTGATCGATGTCCTCGGTCAGTCGCCGGGTCAGTCGTCGGAAATATCCGTTGGCCGCGAGTGCCATTGCGCGCTCCTCCGAGCAGGTTTCGGAGCGATCCCTCGCTCCCGCTGTAGGTCTGGGTGGACTGTAGGTCCCTGTGATCGCCACTGTAGACCCAATGCCGAACCGGTCAACCAGACCGGTTCACACCGCGGGCGAACGACCGTGCACTATCGACGTATGGCGCAGCTGACGCTGCCACCGGTCGCGGTGGCGCTCCCCGGGACCGGATCCGACGCACACTTCGCCGCACGGGCGTTCACCGGCGCGTTGTCGCAGGTCGGGGTGCACGTCATCGCGGTCGAACCGGACCCGAGGCGGGTCGTCGGGAGCTATGTCGACGCGTTGAATGCCGCCGCGGAGAGCCACGGACCGGTGCTGGCGGCCGGCATCTCGATCGGTGCGTCCGTCGCGCTGCAGTGGGCGACCCGGCACCCGGAGCGGGCGACCGGGGTGCTCGCCGCTCTGCCCGCGTGGACCGGCGATCCGACCGACGCGCCCGCCGCACTCAGCGCGTCCCTGACCGCGAACCGGCTTCGCGCGGACGGACTCGACGCCGTCACCGGGGCGATGATCGAAACGTCACCGGCCTGGCTTGGCGGCGAGCTCGAGCGGTCCTGGCGGTCGCAGTGGCCGCACCTGCCCCGCGCCCTCGACGAAGCCGCGGCCTATCACGGCCTGACCGAGGAGGAGATGGCGCACACCGCGGTCCCGGTCGGGATCTGCGCGGCGGTCGACGACGCCGTGCATCCACTCGAGGTGGGCGCCCTGTGGTCGCGGGTGTTGCCGCACGCCGCCATCGACACCGTCACCCTCGACGACATCGGCGCCGACCCGGAGGTCCTGGGCCGCGTCAGCCTCGCCGCGCTGCGACGGGCCGCCGACCCGATCTGACCTGGGCCGACCGCTACCGACGGTCGATCTGCTGCATCGCGGACCCGCCGCCACCGGGGCGGTCCTCCGGCGGCGTCGCGTCGCGCTCCTGCGCGGCGAGCGCCGCGGCGGCCGCGGCCTGCTGTTGGGCCGCCTGCTGCTGCTCGGCCGCCTGCTGCTGCGCCTGCAGCTGCTGTTGCTGGGCCGCCACCAACTGCTCGGCCAGCATCTGCGGCAGGACCACCGGCAGCGGAGTGCGCACCGGATGCGGTTCGTCGCCGCGCCGGACCACGGTGTCGCGCAGCACCTCCCGCGCGACCTGGGCCAGTGGCGAATCCACCCCGGCCGTCCCGGCCGGACCGGCGACGACACAGCGGATCATCCAGCGGTAGCCGTCGACACCGATGAAACGCAGATCCGCGTTCGGGGTGACCGCGTGCAGTTCCCGGCCCCACGGACCGCCCTCGACACTGACCTGCGCACCGTCCGCGCGCAGCGACTCCGACAGATCGGAGGTGACCTCACGCCACTGGCCGGGCGACTTCGGTGCGGCGTAGGCCGCGACCGTGATCCGACCGTGCTGGGTGACCAGGTGCACCGCCTGCGGCGACCCGTCCGGCGCCATCTCCACCTGGATCTGGCCGCCCTCGGGCATCGGCAGCAGCACCGACCCCAGGTCCAGCCGGCCACCGGCGACCCCCTCGGCCGGGTCGGCGCCGTCCAGGTCGTCGATGTCGTAGGGGCCGCGGTCCTCGGTGCCGAGCGCCGGGAACTCGTCGGTGATCGGCTCGTCGAGGGTTCCCTCGGCGCCCTCCACCGGCAGGTTCTCGGTCGGCTCGGAATCCTTCTTCTTGCGTCCGAACATCATCGTGCCTCTCCGCCGTCGGGCACCGCGTGCAGCAGGGCATGGCCGCCACTCGAACCGTGCCCCGCGACGCCCCGGCTGGTGTCGTCGAGCGTGTCGACCTCCACGAACGTCACCAGTTCGACGCGCTGGACCAGCAGCTGCGCGATCCGGTCGCCACGCCGGATGTCGATCGGGGTGCGGGTGTCGTGGTTGATCAGACACACCTTGATCTCCCCGCGGTAACCGGCGTCGATCGTGCCCGGCGTGTTCACCACCGACAGGCCCGACTTCGCCGCCAGCCCCGACCGCGGGTGCACCAGTCCCACCATCCCGATCGGCAGAGCGACCGCGATCCCGGTACCGACGAGGGCACGCTCGCCGGGCGCGAGGGTGATGTCGACCGTCGAGCACAGGTCGACCCCGGCGTCACCCTCGTGGGCGCGTTGCGGCAGTGGTGTTTCGGGGTCGAGTCGCATCAGCTCGACGGCAGGAAGATCGCTCACGTGGACCGAGACTACTCTGGATGCGTGCCTGCGAAGCCTCAACCTGGGAACCACCGACCGACCTCCGACGACGCCCCCGTTCCGGCGGCGGCTCCGAGCTACTCCGAGCGGCTCTGGGTCCCGTTGTGGTGGTGGGCCGCCGGTCTCGTCGTGGCCGGACTGCTCGCCGCCGAGGTGAACATGGGCGCACCCGGCCTGATCGCGTGGCTGCCCTACGTCCTGCTGTTGCCGCTGCCCGCCTGGGGCCTGGTCTGGTTGAGCCGGATGCGCGTCGAGGTCGTGCCCGGGGCGCCCGGTGAACTGCGGGTCGGCCGGGCCCATCTACCGGTGGACGTGATCTCGCGGGTCGCGGTCGTGCCACCGTCGGCGAAGTCGGCGGCGCTGGGCAGGCAGCTCGACCCGGCCGCGTTCGTCCAGAACCGGACGTGGATCAAACCGATGCTGCTGATCGTGCTCGACGACCCCGACGACCCGACGCCCTACTGGCTCGTCAGCACCCGCCGGCCCCACGACCTCGCCGCAGCACTCGGCTGGAACACCACCCGGTCCTGATTCCCGGGACACGACGAACGCCCGTGCCGGATCCGACTCACGTCAGGTCCGGTACGGGCGTCGATGTATTCGGGCGTCGATGTGTCGGAGGTCGCGTCGCCGCGACCGGACCGCAGTCCACCGCACGGCCGCGGCCACGCTCCGGGCGTGACCGGGGCCGCCTGCACCGCCGCCGAGCTCGCGGCTCGACCCGGCGGTCCGCACGGCCGTGGTGCACCGCCGTCAGGCGGCGCAGTCCATGCAGATCATCACGCCGTTGGTGTCGCTCGCCAGCCGGCTGCGGTGATGCACCAGGAAGCAGCTCGAGCAGGTGAACTCGTCCGCCTGCTTGGGCACCACACGAACCGACAGCTCCTCGCCGGAAAGGTCGGCACCCGGAAGCTCGAACGACTCCGCCGTGTCCGACTCGTCGACGTCGACGACCGCGGACTGAGCCTCGTTACGCCGCGCCTTCAACTCCTCGAGCGAGTCCTCCGACACTTCGTCGGATTCCGAACGCCTCGGTGCGTCGTAGTCGGTTGCCATTTCGTCTACCCCTCGTCCTCTCTCGTCAACTGTCCCCGTCCCCACGCCCCGGTGGGCGTGCCGCCCGTCGCTGCACAACGCGTCGAAACGTGAAATCGTGCCCGGAAGTTAGCGGCGGAAAATATGATTCCCCTCACATTCTCCGCGACTTGCAGCACTCCCGGACCGTCGTTCTGTCACGATCAGGCGGCCAGACAATAGCCGAACTCGGCGAAAAAGTCGCGGTCCAATTCGCTGTGGCCCGAAAACCGTCCGGCAATCGAGACAAACACCGGCGCCGACCAAGACATTCCGGGTGCGCGCCGCCTTCTTCCGACATCCTCACCGCCGGGCGTGTCGCCCGAGGTGCACGGCCGTGTCACCCGATGTCTCCCGCCGTGCCGTTCGGTGGCCGGCGCCGTGTCGGGCACCTCCGACGGTCCGCACCGTGTCCTGTCGCTCGGCACGTCGAGGCGTTCACTACGCTGTGCGCAGCCAGCAGCACCCGACGAACACCGAGAGGTCAGGACGCAACGTGGTTTCACTGATCACCGAGGGCCGGTCCACGGACCCGGACGGCAAGCCGTTCCCGTATCGGCGCGCCACGCCGGTGGTCGTCCTGATCCTGGTGGTGGCCGTGCTCGGCGCCGGCGTGTGGTTCCGGATCCTGACGAAGCCGGAGGAACTGTCCGCGCCCGTCGTGTGCAACCCGCCGACGGCGTCCGGTCCGCAGGACCCGGGCTCCCCCGAGCCGCAGCCACTCGGCGAGCCGGTCCCGGCGACCACCCTCCTCGACGTCGAACCGGCACCGCTCGCCGCGACCCGGGTCCGGGTGTTCAACGCGAACGGCGAGCGCGGCCAGGCCGCCGACGTCGCGTCCCAGATGAGCGACTACGGCTTCGCGTCCGCCCCCGACGTGCAGTCCGGCAACGACCCGGTCTACGTCGACCAGAACATGCAGTGCCAGGGCCAGATCAGGTTCGGCACGAACGGCCGAGCCGCCGCCAGCGCGGTGTGGCTCGCGATGCCCTGCGCGGAGCTGATCGAGGACGGCCGATCCGACGACACCGTCGACCTCGCGCTGGGCACCTACTTCCGCAAGATCCAGCCCAACACCGACGCCGAGGAGGTGCTGGCGTCCCTGAAGAACACCGCGCCCGGCGGCGGCGCGGGCGCCGCACCCGTCGACATCGCACTGCTGAAGGCGGCGCGCACCACCCACTGCTGACCGGTCATTCCGGGATCGCGTCCAGCGCACCGACCTCGGACAGCACCGCGTCCAGCGCGGCCGCGACACCCGGAGCCGCGGCCACCACGACCGCGCCGTCGGCGGCCGTGGTGCGCGGCGACGGCACCCGCACCACGGCGCCCGCCTCCGCGGCGATCAGCGAGCCGGCCGCCCAGTCCCACGGGCTCAGCCCGTGCTCGAAGTGGGCGTCGACCCGACCGGACGCGACCATGCACAGGTCCAGTGCCGCCGACCCGATCCGCCGGATGTCCCGCACCCGCGGCAGCAGCGCCGCGATCAGTTCGCCCTGCCGCCGCCGCCGCGCCGGCGCGTACCCGAATCCGGTCGCCAGCAGCGCCATCGACACCTCGGTGACGTCGGTGCACCGCAGGGCGTGGACCGCGCCGTCCGCCTCGTGCCGCGTCGCGCCGTGCCCGCGTGCGGCCGTGTAGACGGCGCCGGCGGCGACGTCGACGACGGTCCCGGCGACCGAGACCCCGTCGACCTGCGCGGCCACCGAGATCGCGTAGGCCGGGATCCCGTACAGGAAGTTGACGGTCCCGTCGATCGGGTCGACGATCCAGCGCACCCCGTCGGTCCCGTCGTCGCCGCCCTCCTCCTCGCCGAGGACGGCGTCGCCGGGACGCAGTTCGGCCAGCCGACCGCGGATCAACTCCTCGGTCTCGGTGTCGACCACGGTCACCGGGTCGGTGCGGGTGCTCTTCGTGGTGACGGCCCGCGCCGCCGACTCCGAACCGACCGCGGTGAAGACCTGCGGCCGTCGGGTGGCCACGTGCGCGGCCGCCGCGACCGCCACCGTCACCGACACCGCGCGCAGCGCCCGCGGATCGTCTGCGGGGACCTGGGACGCGGCGTCGAGGGCGGTGCGGAGAGCGGGATGATCCTCGGAGAACGGCACGCCTCATGGTGCCTCACGGGTTCCCGCCGTGCAGGGCGCGCAGCCACTATCGTGACCGCCATGACCGAATCGGCAGTCGAACGGACATCGGACGAGTCGAGCCCCCGCACCCCGGTCACCCCGCCCGCCGGCGGGGGTCGCCGGGGCTTCGGCGTCGACGTCGGCGGCAGCGGCGTCAAGGGCGGCGTCGTCGACCTGGACACCGGGCAGCTGATCGGCGACCGGATCAAGATCCTCACCCCGCATCCCGCGACGCCGGCCGCGGTCGCCGCGACCGTCGCGCAGATCGTCGAGCAGGCCGGCTGGGACGGACCGGTCGGTGTGACACTCCCGGCGGTCGTCACCGCGGGTGTGGCCCGCACCGCCGCCAACATCGACTCGTCGTGGATCGGGACGGACGCCCGCGCGTTGTTCGCGGAGGCGCTCGGCGGGCGGCCGGTCGTCGTCCTGAACGACGCCGACGCCGCGGGGGTCGCCGAGGACCGGTACGGGGCAGGCAAGGACGTCGACGGCGTCGTCGTCCTGCTGACGTTCGGCACCGGGATCGGTTCGGCGATCCTCAATCACGGCGTGCTGCTGCCGAACACCGAGTTCGGGCACATGGAGGTGGACGGCAAGGAGGCCGAGCACCGGGCGTCGTCCGCGGTCAAGGAACGCAAGGGCTGGTCGTACAGGGAGTGGGCGAAGGAGGTGTCGCGGGTGCTCACCCGCTACGAGGACCTGCTGTGGCCGGACCTGTTCATCGCCGGTGGCGGCATCAGCCGCAAGAGCGAGAAGTGGATTCCGCACCTGACGAACCGGACACCGGTCGTGGCCGCCACCCTGCTCAACGAGGCGGGCATCGTCGGGGCCGCTCTCGCGGCCGAGACCAGCATCAAGACGTAGCTCTCCGCCGCGATAGTTACAATGGTGACGCCGACGTCCAAGCCGGCCGAACTCAACTGACCTCTCCGCCGGAAACCACTCTGGCGTGACGCCGCACGATTCCGTCACGAAAGGGCGTACGTGGCCGCCACCGAAACCAGTCCGACTGCCGACTCTGCGACCGAATCGGCGGTCACCGGTACCGCTCCCGCGGTGAAGAAGGCCCCCGCGAAGAAGGCGGCCGCCAAGAAGGCCCCCGCGAAGAAGGCGGCCGCCAAGAAGGCCCCGGCCAAGAAGGCCGCCGCCAAGAAGGCACCCGCCAAGAAGGCGACCAGCAAGGCCGCCGACCCCGACGCCGTCGACGAGGGCCTCGACGACGGTGACATCGGCGATCTCGAGGTTCCCGAGGGCGACCTGACCGACGAGGTCGTCGAGGAGGTCACCGTCGAGGACGAGGAGGAGACCACCGCGGAGCCGTCCGAGAAGGACAAGGCGTCCGGTGACTTCGTCTGGGACGAGGAGGAGTCCGAGGCGCTGCGGCAGGCCCGCAAGGACGCCGAGCTGACCGCGTCCGCCGACTCGGTGCGCGCCTACCTCAAGCAGATCGGCAAGGTGGCGCTGCTCAACGCCGAGGAGGAGGTCGAGCTCGCCAAGCGCATCGAGGCCGGCCTCTACGCGACGCACATGATGGAGCAGTTCGCCGAGAAGGGCGAGAAGCTCCCGGTCGCGCAGCGCCGCGACATGAACTGGATCACCCGGGACGGCAACCGGGCGAAGAACCACCTGCTCGAGGCCAACCTGCGTCTGGTCGTCTCGCTCGCGAAGCGCTACACCGGCCGCGGCATGGCGTTCCTGGACCTGATCCAGGAAGGCAACCTGGGCCTGATCCGCGCGGTCGAGAAGTTCGACTACACCAAGGGTTACAAGTTCTCCACGTACGCGACGTGGTGGATCCGGCAGGCGATCACCCGTGCGATGGCCGACCAGGCCCGGACCATCCGCATCCCGGTGCACATGGTCGAGGTCATCAACAAGCTCGGCCGGATCCAGCGCGAGCTGCTCCAGGACCTGGGCCGCGAGCCCACCCCGGAGGAGCTCGCCAAGGAGATGGACATCACGCCGGAGAAGGTGCTGGAGATCCAGCAGTACGCGCGTGAGCCGATCTCCCTGGACCAGACCATCGGCGACGAGGGCGACAGCCAGCTCGGCGACTTCATCGAGGACTCCGAGGCCGTCGTGGCCGTCGACGCGGTCTCGTTCACGCTGCTGCAGGATCAGCTGCAGTCGGTGCTCGAGACGCTGTCCGAGCGCGAGGCCGGTGTGGTCCGGCTGCGGTTCGGCCTGACCGACGGTCAGCCGCGCACCCTCGACGAGATCGGCCAGGTCTACGGCGTCACCCGTGAGCGGATCCGGCAGATCGAGTCGAAGACGATGTCGAAGCTGCGGCACCCGTCGCGCTCGCAGGTGCTGCGGGACTACCTCGACTAGGTCAGATCTCACCCAGTTCGTCACGTCCGGCCGTCGGCTCCTGAGCCGACGGCCGGAGGCGTAGCTGAGGCACCACGAACCGGGCGACCGGTTCGACGATGCGCGCGGCGACCGGTCCCAGGATGGCCATCAGCAGCACGTACGCGGTCGCGAGTGCGGCGATCTCGCCGTCGACGGCGCCCGCCGACACCGCCAGCCCGGCGATCACGATCGAGAACTCGCCGCGGGCGACGAGGGCGGCGCCGGCGCGGGCCTGGCCCATCCTCGCGACCCCCTGGCGGCGCGCGGCCCACACACCGGTCCCGACCTTCGTCACGGTGGTGACGACGGCGAGGGCCACCGCCCAGCCGAGGACCGGCGGAACGGTCGCCGGGTCGGTGTTGAGTCCGAACACGACGAAGAACATCGCCGCGAAGAGGTCCCGGAGCGGCTCGAGCACCTGGGCGGCGTTGCGGGCCGTCGCCCCCGAGATCGCGATGCCGAGCAGGAACGCACCGACCGCGGCCGACACCTGCAGCGAGGACGCGAACCCCGCCACCAGCAACGCCGCGCCGAGCAGTTTCAGCAGGAACACCTCGCGGTCCTTGGCGTCGACGATCGCGGACACCAGGTGGCCGTAGCGCAGCGCGACCGTCAGTACGAGGGCCAGCATCACCAGGGCGACGACCAGCGCCTTCACTCCCCCGACGAGCCCGACCCCGGCCAGGATCGCCGTGAGGATCGGCAGGTAGACCGCCATCGTCAGGTCCTCGAACACCAGGATCGAGAGCACCACCGGGGTTTCGCGGTTACCGAGCCGACCGAGGTCGCCGAGTACCTTGGCGACGATGCCCGACGACGAGATGTAGGTGACACCGGCCATCACCAACGCGCCGACCGGACCCCAGCCGAGCAGCAGCGCGACGGCCATGCCGGGGGCCGCGTTGAGAACCAGGTCGAGCACGCCGGCCATCCACGACTTGCGCAGTCCGGTCATCAGTTCCGACGCCGAGTACTCGAGTCCGAGCAGCAGCAGCAACAGGACGACACCGATCTCGCTCGCCACGTGGCCGAAGCCGCTGATGTCACCGAGCGAGACGAAGCCGCCCGCGCCGAAGCACAGACCCCCGATCAGGTACAGCGGCACCGGGGACATGCCGACGCGGCCGGCGAGGCGACCGAGCACACCGAGGACGAAGAAGACCGCACCCAGCTCGATGAGCGCGAGCGCGGTGCTATCCACGGCTCACCCGTGGTGCAGGATCTTGGTGGCGGCGTCCAGGCCGTCGGAAGTACCGACTGCGACCAGCAGGTCGCCCTCGGTGAGGTTGAAGTCCGGGTTCGGGGACGGGTACACCTGCCCCGCCCGCATCACGGCGACCACCGACACACCGGTCCGGGTCCGCATCGCGGTCTCCCCCAGCGTTCGGCCGTCGTACGGCGACTCCTCGCTGATCGGCAGCTGCCGGGTGGTGATCCCGGGCAGGTCCCGGTGCTCCTCGACCAGCTGCGACACCAGCTGCGGTGCCCCGAGCAGGTTCGCCAGCACCGCGGCCTCGTCGTCGGTCAGCCGCACCGACGCCTGGCAGGCGTCGGGGTCGTCCTTCTTCGAGACGATCAGGTCGGTCCCGCCGTCGCGCAGCGTCACCACACCGACGCGTCGCCCGGTCGCGAGTTCGAAGTCCTTGCGGACCCCGATCCCGGGCAGGGGCGTCACTTCCACGTTCATGTCTCAACGGTAGCCCCGGATGAGGTACGCCCGCCGGTCATCGCGCCGGTGGTGGTTCGAACGCGCCGTCCGGTCCGCGGCGGTACGGCCGGACCGCGGTCACCGCGTGCGCCGGAAGCGGCCCGTACAGGTGCGGGAACAGCATCGAAGCGGGGTCGGTCGGCACGCCCGGTTCCCACCGGACATCGGATCCGAGCGCGGACGCGTCGAGGTACAGCAGGACGATGTCGTCGCGGCCGGCGAACAGCCGGTTGGCCGGCAGGTGCACCTGCCCGGTCGTGGACAGGTGCACGAACCCGTCGGCGGCGAACGTGTCGGGAATCCGATGCCCGGTGGCGCGGCACCGCTCCCACTCGTCCGCGCTGCACATGTGCACGAGTGTCGTATCGGTCACGACCCGAACCCTAACCCGCGCAGCGTCGGTGATCCGCGTCACGTTCCGGCCGATGTTCCCTGTTAGTGAAACCACAAAGAAACGCCGCGGGGAACATCCCCGGGAGCCCGAACGTCTGACAGAGTGATGCCACCGCGTCATCCCGACGCGGCGGACCAGCCCCCAGGTCCCCGGGTCACACCGGGAGCCAGTACGGAGGAGTCATGCCCGGAACACTGACCAGCCCCCCGTTGACCGCGGCCGACCGGTGCGACCGGTGCGGTGCCGGAGCCCGCGTCCGCGCGGTCCTCGCCACCGGTGGCGAACTGCTCTTCTGCCAGCACCACGCGAACGAGCACGCCGACCGCCTCCGCGCGATGAACGCCACGATCGTCACCGGCACCGACGACGACGACGAAGCGATCTAGGCCGTCAGATCCGGGCGGCCTGAGCGCAGACCCCCGACAACAGAAGGAGCCCGCACCGTCACGGTGCGGGCTCCTTCGTCATCCGGCCGTCACCACTTCCGCAGCGTCGCGATCCGTTCGGTGAGCTGGTCGACGGTCGCGATCGCGGTCGGCGGTCCGCCACAGACACGCCGCAGCTCGCCGTGGATCCAGCCGTGTGGTTTGCCGGTCCGGTGGTGCGTCATCGCGACCAGGCCGTTGAGTTCCTTGCGCAGCGCCGCGAGCTGGGCGGCCGACCCGACCCGATCGGTCACGGCGGGCGGCGGCACCGGTGCCGCCTCGGCCTTGGGCTTGTCGAGTTGGGCGGCCTGCCGTTCCCGCAGCAGCGCCCGCATCTGGTCGGCGTCCAGCAGGCCGGGCAGGCCCAGGTAGTCGGCCTCCTCGTCGCTCCCGGCGAACGTGGCGGTGCCGAACGAGGACCCGTCGTAGATCACCTGGTCGAGTTCGGCGTCGGCACCGAGCGAGGTGAACGCCTTCTCCTCCTCGCCGGGTTCGTCCTTCTGCTTGTTCGCGTCGGCGATCAGGTCGTCGTCGAGGCCGTCCTTCTCCCGGTGCGGCTTGCCGAGGACGTGATCGCGCTGCACCTCGAGCTGGCTGGCGAGGTCGAGCAGCACCGGCACCGACGGCAGGAAGACGCTGGCGGTCTCCCCCTTCTTCCGCATCCGCACGTACCGGCCGATCGCCTGTGCGAAGAACAACGGAGTCGAAGAGCTGGTCGCGTACACGCCGACCGCAAGGCGCGGCACGTCGACGCCCTCGGACACCATCCGCACCGCGATCATCCACGGCTCGGTGTTGTCGTTGAACTCGGCGATCTTCTTCGAGGCGGTCGGGTCGTCGGAGAGGACGACCGTGGGAGCCCGCCCGGTGAGCGCTTCCAGGATCTTCGCGTAGGCGCGCGCGACGGTCTGGTCGGTGGCGATGACGAGGCCGCCGGCGTCGGGCATGCCGCCGGACCGCAGCTGCTGCAGCCGGGTGTTCGCGGCGGACAGGACCGCGGGAATCCAGTCCCCGGCCGGGTCCAGCGCGGTGCGCCACGCGCGGGCGGTCTGTTCGGCGGACAGCGGCTCACCGAGCCGGGCCGCGAACTCCTCGCCCGCGTTGTTGCGCCAGCGCGCCTCGCCCGAGTACGCGAGGAACACCACCGGGCGCACGACGCCGTCGGCGAGCGCGTCCGAGTAGCCGTACGCGTGGTCGGCCTTCGACCGCAGCAGACCCTCCTTGTCGGGTTCGTACTGCACGAACGGGATCGCCGAGTCGTCGCTGCGGAACGGCGTGCCGGTCAGTGCGAGCCGCCGGGTGGCCGGCTCGTACGCCTCGCGGATCGCGTCGCCCCAGCTCTTCGCATCGCCGCCGTGGTGGATCTCGTCGAGGATCACGAGGGTGCGACGGTTCTCGGTGCGGACCCGGTGCTTGGTCGGATGCGAGGCCACCTGCGCGTAGGTGACGGCGACGCCGTGGTAGTCGGCCGACGTCTGGCCCGTCGAGTTCGTGAAGTTCGAGTCCAGCGCGATACCCATGCGGGCGGCGGACTCGGCCCACTGGTGCTTGAGGTGCTCGGTCGGCGCGACGACGGTGACCTGGTCGACGGTCCGGTCACCGAGCAGTTCGGCGGCGACCCGCAGCGCGAAGGTCGTCTTGCCTGCGCCCGGGGTCGCGACGGCGAGGAAGTCCCGCGGCTTCGTGGACAGGTACTTGGTCAGCGCACGCCGCTGCCAGGCTCGGAGGTTCGTGACGGGTGCGGGGGCTGGTGTTTCGGTGTTACCCGTGAGCACTGTCGCTTCCGCTCCTTCTCGACTTGCTTCGATCCCCGTTGCGGGATCGTGACGACCGCGGTCGAGCCTAACCCCGAGCGCCGACGTTCCCCGCATCCGGCGACGTCCGTCACGCCGGTGTCGCGGACGCGACGCCCGGACCTCGTGACACCGCCGACAATTCCGCCCGACACGGCCGCGACCGGTGCACCGGGTTGGCACGCGGTCAGGGATGCTGGGGGGCGACATGAGCGAACCGATCGGCCGAGAGCACCCCGGGCAGGTCCCCGAGGTGCTCGACGATCTGCCCACTCACCATGCGGTTCCGGGGCGGCGACATCCGCTGCGGATCGCCTGGCAGGTGGTCGTGCGCACCGCGGACAAGGCGTGGGCGGACTCGATCTTCGGCAAGGCCGCGACGGCCGCGTTCTGGCAGACCCTGTCGCTGCCTCCGCTGCTGCTCGGTCTGCTCGGCACCCTCGGCTACGTCGGCGGCTGGTTCGGGCCCGACACGGTGCGGATCATCGAGTCCAAGATCGTCACGTTCAGCAGCACTGTGTTCAGCGAGAACGTGGTCGACCAGATCATCTCGCCGACGGTCACCGACGTGCTGGGGCGGGGTCGGCCCGAGATCATCTCCGGGGGCTTCCTGCTGTCCCTGTGGGCCGGGTCGTCCGCGATCTCGACGTTCGTCGACTCGATCGTCGAGGCGCACGGACAGAAGGACGCCCGGCACCCAGTGTGGCAGCGGATCTTCGCGCTGCTGCTCTACGTGATGTTCCTGATCGTCGCGGTGTTCGTGCTGCCGTTGGTGGCGCTGGGTCCGACGATGATCGGCCGGGTGCTGCCGGAGGCGTGGTACGACGTCGGATCCCGGACGGTCGACACGTTCTACTACCCGGCGGTCGGGCTGCTGCTGATCGTGGGGCTGACGACGCTGTACAAGGTGGCGCTGCCGAAGTCGCTGCCGTGGCATCGACTCCTCGGCGGGTCGCTGCTGGCCGGTGTGTTCTTCATGGCCGCGAGTGCGATCCTGCGCCGCTACCTCACCTGGGTGACCGGCACCGGGTACACGTACGGGGCGCTCGCGACCCCGATCGCGTTCCTGCTGTTCACGTTCTTCCTCGGGTTCGCGGTCGTGCTCGGCGCCCAGTTCAACGCCACGATCCAGGAGTTCTGGCCGGCCCGCGCCACGCGCATCGAGCAGATGCGGGACTGGCTGGCCGCGCAGGCGTCGGGTGCCGCGACGAGCGGCGCCGTGGTGACCAGCCTGACCCGCAGGCTGGCGAGCGGGCCGATCCGGATCGTCAATCCGGACCGCGGCCGGCACGAGGACATCGGCCCCGACGAGTCCCCGGATGCGTGCGACCTGCCCGGGACGCACGAGTCACACGGCGGGCCGCCGCGTTCTCCCGTCGGCGGGTCGCCTTGTCTGCCCGGCGGCGGGCCGCCTTGTCTGCCCGGCGGCGGGCCGCCTTGTCTGCCCGGCGGCGAGGCGCCTTGTCCGCCCGGCGGCGGGTCGCCCTACTCGCCCGGCCGAAGTCCGTCGTAGATCTTCTTGCACTCCGGGCACACCGGCGACCCGGGCTTCGGGGACTTCGTCACCGGGAACACCTCGCCGCACAGCGCGACGACGTGGGTGCCCATGACCGCGCTCTCGGCGATCTTGTTCTTCTTGACGTAGTGGAAGTACTTGGGGACGTCGTCGTCGGTGGATTCGTCGGTCGTCGTGTCGGGACGTTCCTTGGTCACAGTGCTCACGGATCCATGATGACGCATCCCGCGTGGCGCGTGCATCGCCCGACGCCGTCGGATTTCGAGCGAGCCCCGGTGGTGCATCCTGACGCGCCGAGTGGGACGCTTGAGGCATGGCTTCGAGTTCAGGTTTCCACGCTCAGGACGAGGGCGACGAGAACTCACGGAATCCGATCCTGATCACCGATGCGGCTCAGTCGTTCGACGAACAGCACCGGGCCCGCGTCCGCAAGTACTCGATCATGATGGGGGTCCGGATCCCCGCCCTGGTGCTCGCCGCGATCGCGTACAGCGCGTGGGGCAGCGCCTGGATCAGCCTGCTGATCATCGGGGCGTCGATCCCGCTGCCCTGGATCGCGGTCCTCGTCGCGAACGATCGTCCGCCGCGCCGTGCGGACGAGCCGCGCCGCTACGACCACCGGCCGACCACGGCGATCGAGTCCGCGGAGCACCGCACGATCGAGGGCTGACGACCCGGCTGGGAGAATGGCCGCCGTGAACCGCGACCTCCTCTCCCTCTGCGGCCCGCTGCGCGAGGCCCTGCACCGCACCGACTACACCGCCGACGCGTTGCTGGATGCTCTCGGCGAGGACGCACACGCGGCGCTCGGCCGCGGCGAACCGGTGCCGGTGCGGCGCGCCACCCGCGACGCCGGCGAGTTGGGTCTGCTGGCCCGGCTGTTCCTCCTCGGCGACGACTGCCCGGTGTCCGAGGTCGCCGCGGCACTGGCACCGGTCGACCTCGACCACGCGGTCGCCGCGGGGCTGCTCGAACGAGACGGCGACGTGGTGCGTCCGGCGCTGGACCTGCGGCCGATGGACCTGGGCGACGGCAACCTGTGGGTGCTGTCCGACCTGGACGGCAGCATGCGGCCGCGGACCACGGCGCCCGATCACGTGCTGGGGGTCGGGCACGCGTCGCTGTCCCTGCTGCGGGGCACCCCGACCGCGGCGACGGGCACGGTGCTCGACGTCGGGACGGGGTGCGGCATCCAGGCGCTGCACGCGGCCGGATACGCCCGAGCGGTCACCGCCACCGACGTCAACCTGCGTGCCCTGGACCTGTCGGCCGCGACGTTCGCACTCAACGAGGTCGAGGTCGAGCTGCGGTCGGGGTCGTGGTTCGAGCCGGTCGAGGGCCGGACGTTCGACCGGGTGGTCGCGAACCCCCCGTTCGTGGTCGGGCGGGCGCGGGTCGAGCACACCTACCGGGACTCGGGTCTGGACCTCGACGGCGCGAGCGAGTTGATGATCTCGCGGGCGGCGCAGCACCTGAACCCGGGCGGAACCGCATCGATGCTCGCGTCGTGGGTGCACGTCGCCGGTGAGGACTGGCGGTCGCGGGTGGCGTCGTGGCTGCCCGCGCACGGCGTCGACGCGTGGATCGTGCAGCGTGACGTCGCGGATCCGGCGTTGTACGTGGGGACGTGGATGCGGGACGCCGGCCTCGATCCGCGGGATCCGGCGGCCGCCGCGCAGGCGGAGTCGTGGCTGGCGCACTTCGCCGACAACGACGTCGAGGGGATCGGATTCGGGTTCGTGTACCTGCGTCGCACCGACGAGCCGTCGGACGTGCTCGCGGAGGACCTGCGGCACGGTTACAGCGATCCGCTCGGCGGCGAGGCCCTCGGCTACCTGGACCGGGTCGGGTGGCTGCGGGAGCGGGACGTGCTCGAGGAGCGATTCGCCGTCGCGCCGGCCACCGCACTGGAACGGGTGTACCTGCCGGGCGACGAGGGCTGGCGGCAGGTGGTGGCCCGGGTGCACCGCGGTGACGGTCCCCAGTGGCAGCACGAGGTGGACGACCTCGCGGCCGCGCTGCTCGGCGGAATGCGGGCGGACGGGCTGGTGTTGGGTGAGTTGGTCGACCTGCTCGCGGCCGCGCACGGCGAGCAGCCGGGACCGCTGACCGACGCGGCGACGTCGCTCGTGCACGGACTGGTCCGGCACGGGCTGGTGCTCCCCGCGTGACGGGCCGGTTCCCGGTGACCGCTGTTCTCAGCTACTTCTCAGGACGGGCCCCACAAACCCGCAGGTCAGCGGCGATGTGACGCAGGTCGCTCGGGAACTTTGCCTGGTGGCGCGGCGTTGAACCTCATGAGAGACCACCGATGAGGAGGCAGGTCATGACGAGCCCCACCACCCGCCGCGCGCAGCCCACCGCCGAGGATCTGGACGCCCAGTCCCCGGCAGCCGACCTGGTTCGCGTCTACCTGAACGGGATCGGACGCACCGCGCTGCTGACCGCCGCGGACGAGGTCGAGCTCGCGAAGCGGATCGAGGCGGGCCTGTATGCCGCGCACGTGCTCGAGAACGGCAAGCGACTGACCGCCACCAAGAAGCGTGACCTCGCGGCGCTGGTCCGGGACGGCGAGCGGGCGCGCAGCCACCTGCTGGAGGCGAACCTGCGCCTGGTCGTCTCGCTCGCGAAGCGCTACACCGGTCGCGGGATGCCGTTGCTGGATCTGATCCAGGAGGGCAACCTCGGGCTGATCCGGGCGATGGAGAAGTTCGACTACGCGAAGGGTTTCAAGTTCTCCACCTACGCGACGTGGTGGATCCGGCAGGCGATCACCCGCGGCATGGCCGACCAGTCGCGCACGATCCGGCTACCCGTCCACCTCGTCGAGCAGGTCAACAAGCTGGCCCGGATCAAGCGGGAACTGCACCAGCAGCTCGGCCGGGAGGCGACGGACGACGAGCTGTCGGCCGAGTCGGGCATCCCGGCGGCGAAGATCGCCGACCTGCTCGACCACAGCCGGGACCCGGTGAGCCTGGACATGCCGGTCGGCTCCGACGAGGAGGCTCCGCTCGGAGACTTCATCGAGGACTCGGAGGCGACGTCCGCGGAGAGCGCCGTGATCGCCGGCCTGCTGCACAGCGACGTCCGCAGCGTGCTCGCCACCCTGGACGAGCGCGAGCAGCAGGTGATCCGGCTGCGCTACGGCCTCGACGACGGGCAGCCGCGCACCCTCGACCAGATCGGCAAGATCTTCGGACTCTCCCGCGAGCGGGTCCGGCAGATCGAGCGTGAGGTGATGAGCAAGCTGCGTCAGGGCGAGCGGGCCGATCGTCTGCGCGCCTACGCCAGCTGACCCGACCACCCGATGGACCGGTGGACGGCGGCCGTCCAGGTCCCTCGTCCACCCCCCGCGCCGGCCGATCCAGCGCTCCTCCCCCCTCAGGAGCATGGATCGGCCGGCGCGCGTGTGTCCGGACCCGACCGCCGCAACCGACGCGGCCCCCGGGCCAGCAACCGACGCGGTCCCCGCGTCTAACGCAACCGACGCGGTCCCCGGTCTACGGGGCTGGGTTCGGGGCCGATGCGGACCCGCGCGTCGGTCAGCTCCGCGCCCGTCGGGCTCGCCAGCACCGGCTCGCACACCAGCTCTCGGACCTCCGGCAGGTCGTCGCCGAGCGCGGACACCCGCTGCACGAGGTCGACGAGCGCGGCCTTGTCGACGGCCGGGGCGCTGCGGTAGCCGGACAGCAGCGGCGCCGCCTTCGGGGCGTCGATCAGCTCGACGGCCTCGTCCTCGGTGAGCGGCAGCACCCGGTACGCCCGGTCGCCGAGCAGACCGGAGATCAGTCCGCCCAGACCGAACGAGATCAGCGACCCGAACGACGGGTCGTCCTGCATCCCGACAGCGCAGCCGATGCCCTTCGTGGCCATCTTCTGCACGTACAGCAACGGATCCCCGGACGCGGCGGCGAGGTCGCGGTAGGCGCGGCGCACGGCGTCGGCGGTGTCGAGGTCCAGGCGCACCCCGCCGAGGTCCGGCCGGTGCCGCCACTGTTCGCGGGTCGCCTTCACCGCGACCGGGTAGCCGAGCGCGTCCGCGGCGGCGACGGCCTGCTCCTCGTCGGACGCCGCCGCGAACTGCGCGATACCCACCCCGTAGCAGGCGAGCAGTTCCGCGGCCTCGAAATCGGTGAGCCAGCGGCCCTCTCCCCCGGCCTCCTCGAGCCAGCCGTGCACGAGCTGCCGGGCCCGGTCGGTGTCGATCCGCTCCGGCCGCACGACGTTCGAGACGGGCTTCTCCCGCCACTGCGCGTACCGCCAGCCGCGGGCCAGCGCGAGGGCGGCCCGTTCCGGGCCCGGATAGGAGGGCACCGAACCCCGTGCGGGGTTGCCGTCGGGCCCGAGCACCGCGAGGACGTCCGGAATACCCTCGGCGGCCAGGAATGTCGTGACGATCGGCTTGTCGTAGTCGCGGGCGGCGTCGCGCAGCGCCTTCGCGTACGGCTCCGGGTCCATCGCGACCGGCGGGACGAACACCGCGATCACCGAGTCGGTGTCGGGGTCCTCGATCGCGGCGCTGACGGCGCCCGCGAACTGTTCCGGTGTGGCCTGCGGGCCGAGGTCGACGGGGTCGCCGACGACGAGTCCCTCGGAGCGGGCGGCGTCGGCGGCCAGCACCCCGAGGGCCGAGGAGTTCCCGACGACCGCGAGGCGTGGTCCCGCGGGCAGCGGCTGGTACCCGAAGAAGACGGCGCAGTCGAAGAGCTGCGCGATCGACCCGACCTGGATGACGCCTGCCTGCTCGAACAGGTCGGAGACGATCGAGTCGTCGATCTCGACGCTGGTGGCCTTGAGTGCGGGCGGGACGGCGTGCCGTCCGGACTTCACGGCGACGATCGGCTTGGTGCGGGCGACGCGGCGCGCGATCCGGGAGAACTTCCGCGGGTTGCCGAACGACTCCAGATACAGCAGCACGACCTCGGTGTCGGGGTCGGTGTCCCAGTACTGCAGCAGGTCGTTGCCGGAGACGTCGGCGCGGTTGCCCGCGGAGACGAACGTGGACAGCCCGAGGCGGCGGCGGGCGGCCTCGTCGAGGATCGCGATGCCGAGGGCACCGGACTGGCAGAAGAAGCCGACCTTCCCCGGGTGCGGGAGCACCGGGGCCAGGGTCGCGTTCAACTGCACCGCGGGGCCGGTGTTCGCGACGCCGAGCGCGTTCGGCCCGACCAGCCGCATGCCGTGGGCTCGGGCGGCGTGCACGAGCCGGCGCTCGGCAGCGACGCCGTCGGGGCCGGTCTCGCTGAATCCGGAGGAGACGACGACGAGGGCCTTGACGCCCTTGGCGAGGCAGTCGTCGAGGACCGCGTCGATCGACTCCGCGGGCACCGCGACCACACCGAGGTCGACGTCGTCGGGGATGTCGCGGACGGAGGCGTAGGCGCGTACCCCGCGCACCGACCGGTGTTCGGCGTTGACCGGGTACACCGGTCCGGTGAAGCCCGCGCCGAGCAGGTTCCGCAGCACCGCGTTGCCGACCTTCGCGGAGTCGCTGGACGCGCCGATCACCGCCACCGACTGCGGGCTGAGGAGGTTGCGCACGCTGCGCGCCTCCGCGGCCCGCTCCCGGGAATTGCGGACGGTCAGCAGCGCCTCGGTCGGGTCGATCGCGAACTCGAGCCGGAGCACACCGCCCTCGAAGCTGCGACTGACCTGGTAGCCGGCCTCCCGGAACACGCTGACCATGTTCCGGTTCTCGGCGAGCACCTCCGCGACGAACATCGTCAGCCCGTTCTCGGCGGCCGCGCCGGCGAGATGTTCGAGGAGGATCGGCCCGAGCCCTCGGCCCTGGTGTTCGTCGGCGACGACGAACGCGACCTCGGCGGACTTTCCGTCGCCGACGTCGAGGAGCCGTTCGTACCGTCCGACCGCGATGATCTCGTCGCCGAGGATGCCGACGAAGGCGACCCGGTTGTGGTGGTCGACGGTGCTGAAGTGCACGACGTCGCGTTGCGACATCGTCGGATACGGCCCGAAGTACCGCAGGTAGCGGGTGCGCTCGGACAGCTTGGCGTGGAACGCGACGAGCCGGTCGGCGTCGTCGGGGGTGATCGGACGCAGGTGCACCACGCCGCCGTCGGAGGCGAGGACGTCCGCGAGCCAGTGCGCGGGAAACGGCGGCCGCAGCGGCTGCGGGGTGGAGTCGGGGTCAGTCACGGGGGTCCTCCGGGTCCAGGCCGAGCAGCGGGAAGGTGGCCCTGCGGGTGGCGATGATCGCGGCGTCGACGCGCACCAGCGCGCGGTCCATCGCGGCCACCCCGGTTTCCGGTGTGCCGCCCGGGCCGTCCCACGGCTGGTAGTCGACGACCCCGCCGTCGCTCATCGTGGTAGGCAGGTCGACCGCCGGCGCCATCGCGGCCACCCGCTCGCGCCAGGACTCGGGGACCGCGGCACCGGGATCGAGGTCGCGATCCAGCGCGGTCGCGATCAGATGCGTCCACGCCCGCGGAACGACACGGACCAGTCCGTATCCGCCGCCGCCGACCGCGATCCAGCGACCGTCGGCGTAGCGGTCGGCGAGCTCGCGCATCGCCCGGAACGCCGCCCGCTGACCGTCGACGGTCAGGCTCAGGTCGGCGAGCGGGTCCTCCCGGTGGCTGTCGACGCCGCACTGACTGATCACGATCTGCGGCCGGAACGCCGCGACCGCGGCCGGAACAATGGCGTGAAATGCCCTCTGCCACACCGAGTCCACCGTCCCGGGCAGAACCGGCACGTTGATCGCGGTGCCTTCGCCCGCACCGGAGCCGACCTCACTGGACCAGCCGGTGTTGGGCCACAACGTCGCCGGGTGCTGGTGGATCGACACCGTCAGGACCCGCGGGTCGCCGAGGAACGCGTGCTGGACGCCGTCGCCGTGGTGGGCGTCGACGTCGATGTAGGCGATGCGGTCGAATCCGTTGTCCAGCAACCACGAAATGGCGATCGCCGCGTCGTTGTACACGCAGAAGCCGGACGCCCAGTCGGCCATCGCGTGGTGCATGCCGCCACCGATGCTGACCGCCCGGCGGGTACGGCCTGCGGCGACCTCGCGGGCCGCGGCGAGGGTGCCGCCGGCGAGAATCGCACTGGCCTCGTGCATCCGCGGGAAGATCGGGTTGTCCTCGCTGCCGAGTCCGTGCGGGGCGGCGTCACCCTCGGCGCGGGCGTCGGCGAGACCCTGGACCGGCCCCTCCCCGGCGGCCTTGACCGCCGCGATGTAGCCGGGGGTGTGGATCCGCAGCAGTTCCGCGTCGCTCGCCGCCTCCGGCCGGACGATCTCCGCGCCCTCGATCAGACCGAGACCCCGTGCCAGCGACATCGTCAGGTCGAGGCGCGTCGGATTCATCGGGTGGTCCGCGCTCCACCGGTAGTTCAGGTAGTCCGGACTCCAGACGACGACGCCGTCGGAGCGGCGCCCGGGAGTGACGGGACTGGACGTGTCGGCCATGTGCGCCACGCTACTGGCGGCGACCGCGCGGACGCGAGCGGCACGCGCGCTCGCGTGGTGCGCACCGCCCGTGTTCCCGTGCAACAACGATTCCCCGGGTCAGCCCGGTAGAATCGAGCGAGACGAAGGGGCGTGAGCGTGAAGGATCTGGTCGACACCACGGAGATGTACCTCCGGACGATTTACGACCTTGAAGAAGAAGGTGTTGTTCCGCTGCGTGCTCGGATCGCCGAGCGCCTGGAGCAGAGCGGACCGACCGTGAGCCAGACCGTCGCCCGCATGGAGCGGGACGGACTGCTGACGGTGGCCGGTGACCGGCACCTGGAGCTGACCGACAAGGGCCGCGATCTCGCGATCGCCGTGATGCGCAAGCACCGGCTCGCCGAACGACTGCTGGTCGACGTGATCGGCCTCGACTGGGACCAGGTGCACGCGGAGGCGTGCCGCTGGGAGCACGTGATGAGCGAGGATGTCGAGCGCCGGCTGGTGCAGGTGCTCAACAACCCGACCACCTCCCCGTACGGCAACCCGATTCCGGGTCTGGCGCAGCTCGGCCTGGACCGGACCCCGGACAACGGCGAACCGCTGATCCGGCTGACGGAGGTGCCTGCCGGGCAGCCGACGGCGGTCGTCGTGCGCCGGCTCGCCGAGCACGTCCAGTCCGACCCGGAGATCATCGGCCAGTTGCGCGACGCCGGCGTGGTGCCGGACGCGCGGGTCACGGTCGAGACCCGTCCGGGATTCGTGACGATCACCGTGTCGGGCCACGACGGCGTGGACCTGCCCGCCGAGATGGCGCACGCGGTCCAGGTCAAGCAGGTCTGATCGCCGGTGCGGCTTCTGGTCACCGGCGGTGCCGGTTATGTGGGCAGTGTGTGCGCGACCGTGTTGCTCGAACGCGGTCACGAGGTGGTCGTCGTCGACGACCTGTCGACCGGGAACGCGGATGCGGTCCCCGGCGGCGCCGAGTTCGTCGAGGGCGACGTCGCCGCGGTCGCGGGCCGGGTGCTCGGCGACGGCCGCGGGTTCGACGGGGTGCTGCACTTCGCGGCGCAGTCGCTGGTCGGCGAGTCGGTGCTGGAACCGGCGAAGTACTGGCAGGGCAATGTCGTCACGACGCTGGCACTGCTGGAGGCGATGCGGCAGGCCGGCACCCCGAAGTTGGTGTTCTCGTCGACGGCCGCCACGTACGGCGAGCCCGAGCGCACGCCGATCACCGAGGACGACCCGACCCGGCCGACCAATCCGTACGGCGCCACCAAGCTGTCGATCGACCACGCGATCACCTCGTACGCCACCGCGTACGGGTTGGCGGCGACGAGCCTGCGGTACTTCAACGTCGCGGGCGCCTACCGCGGGGCGGGCGAGAACCGGGTCGTGGAAACACATTTGATTCCGCTGGTGCTGCAGGTGGCACTCGGTCAGCGCGAGAAGATCTCGGTGTTCGGCACCGACTGGCCGACCCCGGACGGCACCGCGGTGCGCGACTACATCCACGTGCTCGACCTCGCAGACGCGCACCTGCTGGCACTGGACCAGGCGGTCACCGGGACACACTCGATCTACAACCTCGGCAGCGGAGCGGGTTTCAGTGTCCGCGAGGTGATTTCGGCGTGCCGTCGGGTGACGGGGCTGCCGATCACCGCCGAGGACGCGCCGCGCCGGGCGGGCGACCCGGCCGTGCTGGTCGCGTCGAGCGAGAAGGCGATCCGTGAACTCGGGTGGCAACCGCAGCACACCGATCTCGACGAGATCGTCGCCGACGCGTGGACGTACCTGCAGGAACTCGGGGACCGCTCGCACGCGGCCAGGCGCTGACGCCGATTCCGCCCGCGACGAGGGGCAGGCGTGCCATGCTGCCCCTCGTCCCGAGCGGGACTCGGCGCGGCCGCCGGGCCGCTCTCCCGTTCGCAGGTGAGGTGTCCCCCCGATGCTGTTGTCCCCCGGCCTCCGTCGGCGCTGCCGCGGCGCGTTCGTCGGTCTCGTGATCACGGCCGCGGTGCTGCCGGCGCCACTCGCGTCCGCGGCATCGGCCGGGCCGTTCACGGGTTCGCTCGATCCGGGCTCGAGCACGGCGTCGCAGGCACCCAGCGGACTGGCGGACGCGAACAACGCCGACTGGATGTCCGCACTGCCGGACGACGTCGCACTGCCGGCCCTGTCGTTGCCCGGCACCCACGACACGATGGCCTCGCGGGCGTCGGTGTTCGCCGAGACCCAGGACACCGATCTGCCCACCCAGTTGCGGGCCGGTGTCCGCGCCCTCGACATCCGCACCCGGCACTTCCGGGACGCGTTCCCGATCCATCACGGCGTCGAGTACCTGGACGCGAACTTCACGGACGTGGTCGTGCAGGTGACCGACTTCCTGCGGGCGCACCCGTCGGAAACGGTGGTGATCCGGCTCAAGGAGGAGTTCACACCCGCGGAGAACACCCGCAGCTACGAGGACACCCTCGACTGGTACCGGTCCGGCAATCCGGAGACCCGGGACCGGCTGCAGCAGCACCTGTGGCAGCCGGCGTCCACCGGCTATCCGCGACTGGGCGCGGTCCGCGGAAAGATCGTCGTACTGCGCGACTTCGCGGCCGAACGCTGGACCGGGCCCCGCTTCGGGGACGCGAGCATGGACGTGCAGGACACGTACGAGTTGTCCGGGCTCGCAGACGTCGAGCGCAAGTGGGGCCTGGTCCGCGCCCAGTTCGAGGACGCCCGCGCCGGCTCCCCGGGCCTGCTGTTCGTCAACCATCTGAGCGCCACCGGCAGCCCGGCGGGCATGGCCACCGGCACGCTGCCGGTGACGGTGGCCCGGGGCGTGCCCGGCACCCCCGGGATCCTCGACCGCGCCGAGGCGTACCTGCGGTCGGAACCGGCCGGCCGTGTCGGGATCGTGATGGCCGACTTCCCCACCGCGGCGCTCGTCGAGTCGGTGATCGCCCACAACTTCCGGTGACGCCGCCGCGGGCGACTCGACGCCCGCTCACGCCGCGGCCACCGGCGGCAGCGTGACCCCGAGGTCCGCGGCGATGCCGCGGCCGGTGTGGGCGAGGTCGACGATCGCGTCGGGCCGGACGCCGCCCCGCAGGGCCGCGTCGAGCAGCCCGGCGAGCCGGTGCCGCGGGTCGGCGGCGAGGGCGGCGGCGAGCGCGACCCCGGCCATCGGCCCGTCGCCACGGGCGTAGGCGCTGAACGCCAGCAGGGTCGCCGGGTCGGCCCGGGACCGGCCGGGCAGTGCGCGGGTCATCTCGACCCACGCCTGCTCGACCCCGTCCGCCTCGGCGGTCACTGCGAGCCCGAGCATGCAGTCGCGGACCACGAGGTTCTCGAGGGCCACCGCGATCGCGGCGACGTCCTCGTCGGCGAGCGGGCAGGCGGCACCCCGGCCCGCGACGCGCGCGAGCACGAATTCGAGGGCGGCGCGGTTGCCGCGTGGCACCGTCCGCGACGACGGGTGCCGGGCCGTGGCGAGCAGTCGGGCCATCCGGCGCCGATCCGCGTGGCCCCGCGGACGCAGGAGGTGTTCGAGTTCGGCGCGCGAGGTGCGTATCTGGCGGCCCCGGAGCACCTGCGCCGCCGCGACCTCCGACGCCCTCGGGTCCGCGACCACGCCGCACCTCGGGTCGCCGAGCACTCCCCACCAGGGTCGGCCCGCGTCGATGCCGGTGGTCGCGTACGCCGCGACGAGCGGGACCCCGACCTCGGAGAGGCACGCACCGAGGCAGTCGAGCGGGGCGTCCACGACCGGCACGCCCGGGGCGCGATCGTCGTCCAGTGCAGCGGTTCGGTCGTCCACGACCACGGCGATCACCGCGTCGCAGTCCGCGCCCTCGCAGACCAGCGCCATCCGATCGAGGGCGACGTGGTCGCCGGTCGTGAGGGCGCCCTCCGGGAGGTCGTGGCGCATCACGGTCCGGATGACCGACGGTGTGCCGCCGAGGCAGAGCGCCACCAGGGACCGGTGCGGCCGGAAGCCGAGGAGCGCGGGGATCGCCGCGATCAGGTCTGCGGGGTCGCTGATCCGGACCGACTGGTTCGGGTGCATGGTTGCCATGCACGTACCGTCCCCGACGGCACCGTCGTCACCGGGCGGTCGGCGGCCGGATTCGCCCGCCCTGTGGACGAATTCGCGCGCGGTCCACAGAACCGCCCGAGGGCCTTCACCTTCCGGCCGCGTTGACCTTCCCGACCGCCTCGGTGAACACCTGGTCGAGTGCCGCCCCGTCCGGCTTGCCGTCCCCGAACGTCATGTAGGTCGCGGAGATGCGCACGTCGTGAACCTGACCGAAGAGCCGGAGCATCGACTGCGTGACCTTCGCGGCGGCGTCTCCGGAGGTGACGGTCTGCCGCACCGCCATCGTGTCGTCGGCGTTCAACGGCGGCGCGGGCAGCAGTGTCGTGGTGACCTTCGCGGTGGCGCCGTCCTTGGTGGTGGTCACCGCGCTGCATTCGCGGATCTCGGCCTCGCGGGTCGACAGCGGTTGGTCGACCCGGGTCAGTTCGACGGAGATGGTGGCGCGCGCGGCGTTGTCGGTACCGACGATCATCGCGGTGGCGTCCGGCCCGAAGCTCTGGGCCGGCGGCTTGCATCCCGCCGGGTCCACCTTCGCGCCGGCCGGGATGCCGTCGAGATCGGCGGCGGCCTGCTCGATCGCCTGTTCCGGCAACACGATCGCCTGGTAGGGGGCGGGGAAGTCCGCGGGTGTGAGCAGCATGGACGTCAGCGGCGCGGCGATCCGTTCGGACGCGGCCGCGGCGGCTCCCCCGGAACCACCCGACGGTTCCGCGACACCGGACACCGTGGACGAACAACCGGCCGCGAGCAGGGCCACGGCGGCGGCACCGGCCGTGAGAAAGCGGCGTGTCAACGAAGGTCCTCCTGTTCCTCCGGGGGCGCAGTCGGCGTGGCCGCCGCGTGTGCCCGTCGACCCCAACTCTGCCAGGTCGGGACCGGATCGGGCGACGAGGCCGGCCGCGCGTCGCGGGCGGGGGCGCGGGGGAATGAACCCCGCACGCGGGCACGTTGACCGTAACGACAGTGCGTGCGCGGAACCGGGGGTGGCGCTCGCCGTGGGCCGGTGAGGGACACTGGTCCACAACGAAGACGCGAAGGGGTTCACGATGGACGAGCAGTCGAGGATGTACGAACTGGAGTTCCCGGCACCGGTGGTGTCCGCGCAGGACGGCCGCGGCCCGGTCCTGGTGCACGGGCTCGAGGGCTTCTCCGACGCCGGTCACGCCGTCAAGCTCGCCACGACGCACCTGCGCGAGAGCCTCGAAACCGAACTGGTCGCCTCGTTCGCGGTGGACGAGCTGATCGACTACCGCTCGCGCCGGCCGACGATGACGTTCAAGTCGAACCACTTCACCGACTACGACGCCCCGGAACTGAACCTGTACGCCCTCCGGGACACCGCGGGCACACCCTTCCTGCTGCTCGCGGGCATGGAACCGGACCTGAAGTGGGATCGCTTCACGACCGCGGTGCGGCTGCTGGCCGAGCAGCTGGGGGTGCGCCGCACGATCGGCATGAACTCGATCCCGATGGCGGTGCCGCACACCCGGCCCCTGGGGGTGACCGCGCACTCGTCGAACCCGGACCTGGTCGGCGAGAACCAGGGCTGGCCCGGTGACCTGCGCATCCCCGGCAGCGCGTCGTCGCTGCTCGAGCTCAGGATGACCCAGCACGGTCACGAGTCGATGGGGTACTCGGTGCACGTTCCGCACTACCTGGCGCAGGCCGACTACCCGGCCGCTGCGGAGACGCTGCTCGAGCAGGTCGGCGAGATCGCCGAGCTGCAGCTGCCGCTGGCCGCGCTCGGCGAGGCGGCTGCCCGCGTCCGCGAGCAGGTCGACGCCCAGGTCAACGGCAACGAAGAGGTCGAGGCCGTGGTCAAGGCCCTGGAACGGCAGTACGACACCTACGTGACCGCACAGGAACGGCAGGCCAGCCTGCTGGCCACCGAGAACGACCTGCCCAGCGGCGAGGAGCTGGGTGCGGAGTTCGAGCGCTTCCTCGCACAGCTCGACGGCGAGGGCGGAGGAAACGACACCGGCAGCGGCGAGCACGAGCTGTGAATCCGTTTTACAGTTATCCGGCGCGTACAGGAGTTCATCTATACGATCGTCCAACATCATCGCTCGATAGGTCGGCCAACGAAAGTTCCACGGCCGACGGACGACAGGAGTGAACCATGGGTGGTGGCCGTTCTCGTGCACTGCGCACGGTGCCGGACACCGAGCCGCGGCTCGAGTTCCGGACCATTCACGGATACCGGCGCGCCTTCCGGATCGCCGGTGGCGGCCCCGCCCTGCTCCTGATCCACGGAATCGGTGACAACTCCTCCACCTGGAACGAGGTCATCCCGCACCTGGCGAAGAACTTCACGGTGATCGCGCCGGACCTGCTCGGGCACGGCCGCTCCGACAAGCCGCGGGCGGACTACTCGGTCGCCGCGTACGCGAACGGCATGCGCGACCTGCTGACGGTCCTCGGCTTCGAACGCGCCACCGTGGTCGGGCACTCCCTCGGCGGCGGTGTCGCGCTGCAGTTCGCCTACCAGTTTCCGCAGATGATCGAGCGGTTGGTGGTCGTCGCGCCGGGCGGCGTCACCCGGGACGTCAATCCGGCTCTGCGATTCGCGGCGACGCCGATCGCGAACGAGGCGCTGCGGCTGCTGCAGGTGCCCGGCGCCGTCGAACTGCTCGGTGTCCTCGGACAGGTCGCGGACCACCTGTACCGGGGTCCGTTCAAGAACGTCGACATCTTCCACGACGCCCCCGACCTGGTGCGGGTCATGCGCGATCTGCCGGACCCGACCGCACGGGAGGCCTTCCTGCGGACCCTGCGGGCGGTGGTGGACTGGCGCGGCCAGGTCGTCACGATGCTCGACCGCTGTTACCTGACCGCAGACCTGCCCGTCCAGATCATCTGGGGCGACAAGGACTCCGTGATCCCGGTCCGGCACGCCCACCTCGCGCACTCCGCGCTCCCCCATTCCCGGCTGGAGATCTTCCCCGGCAGTGGCCACTTCCCGTTCCACGACGACCCGATCCGCTTCCTGCAGGTCGTCGAGGACTTCGTCGCGACGACCCGGCCGATGGAGTTCGACCCGACACGCTGGCGCGAGACCCTCGTCAACGGCGTCGGCGAGGCGGAGATCACCGGCACCAGCGCCACCCGTGAGGCCGTGCTCGACGCGATGGGCGCCGACGAACGCAGCGCCACCTGATGCCCGGCGCCACCAGCGGTCGCCGCGACACCGCGCTCGCATAGCCTGTATCGGTGCTGCTCTCCGATCTGGTTCCCGACTCCCCCGACGCCGACACTCTCTTCGACGCCTTCGCCGGCTGGGCGTCCGGCCGCGGCCTGACGCTGTACCCGGCGCAGGAGGAGTCGCTGATCGAGATCGTCTCCGGGGCGAACGTCATCCTGTCCACCCCGACGGGGTCCGGGAAGTCGATGGTCGCGATCGGTGCACACTTCGCGGCCCTGGCGGACGGGCGGCGCACCTTCTACACCGCCCCGATCAAGGCCCTCGTGAGCGAGAAGTTCTTCGCGCTGTGCGAGGTGTTCGGAGCCGAGAACGTCGGCATGATGACCGGTGACGCGTCGGTGAACTCGTCGGCACCGATCGTCTGTGCGACCGCGGAGATCGTCGCGAACCTGGCGTTGCGGCAGGGCGCCGACTCCGACATCGGACAGGTCGTGATGGACGAGTTCCACTACTACTCCGAGCCGGACCGTGGCTGGGCGTGGCAGGTGCCGTTGATCGAACTCCCGAACGCCCAGTTCCTGTTGATGTCCGCGACGCTCGGCGACGTCTCGTTCTTCCGCGACGACCTGACCCGCCGCACCGGTCGGCCCACGACCGTCGTCGGGGGCACGGAAAGGCCGGTGCCGCTGACGTTCTCGTACGCGAAGACGCCGATCGGCGAGACCATCGAGGAGCTCGTCACCACCCACCAGGCGCCGGTGTACGTCGTGCACTTCACCCAGGCCGCCGCACTCGAACGCGCGCAGGCGTTGACGAGCGTCAACATGTGCAGCAAGGAGGAGAAGGCGGCGATCGCCGACGCGCTCGGCGGATTCCGCTTCACCACCGGTTTCGGCAAGACGCTGTCCCGGCTGGTACGGCACGGGATCGGCGTGCACCACGCAGGCATGCTGCCGAAGTACCGGCGCCTGATCGAGCGACTCGCACAGGACGGCCTGCTCAAGGTCATCTGCGGCACCGACACCCTCGGTGTCGGCATCAACGTCCCGATCCGCACGGTGCTGATGACCGGCCTGACGAAGTTCGACGGCTCCCGCACCCGGCACCTGCGCGCCCGCGAGTTCCACCAGATCGCCGGCCGCGCCGGCCGCGCCGGGTACGACACGATGGGCACCGTCGTGGTTCAGGCGCCCGAGCACGAGATCGAGAACCACCGGCTCGTCCTCAAGGCCGGCGACGACCCGAAGAAGCTCAAGAAGATCCAGCGCAAGAAGCCGCCGGAGGGCTTCGTGTCGTGGGGTGAGCCGACGTTCGAGCGACTGGTCGCCGCGTCCCCGGAGCAGCTGACGTCCCGGTTCCGGGTGTCGAACTCGATGCTGCTGAACGTGATCGCCCGACCCGGCAACTGCTTCACCGCGATGCGGCACCTGCTCGAGGACAGCCACGAGCCGCGGCCGCAGCAGCGCAAACACATCCGCCGCGCGATCGCCCTGTACCGCGGACTGCTGCAGGCCGGGATCGTCGAACAGCTCGACGGGCCCGACGAGAACGGCTCCTGGGCGCGGCTGACCGTCGAGCTGCAGCGTGACTTCGCGCTGAACCAGCCGCTGTCGCCGTTCGCGCTCGCGGCGATCGAACTCCTCGACGCCGACTCCGTCACCTACGCCCTCGACGTGGTGTCGGTGATCGAGTCCACCCTCGACGACCCGCGGCAGATCCTGATGGCGCAGCAGCACGCCGCCCGCGGCGAGGCCGTGCAGCAGATGAAGGCCGACGGCATCGAGTACGACGAGCGGATGGAACTGCTCGAGGACATCACCTGGCCGAAGCCCCTGGAGGAGTTGCTCGTTCCGGCCTTCGAGACGTACCGCGGCGGGCACCCGTGGGTGTCGGAGTTCGCGCTGTCCCCGAAGTCGGTGGTGCGGGACATGATCGAGAAGACGATGACGTTCGCCGAACTCGTCAGCCATTACGGACTCGCCCGCTCCGAGGGCCTGGTGCTGCGGTATCTCGCCGACGCGTACCGGGCACTGCGGCAGACCGTTCCGGAATCCTCGCGCACGGAGGAACTCGACGACATCGTCGAGTGGCTCGGCGAACTGATCCGGCAGGTGGACTCGAGCCTGCTCGACGAGTGGGAGCAGCTGACCAACCCGGGCGTCGAATCCGACGACCAGCAGGTCGCGTTCGGCGCCGACATCCCGCGTCCGGTGACGGCGAACGTGCGCGCGTTCACGGTCATGGTCCGCAACGCGATGTTCAAGCGGGTCGAGCTGGCGTCGCGGCAGCGCTGGGACCTGTTGGCCGCGTTGGGCGACGGGCTCGAGGAGCAGGACTGGTCGGAGCTGATGGAGCTGTACTTCGACGAGTACGACGAGATCGGAACCGGACCCGACGCCCGCGGCCCGCAGCTGTTCGCGGTGTCGCGGGAACCCGAACTGTGGCGCGTGCGGCAGACGATCGCCGACCCGAACGGGGATCACGGCTGGGCGCTGGTCGGCGAGGTGAACCTGGCCGAGTCCGACGCCGCCGGTGAGGTCGTGTTCGACGAGTTCGAGGTGGTCGAGGGGTGAGCGGCGGGTTGCTGCGAGGCGCACGACTCGCGCCGGGTGAGGCGCCGGTCGATCTCCCCGTTTCCGACGGCGTCGTCGGTGGGGACCGCGGCGGCGAGCCCGTCGACCTGGGTGGCCGCCTGGTGCTGCCGGGGTTGTGGGACAACCACGTCCACTTCGACCAGTGGGCACTCGCGCAGGCGGGTCTGGACCTGTCGTCGGCGACGTCGGCCGCGCACGCGGTCCGGCTGATCGGCGAGCACCTGCCGACCGCCGACACGGACGTGGTGATCGCGCACGGGTTCCGGGACGGGTTGTGGCCGGACTCCCCCACCGCCGGTCTGCTCGACGCGGTCGCAGCGGACCGGCCGGTGGTCGCGCTGAGCGGTGACCTGCACAGCGGCTGGTTCAACACCGCGGCGCTGCACCGGTTCTCGCTCGCCCCGCACGAGACGGGGCTGCTGACCGAGACGGAGTTCATGCCGATCATGAACGACGTGCAGCAGGTGGATCCCGCGGTGCGCGGCCGGCGGGTGGATGTGGCGGTGCGGGCCGCGGCGGCGCGTGGCGTCGTCGGGGTGACGGATTTCGAGATCGCCGACAACCGGGCGGTGTGGGCGCGGCGGATCGCCGCGGGCACCGACCGGCTGCGGGTGCGGTGCGGCATCTGGCCGCAGTGGCTCGACGCCGCGCTCGCCGACGGGGTCCGCACCGGCGACGTGCTCCCCGGAACCGAGGGGTTGGCGACGGTCGGGCCGCTGAAGGTGATCGTCGACGGGTCGCTCGGCACCCGGACCGCGTACTGCCACGACCCGTATCCGGGCGGCGGTCACGGGGTGCTCTCCGTGTCCCCGGAGCACCTGGACGACCTGATGGGTCGGGCGGGGCGGGGCGGGCTCGAGACCGCGATCCACGCGATCGGCGACCGGGCCTGCGAGCAGGTGCTGGCCGCGTTCGCCGCCACCGGGGCTCGTGGATCGGTCGAGCACGCACAGCTGGTGGCGGAGCGGGACTTTCCCCGCTTCGCGGAGCTGGGTGTGGTGGCGAGCGTGCAGCCGGCGCACGTGCACGACGACGTCGACCTCGCCGAGGCCTACTGGCCCGGCCGCACCGGCCGGGCGTTCCCGTACGGCACCCTGCTGTCCTCGGGGGCGTCGTTGGTGCTGGGCTCGGACGCTCCGGTGGCGCCGCTGGACCCGTGGCTGACTCTCGCCGCGGCCGTCGACCGCACCCTCCCCGACGGCCGCGTCTGGCACCCCGAGCACGAGATCCCGTTCGACATCGCCCTCGCCGCGTCCACCGGCGGCCGTACGCGGGTCCGGACCGGCGACGTCGCCGACCTGGTCGTTCTCGACACCGACGAGATCCCCTCCACCGGAGCCGAACTCGCCACGACGCCGGTGTGGGGCACGATGCTGGCGGGCCGATGGACGGCGGGCGGACCCGGCGCCGATGGGTGACGTCAGCATGACACCGACGACGCCCGCACCGCCGCACTCTCCGTAGCCGGGGAACCGCGTCTCCGATGGTCCGCGCCTTTTCACGGCAGGACCCCGGGTGCGGCGATGCGCCGCCTCGATCTGCATGTCGCGGTGACCGGTGCGGGGCAACCGGTGTCGCCCTTCCACGCGTTCAGCCCTTCCCGCACTGCGATTGCCGCGATGCCGAGGCCCGCGATCGGGTCGGGTCTATCGGGAATTCCGCGCATCCAGGCCGTGCCGAATGACTCGGATCGCCTGGTGGCTCGATTCTGCGGCGTCGATCGGCTGGAGCGTCACCCTGGTCACGGCGTTCGCCGTGCACACCATCGCCACCGGACGGGTCCTCTGGCCGCACCGCCGGCAACGCACGAGGTCCGTCGAGGACATCGAGTTCTGCCCGTAGACCGCGGCGACGCGACGGGTGGCCCGCGTTGCGCGCGGCGGCGGCCGGGATCTCGGGCGCGGCACCGCGGATGCGCCGCGGCCCACGCAGGAGGTGGTGGCGTCACGGACCTCGGGAGCGGGAGCCCAGGATCAGTCGGGGTGTGCGGGCCCGTGCTTCCTGCTCGGTTCTACGCCGTACGGGGTGGATTCGTGTGCCGGGCGTAGCATCAGCCGGCAGGTATGTCGGTCTTGTCCGAGCCGCCGGCACCCGGCGGCGCCGCGTGAGGAGCCGGGACCATGCCAGATCCGAACGCGATGTGGGGACGGGCGCCGCGGCGCGACGGGCGACCCGGGTGGGATCTGTCCCGGCGGCGGTTCCTGCAACTCGGGCTCGGGGCGTCCGCGCTCGGCCTCGTGGCGGCGTGCTCGTCCACACGAAGCGGCGGCGAGGCGACGGTGGGTCCCGATTCGCCGCAGGTCGGCGACTTCGCCTCCGCCGAGGAGCAGCGGTTCCCCGCCGGCGGCCGGGTGACACGGACGGTGGTCGCGGCACCGGCCGACGTCGACCTTGCCGGGATCCGCGACACCGCATGGCTCTACGACGGGCAGCTGCCCGGTCCGGTCCTGCGCGCCGACGTCGGCGACCGGGTGCAGATCCGCTTCCGCAACCAACTGCCCGACCCGACCACCGTGCACTGGCACGGTCTGGCGATCCGCAACGACATGGACGGGGTGCCGGACGTCACGCAGCCGCCGATCCCGGTGGGCGCCGAGTTCGTCTACGAGTTCGTCCCACCCGACCCGGGCACGTTCTGGTACCACACGCACGGCGACCTCCAGCGTGGCCGCGGACTGTACGGGGCGCTGATCGTCGACGACCCCGCCGCGCCCGCCGACCACGACGCCGAGTTCGTCGTCGTGCTGTCCGACTGGCTGACCGGGTCGACCCCGACACAGATGTACGACCGGTTGCGCGGCGGGTCCATGGAATCGTCGCCGATGACCTCGACCGCGCTCGGGGGTGACGCGGGCGACGTCCGGTACCCGCTGTACCTGCTCAACGGCAGACCGCCGGCCGACCCGGCGGTGTTCACCGCGACCCCCGGTCAGCGGGCGCTGCTGCGCATCGTCAACGCGTCCGACGACACCGCGTTCCGGGTGGCGCTCGGCGGACACCGGCTCACCGTCACCGGATCGGACGGCTTCCCGGTCGAGCCGGTCCGCACCGGCTCCGTCCTGCTCGGGATGGGCGAACGCTACGACGCCGTCGTCGCCCTCGGTGACGGGGCGTTCCCACTGGTCGCGGCCGCTGAGGGCAAGGGGGCGCAGGCGTTCGCGATGGTCCGCACGGGCGGCGGCGCTCCACCCGACCCGGCGGCGTCCCCCGACGAACTGCGAGCGCCACCGCTGACCGTCGCCGACCTGCGCGCCGCCGCCGCGGTCCAGCTCCCGGCACGGGACCCGGACGTCACACTCGGCGCGTCACTCGGCGGGAACATGGAGACCTACACCTGGACCGTCAACGACCGGGCCTACCCGACGTACACACCGCTGACCGTGGGGTCCGGCCGGCGGGCACGGATCGTGTACACCAACACCACGAAGATGTACCACCCGATGCACCTGCACGGGCACACGTTCGCCGTTGCCCGGCCCGGCGGGACCGGCCCCCGCAAGGACACGGTCATCGTGCTGCCCGGGCAGACCATCGCCACCGACTTCGACACCGACAACCCCGGCCAGTGGATAGTCCACTGCCACAACGACTATCACCTCGCCGCGGGGATGGCGACGATCGTCTCCTACCGGAGCTGACGCGGGTGGGTCTCAGTCCTGCGGACGCAGGATCGGCTTCGCGTTGCGCTGCTTGCGGTTCGACGCCTCCCGCTTGGCGATCTGCTGCTCGCGGATTCGCTTGTCCTCCTTGCGGACCTCGACGAGGCTGGCGCGCTCGGCGACGAGCCAGTCCGGCTGGTCTGCGAGCAGGGCGTCGATCTGCTCGGTGGTCAGCGCCTCGGCGACGCCGCCGCGGGCCAGGCCGGCGATCGAGACGCCGAGCTTGGCGGCAACGACGTTCTTCGGGTGCGGGCCGTTGGCGCGCAGGTCCTGCAGCCACTGCGGCGGGTTGGTGCGCAGCTCGGCGAGCTCCTCACGGGAGACGACGCCGTCCTGGAACTCGGCCGGGGTGGCCGCGAGGTACACGTCCAGCTTCTTCGCGGCGGTCGCCGGCTTCATCGTCTGGGGTGTCTTCTGCGCACTCATGGGTCCAGCGTATCGACCGGTAACCTGACGGGATGACCGAGCCCGCTGCACCGTCCCCGTTCCGGCTCGCGTACGTGCCCGGCGTCACCCCCGCCAAGTGGGTGCGGATCTGGGGCGAGCGCCTGCCGGACGTCCCGCTCGAGCTCGTCACGGTGACCGCCACCGACGCACCGGCACTGCTGCGCGAGGGCGGCGCCGACGCCGGGCTCGTGCGGCTGCCGATCGACCGGGACGGGCTGAGCGTGATCGCGCTGTACGAGGAGACCCCGGTCGTCGTGGTGCCGAAGGACCACGTGATCACCGCCGCGGACGAGGTGTCGACGGCGGACCTGGCGGACGAGGTGGTGCTGCACCCGCACGACGACATGCTCGACTGGGCGACCCGGCCGGGCACCGCGGCACTGCACCGTCCCGACACGACCGCGGATGCGATCGAACTCGTCGCCGCCGGCGTCGGGGTGCTGGTGGTGCCGCAGTCGCTCGCGCGGCTGCACCACCGCAAGGACCTGACGTACCGCACCGTCGCCGACGCGCCCGTCTCCCCGGTCGCGCTGGCGTGGCCCGCGGGTGCGACGACCGATCTGGTGGAGGAGTTCGTCGGCATCGTGCGCGGGCGCAGCGTCAACTCCTCCCGCGGCCGCGGCGCCCCGGAACCGGCACCGAAGCGCACCGCGTCCCAGAAGGCGGCCGCCAAACGCGCGTCCCGTGCCGAGGCCGGGAAGGTCCCGACGCAGCGGAAGCCGAAGTCCGGCAAGGCGAAACGCGGCCGGCGCTGACGCGCCCGTGAGTGGCCTTCACGCCGATTCAGGGTGAGATCACTCACGGGCGGCGCAGCCGCACTACACGGACAGGATCATCGCGATGCCCTGACCGCCACCGCCACACAGTGCCGCGGCACCGGTGCCGCCCCCGGCCGCCTTCAGCGAATGCGCCAGCGACAGCGCGATCCTCGCGCCGGACATGCCGACCGGGTGCCCGACCGCGATCGCGCCGCCGTGGATGTTCACCTTGTCGGCGTCGACGCCGAGCTGCCGCATCGACGCGATCGCGACACCGGCGAACGCCTCGTTGATCTCCAGCAGGTCGAGGTCGCCGACGGTGGTCTCGCCGTCCCGCTTCAGCGCCGCCTCGATCGCGTTGGCGGGCTGGTGCAGTAGCGAGGTGTCCGGGCCGGCGACCAGCGCGTGCGCCCGGATCTCGGCGAGCCACTCGATCCCGCGGGCCTCGGCGAGATCCTTGCGCATCACGACGACCGCGGCCGCGCCGTCGGACAGCTGTGAGGACGCACCGGCGGTGATGGTGCCGTCCTTCGCGAACGCCGGGCGCAGCCTGCCGAGCGACTCGGCCGTGGTCTCGGCGCGGATGCCCTCGTCGGAGGCGACGGTGACGGTGCCCTTACGGGAGGTGATCTCGACGGGCGCGATCTCCCCGGCGAACGCCCCGGACTCGGTCGCGGCGGCGGCCAGCCGGTGCGAGCGGGCCGCGAACTCGTCCTGCTCGTCGCGGGAGATGTTCTCCGACGCCTGGTAGCGCTCGGTGGAGGCACCCATCGAGATGCCGTCGAACGCGCAGGTCAGGGCGTCCCGGTCGAGGGCGTCCTCGAATCCGGTGGAGCCGTACTTGAGACCCTGCCGGGCGCCGCGCACCAGGTACGGGGCGTTCGTCATCGACTCCATGCCGCCGGCGACGACGACGTCGGCGGCGCCGGTCGCGATCAGCCGGTCGGCCTGCATGATCGCCTCGAGGCCGGAGAGGCAGAGGTTGTTGACGGTGGTCGCCGGGACGGTCATCGGCAGGCCCGCCGCGACCGCCGCCTGCCGCGCCGGGTTGGGTCCGACACCGGCCTGCACGACCGTGCCCATCACGACGGCGTCGACACCGTCGACGCCGACGCCGCTGCGCTCGACGGCCGCCGCGATCGCGCGGCCGCCGAGGTCCGCCGCGGTCAGCGACGCCAACGCGCCCGACAGCTTGCCGATCGGGGTCCGGGCCCCCGCCACGATGACACTGGTGCTCACGACTGCTCTCTCCTTCATCCGGTTGATGCTCAGGTGTCCGCGAGGCCGCTGAATCTGCCCCGAAGGTCCAGTTTGACGATCTTCCCACTCGGGTTCCTCGACAATTCGTCCAGGACCACGACGAATGTGGGCACCGTGTCCCCGGCCGGCGCGGCGCGGCAGTGGGCGATCACGTCCGCCGCGCGCCGGGTCCCGGCGCGGTGCACGACCGCGGTCCTGGTCGGGTGCCGCGCAGCGGATCGCCGCGGAATGTCGCCGAGCGACGGGCTGCGCACGGCGCCGATCGGACCACCGGTCGCGGTTGCGTTCCCGGCCCGTCGCTTCCCGAAGCGCGTCGCGTTCATCCGCGTACCTCCCGCAGGACCGGCGCGGCGGCGAACTCGGCGCGCGCGAGCGAGCGCCGGTGCACCTGGTCGGGGCCGTCGGCGATCTGCAGGAACCGCGCGTGCGCGTAGAGCATCGCGAGCGGTGTGTCCTGGGACAGTCCGGCGCCGCCGAAGATCTGGATCGCGTCGTCGACGACCTTCTTCACGGTCGACGGGACGAGGACCTTCGCGGCGGCGATGTCGTGGCGGGCGGCCTTCGCGCCCTCGGCATCCATCCGCCACGCCGCGCGCAGGACCGTCAGCCGGGCGGCGTCGACCGCGATCCGGGCGTCGGCGACGGTGGCCTGCACGACACCCTCCTCCGCGAGTGGACGACCGAACGCGACGCGGGTGCGGGCCCGCGCGGTCATCAGCGCGATGGCACGCTCCGCCGTGCCGATCAGGCGCATGCAGTGGTGGATGCGGCCCGGGCCGAGCCGCGCCTGCGCCACCGCGAATCCCTTCCCGCGCGGGCCGAGCAGGTTGCCCTTCGGCACCCGCACCCCGTCGTAGACCAGCTCGCCGTGCCCGCCCTCGTGGCGATCGTCGAAGCCGAGCACCGAGGTCGAGCGCACGACGGTCAGGCCCGCGGTGTCCATCGGCACCAGCACGATCGAGTGCCGCGCCCCGGCCGGCGCATCGGGGTCGGTGACGCCCATGACCATCGCGACCCGGCAGTCGTCTCGCAGCGCGGCGGTGGTCCACCACTTGCGGCCGGTGAGCACCCACTCGTCGCCGTCCGCGGCGATCTCGAGACGGACGTTGTTCGCATCGGAGCCGGCGGCGTCCGGTTCGGTCATCGAGAAGCAGGACCGGATCTCGCCGTCGAGCAGCGGAGTCAGCCACTGCTGCTTCTGGTCGGGCGTGCCGTACCGGGCGAGCAGCTCCATGTTGCCGGTGTCCGGCGCGCTGCAGTTCAGCGCTTCGGGAGCGATGGCCGGGCTCCACCCGGTCAGCTCCGCGAGCGGCGCGTACTCGAGGTTCGTCAGGCCTGCTCCCCCGCTCTCGGGGAGGAAGAGGTTCCAGAGGCCCTGCCGCTTCGCCGACGCCTTCAGGTCGGCCATGATCGGCGGCGCATCCCACCGGTCGGGCCGGCTCGCCAGCTGCTCGGCGGCGATCGCCTCGGCAGGCAGCACCCGCTCCTGCATGAAGGTGGCGAGCCGGGACTGCAGGTCCACGACCTTCGGGCTGTACTCGAAATCCATTGCGACAACTCCTTGTTCGACGCGTGCGGCGTCGGTGACGACGTTCGGGGACCGCGGCCCGGGGTGGCCTCACCCTGCGCGCACCGGGCGGCGATGCCCCCACGGCCACCGCGATCCCGACGTCCCGCGAACACGACGAACCGCGCCTCCGGTCATGCTGCCGAACGCTCGTTCGGCCGTGATGAATGCATACCGGCCACGATCGGGACGTGTCAACAGTGCGCCCGATTGATCACAAAATTGCAGCTGTTGGCCAAAACCGGACACAGACCTCGACCGCGCGGCCCGAATCGGTACCCGATCGCTCGTTCGTCCGTTGGCCGTTCGACGATCGGCGGCCGCCGGCCCGTCGGCCCGTCGGCCACCCGGCGGGGACCCTCGGCGCCGACCACGACCGGGCCGAGGATGGGCCGGTTCGGCGCCACCCGGCCTCCTGCCCGCGGGGATCAGGCGGTCGGTTCGACCATCGCCAGCGCGAGGGCCGCGTAGCGGTCCGCGAGGTCCTCGGGCGTCAGTTCGCCGTCCGGCCGCCACCACGTGCACACCGACTGGCCCATGTGAATGATCGCGCGGGCCGCGTCGAGCGGCACGGCGGTCCCGAACGCATCCTCCTCGACACCGCGCGCGACGATGTCCCGGAACATCGACTCCTGCTCGTCGCGCAACGCCACCACGAGGCGCCGCCCCTGGTCGTCGAGGCTGCGCAACTCGGTGGCGCCGACGAGGGCCTCCGACTGACGGGTGGCATGGAACAGGACCCACGCCCGCATCACGGCCCGCAACTGGTCGGCGGGGACACCGCCGGAGCGCAGGAGGGCGCCGCGCGTCATCGCGATCACGTCCTGGAGGGTGCGGATCATGATGTCCTGCAGGATCTCCTGCTTGGACGCGAAGTGGTGGTAGATCGACGCGACGGTGATGTCGGCACCGGCCGCGATGTCGCGCATCGACGTCCCGTGGTAGCCGCGCTCGTGCATGTTCCGCAGTGCCGACTCGAGGATCACCCGTCGTCCGCTGCCGTTCACGGCCACCTTCCCACTCACGGCGTCACCGTACCGCCGCAGGCCGCGCGACGTCGGCACCGGCCGGCGACCCCGGGAATCGACACGCGCCGGGGCGCGGCGGCACGATCAGGTCCGCGGGACGCCGGGCGCAACCGACCGGATCAGGTCCGCCAGCCGCTCGTACGCCTCGACGCGACCGCTGGAGGCCCGGAACACCAGACCGACCGTCCGCCCGGGTGCGGGTGCGGCGAAGCGGGCGGTGGTGAGGTCGCCGCGGGCGGTTTCGACCGCGACCGCCGACGCGGGGACCAGCGTCACCCCGAGCCCGCCGGCCACGCACTGGACGACGGTCGTCAGCGACGTCGCGCGGGTGTCCCCGGCGATCGGGTGCGCGTCCACCGACCGGCACAGGTCGAGGGTCTGATCGCGCAGGCAGTGCCCCTCGTCGAGCAGCAGGAGCGGCAGTTCGTCGAGCACGCCGGGGGTCAGGTCGGCGCGTCCGGCCAGCGGGTGCGAGCGCGGTACCACCATCACGAATTCCTCGGTGTACAGCGGTATCTCGGCCATCCCGGCCGCGTCGGACGGCAGTGCGAGCACCGCGACGTCGAGGGCGCCGCCGCGCAGCGCGTCGAGCAGTCGGGCGGTCTGGTCCTCGACCACCTGCGGGGTGACGGCGGGCAGGTCGGTTCGGATCGCGGGCAGCAGCGCCGGCAGCACGTACGGGGCGATCGTCGGGATCAGGCCGATGCGCAGCGGACCGGACAGCGCATGGCCGACCCCCGCGGCGGACACGACGAAACCGTCTGCGGCCTCGAGGATCTGCTTGGCCTGCTCGAGCAGCGCCTCGCCCGCCGTGGTGACCAGGACCCGGCGGGTGCTGCGTTCGATCAGCTGCACGCCGAGGCCGTTCTCCAACGCCGCGAGCCCCTGCGAGAGGGTGGGCTGACTCACGCCGAGACGCGCTGCGGCGGTGCCGAAGTGGCGGCACTCGGCGACCGCGACGAAGGCACGCAGCTGCGACAGTGTGGGTTGATACGCCTGATCGGCCATGCCTATCAGTGTAGCGACATCTATCGCCTTTGCTTTTGAATGGTTGGGGGTCCACCCATCTCCACTCCGGCGGTATCGTTTGACGATGAGCATTCAGGTAGATGTCGTCCGGGTGTTCACCGATCGAGACGGCCGGCACGGGAATCCGCTCGGCATCGTCGACGCGACGCAGGTGCCCCCGGCCGACCGACAACGTGTCGCCACCACACTCGGCTACAGCGAGACGATCTTCGTCGACGTCCCGGCCCCGACAGCGTCCTCGGCGGCCGCCCAGATCTTCACACCCGCAACGGAACTCCCGTTCGCGGGTCATCCGACGGTCGGGCTGTCGTGGTGGCTGCGCGAGCGGGGTCTCGGTGTCGACACCCTCGACGTGCCGGCCGGACCAGTCGCCACCCGCACCTCGGACGGCGTCACGTGGGTCCGCGCGAAGGCGGACTGGGCTCCGGAGTTCACCCTGCACTGCCAGCCCGACGCCGAGGCCGTGCGCGCCGCACCGGCCGCCTCGTACGGCGCGGGCCACCACTACGTGTGGGCGTGGGCCGGTGAAGGCGCGATCAGCTCACGAATGTTCGCCCCCGACTTGGGCGTCCCCGAGGACGAGGCCACCGGCGCGGCGGCCATCCGGATCACCGAACACCTCCGCCGGAACCTGCACATCACCCAGGGGCGCGGGTCGAAGATCGTCACCCACTACTCCCCCGACGGGTGGATCGAAGTCGGCGGCCTGGTACACCGCGACCGCCCGGTCACCGTCTGACGCGGCGACCGGGCGGCCCGGGGGTGTGGTGAACGCTCAGGAGAGCGACAGGGTCTGACCCGGGAAGATCAGGTCGACGTTCTGCACCTGCTTGGCGAGCGCCGACATGTCGATGCCGTGATCCTTGGCGATCTGCGACAGGGTGTCGCCGAGCTGGACGACGTAGGTCGACGCACCGAGGGTCTGCACCGGAGCGGACTCGGCGACCTGGGTCGCGGCCTGCTGCACCGGGGTCTGCGCCGGCGCCTCGTACGCGACCGGCTCCGACACGCCGGACGTCAGGTACTGGCCGCACACCGGCCACGCACCGACGCCCTGCCCGGCCAGGACGTTCTCCGCGACGCGGATCTGCTCGGCCTTGCTGGCGTTGCTGGCGCTGCCGGAGCCGCCGTAGGCGTTCCAGGTGCTCTGGGTGAACTGCAGGCCGCCGTAGAAGCCGTTGCCGGTGTTGGTGGACCAGTTGCCGCTGCTCTCGCACTGCGCGACGCCGTCCCAGTTGTGGGTGGCGGCGTTGGCGGCACCGGTGCTCAGGGCCATCGGGATGGCGGCAAGGGCGGCGGTCGCGGCGACGGCGCCGACGGCGCGCTTGGGGGTGAAGCGGGTCATTCGGATGAATCCTCTCCTTGCCGCCGGCGGGGACGGGCTCGGCCGCGTCGGTGCGCGGGCGGGCTTCGGTCCGACTCACTCCTGTCCCGGGGATGGCGGTTGCGTCCGGCCCGCGGGACAGGGTGTGGCGGTAGCGGGTCGGCGGCGCCCGGCTGTTTCGGGCTGAACACGACCGTAGGCGATCATCACGAGATGGTCACGGCGCACGTGTCACGGTCTGATGCAACACAATTGCTGCTATAGAACGCCGTCACCCCAGGGCATCCCGGCAAACATCGGGAAAACCGACCGGATGGTTTCACGGCCGATTGTGACGACAGACACGACGAAATGGTGACCCCGGTCACCGATTCGCGACCCCGCGGCGGTGATGCGGCGTAAGAATCACGCGCAGGCAACGGTCCGTCGGCGGCCCTGCGGGCGCCCGATCACGGGCGCGGGGCGCGTCCGGCGGCCAGGTCGGCGTCGCTGAGCAGCACCGCGATCTCGGCGCCCAGCCGCACCCCCTGCGCGAGCGGCAGGCGGTCGCCGCTCCAGAACTTGCCGGGGTCGTACCAGTTCGTCTTCCGGCCGCCGGCCAGCAGCCCCATCGCCTCGTACGTCTGCGCGACCACCTCCGCGCAGTACGCGCTCTCGAGGCCGGCGGCCTTCCCCTCCGGCCGCCGGCGTATCGCGGGCAGGCGGCCGCCGAACCAGCGCGTCGCCAGCGTGGCGCTCGACGGGAACGGGGTGCCGTTCAGCCGGGCGATCGCGCGCAGCAGCTCGTCCTCTTGTCCCGGGGTCACCGGCGTCTCCAGCTGCCGCAACCATCCGCGTTGCCCGTACCGGGCACCCCACACCTGGACCGCGGCCCGCAGGTCGTGCAGTTGCACCCCGCGCTGAAATCGACCGGTCCACATGTCCTGCAGGGAGTGACCCAGCTCCGCGTGCCACATGAGCGGCGGCATGTCGTCGAGCACCACCGACATGCCGACGTGGTTGACCGGACTGTTGGTCAGCGTCTGAATGGCCCGGTCGGCGCCGGAGTGTCCTCGGAAGATCCAGATGTCCCCGGTGCGGGTGGCGTCGACCGCCACGTCGAGGCTGATCTGCGATTCGTGCATTCGCCGACTCATCCCCCTAGGTTAGAGCGATGTCATCGCAACCCAGCCACCTGTGGAAGCTCGTCGGACTCGCGGGTGTGGTCGGGCTGGCCGCGACCGGGGCGCTGGCAGTCCGCGCGGAACGCAAACGCCGCGCCTACACACCCGACGAGGTGCGTGCCCAGCTGCACGCCCGGTACGCCCAGGCCACCGCCGACGCCGACGCGCGCCCGACGCTCGAACTCGCGGCCGTGAAACCGAGCCTCCGCCAACGGATCAGGCGACTCGCCGATCGCGTCCGCCGGCGCTGACCGGGCCGGACCGCGGCGCCGGCCCGGGCGCGCTCCCCTACCCCAGCGCGGCGCGCACTCCGGCGGCCATCTCCGCGACCTGCTCGTCGGTCATCACGAACGCCGGCGAGAACTGCATCGCGCCGACACCCGCCGCCCGGCCCGAGATACCGTACTCACGAAGCGTTTTCACGAAGGGCAACGCCTCCGCCGGATCGGCGAGCTGCACGGCAGCGACCGCACCGAGACCGCTGCGCACCTCCTGCACCCGCGGATGGTCCGCCAGCGGCGCGAGGTGCACGTGCAGCGAACGCTCCAGACGCGCCGACTCGGCCAGCAGGTTCTCCCGCTCGATGATCTCCAGGTTCGCCAGCGCCGCGGCGGCCGCGCCCGCGTGCCCGCCGTAGGTGTAGCCGTGCCGCCACCACACCCCGCCCGCGAAGAACGGCTCGGCGACCCGTGGCGCGATGAACACCGCGCCCATCGGCACGTAGCCCGACGTCAGGCCCTTGGCGGTGGTGACCATGTCCGGCTGCAGGTCGAATCGCGTGGAGGCGAACCAGGATCCGCCGATCCGGCCGAAACCGGTGACGACCTCGTCGACGACGAACAGGATGTCGTGGTCGCGGCAGATCTCCCGGACCTCGGCCAGGTAGCCGTCCGGCGGCAGGTAGACGCCGCCCGCGCCGATGATCGGCTCGCAGAAGAACGCGGCGATGCTGTCGGCGCCCTCGCGTTCGATCAGCGCGAGCAGACTCTTCGCGTCGTCCCACTCCACCGTCCGGGTGTCGGGCATCAACTCGCCGTAGCCCTCCCGGTTCACCGGAATCCCGGCGAGGGCGGTGCCGGCGACGTGCATGCCGTGGTACGCCTTCTGCCTGCCGACGACGATCCGCTTGCCCGGCCTGCCGACCTCGTTCCAGTAGCGCCGCGCCAGCTTTGCGGCCGTGTCCACCGAATCGGAACCACCGGAGGTGAAGAAGATCTTGCTGCCCGGCACCGGCGCAAGCGCCGCGAGCTTCCCGGCGAGCGCGATCGTCGGCTCGGACGCGAAGTCGCCGAAGTTGGAGAAGTGCGCCATCGTGGCGAGCTGCCGCGCCACCGCGTCCGCGATCTCGGTGCGCCCGTGCCCGACGTTGGTGAACCACAGCCCGGCGGTCGCGTCCAGGTAGCGGGTGCCGCCCGCGTCCCAGATGTACGCGCCCTCACCGCGACTGACCACGAACGCACCGTCCCGCTGGACCGCACCCATGTCCGCGAAACCGTGCCACAGTGCACCGTCATTCACGACTCGATCACCCTCTCGCCGACCTCGATCTCCTCCGGCGTCGCCGGACGCGTCCGTCCACCGTAGCGCCACCGACCGGCCAGGCGCCCTGCCGCGTTCACCGCCAGCGCCATCAACACGAACGCCAGAAGCAGAACGACGAGTCCGATCGCCATCTGCCAGTAGCCCTGCACTCGGGGGTCGATGAAGGGGTAGGGATACCAGTCGACGATCGGTCCCCGGACCAGGGTGTAGACCCCGTACGTGAGCGGGAACCACAGCCAGGTGACGGACTGCCTGTCCGCGATCGGTGTCCGCGGCGGGTTGATCATCCAGTCCAGCAGGATCACCAGCGGAAGGTACCGGTGGAGTGTGTCGTTGATCCACCGGTCGGTCAGCTGCACGTCCACGTCCGCCAGCAGGACCGCGTAGATGATCCCGGTGATCACCATGTAGAGGGTCGTCGCTCCACGGAAGAGCTGCCAGCGCACCGTCTGCGGGTCGACGACGGCACCGACCAGCAACACGGTCACCGCGAGGACGTTGCTCAGGATCGTGAAGTAGCTGAAGTAGTTGGCGATCGAGAAGGTGTCGACGCCGATGTTGCGGACCGGGATCCACGCCAGCGCCACCACACCCAGCGCGGCGAAGACCAAGCGCAGGACGCGGAACACCGGATGCGTGCGCACGGGGGCGTCGAGGTCGGCGGTCATGCCGCGATCGTCGCACGCACGCGCGCGGGACCGCCGGATTTGCCCGCGTCCCGCCCCGCCGCTGCGCGTCGCGCAGCGCATTCACCAGCGCGACACCCACGCGCGCTACGACCCGAACGGGTTCGCACGGTGATGGATTCGAGTCAGCGCGACAAGCGTGCGGACGCCGTGGACCATCGCGCGCTCGTCGAGCACGAATCCGGGATGGTGCAGGTCCTGACGGGGACCGGTGCCGCCCCACACGCCGAGTCGAGCCATCGCCCCCGGCACGTGTTCGAGGTACCAGGCGAAGTCCTCGCCGCCGCTGGACTGCGGCGCCTCGGCCAGGTTGTCGTGTCCGACCGCGGCCTCGATCGCCAGCCGCAGCTCGGCAGCGCAGTCGGGGTCGTTGACCACCGGTGGCACCCCCTGCTGATAGGACAGCTCGTGGCGGACGTCGTACGGAGCGAGCAGTTCACCGATCGTCCGGGCCACCAGCGGCTCGAGCGTCACCCAGGTCTCGTGCGAGGCGCTGCGCAACGTGCCGACCAGCTCACCCGCCTCGGGCACGAAGTTGCCGACCTGCCCGGCCGCGACCCTGCCCCAGGTCAGGACCGTCGCCGTCCGGGCGTCGAGCCGTCGGTCGAGCACCGAGGCCAGGCCGGTCACCAGGACCGCGGCCGCGTGGATCAGATCACCAGTCAGATGCGGCCGGGCGGTGTGACCGCCGGCCGACCACAAGCGCACCGTGACGGCAGCGTTGGAGGAGGTGATCGGTCCTGCGCGGGTCGCCAGGCTGCCGACCTCCAGGTGCGGATCACAGTGCAGTGCAAAGATTTTCGAGACTCCCTCGAGTGCCCCGGCGGCGATGGTGTCCACCGCGCCGCCCGGCGTGGTCTCCTCGGCCGGCTGGAAGATCAGCCGGACCCTGCCCCGGGGCGGGTCCCTGGTCAGCGCGGCGGCGGCGCCCATCAGCATCGCGGTGTGGGCGTCGTGCCCGCAGGCGTGGGACACACCCGGAACCGTCGAGGCGTAGGGCAGGCCGGTGGTCTCGGTCACCGGCAGCGCGTCGAGATCGGCGCGCAACGCGACACACCTCGGCGTGGCGGGGCCGAGGTCGCACCACAACCCCGTGCCGCCCGGGAGCAGGACGGGTTCGAGCCCGAGGCCGACCAGGTGCTCGCGGACGACAGCGGTGGTGCGGCGCTCCTCGAACGAGAGCTCGGGATGCGCGTGCAGGTCGCGACGCCAGGCCACCAGCTGGTCCTCCGCGGTCCCCCGCGCGGCGGCCGGGACCCGCGCAGGCGTCCCGGGCTGTGCCGGAGTGAGGCGTGAATCGTTGCCGTGCACCGGGATCGGACCGGACAGGTCGGCACTGCGGCCCGCGGTCTCGGAGACCAGCAGATCGACCACATCCGTCAGACGACCGCGCCGGCGCAAGGCGCGGCGCTGGCGCGCGGCCGAGCTGCCCTGGTGCAGCGCAGCGGCGCACAGCTCCGACACCGTCTCCCAGTCCCCGTGGTCCTCGAGCTGAGGACGCAGCGACCGAACCAGGGACCGAACCATCTCGGCGGCCGGTCGAGGTGACCCGCGCTCGACGTCGACGAGTTCCGCCTCCAGGCCGGAGCGGGCCGCCCGCCACAGCGCGGCGCGGGCCAGCGTCGGTGAGATCACGACACCCGGGTCCCCGGCCCGCAGGGCGGTCACCTCACGCTCGACCAGGGAGCGAAAGAGCCCGGCCACCAGCACGACGGTGTCCAACCGCGGGCAACTGTCGCACACCCGCAACTCCAGGGTGGGCCACCGGGTCGACGGGCGCACGTCGAAATACACCATGCCCGGATCGCTGATCACACCACTCGAGACCAAGTCCGCGACCAGCGCGTCGTACGCCGCGACGGAGTCGACCGGCGCGGCCGGGCCCGTGGTCGGCCAACGCAGCCACGCCAGGGCCCGCGCGCTCGCGTAGCCGGTGTCCGAGCCGTCCGCCCAGAACGGCGAACTCGCGCTGAGCGCCAGGAAAATCGGCAGATGGGAGACCACTCTGGTGGCGACCTGCACCGCCTCGTCCCGGTCGGGCAGGTCGACGTGCACCTGGGTACCGCAGATCAGCTGTTCACGGGCCAGCAGCTGATAGTCGGCCAGCATGTGCTGAAACCGCGGTGAGCCGGTGACCTGCATCTCGGTCGGAAGCATCAGCGGCACCGCCCCCGCGGCCGCCACACCGATCCCCAGGGACTCCGCCGCGTCGACCAGGGTTCGACGATGCCCGACGAGGTCGGCACGCAACTGCGACAAGTCGTCGAACACGCCGCTGTTCGCCTCGACGACGCACCGCTGCAGCTCGCCGACAAACCGATCGCCGGGAAGCCGCGCGAGCAACTCCTGCGCCCGTGCAGTCAGGCGCCGGGTCTTGCGGTCGACGAGTTGGAACTCCTCCTCGACACCCACCTTCCGTGGGACGCTGCCGAGCACCTCGTCAGCCTAGCCCTCGAGACCGGATGGTTGGCGGCACCAGGCCTCGTCGGTGGTGCTGTCACACCCCGCGATCAGGTCCCCCTCCGGACCGGGTTGCTGCCGGGGACCAATTCAACCGCCGGAGTGATTAGGGGGCGAAGCATCGCTGACATCGGGTACCGGCGTGGCGGAGGATGAAACAGACCGGTCTCGCGGACTGGGAACGCGAGTACTACGGTCCTCACCGTCAGCGGCTGCGCCGGGTGAGAACCGCATACGCCGCTGTCAAGAGTCACCGGCCGGGACACCTCGCCTGGGCTCTGGAAGCATTTGTGGTCGGGACCTGGTTGCCCCTACCGATCCACTTCGTGGGCGCGAACCTCGCCATGCCGGCCGGCCGCGACGATCTCGCCGTTGGCTGCTCGAACCGCTCGAACTTCGCAGTCATCGCCCGCCGGCCCGAGGGTGGTGTCTACCACGGCACGGGTATCCGGGGAAGTGCGGGCGGAGCAGGCAGCGGAGGCAGCTGGATCTGCGGCAGACCGGGGATCAGGGGTCCGTGCCCGGCGGGGGTCGGCGCTGCGGGCACCGGGGCGGACACGCCCGATCCTTGGTCCGCGGCCGACGGCACCGAGACCGCGGCGCGGGGCGGTTCGACGGACACCGCCGCAGGCGGTGCGGCCTCGTGCACGGCCGGCGCCTCCGCGCTGGGCGCAGCAGGCTCCGGGACCGCCGGGCGGGGCGGGTCGACGGACACCGCCGCCGGCGGTGCGGCCTCGTGCACGGTCGGCGCCTCCGGGGTGGTCGCGGTCGGCACCGGCCCGGTGTCGCCCGGTGTGCCCTGCAGAGTGGTCACCAGTCCGAGTCCGAGACCGATCACGGTGACCGCGGCCACGGCACCGCCGGCGAGAGCCGAGCGTCGGGGCTTCCCCGCCGCGACCGCAAGCGCGTCCGTCGCCGCCGGATCCGGCTCCAGGGGCGCCGGGTACGACTCCGCGAGCAGTGCGGCACCTTCGGCGGCAACCAGCTCGGGCTGGTCGGGGACGATGACCGGCAGGTTCAGCCAGGTCTGTATCACCGACTGGACCAGCGGGATGCGGGCACCGCCCCCGATGAGGACGACGGCGTCCGCGACCCGGCCCGACTGGCCGACCACCTGGCGGGTCAGACGCGCCGACGCCTCCACCGGCTGCGCGATCAGCGACTCCAGACCGTCCTGCGACAACAGCAGCAGGCCCCCGTCGCCGGGCATGCACACGGCCCCGTGATCGGACAGGCGCTCCTTGACCTCGCGGCAGCGGTCGTCGAGCGCGCGCTGCGCCGCCGCGTCGGCGGGTTCGTCGACGCGGCGCTGGTCGAGTTGGTGGTCGCGGATGAGTTCGTCGACGAGATCGCCGCTGATCTCGTCGGTGCGGGCCCGCGACAGCACCATTCCGGTGGACCGGTCCATCACGGTGACGGTGAGTCCGGAACTGCCGAGGTCGTAGAGGACGAGGGTCGCGTGGTCCGCGAGCGCACCCGACTCCTCGAGCATCCGCAGCGCCGCCGTCTCCCCGGGCACCAACTGGACGTGCTGGATCTGGTGCCGGGCCAACGCCGCCGACACCGCGTCCGCCTGCTCCCGATCCCGGTAGGCGACCGCGACCGCCGGCGGGTGGTCGTCGCCGGACCGCTCGGCGAGCACGATGCCGACCGATTCCGCGGCGAGTTCCTCGGGTCGCGTCTCCTCGGCGCCGACGGCCCACCACCTGAACTCCGGCGCGTCGACGCCCTCCTCATCCGGGCACGCCAGCCTCACCGCACTCGCGCCGACAGAAACACCAAGACTCGAACCCATAACCAAACCATAACGGTTCGGTCACGGTCTCTCGAATCGGGCCCGAAGCGGCACGCGCGCAATGCAACACGGCCACACCCAGTCGTGACGCCACAACTGCGCACCCGTTGAACGCCGTGGCAGTTGCCCGCACCAGTTGTGTCGCACTCGCGGCAACGAACCCACGTCGCGTCATCCACCCGCATTCCGAATGAGCACGGGTGGCAGGAAGCCGGACCGGGCCCGCCTACGCGGGTTCGAGGTCGCGCTCGAACTCGATTTCGTCCCGAAGCGGGATCTTGTAGTAGCCCACGTCGGGGATGTCCGGCTTCAGGGTCCGTCTCGCCTCGTCCACTGCGCCGCATCGAACGGCCGCCAGGCGGAATCCGCGCCGCTGGTAGAACTGCATCGAGTCGAGGTTGTCGTTCGTCGTGACCAACCACAGTCGCGAACAGCCTCGTGCACGGGCGACTTCGGCGATGCGTTCGAGGAGGGCCGTGCCGACGCCGCCCCATTGGCCGGATGCGCGCATGTTCACGATTTCGCAGTTCGTGCCGTCGATGTCGTAGATCAGCACCCCGACCGTCTCGTCGTCGCTCGATGCGATCAGGGCCGGGCGGTCGCGTGCGTCGATCAACTCGCCGCGCCGGGCGATCTGCGTGGTGCGCTGCGCCTGGAGGAAGGACGTCAGGCGTGGCTCTCCTGCGGGTACCTCATAGATGTCGACCATCGTCCCTATTTTCCTCGCCCCACCGAGGCTGGACCAGATCTCGTGGGTGACGAACAGCACCGCCGTCCCGTGGGTGCGGCGGCGCCGGGCACACGAGACGACGATCACCGGGACTCCCGCGCTACGTGTTGGCCGAGCGGGCACCCCTGTCGACGTTCGGGGCTGCCCGGCGCGCCGGCCCGCACAGCCTCCCTCCCATGCGTACCGCCGCTCGACTCCTCCGCGCCCGACCATGACGGCGCCGACGTCTCTGCTGGTCAGAGTTCGCCGAGGAGAGCAGTGATGTTGTCGCCCAGGGCCGCGCGTAGCAGGTCCGGATCGCCGCCGTCGAGTGGGAGGGCACCGGCGTCGAGGTGCACGGTGGCGCGCGCCAGCTCGCGCAGGGCACGGTGAATCGCCGCCTCCGGCACCGCCACGGCGAGTACACCGTCATGGTCATTGTCGGTGGCGGTCCGTTCGATCATCAACGACCAGGCGGCGATCAGGGCGGTCGCCTTGCCGCCTGCGTGCCCGATGTCCTCACGATCGAGCCGAGCGGCAGCGGCTGTGATCGCGAGTTCGGAGGTGGCGGCCAGGCAGGCGAGGGTCCGGGCCACGACCGCAAGCGGCACCGTGTGGGTGACCGGGATGTCGAGGAGCTCCTGACCGGGCTCCCCCTTCGCGAACCCCGCGGAGGCCTCCCGTGCCATGTCCCGGATGTCGCCCTCGGAGATCCGGGTGCGTGCGGTGTTCACCGTCACGCCGAGCCGGAGGGCGACCTGGGCGGTGTGCCGGTCGATGATCCCGGCGACCGTGGTCCGAGGCGCGGTCAACCCGTGCCGTCGGGCCTCGTCGAGAAAGACGTCGATGAACTCGTCCGACCAGTTGTTCCGTGGACTCACCACAGCTGACCCTCACGAACGAACCCGTGACGGCGACACCGCCACACCCACCCACGATGCGTCGGCGACAAGGACCGCTTCCCGCATGTCCGAGTCCCGGACGAGGTCTGTCCTGCGTTGCCGACGTGAGGCGAGGTGGTCGTTGACCGCATCGGTGGTGACCCTTCCCTGTTTCGGTACTCCCGAACCGGGACGCCGGACCCCAGCGCGACAACCGAGGCCGAACCGAACCTGGCCGGTGGCTCGATCGGGGACCGGTCGCGTGTGGGGTGATGGTTCATGCGTTGTTCGTGTCCTTCCCCTTGTCGACCCCGTGGGGTGTTCGTGTCCGGGTGCATGGCGTGGTTGAGGCGGCGAGCGCCGGGCCCGGTGCCTGCGGGTTACAGGCCGGCGGCGTGCTCGAGGGCGCCCAGTTCGTCGTCGAGGTGGTCGAGGATCGGTGTCAGGCGGGGCAGGGCGCGCCGGCAGCCGGTGAGCCCGAACGCGATGTCGTCGTCGGTACTCGTGCAGGTGATGTTGAGGGCCTGGCCGTCGACCGGGATCGAGAGCGGGTACAGCGCGGTCATGCGGGCACCGTTCCAGTACTGCGGGGTCTTCGGGCCGGGCACGTTGGAGATCATCACGTTCGCCGGGCGGATCGGCCCACCGAGGCCGAACATCCCCAGGGCGACGGGGGCGATGCCGAGGGCGCTCATCGCCAGGATCTGGGTGCGGCTGCGGGTGCGCATCGCGGCCTTGCCCTCGGTCATCGACGCGCGCACCGCCTCGAACCGGCGGGCGGGGTCGGCGAGGTGGGTGCCCAGGTTGCACGCCAGCATCCCGATCTCGTTGCCGGTCTTGGTTTCCTGCTGTTCGCCGCGCAGGGAGACCGGGACCATCGCGATCAGTGGGCCGGCGGGCAGGGCGCCGAGTGCGCCCATGAAGGTGCGCAGCGCGCCGGAGCACATCGCGAGCACCACGTCGTTGACGGTGGCGTCGGCATGCTTGGCGACCAGGCGCAGGCGTTCGATCGGCCACGACCGGGCGGCGAACTGCCGGGCGCCGCCTATCGGCACGTTGAGCATCGACTCGGGTGCGGTGAGGGTGAGCGGTCCGCCCTGTCCGCGGCGGGCCGCGTCCACGGTCCCGGCGAGAGCGGGCAGCAGCCCGGCGACCTCCCCGACGGCGCCGCGCCCGGCGCGCAGGACCGCCGCGGGCAGGCCGAGCGGGGTGAATCCGCCGACGGCACCGGAGGACGTGCCCGGCACCACCCCTGGTTCGGGGCGCTCGCGCACCAGCGGCTCCCACGGTGCGGGCATCCCCGATACGTCGGGGTCCTCGCTGAGCGCGCTGCGCAGCAGTGCCATCGCCGAGACGCCGTCGGCCAGGGCGTGGTGGATCTTCATGTACACCGCGAGGCGTCCGTCTGCGAGCCCCTCGATCAGGTGCATCTCCCACAGCGGACGGCCGCGGTCGAGCAGTCCGGCGTGCAGGCGCGAGACCAGTGCCATCAGCTCCGCGATGCCTCCCGGTGCGGGCAGGGCGTCGTGGCGGACGTGATATTCCAGGTCGACCTCGACATCGCTCTCCCACCCCCACTGCCCCAGCGTGGATACCGACCGGCGGGCCCGTTTGCGCAGCAGCGGCGCCACCACGCCCCGCGTCAGGGCCGTGTCGAGCATCGCCCGCACGTCCCTGGCCTCACCGCCGTCCGGCGGTTCGAACAGGGCCAGGCCCCCGACGTGCATCGGATGTTCGCGGGACTCGCCGAGCAGGAACATCGAATCGGTCGGCGACATCGGGTACAGCACGGGTTCGGCCTTTCCGCCAGCCTGTACCCGGACCGAGGCGGTCCGGTCCCCCGGGACCATGGCATGTGGCGTGTTCTCGGTGGTGTCCAGCGAGTCGGTCTGCTCGCTGCCGGGGACGCTCGTCGGGGAGTGCGTTCGGCTCGGGCCCTACCCCAGTTCTGCTTCTCTGCGGCATGCGCGTGACGGAGCAGGACGAGCATCACCCGCTCCTCCACGATGAGGCCCCGAAACGAACCCCGTGTGAACTCCGGCCGCTGCGGAGGTGAGCAATGGCCGACGAATCACGCAGAGTGGCGACCGAGTGACCTCCGGTAGCGCACAGGGAGGGCGAGGGCTGCTCGTCAGGGCTCGTCGCGGGATGCACGACGCGTCGTCAACGCGCCTCACGCCGGGCGCAGCTCCCGCCACCCCGGTCTCGGCTCGGAACCGTCAGGCAGTTGGGTCGAGGCGCGCTTCAACTGTCGAAACCATATGCCGCGCAGCCCATTACACTTGCCGATGACGACCGTCACACAGTTCGGCCCGGCGGTGGCCCTGTTGCCGGTCACCGGATCGCGAACTGCACCGTCCCGAGATCGCGGTCGCCAGTACCTCAGGCCGCCGGTGCCGGCCGTCCGAGCGGATCGACCCAGCACAGCTGCGACAACTGGAGACACCCGCATCTGTGGCTCAAGCCCACTACGTCCGACGCAATGGTCCACTGCGTCGGAAGAATCCGGATGCAGAACCGATCCACACCCGTAGTCGTGTTCGGTCCCGGTGACGGGTGCGTGCGGCCGTCGTGGTGCGGACGAACTCGCCGATCTGCGCGATCGCGCGCTGTGCCTCGGGGATGACGTCGGCGGCCACGTGGAAAACGTGGATCTGCCGGTCCCACACCTCGAGCGTGACCGGGACCCCCGCCGCCGCGAGGCGCTGGGTCATCAGTTCCGCGTCGGGGTAGAAGATGTCGGTGGACCCGACCTGGATCAACACTGGCGGCAGCCCCTCCAGGACGCCGTCCACGGGCGAGACACGCGGTTCCCTCGCGCCGGTGGGCCCCCGGTGATCGACCCGGTCGGCCACGCCGGCGAGCGCCGCGAGAACCGAGCGCGGAAAGACCGCACACCGGTCGGCGCCCGGGTGGGCGAGTTTCCCCGCGGGATCCATGTCCATCAGCGGTGACAGCGCGACCAGGCCTGCCGGACGCGGCAGGCCCAGATCGGCGAGCGCACGCGCCGTCATGAAGGTCAGGTATCCGCCTGCCGAATCACCGGCGATCACGATCTGCCCCGCCCCGAACCCCTGCCCGAGCAGCCACCGGTAACCGTCGACGCAGTCGGCGACAGAATCACCGATCGGATGTCTGGGCATCATCCGGTAGTCGACACTGAGCACGGCGGCCCCGGCGGAGGCGGAGATCCGCGTGGCCAACCGCCGGTGGGTGTTCAATCCGCAGGTGAGGAACCCGCCGCCGTGCAGATACAGCACCACCGTCTCGCCGACCACGTTGCGGGCGTGGATCCATTCGGCGTCGCAGTTCTCGAGGCGCACGCGTTGGTGGGTGGCGCCCGCGAGGGGCGGGAGGATCTTCGCGGCATGGTCGATCACCCCGGCGGGCCACAGGGGACTCGGCCACTGCGCCCACACCCCGAGCAACGGTTTGACCGTCATCCGCAGCGTGTGTGCCAAGACCTGGGACCGAAGGCTGGCACCGGGAAAGTAGTCGGGTTCCGCGGCGGCCGCGAGAACTGGAGGACGCCTCCTCGTGATGCGGCGGATGGACCGCCCCGACGGCGACGGCGTTCGATTGAGTGACAATGCGACTCCCGGCGTCTGTGGACAGTGGACACACTGCCATCCGGGTCACCGAAAGCGCGCGAACCACGACCGACACGACCGGGGTGTCGGACGTGCTTCCGTCGGGCACCGCGCCGGCGACCGCCCGCAACTTCGTCGATTGCACACGCCTAGTCGTCGGTGCCGTCGGGGAGCGCGAAGACATCGGGGAAGCCGACATGCACCATGATCTGCCGCATCCCCGTCAATCCGCGCTGGATGGCGACCATTCCGCGGACGAATGACGGGTCTCGGTCGCCATGACCGCGAGCCACCTCACCCCAGGTGTTCCACAGCTCCCAGTCCAACACGGCCAAGACCCGCAGTGTCTCCCCCGGTGGATCCGCAAAGCTCATCGCGCCCAGCGCCCGAGCCCATGCCCGGGCGCTGTCACGCGGTAGTCCGACCGGGGTTTCGTACTCGAGTACGAAGAGCAGTCTTCCCTGGTACCTCTCGAACAGCTTCTCCGCCGCGGCCGAACCCGGGAGATCGGTGTCATCCACCGAGAGCTCGGGTGGGGGCACACCCAGCGTCCATCGCGCTCTCCCGTGATCGTGATCGAGGGTCGCGTCCCACACTGCACTCGATCGAGCCGCCAGGTCGTTCTCGAATGTCCGCTCGGAGTACCGCCGCTCCAGGTAGGCAGCCGAGTCACCGATCCCGTCCCCATCCGAGCTCACAGCCGCCACATCTCCGCAACTCCAAGCAGCTCCCGGGAGAATCGAGTCGCTGCGCCTATGCGTCCCACCAAGTCTCGTCGACGGACACGCGGTGAACCAGCACCCCAGGGCTCGATCACACCCACCCTGATCCCTGGCGCGGCCCGGCCTGCGCGGTGGACCACCGACGTCGGCTGGGTCAACTGACGGCCCAGGCGGCCATGTCCGCCCGATCGCACGGAACTCCGCCGACCCCGGAGGCCGGCGGAGTCCGTCACACGCGGTCCCGGGGCGGCGGCCCCGTCAGAGGGTCTGGGTCGACGACCCGGTGAACCACTGGATCGACTGCACGAGCGCGTCGAGGAGGCTGGTCGTCGGGGTCTTCACGATGTCGTGGAGGTGCAGGACGGCGTCGAACATGGGATCTCCTTCGGGTTGCGGGATGGGTGACGGTCGACGGGTCAGAGCTGGATCGGCGGACCGTACACGGCGAACGAGTCGTCGGTCTCCTTGGTGGACGCCGTCCACTGCGAGTACGTCCGCACCGTGACGGGGCCGGCGGCACCGTTGATCTGGAAGTGGATGTTGTCGAGGTTGACGTTGGCGTTGCCGGAGGACAGGGTCTTCTTGTTCAGCGAGATCGCGACGATCTGACCGGGCCGGATCGGGACCACCCAGTTCGCCTCGAGGGGGACAGCCAGCGACATCGTCAGCGTCGGCAGCCCACCGACCGGGATGCCCAGGGCCTCGAGCGGGGTGATGCCCGCCTTGCCGCCGAGCGACACACCGTTGGAGACGTCCACCATGTAGCCGACCTGGACACCGACGTCGACGGTGCCCGCGGTGATCGGGGCGCCGCCGCTGGAGTGGAAGGCGGTGTTCCCGCCGAAGAAGACGTCCTTGTCGAACGGGGTGCCGTTGAGTGGGATCACGTCGTTGAGCCACTGCCCGGACTGCACGATCTCGAGGTTCGTGCCCAGGACCGTGGTCTTGGTGGCGGAACTGTCGGCGATCCGGAGGACCTCGGCGTTGGCGGTGCCGCTGCCGACGGCGAAGGTGAGGGCGGCCAGTCCGGCCAGGGCGGCGGTCCGGGTGAGGGAGGTGACACGGGGCGACATTGCTCTCCTGTCCTGGTTCATCTCATGTCCGTCGTGAGGATTCGCCCAGGTGCGCCGCGGTCGCATCGGAGCGGACGGTCGGGAGTTGCGGGGCCCGGGACCTCTGGTGGATCCCGGGCCAGCATCGCCCGGTTCCGCGAACCGGGCGCGAACAGTGGGCGAACGGACGGTGACGGACCGCGTATCGTTCGATGCTCGGGATCCGGACCGGTTGGTACACCACAGTCGTTGCGCACCAGCGGAATTCGACATTTCACCCGATCGGCTCACCGACTCCGCGGCGGAGCGGCGCCGGTCCGGGCGGTCCCGGCCCCGAGCCGGGGACGCTGCGGCAGCCGCTCGTTCGATACCCTGACCTGAGCATGTCCACCACATCCCCCTCCGCCACGCCCGGCCCCACCCGCCGCGACCTCGGGCGGCAGCTGAGCGAACTGACCCTCCGCGACGAACACCGGCTGCGTCGGCGCCTGGACCGGGCCCGGACCCCCGAACAGCTCGACGCGGTCGCCGCCGAGGTGGCGCGAGGGCAGGCCCGGATCGCGACCCGGCGCGCCCACGTCCCGAAGACGAGCTACCCGGACGCGCTGCCGGTCAGCGCCCGGCGCGACGACATCGCCGCGGCGATCGCGTCACACCAGGTGGTGATCGTCGCCGGCGAGACCGGCTCCGGTAAGACCACCCAGATCCCGAAGATCTGCCTGGACCTCGGCCGCGGCATCCGCGGCGTCATCGGCCACACCCAGCCGCGGCGTCTGGCCGCCCGCACCGTCGCCGAACGGATCGCCGAGGAACTCGACACCCCCCTCGGCGACGCCGTGGGGTACACCGTCCGGTTCACCGACCAGGTCTCCGACGGCACCCTGGTCAAGCTGATGACCGACGGCATCCTGCTGGCCGAGATCCAGCGGGACCGCCTGCTGCGCCGCTACGACACGCTGATCATCGACGAGGCGCACGAGCGCAGCCTCAACATCGACTTCATCCTCGGCTATCTCCGGCAGCTGCTGCCCCGCCGCCCGGACCTGAAGGTGATCATCACCTCCGCGACGATCGACCCGGAGCGGTTCGCCGAGCACTTCGCCGTCGACGGGGTGCCCGCCCCGATCGTCGAGGTGTCCGGCCGCACCTTCCCGGTCGAGATGCGGTACCGCCCGCTGACCGTGCACGTCGGCGAGCAGACGATCGACCGCGACCCCGTCGACGCGGTCGGTGAGGCCGTCGAGGAACTCATGGCCGAGGGCGACGGCGACATCCTGGTGTTCCTCTCCGGCGAACGGGAGATCCGCGACACCGCGGACGCGTTGGGCGAACGCAAGATCCGCGGACTCGACATCCTGCCGCTGTACGCACGGCTGTCCGCGGCCGAGCAGCACCGGGTGTTCGAGCCACACACCGGCCGCCGCGTGGTGCTGTCCACCAACGTCGCCGAGACGTCGCTGACCGTCCCCGGCATCCGGTACGTCGTCGACCCAGGCACCGCCCGCATCTCCCGGTACTCGGTGCGCACCAAGGTGCAGCGACTGCCGATCGAGGAGATCTCGCAGGCCTCGGCCCGGCAGCGGGCGGGTCGCTGCGGCCGTGTCGCCGACGGTGTCTGCATCCGGCTGTACTCGGAGGAGGACTTCGACTCCCGGCCGGAGTTCACCGAACCGGAGATCCTGCGCACCAACCTGGCGTCGGTGGTGCTGCAGATGACCGCGCTCGGTCTCGGCGACATCGCCGCGTTCCCGTTCGTGCAGCCGCCGGACCCCCGGGCCGTCCGCGACGGCGTCGCGCTGCTCGAGGAGCTCGGTGCGCTCGTTCCGGCCCGCAAGGACGCGCCGGCCGAGCTCACGCCGGTCGGGCGCGAACTCGCGCAGATCCCGGTGGACCCGCGGATGGCGCGCATGCTCGCGCAGGCCAACCACACCGGCTGCCTGCGCGAGATGCTCGTGATCGTCTCCGCGCTGTCGATCCAGGACGTGCGCGAACGACCGGCCGAACACCAGCAGGCCGCCGACGAGAAGCACGCCCGCTTCGTCGAACAGGGGTCGGACTTCCTCGCCTACCTGAAGCTGTGGGAGTACCTCCGCACGCAGCGGAAGGAACTGTCGTCCAACCAGTTCCGCAAGATGTGCAAGGCCGAGTTCCTGCACTGGCTCCGGATCCGCGAGTGGCAGGACCTGCACGGCCAGCTGTCCCAGATCACCCGGTCGCTCGGGTGGTCGGTCGCCGACGGGGACGCATCCGCGGACTCCGTGCACCAGGCACTGCTCGCCGGTCTGCTCTCGCACATCGGCCTGCGCGAGGGCGAGAAGAAGGACTTCCTCGGAGCGCGCGGCGCCCGGTTCGCCGTCTTCCCCGGCTCGTCCCTGTTCAAGAAGCCACCCCGTTGGGTGATGGCCGCCGAACTCGTCGAGACCACCCGGCTGTGGGGCCGGATGGCGGCCGGGATCGAACCGGAATGGGCCGAGAAGCTCGCACCGCACCTGGTCAAACGCACCTACTCCGAGCCGCACTGGTCCACGAAGCGGGCGTGCGCGATGGCGTACGAACGGGTGACCCTGTACGGCATCCCGCTCGTCGCCAAGCGCGCGGTCACCTACTCGGCGATCGACCCGGAGGCCTCGCGCGACCTGTTCATCCGGCACGCGCTGGTCCAGGGCGAGTGGCAGACGCACCACGAGTTCTTCCACACCAACCGCGCCCTGCTCGAGGGCGTCGAGGAGATGGAGACCCGGGCCCGGCGCCGCGACATCCTCGTCGACGACGACGCCCTGTTCGAGTTCTACGACCAGCGGATCCCGCCGGAAGCGGTGTCCGCGCGGCATTTCGACACCTGGTGGAAGAAGGCGCGGCGCGCCGACCCGACCCTGCTCACGTTCACCGCGGCGAACGTCGTCAACCCCGAGGCCACCACCGTCCTCGGCGGCGACTACCCGAACACGTGGCGGCAGGGCGAGATCTCGTTCCCGCTCACCTACCAGTTCGAACCCGGCACCGAGGACGACGGCGTGACCGCCAGGATCTCCGTCGCCCTGCTCGCGCAGGTCCGGAACGTCGGGTTCGAGTGGCTCGTGCCGGGCATGCGCGAGGAACTGGTCACCGCCCTGATCAAGACCCTGCCGAAGGCACTGCGCCGCACCGTCGTTCCGGCCCCCGACTACGCGCGGGCGGCGCTGTCCACGGTGCAGGCACGTTCCGAGCCTCTGACGGTCGCGATCGCCCGCGAACTGACGCGGATGGCCGGCACCCCGATCACACCCGCCGACTTCGACCCGACCGCGGTGCCCGACCACCTGCGGATGACGTTCGCGGCCGTCGACCCCGGCGGAAAGGTCCTCGGCCGCAGCAAGAACCTCGACGACCTGCGATCCGGGCAGTCGCGCCGGGTCGCGGCCGCCGTGTCGAAGGCCACCGCGACCACCGAACGCCCCGCCGCGACGGTGTGGACGTCCGAGACGCTCGGGACCGTGCCGGACACCGTCACCCGCACGCTCGGTGGGCAGAAGGTCGTCGGCTATCCGGCGCTGGTCCCGGAGTCGGGCGGAGTCGCGGTGCGGGTCCTCGCGACCCCGGCCGACCAGCGCCGGGCGATGCGCGAGGGCACCCGGGCCCTGCTGCTCGAGGCGATCCCGACCCCGACGAAGTCCGCGATCGGCGGACTCGGCACCCGGGACCGGCTGGCCCTGAGCCAGAACCCGCACGGGAGCGTCGACGCACTCGTCGAGGACTGCCGCGTCTGTGCGGTCGACGCCCTGATCGACCGGCACGGCGGCCCGCCACGCACCCCGGAGGGCTTCGCGAGCCTGCAGCAGGCGGTCCGCGCCGAACTGCCCCGCGAGGTCGCGGTGCTGGTGCGACTGGTCGTCCCCGTCCTGGCCCACACCCAGCAGCTCCGGGTCCTGCTCGACGGAAGCCGCGGCGACGCCACCGACGACGTTCGCGACCAGCTCGACGCCCTCGTGTATCCCGGTTTCGTCGCCGACACCGGCGCCACCCGGCTGCGCGAGGTGCCGCGCTACCTCGACGCGGCGATCAGGCGGCTCGAGGCGCTGCCCGCCTCCGCGGTGCGGGACCGCCAGAACCTCGCCGTGCTGGACGGGGTGTTCGACGAGTACGGCAAGCTCCTCGCGCGCCTCGATCCACGCCGCCACCACGACTCGGACGTGGACGCGATCCGGTGGATGATCGAGGAACTGCGGGTGGGACTGTTCGCTCAGTCGCTGGGCACCCCGTACCCGGTGTCCGACAAACGAATCCGCAAGGCGATGGCCGCGATCGCGAAGTAGGGCGCTACACGTCCTGCTTCGCGCCGGACTCCGCCTCGGCCGCGCGGGCCGACTCCTCGCGGTGCACCCGCAGCTCGTGGATCTCGCGTTCGAAATCCTCCGCGGACGAGTACGACCGGTACACCGAGGCGAACCGCAGGTATGCGACCTCGTCGAGGTCGCGCAGCGGCCCCAGGATCGCGAGACCGATCTCGTTGCTGGGGATCTCCGCGGAGCCGTTGGCGCGCACGGTTTCCTCGACCTTCTGGGCGAGCTGGTACAGCGCGTCGTCGGCGACGTCGCGGCCCTGGCAGGCCCGCCGGACCCCACGAACGACCTTCTCGCGGCTGAACGGCTCGGTCACGCCGCTGCGCTTGACCACCGACAGCACCGCCGTCTCGACAGTGGTGAAGCGGCGACCACAGGCCGGGCACGAACGACGACGCCGAATCGCCTGCCCCTCGTCCGCCTCCCGCGAGTCGACGACGCGCGAATCGGGATGCCGGCAGTACGGGCAGTGCATGGCGAATCCTTCGTCTGAACCGTGGACGCAGTCGCGAGGCCCGAACGAACCGGGCCCGCGTGATCCACTGGATGTGGTGGGGCCAACAAGGTTCGACAATACCGTCGCGTCACGCACGGCCGTGCGCTAGCCCGTCACGGAGACCGGCACGACCAGCGTCTGCCCCGGATGGAGACCCGACCCGCCCAGTGCGTTGAGCTCGACGATCCGCTCCACCACCCGATCCACGGGAGCACCCGGCACAACCCGCCCCGCCACGTCACCGAGCGACTCGCCGGGGTGCACCCGCACCACCTCCGTGGCCGTGGCGACGTCGCTTCCGGACCGCCACTGCGCCAGCCCGAACAGGCCCGCGACCACCAGCGCCGTGGCCAGCATCCCGACGACCACCGCCGGCCACCCGACGTCCTGCGCCTGCCGCACGTGGGCGGCGCGGGAAACCCGGACGCGGGACCCGTCGTACGACAGCGGACGGCCCCCGGGCCGCCGCGCGCCGACCTGCCGCCGCGTTCCCGCCCGGCCGAGCACCCGCTCGCAGGAGCGTCGCCCGGCCTCCCACTCGCCGCCCCCGAAACCGTCGATGTCGATCGCAACGCTCATGAGAACCTCCGCCTGTGCCTGACCGGCCTGTGAGTGGCAAACCTGTGTCGCGTTCAAACCTGTGTCGCGTGCAAAATCTCCAGCGTTCGATCACCCGTTCGAAAGAACGCATGTTCGATTTCTACCACGCCTCCCCGACAAAGTCGCGCATCCGGACCGACTTTTCTCGAACAGATGTTTGATAACCACGGCGTTTGCGTCTAGATTCGTGTCAGGAGCCACAACACGCCCAGGCGTCCCACCCGACACGCCTGCCGCACCACGAGACGACACCAGCACCACCGGACGACACCAGCACCACAGGAGGCCTTCATGAAGGACGACAGCTCCAGCGAAGGCGCGGCGGCCGCTCCCGGCCCGGCCGGCGCCGCGGCGGGGCTCACGGACCGGCAGCGTCGAGTTCTGGAGGTGATCCGGGCCTCGGTCTCCGAGCGCGGGTACCCGCCCAGCATCCGGGAGATCGGCGACGCGGTCGGGCTGACGTCGACGTCCTCGGTGGCACACCAGTTGCGCACGCTCGAACGGAAGGGCTTCCTGCGGCGCGATCCGAACCGCCCCCGCGCCGTGGACGTCCGCGGGCTCGACGAGCCGGTGCCTGCCACCGACCACCAGGCGGGCTTCGAGCAGGCGGCAGCGGGATCGGAGGCCGGCGACTCGGAGTCGCCGAAGCCGGCCTACGTGCCGGTGCTCGGCCGGATCGCCGCCGGTGGGCCGATTCTCGCGGAGGAGGCGGTCGAGGACGTCTTTCCGTTGCCCCGCGAGCTCGTCGGCCAGGGTTCGTTGTTCCTGCTGAAGGTGGTCGGCGAGTCGATGATCGATGCCGCGATCTGCGACGGCGACTGGGTGGTCGTGCGCCAGCAGTCGGTCGCCGACAACGGGGACATCGTCGCGGCGATGATCGACGGGGAGGCCACCGTCAAGACGTTCAAGCGCAGCAAGGGCGACGTGTGGCTGATGCCGCACAACCCGCTGTTCGAGCCGATCCCCGGAAACGACGCGCAGATCCTCGGCAAGGTCGTCACGGTGATGCGCAAGATCTGAGCGCGCGCCTCGCCGGAGGCCGCCCAACGCGCTCGGGCCGTGACGGACGTCCGTCACGGCCCGAGGCGGCCCCTCAGCAGATGGTGGTCGTGGGTGTCGCGGTCTACAGGTTCAGACCGCGACCGATGATCTCCTTCATGATCTCGGTGGTGCCGCCGTAAATCGTCTGGACTCGGGAATCCATGTAGGCCTTGGCAATCGGGTACTCACGCATGTATCCGTAACCGCCGTGCAGCTGCAGGCAGCGGTCGATCAGGTCGACCTGCTTCTCGGTGGTCCACCACTTCGCCATCGCCGCCTCCTGGACGGTGAGCTTGCCTTCGTTCAGCAGCTCGATCGCCCGGTCGACGAACACCCGCGCGATCTGGGTCTCGGTCGCGAGCTCGGCGAGTTCGAAGCGGGTGTTCTGGAAGCTGCCGATCGACTTGCCGAACGCCTTGCGGTCGCGGCAGTACTGGATCGTCGACTCGAGCACCGACTCCATCGCGGCCGCCGCGACGACCGCGATCGAAAGCCGTTCCTGCGGCAGGTTCTTCATCAGGTAGATGAAGCCCATCCCCTCCTCGCCGAGCAGGTTCGCGGCCGGGACCCGGACGTCGGTGAAGCTCAACTCGGCGGTGTCCTGCGCCTTGAGGCCGATCTTGTCGAGGTTGCGGCCCCGCTCGAAACCGTCCATGCCACGCTCGACGACGAGCAGCGAGAAGCCCTGCGCACCCTTGTCGGGGTCGGTCTGCGCGACCACGATGACGAGGTCGGCGTTGATGCCGTTGGTGATGAACGTCTTCGACCCGTTGAGGATCCAGTGGTCGCCGTCCCTGACGGCCCGTGTCTTGATGCCCTGCAGATCCGATCCGGTGCCCGGTTCGGTCATCGCGATCGCGGTGATGATCTCACCGGAGCAGAACCCCGGCAGCCAGCGCTGCTTCTGCTCCTCGTTCGCCAGGTCCGTCAGGTAGGGCGCGACGACGTCGTTGTGCAGCATGAAGCCGATGCCGCTGAACCCGCGACGGGTGGTCTCCTCGGTGATGACCGCGTTGTAGCGGAAGTCGTGGACGCCGCCGCCGCCGTACTCCTCGGGCACGGCCATACCCAGGAAGCCCTGCTCACCGGCCTTCTTCCAGACCTCGCGGTCGACGATGTTCTGCTCCTCCCACAGGTCGTGGTGGGGCGCGACCTCCAGGTCGAGGAACTTGCGGTAGGACTCGCGAAAGAGTTCGTGCTCAGGCTCGAAGAGAGTGCGTTCCATGCGCCCAGGCTAGGCCCGGCGCCAAACCCCGGTCGATGACCCGAACGAGCGCAAACTGTGACCGACGGCGAGCCCGGTCACGGCTTCCCTTCAGCCGAGTCGAATCCGTGGTCGCACGGTCATCATGTTCGACAGCACCGACCGGGCTCTGCGGGCCGGTCACGCGCGGCGGTGGTGCGCTTCCGGACGGTTCTGCGTCCGACGGCGCACCACCGGCGGCGGAGCCGCCCCTGTGGGTCATCGCTGGATGGACTTGACCTCGAGGAATTCCTCGAGTCCGTACGCGCCGGCTTCCCGCCCGAGACCGGACTGCTTGTAGCCGCCGAACGGCGCGTTCGGGTTGAAGGCGCCCGCGTTGACCTGGACCTGCCCGGCCCGGATCTGCCGGGCGACCTTCTCGGCTCGTTCCGGCGACCCCCAGACCGCCCCCGCCAGGCCGTAGTCCGTGTCGTTGGCGATGGCGATCGCCTCCTCCTCGGAGTCGTACGCCACGATCGAGAGAACGGGACCGAAGATCTCCTCCTTGTGAATCGTCATGTCCCTGGTGACATCCGAGAACACCGTAGGCCGGACGAACGCGCCGGCGGCGTCGACGTCGACGTCGCCGCCGGTGACCACGCGGGCCCCCTCCTCGATCCCGGTACGGATGAACCCGAGCACCCGCTTCTGCTGGGCTCGCGAGGACAGCGGGCCGACGGCCGTACCGTCGTCGCTCGGATCACCGACCGGAAGCGCATCGGCGGTCGCCTTGGCGAGCGCTTCCACCTCGGCGACCTTGGCGCGCGGAACGATCATGCGAGTCAGCGCGGTGCACGTCTGGCCGGAGTTCATCATCATCATCTGGACCGACACCGGGACGACCGCGGAGAGGTCCGCGTCGTCGAGGATGACGTTGGGGCTCTTGCCGCCGAGTTCCAGCGACACCTTCTTGACGTTGCCGGCCGCGGCCTCCGACACCCGCTTGCCCGCCCCGGTGGATCCGGTGAAACTGACGACGTCCACGTCGTCGTGCCCGGCGATCGCCTCGCCGACCTCGGCGCCGGTACCGAACACGATGTTGAACACGCCCGGCGGCAGCCCGACCTCGTCGATGATCTCGGTCAACGCGATCGCGCACAGCGGCGTCACCTCGCTGGGCTTGACGACGACGGTGTTGCCCGCGGCCAGCCCGTAGGCCACCTTGAGCGCGATCTGGTGCAGCGGGTAGTTCCACGGCGTGATCGCCCCGAGAACGCCGAACGGTTCGCGCACGACCGTCGATCCGCGATGTTCGGTCTCGAACTCGTACTCCCGCACGATGTTCGCGGCCTCCGCGAAACTGTTGATCGGCAGCGGGATCTGGACGGCGCGCGCCACGGAGATCGGGCAACCCATCTCCGACGAGATGATGCGCACGATCTCCTCCGAGCGCTCGGCGAGCTTGCCCGCGATCGCGGTCAGGTGGCCGGCACGCTGCGAGACCGGCGTCGCCGACCAGGCCGGGAAGGCCGCGCGGGCGGCCGCGACCGCGGCGTCGACATCGGCGGCGGTTCCGGCCGTGACCTCGGCGATCACCTCGTCGTTCGCCGGGTTGGTCACGGGGATCCGCGTCGTGCCGCTCGCGGCGGTCCACTTGCCGTCGATGTAGTTGCTGTCGTGGTTCTGCATCGAATTCACGCTCCGGTTCTCTCGATGTCGTTGTGTCGGTGCGGTTGTCGGGCCGGGATCAGCCGAGGTGCCGGGCCCGCCCCGGTCGCCGGCACCGCGGGCGGCGACCGGGGCGGTGGAGGGGCTCAGTGGTCGGCGTCGGAGTAGACGACGACGCCGCGCAGGTTCTTGCCGTCGAACATGTCCTGGTAGCCCTGGTTGATGTCCTCGAGGCGGTATCTCGTCGTGACGAGCTCGTCGAGCTTCAGGTTCCCGGTCCGGTAGAGGTCGAGCAGCTTCGGAATCTGGGTGCGGGGCCCGACGCCGCCGAAGATGGCGCCCTGCACCCGCTTCTGGAGAAGGGTCAGCTCGAACAGGCTGAGGTCGACGACCGACTGCATGGCGTCGCCCATGCCGGTGACGATCACCCGGCCGCCCTTCGCGGTCATGCTCAGCGCCTGCTGGACGTGCTCGCCCTTGATCTCACCGACGGTGATGATCGTGACCTGTGCCATCTTTCCCCAGGTGAGGTCCGGGAGCTCGGCGAGGGCCTCCTCGACGGAGGCGTAGGTGTGGGTGGCCCCGAACTCGAGTGCCCGCTTCCGCTTGAACTCGACCGGGTCGATCGCGACGACGTACCGTGCGCCCGCGTGCTTCGCGCCCTGCACCGAGTTGATGCCGACACCCCCGACGCCCATCACGACCACGGTGTCGCCCGGCCGGGTGTCGCCGATCTCGGTCGCGGATCCCCAGCCGGTGGACACACCGCAGCCGAGCAGCGCCGCGACCTCGAGGGGGATGTCCTTCTCGATCTTGACGACCGATGCCTGGTTCACCGTCACGTAGGGGGCGAAGGTACCGAGCAGGCACATCTGGACGACCGGCCGGCCGTCCTTGGTCACGCGGAAGGTCTTGTCCGAGATGGCCTGCCCCGTCAGCAGTCCGGCGCCCTCGTCGCAGAGATTCTGCAGACCCGTGGCGCACGACGGGCAGATTCCGCAGGCCGGGATGAACGCGAGCACGACGTGGTCGCCCTCGTCGAGACCGGTGACACCGGGGCCGACCTTGGTGACCACACCGGCGCCCTCGTGTCCACCGAGGACCGGCATGAGCGGCACCGGGCTGGCACCCGCGACGACGTGCGCGTCGGAGTGACACAGACCGGACGCGGCCAGTTTGACCTGCACCTCGCCGGCCACCGGATCGCCGAGCTCGACCTCGGTGATCTTCCAGGGTCCACCGACCTCTTCGACGATCGCAGCCTTCACCTTCATGCACAGCCTCCTCGGGTAGCGCGGGCAGGCACGGCCCTGCGCCGCTGTGATGCACATCACTACCAGCACCGTAGGGTTGCCGCCCGGACCACGACAGGACAGTCCCGGCCACAACTCGACAGTTCCGGCCACGACGAGCGCGGCGCGATCGGTCTCGTTGACGCGGCATCGGGGGTCGGCGACACTGGCGCCATGACCTTCGGCACCGGTGCCCTCGACGATGCACCGCTGCCCTCGACGCTCGGCGGGACGTCGACGAACAGGGTCATCGCCGCCACCACGGACCCGTGGGACCACCCGCGGACCGCGGTGTCCGTCGCGATCATGTGCGAGTGGGCGGCGGAGCACGGAATCCCCGCCGAGTCGCTGCTCCGTGGGTCGCACCTCGATCGCGACTCACTGACCGACGTCGAGGCGTTGGTCGAGGCGAGCCAGGAGATGGCGGTGATCCGCAACCTCGTCGCCGCGGCCGGTGACCGGCCGGGGCTCGGCGTCGACCTGGGTCGCCGCTACCATCTGACGGCGTACGGCTATCTGGGATATCTGCTCGCCGCGTCCGCCACCGTCCGCGACACCGTCGAACACGGCCTCCACTTCGCGATCCTGACGTTCGCGTTCTCGACGATGACGGCGCGCATCGATTCCGGCCACCGGTATGTGCTGGCGTTCGAGGCGCGGGACGTCCCGGAGGACATTCGGCGCTTCGTCGTCGAGCGGGACCTCACCGCGGTCGTCCAGATCCAGCGCGACACGTTCCCGGGACCGGACGACGTTCCACTACTGGAGATCCGGCTCGCCGACGAGGGGGCCGACGATGCGGTCCACCGCGACCATTTCCGCCTTCCGGTGTCCTTCGGTGCGGGATGCAGTGAGATCGTCTACGACGCCGCGTATCTCGACCAGGTGCCTCCGATGGCGAACGCACACACGACGCAGTTGATGGTCGCGCAGTGCGAACGGATCCGTGCCGAGCGACTGCACCGTACCGGCGTCGCCGCCCGGGTTCGAGCGCATCTGCTCGACCGGTCCTCACTCGACCTCACGCTCGAGGACGTGGCACAACACCTGCACTACGCCCCGCGGACGCTGCGCCGGCATCTGGAACACGAGGGCACGACGTTCCGGACCCTCCTGGACGAGGTGCGCCGCAGCGTTGCCGAGAATCTCCTCCGCGCTCGCACGATCTCGCACTCCGAGATCGCGCGTCGGCTCGGCTACCAGGACTGGTCGAGCGTGGTGCGCGCCCGCAGGCGCTGGCGCCGTACGTGACCGGCGCCGGCGCCGCTAACGCCGAAGGCGCGCCAGCCGCCGCATCAGCGGGTAGCCGACGAGGATGCCGATCGACCCCCACGCGATGCCGCCGAGTTCGACGGATCCGATCGAGAGGGTCAGGTTCCCGATGCCGGCGACGAGTGCCGCCGCGACCACGGTCAGGTTCACCGGATCGGTGAAGTCGACCTTCGCATCGGTCCAGATCCGCACACCCAGGATCCCGATCAGGCCGTACAGCACCAGGGTCGCTCCGCCGATCACGCCGTCCGGCACCGTGAACACCAGTGCCCCGAACTTCGGCGAGAACGCCAGCACGACAGCCGTCGCCGCGGCGACCCAGTAGGCGGCGGTCGAGTACACCCGGGTCGCCGCCATCACCCCGATGTTCTCCGCGTAGGTCGTCGTGCCGGATCCGCCGCCGGCACCGGCGAGAGTCGTCGCGAGGCCGTCGGCGAACAGCGCGTCACCGGCGATCGCGTCGAGGTTGCGGCCCGTCATCGCCGAGACCGCCTTGACGTGCCCGACGTTCTCGGCGATCAGCACGATCACCACCGGCAGCGCCAGCGCGATCACCGACCACCGGAACTCCGGGCCGCGCAGATGGGGCAGCCCCACCCAGGCCGCCTCGTGCAGCGCGTCCAGGCGCTCGGCGGCGAGTGCGCCGGTGAGCGCCGCGAACACCCACCCGATCACGACCCCGACGAGGATGCCGAGCCGGCCCAGCAATCCGGGCCCGACCGCGGTGACGACGAGCACCGCCACGAGCGTGACCGCCGCGACGAGGGGCTGGGCCTCGAACGACCCGACCGCCGACGGCGCGAGGTTGAGACCGATCAGCATCACCACCGCGCCGGTGACCACGGGCGGCATCACCGCGTCCAGCACGTGCGCGCCGGCGAGTTTCACGAGCAGGCCGACGAGCATCAGCACCACGCCCACGGACAGCACCGCACCGAGTTGCGCGGCAGGGCCGTCCGCGGCGGACGCGGTGAGCGGCGCGATGAACGCGAACGACGACCCCAGATAGCTGGGCACCCGCCCGCGGGTGATCAGCAGGAACAGCACCGTGCCGACACCCGAGAACAGCAGGGTGGTGGTCACCGGGAACCCGGTGATCGTCGGTACCAGCAGCGTCGCGCCGAACATGGCGATCACGTGCTGCATCCCGATGCCGACCGTCCGGGGCCAGCTCAACCGTTCGTCGGGTGCGACGACGACGCCGTCGGTGATCGCCTTGCCGTCGCCGTGCAGGCTCCATCCCAGACCGGCGGGACGCAGCCGTGCCGCCCATGTCGTGGCACTCTCTCGCTTGGTCACGAGGCAAATACTGTCACAGCAAATGCCGGGTGACGGCGGCGCTTTCGGCGGCCGCCACGAGCGAAGCCCGACGCGGACGGTCGCTGCGGCGGGCCCGTTCCCCGGCTAGCGTTACCGGATCCGCACCCGTCGCCGGCGGGTGGGTCCAACTGTCCCGAGGAGCTTCATGACCATTCGTGACACCGTGGGGAGTGTCGGCGAACATGAACTGCAGCGCGAGTACGGCACGGCCGATCGCGCGGCACGGTTCTATTCCGATCAGGTTCTCGCGCACCTGAACCCGGCGATGATCGAATTCACCGGCCGGCAGGAGATGGCGTTCATCGCGACGTCGGACTCGCGGGGCGAGTGCGACTCGACGTTCCGGGCGGGCGCACCGGGATTCATCCACGTGATCGACCCGCACACGCTGGCGTATCCGGAGTACCGCGGCAACGGGGTGATGGCCAGCCTCGGCAACATCCGGGAGAACCCGCATGTCGGCATCCTGATGATGGATTTCGTGCACGACCTGATCGGGCTGCACGTCAACGGCAGTGCCCGCATCGTCGAGGATCCGGAGCTGCGTGCCACGGTGCCGGACCTGCCCGACGACCACAGCGGCGGCCGGACACCCGAGCGGTGGGTGGTCGTCGACGTCGAGGAGGCGTACATCCACTGCCGCAAGCACATTCCGCGGATGAAGCCGGTGACCACGAAGCGGGACTGGGGTACCGACGACACCCGCCGCAAGGGCGGCGACTTCTTCGACGCGAAGGCCACCTCGCGCGAGAGCCCGCGTGGCGCGACCGCCGACTCGAAGGTGGTGGTCCCCGATCCCGCGCCGCGCCGGCGCGCCCGCCGGACCGCGGCGGCGGTCGAGAAGTAGGCCCGCCGCCGGCGGTGACGTGGGGTCACCGCCGGCGGCGCGGGGTCAGCTGCCGAACGACGGCGCAGGGGGTGTGCCGTCGAAGAGCGCACGCACGAACGGCACCGTGTCGACCAGCGAGGCGGCCATCGTGCCGCTGTGGTCGGTCGGGTAGGTCTTGAACGTCACCGGCTGCCCGTTCCGCGCGAGCGTGCTGCCGAGCAGCAGCGTCGACGGCATGATGATGTCGGTGTCCTTCAGCCCCTGACCGATGAAGAACGGCTTGTCGTAGCCGGATTCGGGGACGCCCATGTAGTCGGTGAGCAGCCCGTGCACGTTCGGGATCGTCGACAGCGGCTTCGCGAACAGCGACCCGAGCACCAGCCCGCGGACCGACTCCTCGAACGGTTCGATGCACTGGGACTCGGCCTTCGCGAGCCACTGCTTGCCGGTGTCGTTGAGCAGCGACGGGATGTTCACCTCGGGGTGGGCGGCGTTCAACCCGGCGAGGATGTAGAGGCCGTACGCGGTCAGACCGGCGGGCAGCGCGATCGGGGGCACACCCGGGCCGGCGACCGCGACGATGTTCTCGATGTAGGCGGGCACCCCGGTGCCGACCGCGCCGCGGTAGTCGAGTGCGGGGCCGCCGAATTCGGTGGCGTAGCGCGCGGTGGTGATCGCGGCGCCGCCGCCCTGCGACTGCCCGATCGTCACCCACCGGGTCGACAGGCTGGGCTCGGCGTTGCGGCCCGCCTTGACCATGTCGACGACACTGTGCGCCTCGGCCCGGCCGTCGAGGTACGGCATCGTGCCGGGCGTGCCGAGACCGGCGTAGTCGCTGGCGACGATCGCGTACCCCTGCGACAGCCAGGTGCCGAGGTAGGCGAAGTCGCGGTCGCGCGCGGCCGGGCCCACCACCGACGGGGCGCAGTCGTCGCCGAGTCCGACCGTGCCGTGGGCCCACGAGATCACCGGCCAGCCGCCGGCGGGCGCCTGGCCCGCGGGGACGAACACGGTGCCGGTGCTCAACGCGGGTGCGCCGTTCGCGCCGGTGGTCCAGTACGTCAGCTTCTGTGCGTGAGCGGTGCCGGGGTACCAGAGGTCCTGGGGCAGGGGCGCGGTCTCGGTGACGGTGCCGGGCTCGGTGGACCCGGGTGCGGCGATCGCCGGCGCGGCGCCGAGCACGGCGCCGCCGACGGCGACGGCCAGGGCCAGCGCCCAGGCGCGGGATCGGATCGAGGTGCTGCGGGTGCTCACGGCGCTCCTTCTGCAGGACGGGGCCGATCTCGGGGGATGCGGCCGACGCGACGACAGTACGAGTTGCTTGACCGGACGGTCAAGCAATTCTTTCGGCGGACCACGACAGGAGCCGGTCGGCGCCCCAGGTGTTGACGATCCGGTCCGCGGGAACACCGCACGCCTGCGCCCGTTCGCAGCCGTAGCCCTGGAAGTCGAGCTGTCCGGGCGCGTGGGCGTCGGTGTCGATCGCGAACAGGCAGCCGCGTTCGAGGGCGAGGCGGATCAGCCGCGACGGCGGGTCCCGGCGTTCGGGGCGGCTGTTGATCTCGACCGCCGTGCCGAACTGCCTGCAGGCCTCGAACACGACCTCCGCGTTGAACGTCGACTCCCGGCGGGTACCCCGGCCACCCTCGACGAGCCGGCCCGTGCAGTGCCCCAGCACGTCGACGAGCGGATTGGCGACCGCCCGCACCATCCGCCGGGTCATCGCGTCGTGATCCATCGCCAGCTTCGAATGCACGCTCGCGACGACGATGTCGAGGTCGGCCAGCAGGTCCGGGTCCTGGTCGAGCGTGCCGTCGTCGAGGATGTCCACCTCGATCCCGGTCAGGATCCGGAACGGCGCGAGCTCGCCGTTGAGTTCGGCGACCACGTCGAGCTGGCGACGCAGCCGCTCGGCGGTGAGCCCGTTCGCGACGGTCAGCCGCGGCGAGTGGTCGGTCAGCGCGCAGTACTCGTGACCGATCAGGGCCGCGCGGCGCATCATCTCGCCGATCGGGCTGCCGCCGTCGGACCAGTCGGAGTGGGTGTGCAGGTCCCCGCGCAGCGCCGCGAGGAGCTCGCGGCCGCCCGCGCCGATCTGCTGCGCCGCGTCCTTCACCTCGATCAGGTACTCCGGCACCCGGCCGGCCCAGGCCTGCGCGACGACCGCCGCCGTCTTCGGTCCGATGCCGGCGAGCGCGGTCCACGTGTCGGTGCGGCCGAACCGCTCCCGCTGCTCGGGGGTCAACGCCTCGACGACGTCCGCGGCGCGGCGGTAGGCGCGCACCCGATGGGTCTCGGCCCGGCCCCGCTCGAGCCAGAACGCGATCTCCCGCAACGCCTCGACGGGGTCCATCACCCCATCCTGGGCCATCGCCCCCGACCCAGCTACCCGGCGAGGATGTGCGCGGCGCGCTCCCGGGCGGTCCGGGGGTCGGCGGCACCGAGCGCCGCCTCGGCCGCACGGCGGCACCGGTCGAGGTCCACCTCGGACAGCGCGGACCCGGTGGCCGCGACCGCGGTGGCCGCCATCGACAGCGAGGTGACACCGAATCCGGCCAGCACACAGGCGAGCAGCGGGTCGGCAGCGGCCTCGCCGCAGACACCGACCGCCTTGCCTGCCCGCGCACCGTCGGCGGCAGTCCGCGCCACCAACGCCAGCACCGCGGGCTGCCACGGGTCGCTCAGCGGTGCCAACGCGGCCGACAGCCGGTCCGCCGCCATCGTGTACTGGGTCAGATCGTTGGTGCCGAGCGAGAGGAAGTCGACGTGCTCGAGCATCCGGTCGGCCAGCAGCGCCGCCGCCGGGACCTCGACCATCACACCCGGCACCAGTTGCCGTGCCCGGGCCGCAGCGGCGAACTCCGCGGCCTCGGCGACCGTCGCGATCATCGGGGCCATCACCAGCACCGACGCGGTCGATCCCCGTGCGGCGAGCGCGATCGCGTCCAGCTGCCGGTCCAGGATTCCCGGGTCCTGTGCGGCGATCCGGTAGCCGCGCACCCCGAGGGCCGGATTGGGTTCGTCGGCCGGGCCGGCGAACCTCAGCGGCTTGTCCGAGCCTGCGTCGAGGGTCCGGACGACGACCTTCCGTCCGGCGAACGCGTCGAACACCTCGCGGTAGATCCGCGCCTGCTCCTCGACCGACGGCTCGCTGTCGCGGTCCAGGAACGCCAGTTCCGTGCGGAACAGGCCGACCCCCTCGGCCGCGGACCCGGCGGCGGCCGCGCGGGCCCCGGCGCCGTCCTGCACGTTCGCGAGCACCGCCACCGGGTGACCGTCGCGGGTGCGTCCGGGACCGGTCCAGGACGCGGTACGCCGTCGGAGCGCGGCGGCGTCGGCGACCTGGTCCGCCGCACGCTCGGGAGCCGGGTCGATCTCCACCCGGCCGGCACCCCCGTCCACCAGCACCGGTGTGCCGGTTCCGATGTCGTCGAGGCCGGTGACCCCGACCACGCACGGGATGCCCAACTGCCGGGCGATGATCGCGGTGTGGCTGGTCGGGCCGCCGAGCGTGATCGCGATCGCCGACACCAGGGCCGGGTCCAGGACGGCGGTGTCGGCCGGGGCCAGGTCCCGCGCCAGCAGCACCGACGGCACCGCGGGGGTCGGGATGCCCGGCTCCTGGACACCGAGCAGTTCGGCGACCACCCGGTCCCGCACGTCGAGCAGGTCGGTCACCCGTTCGGCCATCAGGCCGCCGAGCTTCGTGAACACCGCCACGAACTGCTCGGTGGCGGACGCGGCGGCGGACGCGGCGTCCGCACCACCGTCGACGAGGGCGGACGCGGCACCGAGCCAGCCCCGGTCGGTGGCCAGCGCGGCGGTGGCCCGCAGCACCTCCGCCCCGGCGCCGTCGGCGGACTCGGCGCGGGCGAGGAGCCGCGCGGACACCACGTCGGCGGCGGCGAGGAACCGCTGCTTCTCCGCGGCGCGCGCGTCCTCGGGCAGATCGGCGCCGCGCGTGGGCACGTCCGGTCGAGTGCCCGGCCGGACCACCGGCCCGTACCCGACGCCGGGCACCACGGGCGTCCCGACCAACACCGACGCGGTCTCCCGCGCCGGGTCGGCACCACCGCCCACCTGCGGCGCGACCCGTCCCGCCCCCAACCCGTTCATGCGCGCTCCTCGACTCGACTCCATCACGTCTCCCAGATCACTCAACACCGGCACTGTGACCAGGGTTACTCCAACCCATTGACATGTCAACACATCCAGGCGTAAAACAACATAAACCAACATTCATTCGGGCAGGAGGTCACATGTACGCCGAGGAGCGACAGCAGGCGATCGCGGGGCTGATCAGCCAGCGCGGTCGGGTCTCGGTCACCGACCTCGCCGACACCTACGAGGTGACCACCGAGACCGTCCGCCGCGATCTCGCAGCGCTCGACCGACTCGGTCTGATCCGACGCGTGCACGGCGGCGCCGTCTCGGCGGCGGCCATCACGCTGGGCGAGACGGTCCTGAGCGAACGCGAACACAGCAACGCGCAGGCGAAGGACCGCATCGCCGCCGCCGCGGTCGCCTACCTGCCGGGACAGGGCGGCAGCGTCATCCTCGACGCAGGCACCACCACCGCCCGGATCGCGCCACTGCTTCCCCTCGACCGCGAGCTGACCGTGGTGACCAACTCCATCCCGGTCGCCGCGCGCTGCGCGGGCAAGCACAACCTGCAGGTGCTCGGCGGCCGGGTCCGCGGCGTCACCCAGGCGGTGGTCGGCGACCAGGCCGTGACCACCCTCGCCGGTCTCCGCGTCGACGTCGCCTTCGTCGGGACCAACGCCCTGACCGCCGGCCACGGGTTGTCCACCCCCGACCCCGACGAGGCCGCCGTCAAGAAGGCGCTGGTGCGGTGCGCCAACCTCGTCGTGGTGGTCGCCGACTCGAGCAAGGTCGGCCGGGAGGATCTGGTGAGCTTCGCCTCCGTCGACGCCATCGACGTGCTGGTGACGGACAACGACCTCGATCCCCGCGCCCACACCGAGTTCGAGGCGCACGGCATCGAGGTCGTGGTCGCGTGATCGTCACCCTGACCGCCAACCCCAGTCTCGACAACACCGTCGAACTGGCCACCCGCCTCGAGCGCGGCGCGGTGCACCGCGCGACCGCCACCAGCACCGATCCCGGAGGCAAGGGCGTCAACGTCGCCCGCGTCATCGCCGCGGCGCAGTACCCGACGCTCGCGATCCTGCCCGCCCGCGCCGAGGACGCCCTGGTCACCGCGCTCACGGACCGGGGCATCGCCCACCGGCTGGTGCCGACCGCCGGTCCGGTGCGCAGCAACCTGACGATCACCGAACCGGACGGCACCACCACCAAGCTCAACGAGCCGGGACATCCGCTCGACGAGGCCCAACTCGAGGCACTCACGGGCCTGCTCACCGAGCACGTCCCGGACGCCGGATGGGTCGCGCTGTGCGGCTCGCTCCCGCCGGGCGCACCCGACGACTGGTACGGACGACTCGTACGGGCGTTGCGGCCGCTGCCGTGCGCGATCGCGATCGACACCTCCGACGTCCCGCTGCGCGCCCTCGCCGCGGGCTTCCCCGACACCGCGCCCGACCTGGTGAAGCCGAACTCGGAGGAGCTGTCCCAGCTGACCGGCTGCGACGCCGCCTCGCTCGAGGCCGCCGCCGCCGCCGGGGACCCGGGCCCGACCGTACGGGCCGCACGCGCCCTGCTCGACCGGGGTGTCGGGACCGTGCTGGTCACGCTCGGCTCCGCGGGCGCGGTCCTCGCGACCGCCGACGGCGCCTGGTTCGCCCGCGCCCCGCGGATCACTCCGCGCAGCACCGTCGGCGCCGGCGACGCCTCGCTCGCCGGCTACCTCCTGGCCGACGTGGCCGGGGACGACCCGGAACGAGCACTGCAACTCGCGGTCGCCTACGGCACCGCCGCCGCCGGACTGCCCGGCACCGCACTCCCCCGGCCCGACCAGGTCGACCGCGACGCGGTCACCGTCACCGCGCTCGACGCCCCGAATCCCACCGTCGGGGCCGCTGCACCATCCACCACGGTCGCCGATCCGGCCGCCGAGCACTGAGGACCCGCCATGTCCACTCCCCCCGCAGAATCCCCCGCGATCATCACCACCGACCTGATCGCGCTCGACGCCGACCTGGGCACCGAATCGGGAACTGTCATCGAGTCGCTCGCGGACCGGCTCGCCGGCGCCGGGCGTACCACCGATGCGGCCGCCCTCCGCGACGCCGCGCTCGCCCGCGAGGCGCAGTCCGCGACCGGGCTCCCCGGCGGCATCGCGATCCCGCACTGCCGGTCCGCGGCCGTCACCGCGGCCTCCCTCGGATTCGCCCGGCTGCAGCCGAAGGCGGACTTCGGTGCACCCGACGGGCCCGCCGACCTCGTCTTCCTGATCGCCGCACCCGAGGGGGCCGGAGCCGAGCACATGAAACTGCTCTCCGGTCTGGCCCGCGCGCTCGTCCGGCCCGAGTTCGTCGCGTCGCTGCGCGCGGCACCCGATGCCGACGCCGTCGTCGGTCTGGTGCACGAGGCGCTCGGCCTCGAGGTGCCCGGACCGGCCGCACCCACCCCGACCCCTGCCCCTGCCCCTGCCCCTGCCCCGACCGCACCCGTGGCCGCTCCGCCGGACGCGGAACGCTACATCGTCGCGGTCACCGCCTGCCCCACCGGCATCGCGCACACCTACATGGCCGCCGACTCGCTGGTCGCGGCCGGCGATCGGGCGTCGGTGCCGGTGCGGGTGGAGACCCAGGGCTCGAGCGGCGGCACGTCGCTGAGCCCCGAGGTGATCGCCGGCGCGGCCGCCGTCATCTTCGCCACCGACGTCGGGGTCAAGGGCCGCGAACGATTCGCGGGCAAGCCCGTGGTCGCGGCCGGCGTCAAGCGCGCGATCAACGAACCGGACACGATGGTCGCCGAGGCGGTCCGGGCGGCCGACGACCCGACCGCCGCCCGGGTCACCGGACCGGCGAGCCCCGCGGACACGGCCGGCCGGGCCGCATCGGACGTCGGCTGGGGCACCCGGCTGCGGCAGATCCTGCTGACCGGCGTGAGCTACATGATCCCGTTCGTCGCGGCCGGCGGCCTGCTGATCGCACTCGGGTTCCTGTTCGGCGGCTACGAGATCGGCAACAGCAGCAAGGACATCGTTCTCGACAACTCGCTGTGGAATCTGCCCGACGGCGGGTTCGGCACGTATCTGGGCGCCGTCCTGTACCAGATCGGGTCGCTGGCGTTCGGCTTCCTCGTCCCGGCACTCGCCGGGTACATCGCGTTCGCGATCGCCGACCGCCCCGGTCTCGCACCCGGATTCACCGCAGGCGCGGTCGCCGTGTTCGTCGGTGCGGGCTTCATCGGCGGCCTGGTCGGCGGCATCATCGCCGGATTCGCGGCGCTGTGGATCGGCCGGCTCCGGGTACCGCAGGTCCTCCGCGGACTGATGCCGGTGGTCGTCATCCCGCTGTTCGCCACGCTGGCCGTCGGAGCACTGATGTTCATGGTGCTGGGCCGTCCGCTCGCCGCGATCACCAGCGGCCTGACCAGCTGGCTCAGTGGCATGTCCGGCACCTCCGCGGTCGTGCTCGGCGTCATCCTCGGCCTGATGATGTGCTTCGACCTCGGTGGCCCGGTCAACAAGGCGGCCTACGCCTTCGCGGTCGCCGGGCTCAGTGTCGCCGACCCCGCCACCCTGCGGATCATGGCCGCGGTGATGGCGGCAGGCATGGTTCCGCCGCTCGCGATGGCGCTGGCGTCGACCGTGCGCCCGGGCCTGTTCAGCGAGGCGGAGCGGGAGAACGGCAAGGCGGCCTGGTTCCTCGGCGCCGCGTTCATCTCCGAAGGCGCCATCCCGTTCGCGGCGGCGGACCCGCTGCGGGTGATCCCGTCGATGATGGCGGGCGGCGCCGTCACCGGCGCGTTGATCATGGCCACCAACGTCACCCTCAGCGCCCCGCACGGCGGGATCTTCGTCCTCTTCGCGATCGGCAACATCGCCTGGTTCCTGATCTCGATCGTCGCAGGCACTGTTGTCGCCGCGGGCGCGGTGGTGCTCGCGAAGCAGTTCGTGCGCCGCCGCACCGCGACGCCGTCAGCGGACGACCTGGTCCCGGCCACCGCCTGAGCGCCCCCACCCGAAGCCCCACCGACAACCCACCCCAGGAAAGGTCCATCATGCCCAGCACCACCGTCGCCGTCGGCTCCTCCATCGGCCTGCACGCCCGCCCCGCCGCCGTCATCGCCGATGCCGTCACCTCCGCCGGAGTCCCGGTCACCCTGTCGGTCGCCGGCGGCGACCCCGTCGATGCGGGGTCGGCGCTGATGATCATGACCCTGGGCGCGACGCAGGGCGTCGAGGTGACCGTCACCAGCGACGACCAGTCCGCCGTCGACACGGTCGCCGAACTCGTCGCCGCCGATCTGGACGCGTGAGCTTCGTCGGGCCGGCACCCTCGTGCCGGCCCGACGAACCTCACGGCGCGAGCAGCCCGGTGCGAACGGCGATCCAGTCGAGTTCACGGGCGAACGCCGGCGTCCACACCCGGCCGCTGTGCGGACCGGGCAGCTCGTAGTAGCGCACGTCCATCCCGGCGGCCGCCGCGGCGGCGTACATCCGCTGCTGCTGGGGCCGGTACTCGTCGTCGTCCTCCCCCGCCACGAACACCCCCACCGCGGCCGGTCGCGCCCCGCCGGTGAGCTCGTCGCGTGCACTGACGGCCGCGAACGCGCGCTCGTCGCCGCCGTATGTCGCGGCCACGGTCTCGGTGTGGTCGCCGAGCGACGGCTCGTCCTGACCGGAGATGTCGAGGAAGGTCGGGTAGACGTCCGGCCGGTTGACGGCCAACTGCACCGCGCAGGTGCCGCCGTACGAGTAGCCGCCGATCGCCCACGCCCGCGGATCGGCGTCGACCTGCAGGTTCTCCGCAGCCCACGCGGGGACGTCGGCGGCGAGGTAGGTCTGGACGTTGCCGAGCCGCGAGTCGAGGCACAGCGGCACCGCGTCGTCGGCGCCCAGGGCGTCGGGCACGATCACGACCGGCGCCAGTCCCTGATGGGCGGCCGCGAACCGGGACACGATGTCGGCCAGCCCGATCCCGAGCCAGTCGTCGGGTTTGCCGGGGTTGCCCGCGACGAGCACCAGCACCGGCAGCAGCGGACGCGGCGAGTCCAGGTAGGCCGGCGGGAGGTACACCAGCGCGGGCCGGGCCGCGAACCCCGAACGCGCGCCGGGGATCGTCACGTGCGTCAGGAGCCCGTCCCGGGTGGCGCGCAGCGGGGGTCGCCACACCCGCGCCACCGGCGTCCCGGACAGCACCCGGTGCTGGGGCCCGGGGACGGCGTCGAAGTCCACGAACTGCACGGCCGCCGGTGGCCGATGCCCCACGACCGATCCGAGCGTCGGGTACCGGCCGGTGTCCCGGTTGACCACGACCACCGCGGTCACCGACAGGGCCGCGGCCGCGACGACCGCGACGGCGCCGTCGGCCCCGATCACGCGGCCCGGGGACAGCGGCACCGGGCGACCGCGGCGGGACGCCACCGCCGCACCCGCGGCACACGTCCCGGCCACGGCGACCGCGACGGCCGCGATGCCGACCTCGGACAACTGCAACGGCAGTGGACGGCCCACCGCCCACACGACGCCGGCGGCGCCGAGTGTGCCTGCGACCGCCGCGGCGCCGGCGATGCCCAGCGCACGACGCGACGACCGGCGCGCCGCGACGAGCAGCACCACGAGCGCGACCGCGCCGACGAGGGCCACCGTCGCCGTCGCGACGGGGCCGACCAGCGAGAGTCGCGACAGCGAGCTCAGCAGCGCGTGGGTGTCGGGCACCGGGTCAGTATCGGTCCACCCGGCCGGCGAATCGAATCGGACGTCGGAGGGCACCCGGTCGGGCCGGGCCTCAGGCGTCGCCGCGCCGTGACCGGACGACCAGGGCGCCGCCGACGAGCGCCGCCCCGACCCCGGCACCCGCGGCGATGGCCGCGACCGTGTTCGGTGCACCGCCCGCGCTCGCGGCCCGGGGTTCCGGCTCCGCGGGCGGCAGCGGCACCAGGCCGGTCGCGCCGCGGAGCACCAGGATCGCGGGCAGCGGACCGTCCGCGGCTTCGGATGCGCTGAGCAGGTCCCCGGACGGGGTGAACGCGACGGCTTCGCCCTGCGGCTGTCCCGGCATCGGCACCCGGATCGGTGTCGCGCCGGTCAGCGCGGCGACGATGTCGCCGTCCGGGGCCGGGTAGAGGTAGATGTCGGTGTAGGTGCGCAGCGCGACCACGCGCCCGTCGGCGCTGACCGCACCGCCGGTGACGAGGGTGGACGCGGCACCCGGCACCGGCAGCGGTCCACCGGGGGTGTCGGTCGGGCCGAGCCGGATCCGCCCGACCCGGCGCAGTGCGGTCGGCCCGGGACCGGACAGGTCGGCGACCGTCTCGCCGCCGGCGGTGGTGTAGATCCCGGAATCCGCGAGCAGTTCCTTCGTGACGACCACAGGCCGGCCGTCGCGCCCGATCAGCAGGGCCTCCGCGTCGTGCGCGCCGTCCGGGTAGGTCAGGACCCGGCTGGTGCCCGCCCCGGTGGCCGGGTCCATCTCGGTCAGCGCGACCGAGGTGCGGACCCTGTTGTTGTCCCCGGTGTCCGCGAGCCAGAGCCTGCCGCCGGAGCGCGCCAGGTCCTCGACGTCCACCGGCGTGCCCGGGACCGGCAGCGAACCGGCGACCTCGCAGTCCGCGCCGAGGACCCACAGCGTGCGGTCGGTGCCGCTGTCGCCGATCGCGAACATCCGGGTGCCGTCGACGGCCAGGCCGGACAGCTCCGCCAGCCCGGGTTCCGTTGGCGTGCACAAGGTCTCGAAGTGCGCGTCCACGACGCCGGAGGACCCGGCCGACCCGGTGGCCGATCCCTGCGCGGCCGCCGGGGCCGCGGTCAGGATCGCCGATCCGATCGCGGTCAGTGCGAGCACCGTCACCCGCCTGCGGGCACCGCCGTCCGATCCGGTCATTCCCCGTGTCCTCCTCGGTGTCGGGCAGCGGCACCGGGGTGCGCTGCTACACGGCGCTGCGACGGTACCGGTCGAGGGCGGAGGCCAGCGCCGGGGGCACCTTCGCGCGGACCAGTGTGCCCTCCGCCTCGTGCGAGGACCCGAGAATCCGCCCATCCGTGTGGATCCGGGCCACCAGGTCGCCCCGCGTGTACGGGAGCAGCACCTCGACCTCGACCTCCGGTGGGCTGACCATCTCCGCGAGGGTGTCGCGCAGGTCCTCGATGCCCTCCCCGGTGCGCGCCGACACGAACTTCGCACCCGTCAGCAGCCCCCGCAACTGGGTCAGGGTGATCGGGTCGGCCGCGTCGATCTTGTTGACCACCAGCAGTTCCGGAGGCGGCGGCGCGTCGGACTCGCGGAGCACGTCGGTGATCACCTCCCGCACCGCCTTGATCTGGTCGGTGGGCAGCGGGTCCGAGCCGTCGACGACGTGCAGCAGCAGGTCGGCGTCGGTGACCTCCTCGAGCGTCGACCGGAACGCCTCGACCAGCTGGGTCGGCAGGTGCCGCACGAACCCCACGGTGTCGGTGAGCACGTACTGCCTGCCGTCGGCGAACTCCGCCTTGCGGGTGGTCGGGTCGAGGGTCGCGAACAGCGCGTCCTGGACCAGCACACCGGCACCGGTCAGGGCGTTGAGCAGGCTCGACTTGCCGGCGTTGGTGTAGCCGACGATCGCGACCGACGGGGTGTCGCTGCGCAGGCGGCGGGTGCGTTTGGTGTCGCGGGCGGCCTTCATCGCCTTGATCTCGCGACGCAACCGGGCCATGCGCTCACGGATCCGGCGACGGTCGGTCTCGATCTTCGTCTCGCCGGGGCCACGCAGACCCACACCGCCGTTGCTGCCGGCACGGCCACCGGCCTGCCGGGACATCGACTCACCCCAGCCGCGCAGTCGCGGCAGCATGTACTCCATCTGGGCGAGCGCGACCTGCGCCTTGCCCTCGCTGGACGTGGCGTGCTGGGCGAAGATGTCGAGGATCAGTGCGGTCCGGTCGATGACCTTGACCTTCACGACCTTCTCCAGGGCGGTCAGCTGGGCGGGCGTGAGTTCACCGTCGCAGATGACGGTGTCGGCGCCGGTCGCGAGCACCACCTCACGCAGCTCGTCGGCCTTGCCGGACCCGATGTAGGTCGCGGCGTCGGGTTTGTCGCGACGCTGGACGAGGCCCTCGAGAACCTCGGAGCCGGCGGTCTCGGCGAGCGCGGCGAGTTCGGCCATGCTGGCGTCGGCCTGGGCCGCGGTGCCGGAGGTCCAGACGCCGACCAGCACGACCCGTTCCAGGCGCAGCTGCCGGTACTCGACCTCGGTGACGTCGGTGAGTTCGGTGGACAGCCCCGCCACCCGGCGCAGCGCGCTGCGGTCGTCCAGTTGCATCTCGCCGACCGACGGGTCGTGACCCGTCCGATCGAACTCCGCGGAGTGGTGGTCGGCTGTGTTCGTCATGATGTCTGATTTCGTCATACAACGCCCATGGTCCCACGTCCGACCACCGCCCCGCATCCGGATTACCCGCCGAGCGCCGCCCACCACACGTCGTCGATGCTGCCTGCCGCGACCAGAACGGACGGTCCCCGCAGTGTCGCCTTGCCGTCGGTGATCGTGACGGTGACCTCGCCACCGGGCACCCTGACCCGGACCTCGCCCTCGGTGCGGTCCTCGGCGCGCAGGGCCGCGGCCGCCGCGGCGACGGTCCCGGTGCCGCAGGACCGGGTCTCCCCGACACCGCGTTCGAACACCCGCATGTCGACGGCGCCGTCGGAGATCGCGGTGAGGATCTCGACGTTGACGCCGCTGCCGAAGAACGCGGTGTCGAACACCGGAGCCTCGGTCAGGTCGAGGGCCGCGAGCGTCTCGGCGGTCAGGGTGTCGGACACGCACGCCAGGTGCGGGTTGCCGACGTCGATGCCCAGCCCGGTGAACTCGGTGCCTGCGACGGTGGCGGTCGAGGTTCCGAGGTCCCGCACCCGGCCCATGTCGACGGTCACGTCGGCGGTCGCGCCCGCCACCCTGTGCACGACGACCGGACGTGCGCCGGCCCGGGACCCGACCACGAACTCGTCGGCCAGCTCGAGACCCGACGCGCGCAGGAAGTGCGCGAACACCCGAACCCCGTTGCCGCACATCTCGGCAACCGACCCGTCGGCGTTGCGGTAGTCCATGAACCAGTCGTCGGCCCCGACACCGGACGGGAGGGTGTCCAGCACCCCGGCCTGCTTCAGCGCGCCGGCGCGGGCGACCCGCAGCAGCCCGTCGGCGCCGAGACCGCTGCGCCGGTCGCACAACGTCGACACCCGCTCGGTCGTCAGGTCGAGTTCGACGTCCAGGTCGGGCAGCACGACGAAGTCGTTCTCCGTGCCGTGACCCTTGCTGAACTGCATGGCGGCCATGCTACCGAGGGCGGGCAGCGACGCCGCCGCGCCGAACAGACTCCGCCGCGCCGCCAGGTGATCCGCGAGGCTCATCGGGTGCCCTCCGCAACACCGGACCGCACCGCGGTCGCCCGCTGGCGGGTGATCTCGTACAGGCAGACCGCCGCCGCGGACGGGGCGCCGAGCGAACTGGCCGCGCCGCCGATCGGGATGCCGACGGTCGCGTCGCACGCGCCGCGCCAGGCGGCGCTCATGCCGCGGGTCTCGTTGCCGATCACCAGGATCGTTCCACCTCTCATGTCGTGGTCGGCGATCGTGACGGCACCGTGTTCGTCGGTGCCGACGATCTGCATCTCCCTGTTCTGGCGGTCGCGGAACGCGACCACCTCGTCCGGATCGGCGGCGGTGAACACCGGCATCGCGAACAGCGAGCCGGTGGACGCGCGCACGCACTGGGGGTCGAACGGGTCCGCCGCGTGGCCGGTGACGATCACCGCGTCGGCGCCGAACGCGTCGGCGCTGCGGATCACGGTCCCCAGGTTGCCCGGCGACGACGGCCGGTCGAACACCACCACCAGCGGCGCCACGGTCGAACGCGGCAACGTCAACGCCGACAGTGGCCGCGACCGCGTCACCGCGACCGCGATCAGCTCGGGCGCCGACCCGGTCCGCTCCCCCAGCTCCGCGATGAGTTCACCGGCGACAGCGACCGTCTCACCCGGCCAACGGTCGAGGACGCCGCGCGCCCACTCCGACAGCGCGGGCCCGTCGGCCCGGTGCAGCAACGCCTCGATCGGCCAGTCGTGCTCGAGCGCGAGCGTGATCGGCCGGACGCCCTGGATCAGGAACCGGCCCGCCTTCGTCCGCTTCGCCCGGGTCGTCAGATACGACTGCCACTGCTGGAACCGCGCATTGCGGACCGTCACCCTGCGCTCGGCCGGGTGCGTGCCCCGGCCCGTCTTCCTCGTCACGTCTGCTCCAGAACCGTCAGTGCCGCGTCGGTCAGGTCCGACCGAGCGGCGTCCAGCCAGTGCACCCGGCGATCGCGCCGGAACCAGGACCGCTGCCGCCGGACGTAGCGCCGCGTGCCGATCAGGGTCCGGTCCCGGGCCTCGTCCATGTCGTACTCGCCGTCGAGTGCGGCGAGCACCTGCGCGTACCCGATCGCCCGGGGTGCGGTGACACCGTCCCGCAGGCCGACCGCGATCAGGGACTCGACCTCGTCGACGAGCCCGGACTCGAACATCAGCCGGGTCCGCAGCGCGATCCGATCGTCCAGTTCCGCGGTGTCGCGGTCGACGCCGAGAACGACCGTGCCCCACCGGGGCTCCCCGATCGTCGGCGCGGACGCCGCGAACGGCTCGCCGGTCAGCTCGACAACCTCGAGCGCCCGCACCATCCGGCGGCCGTCGGTCGGCAGGATCGTCGCCGCGGCCTGGGGGTCGACGCGCCGCAGCTCCTCGTGCACGCCCGCCACCCCGCGGTCCGCGAGCACCGCCTCCCACCTCGCCCGCACCTGCGGGTCGGTGGCCGGGAACTCCCAGTCGTCGAGGAGGGACTGCACGTACATCATCGACCCGCCGACGATCACCGGCACCGCGCCGCGCGCCGCGATCGCCTCGACATCCGCCCGGGCCGCCTGCTGGTAGCGCGCCACCGACGCGGTCTCGGTGACGTCGAGGACGTCCAGCTGGTGGTGCGGGATGCCGCGGCGCTGGTCGACCCGCAGCTTCGCGGTGCCGATGTCCATGCCGCGGTAGAGCTGCATCGCGTCGACGTTGACGATCTCGCCGCCGAGCCGCTGGGCCAGCTCGAGCCCGAGGTCGGACTTGCCGGACGCGGTCGGCCCGACCACCGCGACCGGGCGGATCGCGGTCACGGCAGCCACATCCCGACGTGATAGGCGACGCCGTACGGCGCGCCCTGGTAGTCGGTGCGGCACTCCCGCGGCGGGTGTCCGAACAGCCCGGCGAGCACCTGCCAGGCCGCGCGGCCCGCGACACCGAGGTCGGCGCAGGCGACCGGGTCGAGCTGGGCGAGGTGGTCGAGGTCGCCGGCACCGAGCGCGCGGTCCAGGTCGGCCTGGGCCTCGGGCGCGCGGTCGTCGTAGGCGCCGGGTGCCTTCGCGGTGAGGGTGTTCGCACCGTCCGCGACCACCAGCACCCCCCGCGGTCGAGGGTCCTCGTCCAGGACGCGGCGCAGCCGGGCACCGTATTCGGCGCAGTACACCGGGGAGGTGTCCGGCGCCAGCACCACGGCGTCGATTTCGACGGTCGGCGCCGCCTCCGCCCGCAGCCACCCGGCGATCAACGCCGACAGCGGCAGGTTCGGGTCCGCGACCAGGTTCTCCCCGCCCGCCCCCAGCGCGACCCGGACGTCGGCGCCGTAGCCGAGGAACGTTCCCCGCGACGCCGCCGGAACGTGCTCCTCGGTCGCGCCGACGCCGATCGCGGTCCAGCTCGGGGCGAGCTCACCGAGCTCGCGGGCGACCGCGAGACTCGCGCCGCGCAGGTCCGCGGTCTCCGCCGCCGCCGCACCCGCGAGGTCGGGTATCAGCAGGGGTGGGGACGAGACCAGAGCCGCAGCGGTGAACACACCGGCCCACGGTAGTCGGCGCCCCCGAGGCACTCGGCATCAGATCGGTGTAGCGGCTCGCGCGCCGTGCCTCCGGCAATCCCGTGACCGAGGGCCCGAGCTGTTTCAATGGTCCTGACACCTCGTTCCGGGTTGAATGGAGCCAGCGCGCGTCGACGAACGGCCCGACGCGCGACGAACGAGGGCGGCAGCCGTGACGCGCGGCAGAGATGAGGAGTCATGACCGACAACAGCGCACCCAAGCCCGGCACCCCGAAGCCGGGCGCTCCCCGGCCCGGCGCACCGAAGCCGGGTGCCGCTAAACCGACTGCCGCGAAGCCGTCCGCCCCGAAACCGTCCGCGCCCGCCGCGGTCCACCCGCCGGTCGTGACCCCGCCGAGCGACCCGAGCCTGTTCGGCCGCGTCGACGAGGACGGGACGGCGTGGGTGAAGACCGCCGACGGCGAACGGCAGATCGGCTCCTGGCAGGCCGGTGACGCCGCCGAGGGGCTCGCGCACTTCGGCCGCCGCTACGACGACCTGGCCACGGAGGTGACGCTGCTCGAGGCGCGCCTGACGTCGGGTACGGGCGACGCCCGCAAGACCCGGACCGCAGCGGTGGCGCTCGCACAGTCGCTGCCGACCGCCGCGGTGATCGGCGACATCGACGCCCTCTCCCGTCGGCTCGACGCCGTCATCGCCGAATCGGAGGAGGCCGCGGAGGCCGCCAAGGCCGAACGCGAACACGAACGCGAGGAGCACACGCACCGCAAGGAGGAACTCGCCGCCGAAGCCGAGCAGATCGGCGCCGAGTCCACCCAGTGGAAGGCGGCGGGCGACCGGCTCCGCGAGATCCTCGACGAGTGGAAGACCATCCGCGGCGTCGACCGCAAGCTCGACGACGCGCTGTGGAAGCGCTATTCGAAGGCCAGGGAGGCGTTCAACCGCCGGCGCGGCGCCCACTTCGCCGAACTGGACCGGGAGCGGGCCGCCGCCAAGGCCCGCAAGGAGGAGCTCTGCGAGCAGGCGGAGGCGCTGCAGAGCTCCACCGACTGGGGTCCGACCGCGGCCGAGTTCCGCGACCTGCTCGCCGAGTGGAAGGCCGCCGGGCGAGCGCCGCGCGAGGCCGACGACGCACTGTGGAAGCGATTCAAGGCCGCCCAGGACGTCTTCTTCGGCGCCCGCAACGCCGCCGCGTCCGAACGCGACGCCGAGTTCGAGGGCAACGCGACGGCCAAGGAGGAACTGCTCGGGTCCGTGCACATCGACCCCGCCAAGGATCTCGACGGCGCCCGGGCGGCGCTGCGTGACCTGCAGGAGAAGTGGGACGAGATCGGCAAGGTCCCGCGGGAGAAGATGCACGACCTCGAGGGTCGGCTGCACGCGATCGAGAAGAAGGTCCGCGACGCCGCGGACTCGCAGTGGCGCCGCACCGACCCGGAGGCGATGGCCCGTGCCGCGCAGTTCCGGGAGCGGGTCGCCCAGTTCGAGGAGCAGGCAGCGAAGGCAACCGCGGCCGGCAAGACGAAGGACGCGGAGAAGGCCCTCGCCCAGGCACAGCAGTGGCGCGAGTGGGCCGACGCCGCCGAGGGCGCGGTCAACGACCGCTGACGGCGGCCCGGCACGCTCAGGCAGTCCTCCGGCCGACGACCCACCGTCGTCGGCCGGAGGCGACGAGCACCACCGTGCAGACGGTGACGGCCGGCCACACCAGGGTCGCGCCGGTCGATCGGAGCGCCGGGTGTGCACTGGCGGCCGCAACGGTCATCGCGGCCGCCGACGTCATGCCCATCGGGAACACGGTCGACCATCGCCGCGGGTCGAACCGCAGGCGCGGCCACCGCACCTCACAGCACACCAGCAGCAGACAGGCGGCCAGTTCGACGGCTTCGAGCGCGAGCGCGGTGACCCGGATCGTCGACACGCCCCACCCGGTCCAGCCGGCCGCGTCGGCGGCCAGGACCAGCTTGCCTGCGGCCAACGCAGTGATCGCGAGCGCACCGGCCGACACCCAGTGATCACCGGCCGGCGAGGGCCAGCTGTCGAACGTCGAATCGCACGACGACCACCACGTAGCAGCACAGCCCGAGCCCGAAGAACGCGGTGGCGGCGACCGTCAGCCACGGCCGACCGGTCGCCACCGCCAGTGTCGCGGCGAGCACCACCGGACCCTGGGTGGCGACGCACAGCAGGAAACTCGCCCCGACGGTCGGTGTCGTCCGGCCGCGCAGCACCGACGGCGTCAGCACCAGCCACGCCACGACCGCCACGATCAACGCCGCGGCCTGCCGGCCCAGCAGCGAGAGCCGGGTGCCGAGCACGGTGGTCGCGGCGACACCGGTCAGCGCCGCCGGCGTGCGGGACTCGTCCATCCAGCGCGGCCGGTCGAGGACCAGCCGGCCGGCCGCGACGACGACCAACGCCGCCCACGTCACGATCCCGAGCACCAGCCACGGCAGGGACAGGGTGTCGAACCCGGCGACGTGCAGTGCGATGGACACGATGCCGAACGACATCGCGGCCGCCCCGGCTACGGGACGGGTGGATGCGGTGACACGGACCGCCGCGGTGGCGGCCCGCACCCACGCGGATCCCATGTCGGGGTCAGCGATCGCCCCACAGCAGGTGGTGCTCGGTGTCCGCGGTCTTGCGCCGGCGTTCCTCCTCGGCCGCCAGCTGGATCGCGGTGCGCTGCCAGACGACGTGCACCCAGTGGAAGGTCAGCACCATGATCAGGATCCAGCCGAGGATCAGCCCGATGCCGGGTCCGGCGGCGGACGACCCCGGTTCGAGGGTCTGCCGCGACCAGATCGCGAGCATGCCGAACACACTGGCCACCGCGGATCCCGCGACCGCCACCCACGCCAGCGCCCAGCGGCGGGTGGCGAGGGCGAGCATGCCGAACACGACGCCGAACACCAGGGTCAGCCACACGAACACCCGCGATGTCAGCGCGATGTCCTCGTCGATCGCGTCGCGGTTGTAGACGAGAACGTCCCAGCCGTTCGCCGAGCCGGCGTGCGGCAGCGCGAAGGTCACCAGCAGCAGCAGGATGCCGACCGCCACGACCATCGCCCGGACGCCGGGGTCGATCTCACGGGCCACCTTCTTCTCGGCGGCGTCGATGTCCTTGCGGTACTGCTCGATCGGGTCGTTGTACTCGTTGTTGCTCATGCTCCACATCCGGTCACGGTCGGCAGCGGCGCGGGCGCGCCGATCTGCGGAAGACCCAGGCCGACGCCGATCGGCGGGGTCTTCGGGGTGATGCCACGTTCGTGCGAGTCGCCGGCTCGGGTGCGGCGGTGGGTGAGGATCGGTCCGTCGGCGATCAGGTGGTGCGGCGCGGCAGCGGTGACGACCGTGGTGATCACGTCGCCCGCCCGGACCGGGCCGTCGACCGCGCCGTCGGGGCGGAAGTGCACGAGCCGGCCGTCCCGGGCCCGGCCGCTCATCCGGTGCGTCTCGGCGTTCTTGCGTCCCTCCCCCGCGGCGACCAGCAACTCCACCTCGGCGCCGACGAGCTTCTCGTTCTCCTCGAGCGTGATCTGTTCCTGCAGCGCGATCAGGCGGTCGTAGCGTTCCTGGACGACCTGCTTCGGCAGCTGGTCGTCCATCTCCGCGGCCGGGGTGCCGGGACGCTTCGAGTACTGGAACGTGAACGCGCTGGTGAACCGCGCCTGCCGGACGACGTCGAGGGTGGCCTGGAAGTCCTCCTCGGTTTCGCCGGGGAAGCCGACGATGATGTCGGTGGTGATCGCGGCGTGCGGCATCGCGGCCCGCACCTTCTCGATGATCCCGAGGAACTTGGCGCTGCGGTAGGAGCGGCGCATCGCCTTGAGGACCCGGTCCGACCCCGACTGGAGCGGCATGTGCAGCTGCGGGCACACCGTCGGCGTCTGGGCCATCGCCTCGATGACGTCGTCGGTGAACTCGGCCGGATGCGGGGACGTGAACCGGACCCGTTCGAGGCCCTCGATCTCACCGCAGGCCCGCAGGAGCTTCGCGAAGGCGCCGCGGTCGCGGGGCTGGTCGGGATCGGCGAACGAGACGCCGTAGGAGTTGACGTTCTGGCCGAGCAGCGTCACCTCGAGGACGCCCTCGTTCACCAGCGCCTGCACCTCGGCGAGGATGTCGCCGGGACGCCGATCGACCTCCTTGCCGCGCAGCGACGGCACGATGCAGAACGTGCAGGTGTTGTTGCAGCCGACCGAGATCGACACCCAGCCGGCGTAGGCCGACTCGCGCTTGGCCGGCAGCGTGGACGGGAACGCCTCGAGCGAGTCGAGGATCTCCACCTGGGCCTGCTCGTTGTGGCGGGCCCGCTCCAGCAGGACCGGCAGCGACCCGATGTTGTGGGTGCCGAACACGACGTCGACCCACGGCGCCTTCGTCACGACGGTGTCGCGGTCCTTCTGGGCGAGGCAGCCGCCGACCGCGATCTGCATGCCGGGATGCGCGTCCTTGACCGGACGGAGATGACCGAGGGTGCCGTACAGCTTGTTGTCGGCGTTCTCCCGGACCGCACACGTGTTGAACACGACGAGGTCGGGATCGGCACCGGGTGCGGCCTTGGTGTAGCCGGCGTCCTCGAGCAGACCGGACAGCCGCTCCGAGTCGTGCACGTTCATCTGGCATCCGAAGGTGCGTACCTCGTAGCTACGCGGCGCGGGGGTGTCTCGGTCGATCGTGTCCACGTCATCCAGGGTACGGCCCGGTGAACGCCATCCCGCCTGCACCCGGGCGGTCAGAGCGGATTCCACCACCTGACGAATGCCGTGTACAGGTTGGTCGGGAAGAAGAAGTCCCAGTCCAGCCCTCCGTACGGCAGGTCCGGCAGGTTGCCGTGCATGGCCGCCTCCTGAGGTCGGACTTCATCGTAGGTCGGTACGGGTCGCGCGGGCACCCCCGGAGTGCGGCCGCCGGGTCACCGGCAGGAGGGCCTCGGCGGCCGCACTGCCCAGCCCGGACAGGCGACGATTCATCGCCGTGGCGATCCCGGTTCCCTGCGCCTTCGCCCGGTCGGCGCGCGGTCCGGCGTACATCTCGTCGACGGCCTCGCACCACAGCTCGAGCCACCGGTCGAAGTGCTCGGCTCCGAACGGATACCGGGCGCGGACCCGTTCGTGCACCCGCAGCGCGCTGCCCCGGTACAGCCCGGCGCCGAACAGGACGGTCTCCCAGAAGTCGCACATCACCGGCAGGTGCGAGTCGAGACCCTGCTCCGCGACCTCGGTGAACGGTTCCGCGAGCAGGTCGTCGACGAGGGCGCGGCCGTAGAAGCGCCGCAGCAACGCCTCGATGTCGGCGCGGGTCGCGATGTCGGCCCGCGCCGTCACAGCACCGCTCCCGCGACCGCATCGGCCAGGGCGATCGCCAGCGCCACCAGCAGCGCGACCTTCACGATCTCGAGCACCACGTACGCGTGGTGCATCCGGGACCTCGGCGCCTGCTCGCCCGCCAGGATCCGGTTCGACCGCCGGGTCAGCGGGGGCCGGACGGCGAGCAGCTGGACGGCCAGGACCGCGAGGGTGGCGAGGAGCAGTGACCAGGACACCGCACCCGGACCGGCGACCGCGCAGGCGGCGAGCAACAGGGCCGCGAGCACCACCTCGACCGTGTTGAGCGCACGGAACACCAGCCGTCCGATGCCGAGGCCCACCGCCAGGCTCACCCCCGGTGCACGGAACTTGAGCGGGGCCTCGATGAACGAGATGGCCAGGACCAGCCCGAGCCACAGCATCGGGAGGAAGAGCAGCAGGCAGCGTGCGACCTCGGTCATCGGCCGGACCTCCTCGGGGTGTCGATCACGGGACCCGACCCAATAAAGAGGACCGAGATCCTTCTTATTCTAGGATGGACGCATGGGCACCCTGCAGTCCCCGGATCCTCGTGTGACGCTGTCCACACCGAGCCGGCGCCGCGTGTTCGACCTGGTCGCGACGCACGAGTGCGGCGTGACCGCGCATCGGCTCGCCGAGATCACCGGCCTGCACGTCACGACGGTCCGCCACCATCTCGCCGCGCTCGAGGAACGCGGACTCGTCACCGCCACTCGGATCTCCCGCCCGGTACCGGGCCGGCCGGAACACCGATTCGTGGCCGTGCCGAGCGCCACCGACCGCCCGGACACCGGCGCCGAATCCGGCAGCTACCGGCGCCTGACCGCAGCACTGCTCGGCCGGTGGGGCGACGACCCGGGCCAGGCGTCCGTGCTCGCCGAGCGCGCCGGTGACGACTGGGCCGCGCGGGAACTGTCGGCGCGACCGCCGGCGGAGCCGCGGTCACTTCCCGATGCCGCCCGCGGCGCGAGCGCGGTCTTCGCGGATCTCGGATTCGACCCGCGGGTGACGGACCACGGCACCGGCGGCGTCGAGATCGCCCTCCACGCCTGCCCGTACGCACCGGTCGTCGCCGAGCGCCCCGACGTGGTCTGCTCGGTCCACCTCGGCCTGCTCCGCGGCCTGATCGGCCGGCTCGGTCGGCCCGGCGGCGACGTCGCCGTCGGACCGTGGGCGACACCGGGGCACTGCATGGCCGTTCTCACGCCACCGACGGACGCACGGCCGGCCGGTGGGGGTCAGTCCGGCACGGCGGCACCGGATTCGGCGAGCACGTCCGACCGGTGACCGGGTGTGCCCGCGTGCGCCTCGGCGCGCATCCGATCCACCATGTGCGGGTAGTGCAGCTCGAACGCCGGGCGCTCCGAGCGGATCCGGGGCAGCTCGGTGAAGTTGTGCCGCGGCGGCGGGCAGCTGGTCGCCCACTCGAGCGAGTTGCCGTAGCCCCACGGGTCGTCGACGGTGACGACCTCGCCGTAGCGGTAGCTCTTGAAGACGTTCCACAGGAACGGCAGCGTGGAGGCACCGAGGATGAACGCGCCGATCGTGGAGATCGTGTTCAGCGTCGTGAAGCCGTCGGAGGGCAGGTAGTCGGCGTAGCGGCGGGGCATGCCCTCGTTGCCGAGCCAGTGCTGCACCAGGAACGTGGTGTGGAAGCCGATGAAGGTGGTCCAGAAGTGCCACTTGCCGAGGCGTTCGTCCATCAGCCGTCCGGTCATCTTCGGGAACCAGAAGTAGATGCCGGCGTAGGTCGCGAACACGATCGTGCCGAACAGCACGTAGTGGAAGTGGGCGACGACGAAGTACGAGTCGGTGACGTGGAAGTCGAGCGGCGGGCTGGCGAGCACCACCCCGGACAGGCCTCCGAACAGGAACGTGATGACGAAGCCGACGGAGAACAGCATCGGCGCCTCGAACGTCAGCTGACCCTTCCACATGGTGCCGATCCAGTTGAAGAACTTCACACCGGTCGGGACCGCGATCAGGAACGTCATGAACGAGAAGAACGGCAGCAGCACCGCGCCGGTGGCGTACATGTGGTGCGCCCACACCGCCATCGACAGCGCGGCGATCGACATCGTCGCGTAGACCATGCCGGTGTAGCCGAACAGCGGCTTGCGGCTGAACACCGGAATCACCTCGGTGATGATCCCGAAGAACGGCAGCGCGACGATGTACACCTCGGGGTGCCCGAAGAACCAGAACAGGTGCTGCCACAGCAGGTTTCCGCCGTTGGCCGGGTCGAACAGGTGCGCGCCGAAGTGCCGGTCGACGAACAGGCCCATCAGGGCGGCGGTCAGGATCGGGAACGCGAGCAGCACGAGCAGCATCGTGATGAAGATGTTCCAGGTGAAGATCGGCAGCCGGAACATCGTCATGCCGGGGGCGCGCAGGCACACCACGGTGGTGATCATGTTGACACCACCGAGGATGGTGCCGACACCGGCGATCGCCAGGCCCATGATCCACATGTCCGCGCCGACACCGGGCGAGTGCAGGGCGTCGGTCAGCGGGCTGTAGGCCGTCCAGCCGAAGTCGGCGGCACCGCCCGGGGTGAGGAAGCCCGCCATCGCGACCAGCGCGCCGAACAGGTACAGCCAGTAGCTCAGCGCGTTCAGACGCGGGAACGCCACGTCGGGCGCACCGATCTGCAGCGGCAGGATGTAGTTGGCGAAGCCGAACACGATCGGCGTCGCGTACAGCAGCAGCATGACCGTGCCGTGCATCGTGAACAGCTGGTTGAACTGCTCGTTCGACAGGAACTGCAGGCCCGGGACCGCGAGTTCGGCCCGCATCAACAGCGCCATCAGGCCACCGGCCAGGAAGAACGCGAACGACGTCACCAGGTAGAGGATCCCGAGCATCTTCGGATCCGTGGTGGTGACCATGCGGTAGACGTAGGAGCCCTTGGGCCCCAACCGCGCCGGGAACGGCCGGGCCGCCTCCAGATCCGGCCGCGGCGAGACCGCCGTCACGGCCGACGGCCCCTGACACTCTCGGGTCGCACGCCCGACCGCCGGCGTCGGCGGTCGGATCCCGCAACCCTGTTCGGATCCGCGATCACGTACGTCATCGAGCCCCCTAGGCAGGCCTGCTCGTACCCGATCCAGTAAACACCCGCCACCCGCCGCCGGGCGCGGGTTCCGCGGACGTCCGTCCGCAATGACCGACGATCCGTTACCTCGGTAAAGGTTCCGTCACGCCGACGAGCCGAATGGGGGCAAAGGCTGGGGTTCGCGATTCCCAGCACCTAGGGTCTCCGAATATGACGACCGCAGGTGACGCGCACGCCTCCGCACCGACCGCCGCGGTGCCGATGATCTCGATGGCGGGGGTGCAGAAGTACTTCGGCGACCTGCACGTCCTGCGTGACATCACCCTCGACGTCCCCACCGGTCAGGTGGTGATCGTGGTCGGCCCGTCCGGGTCCGGGAAGTCGACGCTGTGCCGCACGATCAACCGGCTCGAACCCGTCGACGCCGGCACCATCGCGGTCGACGGCCGCGAGCTTCCCGCCGAGGGCAAGGCACTGGCCGCGCTGCGCGCCGACGTCGGGATGGTGTTCCAGTCGTTCAACCTGTTCGCGCACAAGACGATCCTCGAGAACGTGATGCTCGCCCCGGTGAAGGTCCGGAAACTGAGCCGGGCCGACGCGAAGGCCCGCGCCGTCGAACTGCTCGACCGCGTCGGTATCGGGAACCAGGCCGACAAGTACCCGGCGCAACTGTCGGGCGGCCAGCAGCAGCGTGTCGCGATCGCCCGGGCGCTGGCGATGAACCCGAAGGTGATGCTGTTCGACGAGCCGACCTCCGCGCTCGATCCGGAGATGGTCAGCGAGGTCCTCGACGTCATGACCGCCCTGGCCAGGGAGGGCATGACGATGCTCGTCGTCACCCACGAGATGGGCTTCGCCCGCAAGGCCGGCAATCGGGTGCTGTTCATGGCCGACGGCCAGATCGTCGAGGACACCGACCCGGACACGTTCTTCACGGCCCCGAAGTCGGCCCGCGCCCAGGACTTCCTCGGCAAGATCCTCGGCCACTGATCCGCGCCGACCACCGTCAACCCTCCGCCAGCGAAGCCGAACGAGAGAGGAACACCATGAGGATCACCCGCGCCGTACGAGTCGGGGTCGGTCTGCTCGCCGTCGCCGTCGTCGCGACCGCCTGTGGCGGTGACGAGCAGAAGAGCGCCACCCAGAGCGCCGAGTCCGGCAAGCTCACCGTCGGCATCAAGTTCGACCAGCCGGGGCTGGGCCTGCGCAACCCCGACGGCACCTACAGCGGGTTCGACGTCGACGTCGCCACCTACGTCGCCGGCAAACTCGGGGTGCAGCCGTCCGACATCACGTTCAAGGAGTCCCCGTCGGCGCAGCGCGAGACGCTGATCCAGAACGGCGAGGTCGACTACGTGGTCGCGACGTACTCGATCACCGACGCCCGCAAGGAGAAGGTCGACTTCGCGGGCCCGTACCTGACCACCGGGCAGTCGCTGCTGGTGCGGGCCGACAACACCGACATCACCGGCCCGGAGTCCCTGAACGGCGGCAAGAAGCTCTGCTCGGTGAGCGGGTCCACGCCGGCGCAGAAGGTCAAGGACACCTACGCCAACCAGGTGCAGCTGCAGGAGTTCGACACCTACTCGGCGTGCGTGGAGGCGCTGCGCAACGGCGCCGTCGACGCGGTCACGACCGACGCGATCATCCTCGCCGGCTACGCCGCCCAGTACCCGGGCCAGCTCAAGGTGGTCGGGCAGCCGTTCACCACCGAGAACTACGGCATCGGCCTGGCCAAGGGCGACACCGAGTCCCGGAACAAGATCAACGACGCGATCGAGGCGATGATCGCGGACGGGTCGTGGCAGGCCTCGCTGGAGAAGAACGTCGGGCCGTCCGGGTACCCGATCCCGGCTCCGCCGACCGTCGACCGCTACTAGGGGCGTTCCGCCCGTGAGTGACGTTCACGCCGGCCGGGGTGGAGATTCACTCACGGGCGGTGGCCGCAGGAGGACTCCGTGGACCTGATCGGCAAGTACGGGGATCAACTGATCTCCGCGTTCTGGATGACGATCAAGCTGACCGTGCTGTCCGGTGTCGGCGCGCTCGTCATCGGCACCGTGCTCGCGGCGATGCGGGTCTCCCCGATCCCGGTGGCGCGCTGGCTGGGCACCGCGTACGTGACGATCTTCCGCAACACCCCGCTGACGTTGATCATCATCTTCTGCTCGTTCGGGCTGTACCAGACGATGGGCATCCGCCTCGCGCCGGAGAACTCGCCCACCTCGCTGGTGGACAACAACTTCCGGCTCGCCGTCCTCGGTCTGAGCGTGTACACGGCGGCGTTCGTGTGCGAATCGCTGCGCGCGGGCATCAACACCGTGCACGTCGGGCAGGCCGAGGCGGGACGGTCGCTGGGCCTGACGTTCGGCCAGAACCTGCGGCTGATCGTGCTGCCGCAGGCGTTCCGCACGGTGATCGCACCGCTCGGCAGCGTGCTGATCGCGCTGACGAAGAACACGACGATCGCGTCGGTGATCGGGGTCGCGGAGGCCTCGCTGCTGATGAAGACCATGATCGAGAACGAGGCGGCCATCTTCGTCGTCGGTGGGATCTTCGCCCTCGGCTTCGTGATCCTGACACTGCCGGTGGGGCTGTTGTTCGGCTATCTCGGCAAGCGGATGGAGGTGGCCCGGTGACCCGGCAGGCGACCGTCCTCTACGACTCCCCCGGCCCCCGCGCCCGCACGATGTACCGGCTCGCGTCGGTGGCCGTCGCGGTGGTGCTCGTCGTCGTCGCCTGGCTGGTGTTGCGGGCGCTCGACGAGAAGGGCCAGTTGACCGCGGCGAAGTGGAGCCCGTTCACCGAGGCGACGTCGTGGACGACGTACCTGCTGCCCGGTATCCGCGGAACCCTGATCGCGGCCGCGATCTCGATCGTGCTGGCGCTGGTCCTCGGCGTCCTGCTCGGTCTCGGGCGGCTGTCGGACCACCGGTTCGTCCGGGTGGTGTGCGGGTTCGTCGTCGAGTTGTTCCGGGCGATCCCGGTGCTGATCCTGATGATCTTCGCGTATCAGTTGTTCGCCGACTACCACGTCGTGAAGTCGAAGTACCTGGCGCTGGCGGCGGTGGTCACGGGCCTGACGCTCTACAACGGGTCGGTGATCGCGGAGATCGTCCGCGCCGGCATCACCGCGTTGCCGCGCGGACAGACGGAGGCCGCGAAGGCGCTCGGCATGCGCAAGGGCCTGATCATGCGCGCGATCCTGCTGCCGCAGGCGGTCACCGCCATGCTGCCGGCGCTGATCTCACAGATGGTGGTGGCCCTGAAGGACTCCGCGCTGGGCTACCTGATCGGCTACGTCGAGGTGGTGCGCTCCGGGCAGCAACTCGGCGCGTTCTACGGCAACTACCTGCCGGCGCTGCTGGTGGTCGCGGCGATCATGATCGTGCTGAACTCGGCGCTGTCCACGCTCGCCACCTACGTCGAGAAACGGCTGCGCACCGGTCGGCGGGGCCAGCCCGCTCTTGCCGAGCCCGCGGTGCCACCGGCGGCACCGGGGATGGACCTGGCCTGACGCACCCGCTCGACCCGAGCATTACCCCGGATCGGCGCGGCGCGACAGTGCTATCGCCCGCCCACTGGGACAATATTCTGATGATGAATGTCACACTTCCGCTGCGGGTGTGATTCAGGATTGAATGTTGCGTCGCCCCATCCGGAGCGACGCAGCGCCCTGCTGCGCACGTACACAGAAAGGGATCATCATGACCTCTTCGGAAACCGTTCCTCTCGCCCTGATCGGCCTGATCGGCAACGTTCTCGCGGGCCTCGCCGCCGGCTCCGCCGCTTAGCAGCAGGGGTACCCGCTTTTCAACCGGGGGCTGTCGAGGGGTTGAAAAGCGCGTACCGCCCGGATCTCACGATTCGGTGAGATCCCCGGTGTCCGTACCCGCCTGCGCGAGTTCGGTTTTCACCACGTCGAACGCCATACCCTGCGGGTAGCCTCGCCGGGCGAGCATCGACACCAGCCGGCGCACGAGACGGTCCCGCTCGCTGCTGCGACCGCCCGGCCCGTCGACCTCGAAGTCCAGTGACGCCGTGCGCAGCTTGCGGCGCACCAGTTCCGCCGCACGTTCCCGTTCGTCGTCACGGTCGATCTGGTCGAGCGCGACGGCCGCAACCTCCGCGGCGACACCCTTCGTGCGCAACTCGAGTGCCAGCGCGCGCTTCCCCTTGCCGGAGAACGTGTGCCGCGACTGCACCCACTGCGACGCGAATGCCGCATCGTCGATCAGTCCGACCTCGGTGAGCCGGTCCAGGACCCGCGCGACCACATCGGCGTCGAATCCCTTGTCCGTCAACTTCTTCGCCAACTCCGCGCGGCTGCGAGCCCGGTCCGTCAGGAGACGCAGACACAGTTCCTTGGCCTGCGTCTCCTGCTCGGCCGGAGTCCGGGAGCCCAGGTCGGCGCCCCGGCGGGGGCCACCGTCGCCGGCCCGCCGGCGGGACGTCCGCGGGCGGTCGTCCGGTTCCACGGTGGATCCCCTAGAAGTCGACGGGGGCGTCGTCGGCGTCCTCGGCGGTGACGTCGGCACCGATGCCCAGCTTCTCCTTGATCTTCTTCTCGATCTCGTCGCGGACGTCGGTGTTCTCCAGCAGGAACTTGCGCGCGTTCTCCTTGCCCTGACCGAGCTGGTCGCCCTCGTAGGTGAACCAGGAACCCGACTTGCGGATGAAGCCGTGCTCGACACCCATGTCGATCAGCGAGCCCTCCTTGGAGATGCCCTGGCCGTAGAGGATGTCGAACTCGGCCTGCTTGAACGGCGGCGACACCTTGTTCTTGACGACCTTGACACGGGTGCGGTTGCCGACCGCGTCACCGCCGTCCTTGAGCGTCTCGATGCGGCGCACGTCCAGGCGCACCGAGGAGTAGAACTTCAGCGCCTTACCACCGGTCGTGGTCTCCGGGGAGCCGAACATCACGCCGATCTTCTCGCGCAGCTGGTTGATGAAGATCGCGGTCGTGCCCGAGTTGTTCAGGGCGCCGGTCATCTTCCGCAGCGCCTGGCTCATCAGGCGAGCCTGGAGACCGACGTGGCTGTCGCCCATCTCGCCCTCGATCTCGGCGCGCGGCACCAGGGCGGCCACCGAGTCGACGACGATGATGTCGAGCGCGCCGGAACGGATCAGCATGTCGGCGATCTCCAGCGCCTGCTCACCGGTGTCCGGCTGGGACACCAGCAGCGCATCGGTGTCGACACCGAGCTTCTTCGCGTACTCCGGGTCGAGAGCGTGCTCGGCGTCGATGAACGCCGCGATGCCGCCGGCGGCCTGCGCGTTGGCGACCGCGTGCAGCGCGACCGTCGTCTTACCCGAGGACTCCGGGCCGTAGATCTCGACGACGCGGCCGCGGGGCAGGCCACCGATGCCCAGCGCCACGTCCAGGGCGATCGAACCGGTGGGGATCACCGAGATGGGTTGGCGGGCCTCCTCCCCGAGGCGCATCACCGAACCCTTGCCGAAGTTCTTGTCGATCTGCGCCAGTGCGAGCTCGAGCGCCTTGTCGCGATCGTGTGCCTGCGGTGCCATCGGTTCTCCTTAGTCAGCAGCTGGTGCTCGGTCAGCAACCCGTGTCCGAGCGGGCCTCGGTGTTCGAGCGGTTTTCCGTGATGCCGTCACCGTAGAGGGAGGCACCGACAGATTTCGCCGACGCGACCTGACGAACACTCCCCCAGTGTAGGGGAACACCTGTTCGAGTCAATCGGCCGGGCCCGCGTGTCGCGCTTCCGGACCGCACTCCTACCAGCGGTTACGCGGAACGTCGAACTCGGCGCACAGCGCGCGCCACACCTCGCGCGGTTCCTGACCGTCCTCGATCGCCTGGGCCGCCGTCCGGCCGCCCAGGCTGAGCAGTACGTGGTCCACCAGCAGGGATTCGCCGTACAGACGGCCGAACTCGCCGTGCACCAGTTCGTTGAACTCGGTCAGTCGCACACCGCCACCGTAGCGCGGCCGCCGCGACGCCCCGTCACCGCGCGGCCGCGGCCGCCCGGCACACCGCCACGGGATCCTCGACGTCACCGGCGGACGCCGCGGCCGTGCGCGCGGATTCCGCGAACGCCGGATCGTCGAGCACGCGCAACACCGACTCCCGCAACGCGTCGGCGGTCAGCGGCCGCACCAGCCGGGCGCTGCCCTGCCGGGCCGCCCGGTTCGCCAGCTCCCACTGGTCGCCGCCACCGGGAACCGTCACCGCGGGCACGCCGGCCAGCAGCGCCTTCGCGAGCATGCCGTGACCGCCGCCGCACACGGCCACCGACGCGTCCGCCAGCAGCGCGTCCTGCCTGCCCAGTCCGGCGCGCGCCCAGGACGGCAGATCGGTCGGCGGGGTGTCGAGCATCGACGCCACCACCCGGACCCCGGTCCCGTCCAGCGCCGACAGCGCGGTCTCGAGCATGCCCTCGGCACCGGTGTGTGCGGTCGACGGCGCGATCATCACCAGCGGCCCGTCACCGGGCGGCGGGTCGAGCAGGTCGGCGGTCGGCTCCCACAGCAGCGGCCCGACGACGTGCGTGTGCTCCGGCCAGTCCGGCCGGGGCACCTCCAGCGCGGGCAGCGTCGCGATCAGCCGGGCCGCCGGGCCCGGGTCCTCGGCCGGCAACCCGACCCCGACCCGGGCCTGCGCCCGCTGTCGCAGCCCCTGTTTGATCGACCGGGCGGTCGCGGCCCGCATCAGCGCATCGCGGAGCCGGCCCCGCGCCCCGACGCCCGGCTCGAGTCCGCTGCCGATCGGCGGGAGCCCCTTCGACGGCGCGTACAGCGGGTGCGGCGAGAGCTCGACCCACGGCACGTCGAGCCGCTCGGCGGCCATGCCGCCGCCGGCGGTGAGGATGTCGGAGACCACCAGGTCCGGCAACATCGCGCTCAGGTCCGGGAGGATCTCGGTCGAGATGTACGCGGCCCGCGAGTGGATCCGTGCACCGGCGTCGAGGTCGTCGTCCTCCGGCCGCGGCGCCAGACCCTTGAGCCTGCGGGCGGACAGGCCCGCCGCCCGCGCCGGCCCGAGCCAGCGGTCGCCGGTGAACAGCACCGGATCATCCCCCGCGGCAAGCAGTTTCAGGCACAGGGCGATGGCGGGGATGGCATGACCGGGATCGGGTCCGGCGACGACGGCGACGCGCATCCGATCAGGGTGCCACAGCCGCCGCTCAGCCGGACACGAGTGGGGTCAGCGTGCGGCCGGCGAGCTCGACGACGCCCGGCTCGTGACCGTTCGCGACCAGGTTGACCACGATCCCGTCGATGCCGCGGTCGAGGACCCGGGTCTGGATCTGCTCGGCGACCTCGTCGGGGGAACCGACGAACTGACGGTCGACGGCGGCGGCGCGGGCCTCGTCGGACATCGTGTCCAGGTCCACGCCGCGGGAGAGCAGGAACTCGCGCTGCAACTGTCGGGCCCGGTCGCCGTCCTCGTCGATCATCACGAACGCCAGGAAGCTGGTCTCGAGGGTGGCGCGGTCGCGGCCGGCCTCCTCGCACCGCTGCGCGAGGGCGTCGAGTTTGCGCGGCAGTTCGGACGCGTTGCAGATGACGTTCAGGTGGTCGGCGTAGCGGGCCGCATAGCCGAAGGTCTTGCGTTCGCCGCCGCCACCGAGCAGCACCGGCAGGTCGTCACGCAGGCGCGGCTCGTTGATCGCGCTCTCGGTGCGGTACCACCGGCCCTCGAACGTCGGCCGCTGCCCGCGGAGCATCGGCACGATGATCTCCAGCGCCTCGCCGAGCCGCTCGAACCGGTCGGTGAACGTGCCGAACTCGTATCCGAACTGGCGGTGTTCGAGTTCGAACCAGCCCGCACCGATGCCGAGGACCGCGCGACCGCCGGAGACCACGTCGAGGGTGGTGACGGTCTTCGCGAGCATCGGCGGGTTCCGGTAGGTGTTGCCGGTGACCAGCGCCGACAGCTTGATGTCGGTGGTGGCCATCGCCAGCCCGGACAGCGCCGAGTACGCCTCGAGCATCGGCTCGTCGGGTTCCCCGATGCCGGGCAGTTGATAGAAGTGGTCCATCACGAACGCGGTGTCGAAGCCGGCCGCCTCGGCCTCGCGCGCCTGCGCCACCACGGTCGGGAACAGGTCCCGCACCGGAGTTCCGTAGCTGAAGTTGGGCATCTGGTAGCCGAGCCGAATGCTCATGGCGCTTGACGGTACGCCGCACGTCGGCCGCGCGCGCGTCGAGCGACCGAAGGTGGCAACAATTCTCACCCTGGGGTGGCTTGTGGCGGACCCGGCCGGGAGCGACCCTGTGGGCGACGGCCCGAAAGCACGTCCTCGGGCCCGCGCGAGGAGAACAACGATGTCCAGCGTCGATTCAGGATTCACCGCACGGCCCGCGCCCGACACCAGCACCCGCGGCACCCGGGGCGAACAGCTCGTGCAGGACGAGCTGGGGACCACGTTCCGCGCCGACCGCTTCCACGCCCGCCAGATGTGCACCCACCTCAACCCGGCGATGATCGAGTTCGTCGAGCGGATGGAGATGGTGTTCATCGGGACGTCCGCGGCCGACGGAACCTGCGACGTGTCGCTGCGCGCCGGGCCACCCGGCTTCGTCCACGTCTTCGACGCCGACCTGGTCGGCTATCCCGAGTATCAGGGCAACGGGGTCATGGCCAGCCTGGGCAACATCGTGGAGAACCCGCACGTCGGACTGTTCATGGCCGACTTCGTCACCGACCTGATCGGCCTGCACGTCAACGGCTCGGCCGACATCGTCCCCGACGACGAGGTCCGCCTCGCACACCCGGATCTCCCGGAGGAGCGGGTGCGCGGGCGCCGCGCGGAGCGCTGGGTTCTCGTGCACGTCGAGGAGGCGTACATCCACTGCCGCAAGCACATTCCGCACATGGTGCCGGTCGACCGGGACCGCGCGTGGGGCACCGACAACCCGGAGCGCAAGGGCGGCGACTACTTCGGCGTGGCCGCGGAGCGCGGGTTCCCCCACTAGTGCGGACGGGGCACCGGCGGATCCGGACCCACCGTCACCGAGGGCGGCGACGACGGTGGACCGGGGTCCGACGAACGGTCAGAACTCCATTCCCGCGTCGGCGCCCAACTGCATCGTGGTGTTCGCGCCGTCGAGGCTCTCGCGAATGATGTCGGCGTGCCCGGCGTGCTGCGCGGTCTCCCGCAGGATGTGCATGAGGATCTTGATCCCGCTCCACCACTCCCGTTCGGGCGACCACGGCGCGGTCGGCAGCGGCACCGGGACGTCGAGGTCGATGTCCCGGACCGCCGCTTCCGTCTCCTCCGCGGCCCGTGCATAGTCCGCGAGCAGTGCCGCGAGCGTCTCGTCGGCGCCGACGGTCCAGGACGCCGTCCCGGCCGCCATGTCGAACTCCGCGTTCTCGTCGCGCTCCACCAGCGTGCGGACCCACCCCCGCTCGGTACCCGTGACGTGCTTGAGAAGCGCGATCAGCGTGAGCTCGCCGGCCGTCGATCGCGTCCGGGCGCCGACCTCGTCGAGGCCGCGGAAGGTGATCAGGAACGTGCGGCGCTGCTCGGCGAGCAGGTCGAGGACGTCGGACTTCGCGGTGTTCCGGGAATCGGTGGTCATGGCGATTGCTCTCCCCCAGGGTCGGTGCGGTCGTGTCGAACCGGACGCGTCCACGCTACGACCACGGTCCGACAGAAACACGCGCACTCGCCGTCCGAGGCGCGAATGTTCGCCACTTTACTCACGTTTCGGGAAGAGCCGTCGCGATCGCGACCGCCCCGCGGACTCAGCCGAACGCCTCCTGGGCCGCGGGCAGCGCCCGTTCACGGTCGCCCGGGACCAGGCCGATGCGGGTACGCCGGTCGAGGAGGTCGTCGGCGTCGAGGGCGCCCTCGTGGGTGACCGCGAACGCGAGTTCGGCTCGGGTGACGTCGATTCCGTCGGCCACCGGGTCGAGCGCACCGGCCAGCGCGACCGTCGCGGATTCGCCGCCGTACCGGGCGACCAGCGACGCCGGCAGCCCCGAAGGCGCCGGTCCGGCCCCGACCACCGACAGGTTCGTCGTGACACACGACCCGGCCCCGATCCCACCCGCGCGCACCGCGGCGTCGACCGCGTCCTGCGCCATCTTCCGGTAGGTGGTGAGCTTGCCGCCGACGACGCTGATCACACCGGTTCCCGACGTCAGGACCGCGTGGTTGCGGGACAGGTCCGCGGTGGCCCCGTCGCCGGTGTCGAGCAACGGTCGCAGTCCCGCGTAGGTCGCGAGCACGTCCGCCCGGGTCAGGTCCGCACCGAGCGCGGTGTTGACGGTCGACAACAGGAAGTCGATCTCGGAGTCGGTGGCGACCGGGACGTCGGGGATCTCGCCGGGCGCCGCCTCGTCGGTCAAGCCGAGATACACCCGGCCCAGCTGGGCGGGCAGGGCGAACACGAAGCGGTTCGTCTCGCCCGGGATCGGCACGGTCAGCGCGGCGGTCGGGTTGCCGAGGCGCTCCGCGGACAGCACCAGATGGGTGCCGCGGCTCGGCTTGAGCGCGATGTCGGGGTCGACCTGTCCGGCCCACACCCCGGCGGCGTTGACCACCGACCGGGCCCGGACGGTCAGTTCCTCGCCGGTGAGTTCGTCGCGCAGCCGGACCGAGTCGCCGGTGACGCCGTGGGCGGCGACCCGGGTCAGGATCTTCGCGCCGTGCCCGGCGGCGGTGCGCGCGATCGCGACCACGAGGCGGGCGTCGTCGATCAGCTGGCCGTCGTACGCGAGCAGTCCACCGCGCAGACCGTCGCGGCGCACCGCCGGTGCCAGGCCGATCGCCTCCGACGCCCCGATCCGCCGTGACCGCGGCAACACCGACGCGGGGGTCCGCGCGGTCGCGCGCAGGACGTCGCCGGCCAGGAAACCGGTGCGCACCAACGTCTTCTCGAATCGGCCGACCGACGGCAGCAGCGGCACCAGCTGGGGCAGCGCCCGGATCAGGTGCGGCGCGGTACGCGTCATCAGGATGCCGCGTTCGACCGCGCTCTCGCGGGCGATGCCGACGTTCCCGCTCGCCAGGTATCGCAGCCCGCCGTGGGCGAGCTTCGAACTCCACCGGCTGGTGCCGAACGCGAGGTCGCGGCGTTCGACGAGGACGGTGCGCAGTCCGCGGGAGGCGGCGTCGAGCGCGACCCCGACGCCGGTGATGCCGCCACCGATGACGAGGAGGTCGATCGGCGCGCCGTCGCCGAGCTCGGCCAGCTCGCGGCTGCGACGGTCGGCGTTGAGCGCGGTGGCGGTGGGCCCGATGGCAGAGGGCACGTGAATCTCCTAGCTCCGTGCGGTCAGGTAGGCGTCGACCGCGGTGGTCAGTTCGGTGACGAGGACGTCCGGCGGGACGAGTTCGGCGACCATGCCCGCGGACTGCACCGCGGACTGCGTCATCAGCAGCACCATCGTGGTGATCACCGTCGGGTCGCCGGCCCGGATCGACCCGTCCGCCTGCCCGGCCGCCACGACCGGGACGAGGTGCTCGATGATCGCGCGCTGGCTGGCGCCGAGGCGGTCGACGATGTAGGTGATGAGCAGTTCCGGATCGGATCGCAGGATCTTGACGAACAGCGGGTGGGTGCGCACCGTGTCGGCCATCTCCGCGACCGCGAGCACCAGTTGCGCGCGCATGTTTCCGGCCCCGGAGGGGGACGGCATCGCGAGCCCGATCTCCCGGGTCAGCAGGTCCGCGACGATCGCACTGGTGTCCGGCCAGCGCCGGTAGACGGTCGGTCGGCTGACGCCGGCCCGGCGGGCGATCTCGGCGAGGGTGGTGCGCCGCACCCCGAATTCGAGCACGCAGGTGCGCGCGGCGTCGAGGATCTGGTCGTCGACGCCGCGCGGCTCGCCGGTCACCGATTCTTCGTTACGGATAGACATCGTGTGTAACACTGTAACGCATGACCGACACGACAGCATCCGGATCGTTCGAACGTCCGGCGGCAGCGGCACCGACGATGGAGTGGGACGCCTGGGGACTCGGCGAGTTCCGCAAACAGCTCTCGCCGCAGGTCCTCTCCCTGCTCAGCGCCGCCCTCGGGGTCCACGCCGAGCAGTCCGCCCCACCCGCCGAATCGGACGTGGTCCTGCGGCCGAGCACCCTGACCGAACCCCAGCGCACCGCGCTCGGACACGTGCTCGGCGCCGCGAACGTCCACACCGACGACGCCACCCGGCTCCGCCACGCGGGCGGCAAGTCCACACCGGACCTGTTGCGCCGCAAGGACACCGGATCGCAGGATGCCCCCGACGCCGTGGTGCTGCCGGGCTCGCACGACGAGATCCTCGCGCTGCTGCAGTGGTGCTCCGACAACGCCGTCGCGGTGGTCCCGTTCGGCGGCGGTACGAGCGTCGTCGGCGGAGTCGACCCGGAGCGCGGCGGATTCGCCGCCGTCCTCGCGCTCGATCTTCGGCGCCTCGACGCGCTCGTCGACCTCGACCCGGTGTCCGGGACCGCGACGCTGCAGGCGGGTGTCACCGGGCCGCAGGCCGAGGAACTCCTCGGCAGGCACGGCTTCTCGCTCGGACACTTCCCGCAGAGCTTCCAGTTCGCGACGATCGGCGGGTTCGCCGCGACCCGCTCGTCGGGGCAGGCGTCCGCCGGCTACGGCCGCTTCGACGACATGGTCCAGCGCCTGCGCGTCGCCACCCCGACCGGCAGCCTCGACCTCGGTCGCGGCCCGGCGTCCGCCGCGGGCCCCGACCTGCGGGAACTGTTCGTCGGGTCGGAGGGCACGTTCGGCGTCATCACCGAGGTCACCCTCCGGGTGCACCCGATCCCCGAGACCACCGCCTACCGGGCCTGGTCCTTCCCCGACTTCGCGACCGGGGCGACCGCACTGCGCACGGTGATCCAGACCGGCGCCGCCCCGACCGTGATGCGCCTGTCCGACGAGGCCGAGACCGGTGTCAACCTGGCGCTGGCCGGGGACATCGGTGGCGACGCGCCGACCGCCGGATGCCTGGCGATCACCACCGTCGAGGGCACCGACGCCCACGTGCGGGCCCGCTCCGAGGAGGTCGCCGCGCTGCTGGCCGCGGCGGGCGGCACCGACCTGGGCGAGCAGCCGGCGCGGTCCTGGGAGCACGGCCGCTTCGACGCGCCCTACCAGCGCGACGCGCTGCTGAACGCGGGCGCGATCGTCGAGACCCTCGAAACCGCGACGACGTGGTCCAACCTCGTGGCGCTGCGCACCGCGGTCACGGCCGCCCTCACCGAATCCCTTGCCGCGCAGGGCACCCCGCCGCTGGTGATGTGCCACATCTCGCACACCTACGCGACCGGTGCGTCGTTGTACTTCACCGTGGTGTGCGGCCAGACCGAGGACCCGCTGACGCAGTGGGCCGCGGCCAAGCAGGCGGCCGGTGACGCGATCGTCGCCACCGGGGGCACGATCACCCACCACCACGCCGTCGGACGCGACCACCGCCCGTGGATGACCGCCGAGGTCGGCGACCTCGGCGCGACCGTGCTGCGCGCGGTGAAGGCGGCGATCGACCCCGCCGGAATCCTCAACCCTGGCAAGCTCATCCCATGAGATCCGTCACGGTCCTGACCAACCCGGCCGCCGGGAACGGCCACGCCCCGGAGGCCGCCGCGGCGGCGATCGCCCGGCTCCGCGCGGTCGGCGTCGAGGTCACCGAGATCGAGGGGGCGTCCGCCGCGGAGGCGCTCGCGTTGGCCCGGGACGCGGTCGCCGCGGGCACCGACGCCCTCGTCGCGGCCGGTGGCGACGGTCTGATCAGCATCGCGTGGCAGGCGCTCGCGCAGAGCGGCACGCCGCTGGGGATCATCCCGGGCGGCACCGGCAACGATCACGCCCGGCTGTTCCAGATTCCGGTCGACGACCCGGTCGCGGCCGCCGACGTCATCGCCCGGGGCCACACCCAGACGATCGACCTCGCGCGGGTCGGCGACCGCTGGTTCGGCACCGTGCTCTCGAGCGGCTTCGACTCGCTCGTCACCGACCGCGCCAACCGGCTGCGGTGGCCCCGCGGTCCGATGCGGTACAACGTCGCGATGGTGGTGGAACTGGCGCAGTTGCGGCCGATCCCCTACCGGATCGTGCTCGACGACCGGACGATCGAGCTCGACGCGGCGATGGTCACCGTCGGCAACGGCACCTCGTACGGCGGCGGGATGCTCGTCACCCCGAACGCCAGCGTGACCGACGGCCTGCTCGATCTCACGGTGGTGGCGGCGGGCAGCCGGCTGCGGCTGGTGCGCCTGTTCCCGACCGTCTACAAGGGCACGCACGTCGAGCTGCCGGACGTGCAGACCTTCCGGTCGCGGCGGGTCCGGCTGGAGGCCCCCGGCATCACCGCCTACGCCGACGGCGAACCCGTGGCCCCGCTGCCGATCGACATCCAGGCCGTGCCCGGGGCGGGTCGTGTCCTCGTCGGCGAACCGGCCCGCTGACCCACTCCCCTGTCGTTGAACGGGGGTTCACGGCTCGATTCCGACACCGGAATCGGCCGTGAACCCCGTTCAACGCTTCCGCGGGACGGGTCAGAACGTGTACAGCTCGAAGCCGACCGCCCGCTCCGCCGCGAACCCCTCCTTCGGGCCGGTGGCCATCGCGATCTGGGCGGCGGCCTGCTCGGCGACGGACGTGCCGGACAGCTCCGCGAGGTAGCGGGAGTGCTGGGACAGCGACGCGACGGCGGCGTCGACGGTCTCGGTCACGTCGACGGCGTGGGTGACGCCGACCATCACGTTCACCGCGACCCACCGCACACCCGACCAGCGCGGCTCACTCAGTTCGGGGAAGATCCACTCGTTGGCGGCGTCGGAGACCGCGTCGAGCGCGGCCTGCCCGACGGCCCGGTGATCGGCGCTGTTGCGCATGCCCGGCGCCCAGGTCTCGCGGTGGTTCATCGTGATCACGAACTCGGGACGGTGCCGGCGGATCGCCGCCGCGAGCGAACGGCGCAACCCGAGCCCGTACTCGACCCGTCCGTCCGGGTGGCCCAGGAATTCCACCTCGCTCACCCCGACGACCGCGGCCGAGCGGCGTTCCTCCTCCTCGCGGATCGGTCCGCACTCGGCCGGCGCCAGCCCCTCGATCCCGGCCTCCCCGCTGGTGGCCAGCACGTACCGGACGTCCTTGCCCTGCGTGGTCCACCGCGCGACCGCGGCCGCGCACCCGTACTCGATGTCGTCGGGGTGCGCGACGATCACCACGCCGCGCTGCCAGTCCTCGGGAATTGTGTCGACGGTAGCCGGTTCCATGGGCCTCAGCATGCCCTCCGGGTCGCCGATGTGCGCGCCGCCACGCGCAGGCCCGCGGACCCGCACGGCGGCGCCTACCGGATCCGGGTCGCGTCGCCCGAGTCGCTCCCCGAGAACGCCTTCACCAGCAGGTACACCCCGAACACGACGGCGCTGACCGCGAGGATCCAGAACAGGCCCTTCACGAGCACCCCGACCAGGGCCAGCGCGATCCAGATCAGTGCGACGACACCGACAATCTTCAAGAACACGGCGGCTCTCCGTTCTTCCCTCCGAACCACCACCTGTTGGTGGCCCGTCGACGTCCAGCCTGTCACGGCACGGACCACAAATCACCAGCTCAGCGGCAAGATCAGGGAAAGATCAGGGACATCCCCGATGCCGTCGATCCGGGCCCGGACGGGGTGGAGCCGACCGGACTGTGACGTGTCTGGCATAAGCTCGACCGGTCCCCACCGCAAGGAGCTCTGCACCACCGTGTCCACCCGCACCACCGGCGCCTCGACCTTCACCGCCCGCGACCTCGCCCAGGTCGCGGTGTTCGCCGCCCTGATCATCGCCCTCGGCCTGCCCGGCACCATCACGATCGGCGGCTCCGGTGTGCCGATCACGCTGCAGAGTCTGGGTGTGATGGTCGCGGGTGCCCTGCTCGGGCCGCGCAAGGGTGTGCTCGCGGTCCTGACCGTGATCGTCCTCGGTCTGGCGCTGCCGGTCCTCGCGGGTGGACGCACCTCGTTGACGTCCCTCTCCGGCCCGACGGCCGGCTTCCTGATCGGCTGGATCCCGGCCGTCGCCGTGATCGGCTGGCTGACGGTCAAGGCGCTGCCGCGCTACAACGTGATCGTCGGCACCCTGATCAACGTCCTCGGCGGAATCGTCGTGCTGTACGCGTTCGGCATCGCCGGGATGGTGCTGCGCACCGACCTCACGGTGTGGGCCGCCCTGTCCGCGAACGCGACGTTCCTGCCCGGTGACACCCTCAAGGCGGTCGTCGCGGCCGTCGTGGCCGCGCAGGTGCACCGCGCGTACCCCGCGCTGCTCAGCGGCCGCCGGGTGCCCGCCACCCCGGCCGCCTGACCTTCTCCCCCCGATGAGCGAGATCCGTTTCCGCTCCGTCGCGCATCGCTACGGCGACCGCGACGTCCTCGGCGGCGTCGACGTGACCCTGACCGAACAGCGGATCGGGATCGTCGGCGCCAACGGCAGCGGCAAGTCCACCCTCGCGCGGATGATCAACGGGCTGGTGGTCCCCACCGCCGGGACGGTCACCGTCGACGGCCTCGACACCGCACGTGACGGCCGCAAGGTGCGACGCAAGGTCGGGTTCGTGTTCACCGACCCCGATCACCAGATCATCATGCCGACGGTCGCCGAGGACATCGCGTTCTCCCTCAAGCGGTCCGGCCTGTCCGCCGCGGACCGGGACGCCCGCGTCACCGACGTCCTGCGCCGATTCGGCCTCGCCGGGCACGCCGACCACCCCACCCACCTGCTGTCGGGTGGACAGAAGCAGCTGCTCGCGCTGGCCGCGATCATGGTGACCGACCCCGAGGTGATCGTCGCCGACGAACCCACCACGCTGCTCGACCTGCGCAACTCCCGCCTCGTCGCGGAGACGTTCGCGGCGCTGCCGCAGCAGCTGGTCGCGGTGACCCACCACCTCGACCTGCTCACCGGGTTCGACCGGGTGCTCGTCGTCGACTCGGGCGGGATCGTCGCGGACGGCACCCCGGCCGAGTCGATCGGTTTCTACCGGCGGCTCGTCGGATGACCATGCTCGGCCTGTACCACCCCGGCCGCTCGGTGCTGCACCGGCTGCCGGCCGGGGCCAAGCTGGCCGGACTGGTTCTCGCGCTGATCGCGCTCGCCGCCGTCGTGCGGACACCGTGGCAGCTCGTCCCCGCCGCCGCAGTCGTGACCGCCGGTTTCGCGGCCGCCCGGATCCCGCTGCGCGTCGCGGTGGCCCAGCTCCGGCCGGTGATCTGGATGCTCGCGTTCATCGCCGTGTTCCAGGTCGTGTTCACCGGATGGCGACGCGCCGCGGTGGTGTGCGGTGTTCTGCTGCTGTCCGTCGCCCTCGCGGCGCTGGTGTCGCTGACGACCCGGGTCCTCGACATGCTCGACGCCCTGCACCGGGTGCTCGGTCCGCTCCGTCGGTTCGGCGTCGACCCGGACCGGGTCGGCCTGGTGCTCGCGATGACGATCCGCTGCATTCCCCTGCTCGCCGGTCTCGTCGGCGAGGTGACCGAGGCCCGCAAGGCGCGTGGTCTCGGTTTCTCCCTCCGCGCGCTCGCGGTCCCGGTCGTGATCGGCGCGCTCCGCACCGCGGACGCGATGGGCGAGGCACTGGCCGCCCGCGGCGTCGACGACTGACCTCGCGCGGGACCGGCATCGGGGTGTCGGCGCGTCACGCTCGGCGAAGTCCGGGGCGGTCTGCCACCGCCGGCACCTGCGACCCCGGGAACGCGCGAGGGCCCGGTAGGACGGTCGTCCCACCGGGCCCTCGCGTGGGTCGGCTGCTACTGCGCGGCCGGGCCGGCCGCGTCCGGCTTCGGCGCCGCCACCGGGGCGGCGGGAGTCGCGGGGGCGGCGGCCGGGGTCGCGCCGCCACCGGCGGGCAGCGCGTCGCCCTTCATCGACGCGCGGATCTGCTCGAGGCGGCTGTGCCCGGCCATCTGGACGCTGGCCTGCTGAACCTCCATCATGCGACCCTGCACCGAGTTCTGGGCCAGCTCCGCGGAGCCGAGAGCGTTCGCGTAGCGCTGCTCGATCTTCTCCCGGACCGCGTCGAGGCTCGGGGTGTTGCCGGGCGCCGCGAGGGTCTGGTCCATCGACCGCAGCGAATCCGACACCCGCTCCTGCATCTTCGCCTGCTCGAGCTGGCTGAGCAGCTTCGTGCGCTCGGCGACCTTGGCCTGCAACGCCATCGCGTTCTGCTCGACCGCCTTCTTCGCCTGCGCGGCCGCCTGCAGCGACTGGTCGTGCAGCACCTTCAGGTCCTCGACGGACTGCTCCGCGGTGACGAGCTGCGCGGCGAACGCCTCGGCGGCGTTGGTGTACTGGGTGGCCTTCTCCATGTCACCGGCCGTGGCGGCCTGATCGGCGAGGGTGACGGCCTGGCGGGCGTTGGCGTTGAGCTTCTCGACCTCGTCGAGCTGACGGCTGAGCTTCATCTCCAGCTGGCGCTGGTTGCCGATGACCGATGCGGCCTGCTGCGACAGCGCCTGGTGCTGACGCTGCGCGTCCTCGATTGCCTGCTGAATCTGAACCTTGGGGTCCGCCTTCTCGTCGATCTTCGAGTTGAAGAGCGCCATCAGGTACTTCCAGCCCTTGACGAACGGGTTAGCCATTGGTCTGATCCTGCCTCCATCTGCTGCCGCGTCATCCGCGACCCGGTGCGCGACCCTCGCGCACCGTCTTGTGCACTGCCCTCACCTGCTGCCCGGACCCACCGCACGCGAAACCGATGGTCCGAAATCGAATCTACCGCGTGGTCGGCCGGTCGTACCGTATCCGCACCGACACCCGGATCGGTGCGAGGCAGGTCACGCCGCCGCCAGCGTCGCGGTCGGCGGCGCCGGGATCACGACCCGGGTGTCCCCGTCGATCCGGGGCGCCGCCGCGTGCACCGAGGCCTGCGCGGGCGCGGCCTCCACCGGCGCCGCCGCGCGCTGAACCTCGTTGTCCGACAGCGTCTCGCTCACGTCGTGGAGCACGTCGGACAGCGGCACGTCCAGCGCGTCGCAGATCGCGGCGAGGAGCTCGCTCGACGCCTCCTTGCGGCCCCGCTCGACCTCGGAGAGGTAGCCGAGACTGACCCGAGCCGAACTCGACACCTCGCGCAGGGTTCTGCTCTGGGCAACCCTCGTGCGCCGCAGACTGTCACCGATCGCTTCTCGCAACAACACGGTCATCTGGCACCTCCTCCATCTGCACCCGACTGTTCGTTCAACGAGCCGTGGTGACGAATTGGTTCCCGACCCTATCCCGAGGCGCTCGCGCGCACGTGACCGAGGAGGTCCGACACGGCCGCGATCACCGCGCCACGCCGGATCTCCCAGCGACCGCCCGGCAACGCGAGCTCCCGCACCCGCACCCCGGCCGGCCCCGCGACGCCGAGGAACACGGTCCCCACCGGTGTCCCGTCCTGCGGGTCCGGGCCCGCGACGCCCGTCAATCCGACACCCCAGTCGGCGCCGCACCGGCGGGCGGCCCCGGACGCCAGTTCGGCCGCGGTGCTCGCCGCGACCGGTCCGTCCACGGCGAGCGTGGCCGGTGCGACGCCGGCGAGTTCGGACTTGAGTTCGGTGGCGTAGACGATCAGACCCCCGCGCAGCACGACGCTGGCACCGGGCACCCCGGCGATCGTCGCGGCCAGCAGCCCGGCGGTCAGCGATTCCGCGGTCGCGACGGTCTGCCCGCGGGCGGTCAGTTCCGCGACGAGTTCGGCGGCGCCGGTGCCCGCCGCGAGCGGGTCGACCGCGGTGACCGGGCCGGTCACCGCGCCGGGTGGTGTGCGTGCACCCCGGCGCGCAGGCGCACCGCCTGCACCACGTAGTCGAGTCCGGTGACGACGGTCAGGATCACCGCGGCGCCCATCACGACGGCCGCGACCGTCGCCCACGCACCGGACAGCGGGAGCAGATACAGCCCGATCGCCAGGGTCTGCACCAGGGTCTTGACCTTGCCGCCGCGGCTGGCCGGGATCACGCCGTGCCGCAGCACCGCGAACCGCAGCAGCGTGACGCCGATCTCGCGGGCCGCGATCACCGCGGTCACCCACCAGCTCAGGTCGCCCAGGATCGACAACCCGACCAGCGCGGCGCCGATCAGCGCCTTGTCCGCGATCGGGTCGGCGAGCTTGCCGAAATCGGTGACCAGGCCGTACTTGCGGGCGAGCTGCCCGTCGATGCGATCGGTGATCGCGGCGAGCGCGAACACGGCCGTCGCCGCGATCCGCCAGGCCGTGTCGTGCCCGCCGCCGGCGAACAGTGCCAGCAGGAACACCGGGACCAGCACGATCCGCAACACCGTCAGCACGTTCGCGATGTTCAGCAGCGGAACCCGGTGCCCGTGGGCCGTGCCGGTCACGTCAGCCGCGGGCATCACGTCGCCGTCCGGCGCCCACCGCTCGGCGGTCATCCGCGCACTCCCCGGGGCACGCTCCGACGGAGTGCGCCGGGACGAACGTCGAGGCGGGCGAGGACAGGTCGGGACGGCACACGGCCCAGAATATCGTTTGATGCGCCGACTACTGTGCACCCCATGACCTCAGGCCCTTCCGAGTCCGATCCCGCCGCACCCGTCGTGCGACGCGCACGCACCTCCGACGTCCCGGACATCAAGCGCCTGATCGACATCTACGCCGGCCGGATCCTGCTCGAGAAGAACCTGGTGACGTTGTACGAGGCGGTGCAGGAGTTCTGGGTCGTGGAGCTCGACGGCGAGGTCGTCGGCTGCGGCGCCCTGCACGTGCTGTGGGCCGACCTCGGCGAGATCCGCACCGTCGCCGTCGATCCGCGTGTCAAGGGCCACGGCGCCGGTCACCTGGTGGTCGGACGGCTGATCGAGGTCGCGCGGCAGCTCGAACTCGAACGGGTCTTCGTGCTGACCTTCGAGGTCGGCTTCTTCGGCAGGCACGGGTTCGAGGAGATCGAGGGCACGCCGGTCACCGCGGAGGTGTACGCCGAGATGTGCCGCTCGTACGACACCGGTGTCGCCGAGTTCCTCGACCTCAGCTACGTCAAACCGAACACCCTCGGCAACACCCGCATGCTGTTGACGCTGTGATCCCGCCCTTTGATCCCGACCGAAAGCGAGTTCCGATGACCGTCATCGCCGTCGAGTACACCTACAGCGACGCGACCGCCGCCGCCCGCGACGAGATCCGGCCCGACCACCGCGGGTGGCTCGCCGGCCTGATCGACGCCGGCACCGTGCTGAGCACCGGCCCGTTCGCCGACGGCAGTGGTGCGCTGATCCTCGTCTCCGCGGCGGACGCCGAGACGGCCCGCGAGCTGTTCCGGACCGATCCGTTCCAGCAGGCGGGCCTCGTCGACAGTGCCCGGTTCACCGAGTGGACGCCGGTGATGGGCGCGTTCACCGACCGCTGACCGCGACGCCGGACCCGGCCGCCCGGTTCGTGCGGCCGGGTCCGGCGACCGGGTCAGGCGGCGGTCTTCGCCGGCTTCTCGCCCCGGGTCTTGAGCAGGCTGGCGACGGTCGTGACGACCAGGACGCCGAGAATGACGAGCAGCGAGGCCCCGGTGGAGATCTCCGGGACCGCGACGTGCTCGCCACCGTTGACGAACGGCAGCGTGTTCTCGTGCAGTGCGTGCAGGACGAGCTTGACGCCGATGAACGCGAGGATGATCGCGAGCCCGTAGGACAGGTAGACGAGGCGTTCGAGCAGGCCGCCGATCAGGAAGTACAGCTGCCGCAGGCCCATCAGCGCGAACGCGTTGGCCGTGAAGACGATGTACGCCTCGTTGGTCAGGCCGTAGATCGCGGGGATCGAGTCGAGCGCGAACAGCACGTCCGTGAAGCCGATAGCGACGAGGGCGAGCAGCAGCGGGGTGACCATCCGCTTGCCGTCGATCCGGGTGACCAGCTTGTCGCCGTCGAACTCCTCGGTGGTCGGCAGCACCTTCTTGACGACCGCGATGATCCTGTTCTCGCGCTCCTGCTCGACCTCCGCCTCGTGGCCGGACTCCTTGACCAGCTTGATCGCGGTGTATACGAGGAAGATCCCGAACAGGTAGAACACCCAGCTGTAGGCGTTGATGGCGGCGGCACCGACCGCGATGAACGCGCCGCGCAGGACGAGCGCCATCACGATGCCGATCAGCAGCACCTTCTGCTGGTACTCCCGCGGAATCGCGAAAGACGACATGATCACGACGAACACGAACAGGTTGTCCACCGAGAGCGCCTTCTCGGTGACGTATCCGGCGAAGTACTCGCCGCCGTGGCCGGTTCCCCACTGCCACATCACGAACAGGCCGAACAGGACCGCGATCCCGATGTAGACGGCCGACCAGAACGCCGACTCGCGGAACGTGGGCGCGTGCGGGGTCCGCACGTGCGCGAAGAAGTCGAAGACGAACAGGCCCAGGATCACCACGCAGGTGAGGACCCAGATCAGGGGTGAGACGTGCACAGACGAACCTCCGGGGTCGTTGAAGACACCGGAGGTCTCTCCCGCCGACCGCATCGGGTGTTGCCACCGACTCGGACGACCGACAACCCCGGATCGGCGACGGCGCCGTTCGTGTTGACGAGGTTGCCACGGAACACGGGGATACTCCCCTCCACAAGCTCCTTCATTCAACCACAGCCCCGTACCCGCACCACGAAACGTGCAGGTCAGTCCTCGGAAGCGGCCGCTTCCTCCGGGTCCCCCCCGCGGATCGACCACAGCAGCCCGTCGAGCTCGTCGGGCTTGATCAGCACCTCGCGGGCCTTGGAGCCCTCACTGGGCCCGACGACGCCGCGGGTCTCCATCAGGTCCATCAAGCGGCCCGCCTTCGCGAATCCGACCCGCAGCTTGCGCTGCAGCATCGACGTGGAACCGAACTGGCTGGTCACCACCAGTTCGACGGCCTGGAGCAGCACGTCCAGGTCGTCCCCGATGTCGGGGTCGACGTCCTTCTTCTCCGCGGCCTTCGCGGTCGTGACGCCCTCGGTGTACTCCGGTTCGGCCTGGTTCTTCGTGAAGTCGACGACGGCCGCGATCTCCTCGTCGGTGATGAACGCACCCTGCATGCGGGTGGGCTTGCCCGCCCCCATCGGCAGGAACAGGCCGTCGCCCATGCCGATCAGCTTCTCGGCACCCGGCTGGTCGAGGATGACCCGCGAGTCCGTCAGCGAGCTCGTCGCGAACGCGAGCCGCGACGGCACGTTCGTCTTGATCAGACCGGTGACGACGTCGACCGACGGCCGCTGCGTGGCGAGCACCAGGTGAATGCCGGCCGCACGCGCCTTCTGCGTGATCCGGACGATCGCCTCCTCGACGTCGCGCGGTGCCGTCATCATCAGGTCCGCGAGCTCGTCGACGATCGCCAGGATGTACGGGTACGGCCGGTAGACCCGCTCGCTGCCGAGCGGTGCGGTGATCTCCCCGGACCGCACCTTCTTGTTGAAGTCGTCGATGTGCCGGACCTTGTTGGCCTGCATGTCCTGGTAGCGCTGCTCCATCTCCTCCACCAGCCAGGCCAGCGCCGCCGCGGCCTTCTTCGGCTGGGTGATGATCGGCGTGATCAGGTGCGGAATGCCCTCGTACGGCGTCAGTTCGACCATCTTCGGGTCGATCAGGATCATCCGCACCTCGTCGGGGGTGGCCCGCTGGAGCAGCGACACCAGCATCGAGTTCACGAAGCTCGACTTGCCGGAACCGGTGGAGCCGGCGACCAGCAGGTGCGGCATCTTCGCGAGGTTGGCGCTGACGAAGTCGCCCTCGATGTCCTTGCCGAGCCCGATGACCAGCGGGTGCTGGTCCTTGCGGGTGGTCGGCGCGGCGAGCACGTCGGCCAGGCGCACCATCTCCCGGTCGGTGTTGGGCACCTCGATGCCGACCGCGGACTTGCCGGGGATCGGCGCGAGCAGGCGCACGTTGTCGGTGGCGACCGCGTACGCGATGTTGCGGGCGAGCGCGGTGATCTTCTCGACCTTCACGCCGGGGCCGAGCTCGACCTCGTAGCGGGTGACGGTCGGACCCCGGGTGTACCCGGTCACGGCGGCGTCGATCTTGAACTGTTCGAGGACCTCGGAGATCGCGTCGATCATCGTCTGGTTCGCGGAGCTGCCGGTCTTCGGCGGATCACCCTCGATCAGCAGGGACGCGGGCGGCAGCGTGTAGTCGCCTTCGACGACCCGCTCCGGGATCAGCATCTCCGGCTCGTCGTCCGGTTCGGGTGCCGGCGGCGCGACCTTCGCCTGCGGCTTCGGCTTCGGCTTCGGCGCGGCCGGGACGGGCGCCGGTTCGGGCTCCGGGGTGAGGACCTCGGTCGGCGCGTACGCGGTCTCGTCGAGGGGGTAGTTCGACTCCGGATCGCCGTCGTCGGCGGCCCGCCCGTCGTCGACCGGGTAGCCGTCGGCGTCGAACAGGGCGGGGTCGTAGTCGGCCTCGTTGCGGCGGCGCGGCCGCAGGTTGCGCAGGCCCTTGAGGTAGTCCGGCTCGTGGTCGCCGTAGTCGGACTCCGCGTCCGGCTCGTCATCGTCGTCGTAGTGGTCGTACGGCTCGTAGTCGTCCTCGTGCCGCGACGTCCCGAACAGGGACCGCAGCCGTCCCGGCACCTCCCGCACCGTGGTCCCGGTCAGCAGCAGCACCCCGAAGCCCATCGCGAGCAGCAGCAGCGGGACCGACAGCCAGAACGTCACACCGTCGGTGAGGGGACCACCGGCGACGTACCCGACGATGCCTGCGCCGTGCGCGCGCCCGGCCGCATCGCGGGGTTCGCCGCTGATCACGTGGAACACGCCGAGCGCCGGCACCGCGATCAGCAGCGACCCGAGCACGAGGCGGGGACGAATGTCCGGGTTGGGTTCGGACCGCATCAACACGACCGCGATCACGACCCCGAGCACCGGCAGCAGCGCCGCGGCGCCGCCGAACAGTGCCCGGACGCCGGTCTCGATCCAGCCGCCGACGGGTCCCCCGGCCGCGAACCACATCGCGGCGGCGATGACGACGCTGACCGCGATCAGTCCGAGGGCGATGCCGTCGCGGCGGTGCCCGTGTTCGATGTCGGCGGCGCGCCCGACCGTGCGGGTGGTGGCCCCGACGCCGCGTGCCATCAGCGTCCAGCCTCGTCCGAGGCCGGCACCGACGGCGTGCAGCGCCCCGCCGGACTTCTTCGCGGCCTGGCGCCGGTTCGCCGGGCGCGGCGCGGTCGTCTTGCGCGGGGTGCTGACCGTCTTCGTGGTGCGACTGCGTGGCTTCGCCCCCCCGGCGGCCGATCCGCCCGACGAACCGCCGCGCGCGGACGCCCGCGGTGCGCTCGTCGTGGATCGGGTTCCGGACTTACCAGCCATGACGGTCAGGCTAGTCGCTCCGGCCCCATCGGGACCATCCGCAACACTCGCATCAGCACTCTCACACGCCCCGCTGCAGGGCTCGCACCGCCGCGACCGCGTCCTCGGGGCCGTCGAACTCGACCCGGACCGCGTCGCGGCCGAACGCGTGCAGCGCCAGCTCGGCGGGCGCGCCGGACAGCACCACCTGGTCGCCGCTGCCGCCGTGGACGGCGGCACGACGTCCCGGACCACCGTCGAGCACCACCGCGCACGGCGCCTTCCGGTACGCCATGCGGCCCATCCGCGTGGCCAGCGTCCACAACGCCGCCTCCCATCGGGCGCCGAGTTCCCGCGGCTCCCAGCCCGCGCCGGCCCGGCGGACGTCCTCGTGGTGGACGAACATCTCCCCGAGGTTGGCCTGCGTGTCGAGCAGCCACAGCGGAGACCACACCGGGGGCCCGGTCCGGACGAGTTCGAGCAGGTCCGGGTACGGCCGGGCCGCGATCTCCGCCTGCACCTTCGCGGTGTACCCGGCGAGCGGCCGGATCAGGATTCCGGCGGACGCGTCGAGACGGCGTTCCCGCAGCACCAGGTGCGCGGCGAGATCGCGGGTGGTCCAGTCCCCGCACAGCGTCGGCGCATCGGGCCCGGCCGCCTCCATCGTCTCGACCAGGGCGTGGCGTTCGTCACGTGCGAGGCTCATGCCGCGCACGCTACCGCTCCCCCGCCCATCGCACCGCCGACGAGGACGCCGGACCGCACCGCCGACGAGGACGCCGGACCGCACCGCCGACGAGGTCGCCGGACCGCACCGCGGACGAGGTCGATGGACCGCACCGCGGTCGGGGTCGCTAGCGTGCCGAGGGTGTCCGTCCCCGAGATGATCGTGATCGCGCTCGCCGGTTTCTGCGCCGGCGGCATCAACGCGGTCGTCGGTTCCGGCACGCTGGTGACGTTCCCGACCCTCGTCGCGTTCGGCTATCCGCCGGTGGTCGCGACGATGTCGAACGCGGTCGGCCTGGTCGCCGGTGGCGTGTCCGGGACCTGGGGTTACCGCCGGGAGCTGCGGGGCCAGTGGGATCGGCTGCGGTGGCAGATCCCGGCGTCACTGACCGGCGCCGCGCTCGGGTCGTACCTGCTGCTGCACCTGCCGGACCAGGCGTTCGTGACGATCGTGCCGGTGCTGCTGGTCGGCGCACTGACCCTGGTGGTCGCGGGACCGCGGATCCAGGCGTGGGCCCGCAGTCGCGCGGAGGCCGCGGGCCGGACCGCCGACGACGTCGGCCCGGGGCGGATGGCCGCGCTGACCGTCGCCACGTTCGCGGTCGGCGTCTACGGCGGCTACTTCACCGCCGCGCAGGGCATTCTGCTGATCGCGGTGATGGGTGCCCTGCTGCCCGAGTCGATGCAGCGGATGAACGCGGCGAAGAACCTGCTGTCGCTGCTGGTCAACGTCGTCGCCGCGACGGCCTACACGCTCGTCGCGTTCGACCGGATCAGCTGGGCCGCCGCCGGACTCATCGCGGTCGGCTCCCTGATCGGCGGGTCCGTCGGCGCCCGCTACGGCCGGCGCCTGTCCCCCACCGCGCTGCGCGCGGCGATCGTCGTGCTCGGCGTCGTCGGACTCTGGCGTCTGCTCGCCTGATCGGTGTCCGGCCCCGAACGCTCGGGGCCGGACCCGTTCCCTACACGCCGATGACGGTCGGGACGATCATCGGGCGGCGACGGTACTTGTCGGCGACCCAGCGACCGACGACGCGGCGCACGGCCTGGGCGATCCGGTGGATGTCGGTGACACCCTCGCCGGCGAGCCGGGCCAGTTCGGACTCGACGAGGACCGCGGCCTCCTTGAGGGCGGCGGGGTCGTCGGAGAAGCCGCGCCCGGACAGCTGGGGCGTGCTCACGGCCTTGCCGGTGTGCTCGTCGACGGCGAGGGAGATCGAGATGAAGCCACCCTCACCGAGGATCAGCCGGTCCGACAGCGTCGAGTCGCCGACGTCGCCGACGGAGTTGCCGTCGACGTACACGTGCCCGACCGGGACGCGGCCGACGATCTCGGCGAGCCCGTCGACCATGTCGACCACGACGCCGTCCTCGGCGAGCACGATCCGCTCCTCGGGCACACCGGTCGCGGCAGCCAGCGCCGCGTTGGCGCGCAGGTGCCGCCACTCGCCGTGCACCGGCATCGCGTTGGTCGGCCGGACCGCGTTGTACAGGTACAGCAGCTCGCCTGCGGAGGCGTGCCCGGAGACGTGCACCTTCGCGCTCTGCTGCGTGACCACGGTCGCGCCGCGCTTGGCGAGACCGTTGACGACCGCGAACACCGAGTTCTCGTTGCCGGGGATCAGCGACGACGCCAGCACGACGAGGTCGTTGGCGCGGATGTTGATCTGGCGGTGCTCACCGCGCGCCATCCGGGACAGCGCCGACAGCGGCTCGCCCTGCGAGCCGGTGGAGATCAGCACCAGGCGGTCGTCGGGCAGGTTCGCGGCGGTGTCGATGTCGACGACCACCCCGTCCGGCACGGTCAGGTAACCGAGGTCCTGGGCGATCTGCATGTTGCGGACCATCGAGCGGCCGACGAACGCGATCTTGCGGTTGTAGCGGACCGCGACGTCGACGACCTGCTGGATGCGGTGCACGTGGCTGGCGAACGACGCGACGATCACCCGCTGCTTCGCCTTGCCGATGACGCCGTCGAGGACGCCGCCGATCTCACGTTCGGGGGTGACGAAGCCGGGGACCTCGGCGTTGGTGGAGTCGACCAGGAACAGGTCGACACCCTCGTCGCCGAGTCGGGAGAACCCGGCCAGGTCGGTGAGCCGGCCGTCGAGCGGCAGCTGGTCGAGCTTGATGTCACCGGTGTGCAGCGCGACACCGGCGGCGGTCTTGATCGCCACCGCGATCGCGTCCGGGATCGAGTGGTTGACCGCGAAGTACTCGCACTCGAACGGCCCGTGCTCGGTGATCTGCCCCTCGGCCACCTCGATCAGAGTCGGGCGCTGCCGGTGCTCCCGGCACTTCGCGGCCACCAGCGCGAGGGTGAACTTCGAGCCGATCACCGGCAGGTCCGGCCGCAGCCGCAGCAGGAACGGGACGGCCCCGATGTGGTCCTCGTGACCATGGGTGAGGACGACGGCCTCGACGTCGCCCATCCGGTCCTCGATGTGGGCGAAGTCCGGGAGGATCAGGTCGACGCCGGGCTGCTGGTCCTCGGGGAACAGGACGCCGCAGTCGACGATCAGCAGCCGGCCCTGGTGCTCGAAAACGGTCATGTTGCGGCCGATTTCGCCGATGCCGCCGAGTGCGACGACGCGCAGACCGTTGTGGGGCGCCTTCGGCGGCAGCCCCAGGCGTTCGGTCGGGTCGACGCCGGCGATCCCGTCGGGTCGCGTCGCGGTCTCGCGCTGCGGCCGGCCACCGCCGGAGCGACGCCGCCGGGGCGCCTTCTCCTTCGTGGCCGGTTCCTTCTTCGCGGCCGGTTCCTTCGCGGCCGCCGCGGGCTTCTCCTTCGCGGCCGTCGCGGGCTTCTCCTTCGCGGCCGTCGCGGGCTTCTCCTTCGCAGCCGGTTCCGGTGCGGCCGGTTCGGTCACGGCCGGGGTCTCGGCGACCGGGGTGGTCGCGGTGCTCGGCGGTCCGGCCTGACGCCGTGCGGCGCGCCGGCGCGGCGGCCGGGTCACGACAGCGCCCCTGCCGCGCGCAGGTCCGCGGCCAGCACGGCCACCTGCTCCGGGGTCGGTGGCACCTGTGGCAGGCGCGGGTCCCCGACCTCGATGCCCTGCAGACGCAGACCCGCCTTCGACGCGCTGACACCGCCGAGCCGGCCCACCGCGCGGATCACCGGGAGCAGCCCGGCGTTGATCTCGCGGGCGCGCGCGACGTCGCCGACCCGGTACGCGTCGAGCAGGTCCCGCAGTCCGCCGGGCACCAGATGCCCGATGACGCTGACGAATCCGACCGCGCCGACCGACAGCCACGGCAGGTTGAGCGGATCGTCGCCGGAGAAGAACTGCAGGTCGGTGTTCGCGATCAACTCGGCGCCTGCGGCCAGGTCACCCTTGGCGTCCTTGACGGCCTTGATCCGCGGGTGCTCGGCGAGCCGGTAGATCGTCTCGGTCTCGATCGGGACCACCGAGCGCGGCGGAATGTCGTAGAGCATCACCGGCAGGTCGGTCGCGTCGGCGACGGCGGTGAAGTGCGCGAGCAGACCGGACTGCGGCGGCTTCGAGTAGTACGGGGTGACGACCAGCAGACCGTCGGCGCCCGCCCGCGCGGCGTCCCGGGCGAGTTCGACGCTGTGCGCGGTGTCGTTGCTGCCCGCCCCGGCGACGATCTTCGCGCGGTCGCCGACGGCCGCAACCACCGCGCGCATCAGTTCGAGCTTCTCCGACTCGGTGGTGGTCGGCGACTCGCCGGTGGTGCCGGCGAGCACCAGGCCGTCGCATCCGCCGTCGACAAGGTGGGTGGCCAGGCGGACACCCGCATCCACGTCCAGCTTTCCGTCGGCGGTGAACGGGGTCACCATCGCGGTCAGGATGGTGCCGAACGGGCGCTCGACTGGTGCGGATTCAGCGTTGGTCATGGTTGTCAAGGTTACCCGGTGACCGGACCACCTCCGCACACCGTGCGGACCGGACCCACGGTGGGCCGTCAGGCGCCGGTGTCGTACTCGCTCACCGCCACCTCGGTGCCGTCGGCGAGCCGGGTGATCTCGAAGTCCCCGAAGACGTTCGGCGCCGCGGCGGACAGCTGCCGGAGGCACTCCACGGCCACCCGCCGGATCTCGACATCGGCATGCTCGGTGGCCCGCATCGCGACGAAGTGACGCCACGCCCGGTAGTTGCCGGTCACGACGAGACGGGTCTCGGTGGCGTTCGGCAGCACCGAGCGCGCGGCCTGCCGGGCCTGCCGGCCCCGCAGCGATCCGTTGGGGACGTGCGCGAGCTTGGTGTCGAGCGCCTCGAGCAGCTGCGAGTAGGCGGCGCGACTGGCGTCGGTGGCCGCGGCGAACAGTTCCTCGAGTTCGGGGTCGCCGGCGATCGCCGGTGGCACCACGACCTTCGCGTCCCGTTCGGGAACCGATCGCTGCGACAGCTGCGAGTAGGAGAAGTGCCGGTGCCGGATCAGCTCGTGGGTGCACGAACGGGAGATCCCGGTGATGTAGAAGCTGACGCTGCCGTGTTCGAGAACCGACTCGTGCCCGACCTCGAGGAGGTGCCGGAGGTATCCGGCGTTGGTCGCGGTACGCGGGTTGGGCTTGTTCCAGCTCTGGTAGCAGGCCCGGCCGGCGAACTCGACCAGTGCTTCACCGCCGTCGGCGTCGGTGTTCCACGGCACGTCGTCGGGGGCGAAGAACTCCGTCTTCGCGATCAGCTGCACCTGGAGGGACACCGCTTGCCGCACCGCTCATCCTTCCGCCGGATCGGTTCCGAACCGCACCCTATCCAACGTCCCCCACCCTGCGAGTGAACGGAAGCGGTCATTCGAGTGGATCGACCGCGTGTGCCGTTCATGCACTCGAAATCCACGCGGTCCGTGCCGCGGATCGGCCCGCGGGTGGTAGACATCCAGACGAGCGTCCAACCGATCTCGCCCCCGAGGGAGCCCCGCGTGACCACCACCCGACTGCTTCGCGTCACCGCCGCCATGGCCGCCGCCACCGCCGTCTTCGTCGGCGGCGCGTCCGGTGTCGCGGTGGCCTCCGCGCCCGCCTCGACCGCAGGCGACGTCACCTTCGACCGCTCGCTGCACCTGGACGGCGCGAAGAACGCACGCGACGTCGGCGGCTACGCGACCACCGACGGTCACACGGTCCGGACCGGGCTGGTCTACCGCACCGATGCGTTGAACAACCTCAGTGCGGCGGATCTGACGAAGCTGCAGTCGCTGGACGTCAAGGCGGTCGACGACCTCCGCACCGTCTACGAGCGCACCGTCCAACCGGACCGGGTCCCCGCGGGCGCGACGGCGCACTGGTACGACGTGCTGGGCGGATCGTCGCCGACGACGCTGGTGGACATGAACTCGGCGTACGTCGCGTTCATCGACGGCCCGGGAGCGAGCGCGGCGTTCGCGTCGGTGCTCCGCGACATCCGCGACACCGACGGCGCCGTGCTCTACCACTGCAGCGCGGGCAAGGACCGGACCGGATGGACGACCGCGGTGCTGCTGACCGTTCTCGGCGTGGACCGGGCGACGGTCGACACGGACTACATGCTCTCGAACGTGTACCGCGACTCGGACGGCACGGGCAGCACCGGCTTCCTCAACGGCGTCCAGCAGAGCTGGCTGGACAGCTCGTTCGCGACCGCGGAGCAGCGGTACGGCAGCTTCGACAACTACGTGCACCAGGGCCTCGGACTGACCGACGCCGACATCGCTACGCTGAAGGCCAAGTTGCTCGTGTGAGCCGGGCGGGGCGGGGCGGCACGGACCGTAACTGACTCGCCGGTAAGATCACTTCGTCTGGTAGTCATCTACCTGACCGAGCAGGTCTCACAGCAAGCGCAAAGGGGCAATTCAATGGCGGTGTCCGGATCCAAGGAATTCGACGTCAAGGCCGATCCGGCGACGGTGATGGCCGCACTGGTCGCGGTCGAGCGGCTGCCCGAGTGGTCGTCGGCACACAAGTCGGTCACCGTCGAGAGCACCCACCCGGACGGCCGCCCGCTCCGCGTCCGGATGACCGTCTCGGTCGTCGGCATCACCGACGAGCAGGTCGTCGACTACTCCTTCGAGGGCGACGAGAAGCTGTCGTGGACGCTGGTCTCCGGCACCCAGCAGAAGCAGCAGGACGGTAGCTACGTGCTGACCGCCAACGGCGACGGCAGCACTCACGTCGCGTTCGAGCTGACCATCGACCCCAAGATCCCGATCCCCGGCTTCCTGGTGAAGAAGGCCCAGAAGATGGCGCTGGACACCGCGTCGAAGGGCCTGACCAAGTTCGTCGAGGGCTGACGCGCCGGCCGGCGTGACCCCACCAGTCCATCCCACCGGGCCCGACACCCGTCGGGCCCGGTGGTCGTGGCGCGACACCGCGGTCGTCGTCGGCATCGTCGCGGCCGGCATCGGTGCCGCGTGGGCACTCCCCCACGGCACCCCGGCGGACGAAACCGCTTCCACGACACCCGGTTACGTCACCGAACCGGTCACGTATCCGGTGGAGATCCCGGGCTGCGACGAGGTCGGGCCGCCGCCGAAGCGGGACACCGGGTTCGGTTGGACCGCCTACGGCGCGTCGTCCGGCTACAGCGATCCCGACTTTCCGTGGCTGACCGCAACCAAGGCGACGGCGATGACGGACGCACTGCGCGGCGCCCTCCCTCCCGACGTCGAGGTCCGCTTCGACGCACCGTCCCGAATGCTGGTGTTCCAGCCCATCTTTCGAATCAATCCGGACACCATCCCGGACGGGGCGGACGTCGGGGGCAGCAGTGAGGCACGTGGCACGCTCCTGCGGGCCGGCTCGGCAGGCAGGCTCGACGCGTCGGTCCGCGAGTGGAACCGACCCGTACCGGCATGCGTGGCGGGCGAACTGGACGAACGGCGCACGCTCCCCGACGGAACCGTGGTCGACGTCCTGGACACCTGGTCCGAACTGCGGGGCACGCGCACGCTCGCCCGGGCCGCGACCGCGTATCCACCCGACGGTTCCCGTGTGATCGCGTCGCTGACCGACCAGGCTGGATCGTCCGGGGACGGCGGCGCCGCCCACAGCGGGGCGCTTCCCCTCACGGTGGACGAGTTGGCTGCGATCGCCGCCGACCCCGGGCTGCGCACCACGACCGCGGTTCCCGCCGGGACAGCGCCGGCCCGGATGGACTGCGGCGGCGGTGTCGAACCGATGGGTGACCCTCTCGACCGCGGCGACGTCGACCGTCTCGCCGCGGCGCTGACCATGGCGTGGGCCGCTCTCGGCCCGCTCGCCGCGACCCCGGATCGTCCGGTCGGGTCCGTCGAGGTCGCGGGCTCGGCCCGCGACGCGGCGTGTCTGGAGCTCGCACTGAGCGGCCCGGCCGGTGCCGGCCGTCTGGGTGTCACGATCGCGGTGAACACGTCGGCCCCCGAGGAGTTCACCGCGGCCGATGCACTCCCGGACGGCACCCGCGTGCGCACCACGACAGACGAGGGCACGACCTGGGTGACCGCGGTGCGGCCGTCGGGAACCGCGGTCACCGTCACCCTCAGCGGCGCGGGTCCGACCCCGGAGCAACTGGTGGCGCTGGCGACCGCGCCCGGTCTCGACCTGTGACCGCCGGGCAGAATCGTCGGTGCCCGCCCGGCGGGCATCGAACGTCGCCCACTGATCCCGGAGGTACCCCGAATGAGCGAGCACGACATCCCCGACACCGGTTACGACGCGGGGCTCGCCGTTCGTCGTGAGGTGATGAGCGACGAGTTCGTCGACCGGGCGCTCGACCGGACGCGCGGCACCGATTCGGAGGCGCTGCAGCACCACGTCACCGCGACGGTGTGGGGCGGCGTGTGGACCCGCCCGGGACTCGAGCGCCGCGACCGCAGCCTGCTCAACATCGGGATGCTGATCGCGTTGCGGGCGCACGAGGAACTCGAGGGGCACGTGCGCGGCGCGCTGGCCAACGGGCTCACCCGCACCGAGATCACCGAGGCCGTGATCCACTCGTCGGGCTACTGCGGCGCCCCGGCGGCGCTGTCGGCGATGAAGGTGGTGCAGCGAGTCCTCGACGCGGAGCTGGGTCCGCTCTGACGTCCCGGGCGCACCGCGCCCATGCTCACACCCGGGCGGCGAGATCGGCCGCCAGGTCGCCCCGGTCCCCGACGGCGACGTCCGACAACCCGAGCCAGTTCGCCATCGCACGCAACTCTGCGGCGAGGGCGTCGGCGACCTCGCCCGGGTGGTGTCCGTCCTCGACGAACGCGCCCGGCACTCGGAGGACGTCGGCGGGCCGGTCGGCCTTGAGGTCGACCCGGGCGACCAGCTCGCCGTCGAGCAGGAACGGGAAGACGTAGTAGCCGTGCACCCGCTTGTGGGCGGGCGTGTAGATCTCCAGGCGGTACCGGAACCCGAAGATCCGTTCGGTGCGGGGCCGGCAGAACACCAGCGGGTCGAACGGGCTCAGCAGGGCGGTGCCGCCGGCGCGGCGTGGGATCCGGGCGTCGACGTGCAGGTAGGCCGGCTCGTCCCAGCCGCGCACCGTCGCCGGCACCAGCGCCGCGTCGTCGACGAGCTCGGCGACCGCGGTACGACCCTGGGCCGCCGAGAGCCGGTAGTAGTCCCGCAGGTCGGCCTCGGTCGCGACCCCGAGCGCCCGCGCCGCGCGGCGCACGAGCTCCCGGACAGCGTCGGGTTCGTCGAGCCGGGTGGCGAGCACGTCCGGCGGCAGCACCCGCTCGGCGAGGTCGTAGTGCCGGGTGAACGCGACCCGCCGGTCCACCGACAGCGCCCCGGCCGAGAAGAGCTGCTCACACACCACTTTCGTGTCGCTGCGGCCCCACCACGTGCCGCGCGGCTCACGGGGTGCGATCCGCAGGTGCCGCTCCACCTCGCCCGCGGTCGCCGCGCCGACCTCGGTGATCACGTCGAGCACGTCCCGGCCGAGTGTCGGGTTCCGATCGAGGACGCGGCGCTCGCCCGACCAGCGGCCGTCGGCGTAGTCCCGCATCCGCCACCGCAGCAGCGGCCAGTCCGCGACCGGGATCAGCGCCGCCTCGTGGGCCCAGTACTCCACCAGTGCACGGGGTTTCGCGCTCGTGTGCCGCCATGCGGCGGCGTCGAGCAGATCGCGGTCGTATCCGCCGACGCGGCTGAACACCGGCATGTAGTGCGCCCGCACGGCCACCGACACGCTGTCGAGTTGCAGCAGGCCGGTCCGGTTCACCGCCTTCAGCACGGTCCGGCGCGACGGTGTGCCTGCGGGCCGGCGCTCGGCGAATCCCTGTGCGGCCAGCGCGGTGCGCCGGGCGGCGGCTGCCGTCATCGTCAGCATGACCCCACCCTGCCATCCACCCCCGACACGGGCCGGTGTGTCACTCCGGGGCGATCGTCACCGCGACGGTGGCACCCAGTTCGTAGCAGCGTTCGCGGGCGGCGGCGTCGACGCCGCCGGTGATCTCCACGACCCCGGCGGCCTGCGTCAGGGCCAGCCCGGTGACGATCTTCTGCACGGCGGTCACGGCGCCCGCGGTGTCGTTGTTGCCGTGCACCCACAGGCCGTAGGGCCGTCCGGCGACGGCGTCCAGGCACGGGTAGTACACGGTGTCGAAGAAGTGTTTGAGCGCGCCGGACATGTAGCCGAAGTTGGCAGTGGTGCCGAAGAGGTATCCGTCCGCGGCCAGCACGTCGGGGATCGTCGCGCCCAGCGCCGGCACCGACCGCACGGTGACGCCCGCGATCTCCGGGTCGTTCGCCCCGGCCAGCACCGCTTCGAGCAGTTCCCGGGTCGGCGGCGACGGCGTGTGGTGCACGACGAGCAGGGTCGGCGTGGAATCTGCGGTCACACCTGCAGACTACGTGTCCCCGGACGACCGGACGGCCGCCGACCGGCGCCGCGCGGAATCGCCCGGCGCCGCTTCGGAAGTCGAGGTTCGCGCCGTCAGTTGCCTTCGCGCTCGGCGGCTTCGAGCGCGACCGCGCGGCGCATCGTCTCGCGGGCCCGGCCGCGGTCGCCGGCGTAGTCGTACGCGCGGGCCAACCGGTAGGAGTTGCGCCAGTTGTCGGGGTCGGCCTCCCACTCGGCCTTCACCTGTGCGAACAGCGCGTCGGCGGCGTCCCGCTGCACCCGCCCGGACGGCATCTTCGGCAGGTCGGAGACGTCCAGTTCGAGGCCCTCCTCGTGCATCCGGGCCGCCAGGTGCTGGTGCTGGAAGCCGGAGCGGACGGTGGACCAGATCATCCAGATGCCGAGCAGGGGCAGCACCAGCACCGCGACACCGAGCACGACCGGGACCGCGCCACCGTCCTGGATCAGCACGATTCCGCGCTGCCCGAGCAGCACGAAGTAGACGCTGAGCGCGACGATGATGCCCGCGATCGTCGCGACGACCCTGGTCGACGAGCCCTTCACAGGTCCAGGAGGGGGTCGATGCCGACGGTCAGGCCCGGGCGTGTGCCGATCTCGCGGACACCGAGCAGGACGCCGGGGGCGAACGAGTTCCGGTCGATCGAGTCGTGCCGGATGGTCAGCGTCTCGCCCTGGGTGCCGAGCAGCACCTCCTGGTGCGCGACGAGGCCGGCGAGGCGGACCGAGTGCACGCGCACACCGTCGACGTCCGCACCGCGCGCGCCGTCGAGTTCGGTGGCGGTCGCGTCCGGGCTCGGGCCGCGGCCGGCCTTGGCGCGGGCCGCGGCGATCAGCGCCGCGGTGCGGTACGCCGTTCCGGACGGGGCGTCGAGCTTGTTCGGGTGGTGCAGTTCGATGACCTCGACCGAGTCGAAGAACCGGGCGGCCTGCTCGGCGAACCGCATCGAGAGCACCGCGCCGATCGCGAAGTTCGGGGCGATCAGCACGCCGACTCCCGGCTGTTCGGTGACCCACCGCTGCACCTGCGCCAGCCGGGTGTCGTCGAAGCCGGTGGTGCCGACGACGGCGTGGATGCGGTTGGCGACCAGGAATTCGAGGTTGCCCATCACCACGTCGGGGTTGGTGAAGTCGACGACCACCTGGGTGCGGGTGTCGACGAACGTCTCGATCGGATCGCCGGCGTCGACCTGCGCGACGAGCTCGAGATCGGGCGCCGCCTCGACGGCCTCGCAGATCGCGCGGCCCACCTTGCCCTTGGCACCCAGGACACCGACCCGAATCACCGTCACCTGACCCACACTCCGTCCACTCGTCTTGCTCGTCCGGGCAAGCCTACGCAATCGGCCCGCCGCCGCGACGGGCGGTGATCAGCTGGCTCGTCCCCATCGGATTGCCCGCCGACCCGTCGCCTCCGGCCGCGTCGTCGAGAGTGCGCCCGTAGCGCCGTGCGACGTCCGCCGACCGCTCGACGTCGACCGTCCACCCGTGCCGGGTGAGCCAGTCGGCGGGGCGGTAGTCGTCCTCGTCGGGCCACAGCGCCGCCATGTCGATGCCGACGCGGTCCCGCACCTCGTCGAACCGCGCGGTGCGGACCACCGCCGCGACGTCGTCGACGTGTTCGGCGGCGAGCCGGCTGGCGGGTGCGGACAGCTCGTGCACCCGGGTGAAGACGGCGTCCTTGGCGTTGTTCGGCAGAAGCGGCAGCAGCCCCTCCGCCAGCCACACGGTCGGCCGGGCGACGTCGAATCCGCGCTCCCGCAACGCCTCCGGCCAGTCCTCCCGCAGGTCGGCATCGACGGCGAGCCGCTCGGTGGTCGGCACCGCGTCGGCGAAGGCGAGCACCTCGTCCTTGAACGAGAGCACCTTCGGCGCATCGAGTTCGTAGACGACGGTGCCGGGCGGCCACCGCAGCCGGTACGCCCGGGTGTCGAGGCCGGCCGCCAACAGCACCACCTGGGGGAGGCCGGCGGCCGTCGCAGCACCGAGGTACTCGTCGAAGAACCGGGAGCGCACTCCCATGTAGGTGGCCATCGCGTCCCAGACCGGCCGCAGGTCCGGGTCGGCCGCGTCGAGCGACGTCGGCAACGGGACCGGGGACGCCGCCGCGGCCACGAACGTGGCGGCGTACGGATCGGTGACGAGGCCGCCGCGGCCCGACTCGACGGCGCGCCCCGCCGCGACCGCGAGGGCGGTGATGCCCACTCCGGTGACGATGTCCCAGTCCGCGTGGCTGATGGCGGTCCACCCTCCCGATCGGGTGTCTCCTCGGATGGTGTCCACGCTACGCGCCGCCGGCAGCCCCGACCGTTCGGTGCGACCACGCATTCCGGCGGTGCCCGCCCGGGGACAATGGAGGCAGACTGCCGCGTCAACCACCTGACGGCGGAACGGAGGGACCGGGTCATGACCGAGCCGAGAACCGAAGCAGACGGCCGAACGCGACTGTCGTACATCCTCGGTGTGCCGCTCGCCCCGGACGTGCAGCGGCAGTGGCCCCAGATGGGCGAGGTCGTGCACACCAGCGAGCTCGTCGCCGACATCGAGGCAGGCTTCCCCGACCTGAGGCTCGAGGTGGGCAGGCGGCTGCGTCTCGACGACGACGTCATCGTCGTCGAGTGGACCTGCGACTACGGCGACGGCCGCCTCTACCGGAACGTCACGATCGCCGAGATCAGCGACGGTCTGGCCGTCCTCGTCACCGACTACTGGGGAGAGCCGACCGCGACACCCGGGTGGCGCCGCGGTCGCACCGCCCGACTCGACATGCCCGGCGACGGCATCTGGAAGGACGGCGCCCACCTGAGCCGCCACTGAGACGGACGTGGCCTCCCGGTCACCGGACCGGGTGCTTGCCCGCACCGGCACCCGCGAGTGTGCTCGGATGCGAGTGGTCGACCGCGCCCTCGACCGGGCGGGAGGCGACCCTGGACGGAGGGAGGACGATGACGTCCACAGCACACCCGGAAGCCGGCGCTCCCGCCTCCTCGCTGGATCGGCTGTCGCTGGTCCTGAACTGTTTTCGCAGCGCGCCGGCCCTGAGCCTGACCGATCTGTCCCGGCAGACGGGTATTCCCCGGACCAGCACCCTCCGGATGCTCGAGCGGCTGGTGCGCATGGGCTGGCTCCGCCGCCGGGGCACCGACTACGAACTCGGCGACGCGCTGGCCGAGTTCGGGGCGCTGTCGGTGTATCACCGCTATCTCGACCGCGTCGTGTCGCCGCTGCTCCACGAGCTGCACGACGTCACCGGTCACGTCGTGCACCTGGGTGTCCTCGACGGCGCCGACGTGCTGTACCTGCGGAAGGTCGGTGGCCTGTCGGCGCCCGAGACGGGTACCCGGGCCGGGTCGCGGATCCCGGCACGGTCGTCGACGATCGGCAAGGCGTTGCTCGCCGCCCCGCCACGGACCGCGGGGACGTCCGGCGACACCCGTCGCCACGTCGATCCCGCCCCGCGGATCCCGGTCGCATTCGGCACGTGCCCGAGCGGGCTCGGCTGTATCGGCGTCCGCATCGGCACCCTCGGCGGAGTGCAGGCCGGGCTGTCGATCAGCGGACCCGTCGACCACGTGCGATTCGACCACCGCGACGCCGCGCCCGTGCGGATGGCGGCGGCCGCGATCGCACAGCATCTCGGCTTCGCGGAGGCGGCGCGGGCCCGGTCGGCCTGAGCTGCCGCGGCCCCTCACCTGGGCGTCGTCCGCTCACCGGAAGCGAGAATTGTCGCCGCGACCACGGATTGACACGGTGTCCCCATGACCTACGAACTCACGCTCACGGCCGCCGAACAGCTGGTGGCGATCGAGGAGATCAAACGCACGTTCGCGGCGCGGCTGCGGTGCATGGACACCAAGCAGTGGGACGTCTACCCGACGCTGCACACCGCGGACGTCGTCTCCGAGACGTGGGCCGGGCTGCCCGACGACAAGCAGCCCCGCACCGGCGACACCTCGAACCGTGTCGTGGGCAACGAGAACCTGGCGCGCGCGATCCGGACCATGCTCGGTGGACCCACCGAGGTGACCACCGTGCACCACGGGCACGCGCCGGAGATCGAGCTCACCTCGGACACCACCGCGCGAGGGATCTGGGCGATGGAGGACAAGCTGTGGTGGACCAACGGTGACCACGAGGAGCACCTCCACGGCTACGGTCACTACCACGAGGAGTACCGGAGGACGAACGGCCGGTGGCTGATCAGCTACCGCCGGCTCAGCCGGCTGCGCGAGGACGCGACCGCCGGATTCTTCGACTTCCTGACCCCGCTGTGACCACCCTGTTCAGCCCGCTGCGGATCCGCTCACTGACGCTGCCCAATCGAATCGTCATGTCCCCGATGACTCGGGAGCACTCGCCCGGCGGGGTGCCCGGCCCCGATGTGGCCGCGTACTACCGGCGGCGCGCCGAGGGCGGCACCGGCCTGGTGGTCACCGAGGGTGTGGCGATCGACCACCCGACCGCCGTGGACAGCCCGCGGGTGCCCCGACTGCACGGTGACCAGGCGCTGGCCGGATGGCGCCGCGTGGTCGACGAGGTGCACGACGCGGGCGGCCGGATCGTCCCGCAGCTCTGGCACGTCGGGCCGCTCTGGGGCGCGATGGCGCCGGTCGACCCGGCCGTGACGCCGATGCGGCCGTCGGGACTGTGGGGCCGCGCGGGACGCACTGTGTACCCCGAGGCATACGTCACCCACGCGAGCGTCCCGACCGCGGCGATGACCGAGCAGGACATCGAGGACGTCATCGCGGCGTACGTGCGCTCGGCCCGCAACGCGGTCGACGTCGGATTCGACGGGGTGGCGATCCACGCCGGCCACGGCTACCTGCTCGACGCGTTCCTCTGGGAGGAGACCAACCGCCGCGACGACGACTGGGGTGGGGACCTGCGGCGACGCACCCGCTTCCCGGTCGAGGTGGTCCGCGCGATCCGCCGCGAGATCGGCTCCGACCTGCCGATCTTCTACCGCTTCTCGCAGCACAAGCAGCAGGACTACGGTGCCCGCATCGCGAACTCCCCCGACGAACTCGCGGTCGTCCTGGGCGCCCTCGTCGACGCCGGGGTGGACGTCCTCGACGCCAGCATCCGCCGGTTCGACCAGCCCGCGTTCGAGGGAAGCGAGCTGACGTTGGCGGGCTGGGCGAAGAAGCTGACCGGCGCCGTGAGCATGGCGGTCGGCAGTGTCGGCCTGGACAAGCCGCTGCGCGACGGCGGGACCGCGGCACCGGCCGACCTGGCGGGCCTGCATCGCCGGCTCGACGCCGGCGAGTTCGATCTGGTCGCACTCGGCCGCCTCCACCTGGCCGATCCGGCGCTGGCCGAGACCCTCCGCCGCGGCGGGCCGCTGCCGGAGTTCGACCGCGACCGGCACGAGGGCCGGCTGGACTGAGCTCGGCGCCGGATCACCCGGCCACGCGGCCGTGACCGGCGGACAATGAGGGGCGGGGACGCTGTGAGGAAGTGATCGACGATGCCTCCCGACATGATGACCTGGGGCCATCAGTTCATGATGTGGCTGCATCAGATGGGGATACCGATGATGCCGATGACGCCCATGCCGATGATGCCGAAACCAGGGATGTGAGTTCCCGTGCCGCGCCCCCGCACCCGGGTGCGGGCGCGGGGCGGGGCCGGGGGTGTCCACGATCCCGTCGACGGTGACGGCCGCGACCACGGGATCCGGGTGCCGCCGTGTCCGGAGCCCCGCCACGGCCCCCGGATCCTCGGCGGTCAGTCGAAGACGATCACCTGACGAAGTGCACGGCCGTCCGCGAGTTCGTCCATGCCGCGGTTGATCTCGTCGAGGGTGATCCGGGACGAGATCAGCTTCTCCACCGGCAGCCGGCCCTCCCGCCACATCTGCGCGTACCGGGGGATGTCGCGGGACGGGACCGCCGAGCCGAGGTAGCTGCCGACGATCGTGCGCGCCTCCGCGACCAGCGTCAGCGGCGAGATCTCCGAACGTGCGGCCGGATTCGGCAACCCGACGGTGACGGTGGTGCCGCCGGGCGCGGTCGCGGCGACGGCGGTCTCGAAGGCGCGGGCACTGCCTGCCGCCTCGACGACCAGCGTCGCCCGGATACCGCGGTCCGCGAGCTCCGCCGGGGTGTACCCGGCCGCCGCGCCGAGTTCGGTTGCCGTGGAAAGCTTCTCCGGTACCGCATCGACGCCGATCACCTCGCGCTCGCCGAGGGCGACGGCCGCGAGCACCGCCGCCATCCCGACGCCGCCGAGCCCGACGACCATGATCGAGTCCCCCGGCGCGGTGTGGGCCGCGTTGAGCACCGCTCCCCCGCCGGTGAGCACCGCACAGCCGAGCACGGCCGCCACGTCCGGCGGCACGTCCTCTCCGACCGGCACGACGGACCGGCGGTCCACCACCGCGTGCGTCGCGAACCCGGACACCCCGAGATGGTGGTGCACGGCGTCGCCGTCGCGGTGCAGTCGGCGTCCACCGCTCAACAGCACCCCGTCGTTGTTGGCGACGCTGCCGGCGCTGCACGGCATCCGGCCGTCGGTGCCGCAGCCGGCGCACTCGCCGCATCGCGGCAGGAACGTCATCACCACGCGGTCGCCGACCGCGACGTCGGACACCCCGTCACCGAGCGCCTCGACCCGTCCGGCCGCCTCGTGACCGAGCAGCATCGGCACCGGTCGCACGCGGTTGCCGTCGACCACCGACAGATCCGAGTGACACAGCCCGGCCGCCTCGATGCGCACCAGCAGTTCTCCGGGGCCGGGACCGTCGAGGTCGAGGTCGCAGATCGTGATCGGCCGCGACTCCGCGAACGGGCGCGCCCGTCCGATCTCCTCGAGCACCGCACCGCGAATCCGCATCACGAACCTCCCTGCTCAGCCGCCGGACGATGCCTTCCGTCCGCGCCCAGCCTGCCACGCCCACACGATGCCCAGCCCGAGGGCCACGCCGACCACGTCCGCCAGCCAGTCCCACACCGAACCGGTGCGCTGGATCGGCAGGACCGCCTGGAGCACCTCCGACGCCGCGGCGTACACCGCGCCGCCGACCAGCACCCACACCGCCCGGAATCCGGCGTACCGCGCGGCGATCGCCAACGCCAGGAACATCACCAGGTGGGTGACCTTGTCGCTGCCCGGCGGTCCGCCGGGGACGGTCGACCCCGGGGAGAACAGCATCACCAGGGTGATCACGAGCACGACGTGGAACGGAATCGCGCGTCGCGACGTCAGCAGCGTCCGCATCGGTGCCCTCCCCTCGCTGCGGTGCTCAGACGATGCCGCGGACGACGGCGGGCAGGTCCCGCGGCCGTCGGTACGGCCCGACCACCGAGGCGGCGAACGGCCGGGTCAGCAGCATCGCCGCGACCTCGCGAACCTCCTCGGTGGTGACGGCGTCGATCCGCCGCAGTGTCTCGCTGATCGTGCGGTGGCTGCCGTAGTTCAGTTCCTGGCGTCCGATCCGATTCATCCGCGAGCTCGAATCCTCCAGCCCCAGAACCATTCCGCCGCGGATCGAGCCCTTCGCGCGAGCGCACTCGGCGTCGGTGATGCCGTTCGAGGCGACCTGCGCGAGCACCTCGCGGACCAGGGTGGTCACGTCGGCGAGGTTCTCCGGCTGGCATCCGGCGTACACCGAGAACGCCCCGGTGTCGGCGAACGTGTCGACGCTCGAGTACACCGAGTACGCCAGGCCGCGTTCCTCCCGGATCTCCTGGAACAGCCGGGAGGAGAGCCCGCCCCCGACCGCGGTGTTGAGCACCGACAACGCCCAGCGGTGGCCCTCGTGGCGGCCGAGACCGCGGACCCCGACACACAGGTGCGCCTGTTCGCTGTCGCGTTCGAGGACCGTCAGGGCCGGTGCGGTCCGGGCCCGCAGCCGGCCCTCGCGGCGCGGAGCCGGTTCGTGGCCGTCCACCAGGTGACCGTCGAACGCGCGGCGGACCAGTTCGACGGTGTCGTCGTGGTCGACGTTCCCGGCGACCGCGACCACCATCCGGTGCGGGGTGTAGCGGCGGACGTGGAACGAGTGCAGCTGGGTGCGGGTCATCGCCTCGATCGACTCGGTGGACCCGATCACCGGGCGGCCCACCGGGTGGTCGCCGAACAGGGCGGTGAGGAACTCGTCGCCGAGCAGGTCCTCGGGGTCGTCGTCCCGCATCGCGATCTCCTCGAGCACCACCTGCCGCTCGATGTCGACGTCCCCGGACCGGCACCGTCCCCGCAGCACGACGTCGCTGACGATGTCGATGGCCAGCGGCAGGTCCTCGTCGAGGACGTGCGCGTAGAAGCAGGTGTGCTCGCGGGAGGTGAAGGCGTTCAGCTCGCCGCCGATCCCGTCGACGACCTGCGCGATGTCGAGCGCGGTGCGCGTCGGGGTGGACTTGAACAGCAGGTGCTCGAGGAAGTGCGCGGCGCCGGCGACGGAGGCCTGCTCGTCGCGGGAACCGACACCGACCCAGATCCCCACGGACGCGGACCGCACTCCGGGCATGTGTTCGGTGACGACCCGCAGACCACCCGGCAGGACGGTGCGGCGCACGGTCGACTTCGGCGTGCGGGCGCGCTTGCGCGGCGTCGAGGTGGTGGCGGTGCGGCGGCGATCGGTGGTGGCCATGTAGTGGTTCAGCGGTCCTCGTCGAAAGTCCGGACGTAGAGGACCAAACAGTACAGGCTGCGTCACCCGCGACCCGACGGCGGCACCGTCACCAGCCCTTCCGGTGGGGCTGGGAGCCGACCAGTTCGCCGCGGCCCGCCGCTTCGCGGCTCCGGTACACGATGTACGGCCGGAACAGGTACCCGAACGGGGCACTGAACGCGTGCACCAGCCGCGTGAACGGCCACAGCGCGAACAGCACCAGCGCGATCGTCACGTGGACGTGGAAGGAGAGCGGCGCCTGCGCCATCAGGTCGCCCCGCGGCTGCAGGATCCAGATCGACCGGAACCACGGGGAGACCGTCTCGCGGTAGTTGTGCGCCTGGTTCCCCTCGACGGCGCCGATCAGGGTCGTCGCCAGCCCGGCGGCGAGCGCGGCCACCAGCACCACGTACATGACCTTGTCGTTCCGTGTGGTGGCGGTGAACACCGGCCCGGTCGATCGGCGCCGGTAGATCAGCAGCCCGACACCGACGAGCGTCGCGATGCCCGCGAGCACGCCGGGGACCGCCGCGATCCAGTGGTAGGCGTGTTCATCGACACCGATCGCCTCGGTCCACGACTCCGGGATGACGAGGCCTAGTACGTGACCGAGGATCACCACCAGGATCCCGAAGTGGAACAGCGGGCTCGCGACCCGCAGCAGCCGGTTCTCGTAGAGCTGTGAGGATCGGGTGGTCCAGCCGAACTTGTCGTAGCTGTACCGCCACCAGGTGCCGACGACCAGGACCGCGAGCGTGACGTACGGGACGACGTTCCAGTAGATTTCCCCGGCCGACATGTCAGTGCGCTCCTTCGTGTCGTCGTCCTGGCGGCGGTCCGCCCGAGGACGTCCTCGGCGGCACGGTCAGCGTGAACGGCTGCAGACCGACGGCCTCGGCGGGCGGGCCGGAGCGGGCGCGCTCGCGGTCGAGGGCACCGGCGGGTGGCAGTGTCGCGGCGACGGCGCCGAGCACCGCGGCGTACGGCGAACCGGACTCCTCGAGCCGTTCGCGGAGCACGTCGATCGCGGCCCGGTTGGCGGCCAGCAGCCGCGCCCCGACCTCGGGGTCGACGGTGGCGGCGAACTCGAGTACGACGGCGAGGTGGTCCGCCGACTCCGCCGCCGGCGGCTCGGCGCCCGCCTCCCGGTACGCGCGCGCGAAGTCGAGGATCGCCGCTCCGCGGTTGCGGGTGTCGCCGTCGGTCCAGTAGGTCAGCAGCAGCGTCGTGCGGCGGCGCAGGTCGAACGTGTCGACGTAGCCGGCCGCGGACTCCAGCACGGGACGCCGGCTCAGGTCCCGCACCACCGCGGCGAGCGGGTCCGCGAGCTCGCCCGGCAGATGCGCGAGCAGCCCGGTCACCGTGGTGAGCCGGGCGCCCTGGCCGTCGTCCGGGTAGGCCAGCAGCAGCGACGCGGACTGCCACACGATCCGGCGCTGCCGCTGGTCCACCCGCGCCCCGCCTGCGGCTGCCGGCCGCCGCGACCACCTCATCGCGGTCCCCCGCCGGGAAACATGCCGTCCGGCACACCCTTTCCGTCCCAGTTCAGCAGGTTCACCCGCGACGGGTTGCTCGCGTTGGCCCCCATCGCCTCACTGGTCTGCCGCTGCCGCAACGCGTGGAACGTCTCCACCGCCACCGGTACCGGTCCCCCGCTGGCCTCGCCGAACGGCCCCGACGCCTGGTCGTACAGGCCCGGACCGCCGTCGAAGTCGAGCGCGCATTCGGTGACGGCCTCCTCGAGGCCGTGTGCCTGCGCGGCGTAAGCGGACGGAATCACATAGCGCTCCTCGTATTTCGCCAGCGCCAGCAGCCGGTACATCGCGTACACGTCTTCCTCGCTCATTCCGACCGCGGCCGGAATGTGCTCCTGCGGCGGCCGTCCGAGGTTGATGTCACGCATGTACGAGCGCATCGCCGCGAGTCGCCGCAGCACCCCCGACACCACCGCGGTGTCGCCGGCGGTGAACAGTTCCGCCAGGTACTCGATCGGAATCCGCAGCGATTCGAGTGCGCCGAACAGGTTTCCGAGGTCCTCACCGTCGTGGCCGTCGCGGCTGACGGCGTCGACGACCGGAGACAACGGCGGGATGTACCAGACCATCGGCATGGTCCGGAACTCCGGGTGCAGCGGCAACGCCACCCGGAAGTCCTTGATCAGCGCGTGGATCGGGGACCGCTGGGCCGCCTCGATCCACGTGTCGGGGATGCCGGTGGCGTGTGCGGCGGCGACAACGTGCGGGTCGTGCGGGTCGAGCAGGGTGTCGAGCTGCGCCTGGTAGAGGTCCCGGTCGTCCGCGACCGACGCCGCGGCGGTCACCTTGTCGACGTCGTAGAAGACCAGCCCGATGTACCTGAGCCGCCCGACGCAGGTTTCCGCGCAGACGGTCGGCAGGCCCACCTCGACGCGGGGGTAGCAGAACGTGCACTTCTCGGCCTTGCCGGTCTTGTGGTTGAAGTACACCTTCTTGTACGGGCACCCGGACACGCACATCCGCCAGCCCCGGCAGCGGTCCTGGTCGACGAGCACGATGCCGTCCTCGGTGCGCTTGTACATCGCGCCGGACGGACAGGACGCCACGCAGGCCGGATTCAGGCAGTGCTCACAGATCCGCGGCAGGTAGAACATGAACGTCTGCTCGAACTCGAGCGTGACCCGATCGGCGACCTTCTTCAGCACCGGATCGTCGGCCAGGATCTCCGGTGAGCCACCGAGATTGTCGTCCCAGTTGGCCGACCACTCGACCTTCATCGGCTGACCGGTGATCAGGCTGCGCGGCGGCGCCACCGGCATCCGGTCACCGAGCGGGGCGTTGGTCAGGTTCTCGTAGTCGTAGGTCCACGGTTCGTAGTAGTCCTCGATGGTCGGCAGTTTCGGGTTCGAGAAGATCCGGGACAGTTTCGTCAGCCGGCCGCCGTCCCGCAGCCGCAGCCGCCCCTTCGAGTCCCGGACCCAGCCGCCGCGCCAGCGCTCCTGGTCCTCGTAGGTACGTGGATATCCTTGTCCCGGTCGGGTTTCGACGTTGTTGAACCAGACGTACTCGGTGCCGGACCGGTTCGTCCAGGCCTGCTTGCACGTCACCGAGCAGGTGTGGCAGCCGATGCACTTGTCGAGGTTCATCACCATCGCGAGCTGGGCCATGACCTTCATGTCAGTACGTCACCTCCTGGCTGCGGCGCCGGACCACCGTCACCTCGTCCCGCTGGTTGCCGGTCGGGCCGAGGTAGTTGAACGCCCAGGACATCTGGGCGTACCCGCCTGCCAGGTGCGTCGGTTTGATCAGCAGACGGGTCAGCGAGTTGTGGATGCCACCCCGGTTGCCGGTCGTCTCGGTCCGCGGCACGTCGATCGTGCGTTCCTGGGCGTGGTGGACGTACACCACGCCCTCGGGCATGCGGTGCGAGACGACGGCCCGGCACACCACCACACCGTTGCGGTTGACGGCCTCGACCCAGTCGTTGTCGCACACCGCGATCTTCGCCGCGTCGGCCGGGCTCATCCACATCGTCGGGCCACCCCGCGACAGCGAGAGCATGAACAGGTTGTCCTGGTACTCGGAGTGGATCGACCACTTGCTGTGCGGCGTCAGGTAGCGCACCGTCAGCCCGATCCCGTCGCGGACCTCCCCCACGTGCGGTTCCTCGAACAGCCGGGCCATGTCCAGCGGTGGGCGGTAGATCGGCAGCTGCTCCCCGAGCTCCTCCATCCAGTCGTGGTCGAGGAAGAAGTGCATCCGGCCGGTCAGGGTGTGGAACGGCGTCAGCTCCTCGATGTTCACGGTGAACGGCGCGTACCGCCGGCCCCCGGTCTCGCTGCCCGACCATTCCGGGCTGGTGATCACCGGCACCGGCCGGGCCTGGGTGTCGGCGAACGTGATCCGCCGCTCCTCACTCCCCTCGGCGAGGTGCACCAGCCGTCGTCCGGTGCGCCGTTCCAATTGCCGGAACCCCTCGACCGCGAGCCTGCCGTTGGAGGTGCCGGACAGCCGCAGCACCGCCTCGCACATCTTCTCCGCACTGTCCAGCGCCGGGCGCCCCGCCGCCGCACCGGAACTCATCACCCCGTGCTGCTCGGCGAGCTCGGCGACCTCCAGGTCGGGACGGTAGGTGACGCCCTTGGTGACCAGGCCGGCCTGCTCGACGAGCGGCCCGAGCGCCGACCACTTCTCGGCGATCGCGGTGTAGTCCCGCTCCACGACGGTCAGGGGGCCCATCGTCCGGCCCGGCACCGGAACCTCACCGGTGGTGCGCCAGTCCGATTCGGTGCCACCGGGATACGCCATCGCGCCCGGGGTGTCGTGCTGCAGGGTTCCCAGCACGACGTCGGTGCGGGTGCCCAGGTGCGTCCGGGCCAGCACCGAGAATGACCGAGCGATCGCCGCGAACGCGTCGTAGTCCGACTTCGTCTCCCACGGCGGGTCGATCGCCGCGGTGAACGCGTGCAGGTACGGGTGCATGTCGGTGCTCGACAGGTCCGGCTTCTCGTACCACGTGGCGGCGGGCAGCACCACGTCCGACAGCAGCGTCGTCGACGTCATCCGGAAGTCGATCGACATCACCAGGTCCAGCTTGCCCTCGGGCAGGTCCTCCCCGTCGCGCCAGTCGACGTCGGTGGGCCGCAGGCTCTCTCGGGTGGGCTCCGCCTGCAGGTTCGAGGTGGTGCCCAGCAGGTGCTTCAGGAAGTACTCGTTGCCCTTGCTGGACGATCCGAGCAGATTGGCGCGCCAGATGCTCAGCACCCGAGGCCAGTTGCGCGGGTTGTCGGGGTCGGTGACGGCGAGTGTCAGTTCACCGGCCGCCAACTGCTCGGTGACGTGCGCCGCGACGTCCGTGCCTGCGGCGGCAGCCTCGTCCGCCAGGTCGAGACTGGACCGGTCGAACTGCGGATAGAAGGGGGTCCAGCCCATCGCGACCGCGGATGCCATCACGTCCATCGTGTGCCGCCCCGCGAACCGGCCGCGGCCGGTGGGGCCGGCCAGCGCGTCGGCGCGGTAGCCGTCGTAGCGCCACTGGTCGGTGTGCGCGTACCAGTAGGAGGTGCCCGCCATCTGCCGGGGCGGCCTGCTCCAGTCGGTGCCCATCGCGACCGTGGCCCACCCGGTGACCGGCCGGCACTTCTCCTGGCCGACGTAGTGCGCCCAGCCGCCGCCGTTACGGCCCATCGACCCGGTCAGCAGCAGCAGGCTCAGGATGGCGCGGTAGGTGGCGTCGCCGTGGAACCACTGGCAGATGCCGGCGCCCATGATGATCATCGACCGGCCCCCGGACTCGATCGCGTTGGTCGCGAACTCGCGCGCGATCCGGATCACCTGTGCCGCGGACACTCCCGTGATGGGCTCCTGCCACGCCGGTGTGTAGGGCGACGTGTGGTCGTCGTAGCCGGTTGGCCACTGTCCGGGCAGACCGGGTCGCGCCACACCGTACTGGGCGAGCATCAGGTCGAACACGGTGCACACCCGGTGCCCGGCCACGCTGCGGACCGGCACGCCGCGTTCGATCGTCTCGCCGCGCCCGTCGACGGTGTCGAACCGCGGGAACGTCACCGTCGCGACGTCACCCCGGTCCGGGTGGGCGACCGTCAGCGCCGGCACCAGGTCGCCGAGGTCGAGGTTCCACTTGCCGACACCCTCCTCCCCGAACCGGAACCCGAGGGACCCGTGCGGCACGGCGGGCGTGTCGGTGGCCCCGTCGACGATCACCGGTTTGAAGGCGGCGTTCTCGACGCGCTCCCCCAGATCTGCCGCGGTGAGCGTCTTTCCGGGAACGAGCCGGCCGTCGCGTTCCTCGAGCTTGATCAGGAACGGCAGGTCCGTGTAGCGGCGCACGTAGTCGACGAAGAACGGCTCACGCGCCTTGACGAAGTACTCGGACAGGATCACGTGTCCCATCGCCATCGCCATCGCACCGTCCGTACCCGCCGCGCACGCCATCCACTCGTCGGCGAACTTGGTGTTGTCGGCGTAGTCGGGGCTGACGGTGACGACCTTGGTGCCGCGGTACCGGACTTCGGCCATCCAGTGCGCATCCGGGGTCCGGGTGACGGGGACGTTCGAGCCCCACATCAGCAGGTAGCTCGCGTCCCACCAGTCCCCCGACTCGGGGACGTCGGTCTGGTCGCCGAACACCTGCGGCGACGCCACCGGCAGGTCGGCGTACCAGTCGTAGAACGACGTCATCACCCCGCCCAGCAGTTCGACGAACCGGGATCCGGCGGCGAACGACACCATCGACATCGCGGGGATCGGCGAGAACCCGGCCACCCGGTCCGGCCCGTACTCCTTGATCGTGTGCACGTGCGCGGCGGCGATCATCTCGGTGGCCTCGTCCCAGTTCACCCGGACCAGGCCGCCCTTGCCGCGGGCCCGCTGGTACCGCCGTCGTCGCTCCGGATCGTGCTGGATGTCCGCCCATGCCAGTACGGGATCCTTCAGGCGGGCCTTCGCCTCCCGGTACATCTCGACCAGCAGCCCGCGCGCGTACGGATACCGTACGCGGGTCGGCGAATACGTGTACCAGGAGAACGCCGCGCCGCGCGGGCAGCCGCGGGGCTCGTACTCCGGACGATCCGGCCCGACGGACGGGTAGTCGGTTTCCTGAGTCTCCCAGGTGATGATGCCGTCCTTGACGTAGATCTTCCACGAGCACGAACCGGTGCAGTTCACGCCGTGCGTGGAGCGGACCACCTTGTCGTGGCTCCACCGGTCGCGGTAGAAGGCGTCACCCTCTCGACCACCCTCACGGGTGATCGTCCGTCGATCGGCCGAGACCCGCCCGGGGGTGAAGAACCGTCCGCTGCGCAACAGCAGGTCCTCGATCTCACTTCCGGTGCCGTTGCTGACGGACAACGTTCGACTCCCCTTCTCTCGTGGCGCGCGACCGGGCGGGACCCGTCACGACCTCTGCTGCGCCGCAGTCTGTTCGGGTTCGCGGGCGGCGAGCCTGACGGCGGTGAAGATCAGCGCGACGGTGGCGGTCAGCGCCAGCAACAGCAACCCGACGGTGTAGTTGTTGTCGGCCTCGTCGTAGGTGGCGCCCATGATCAGCGGTGGGAAGTACCCGCCGAGACCGCCTGCGGCGGCGACGATTCCGGTGACGCTGCCGACGCTCCTGGCGGGCGAGCGCCGTGAGACCCACGCGAACACGCCGCCGGTTCCGACCCCGAGGAAGAGCGCCATCAGGATGAACGTGACCGCCGACCAGAAGTCCGGCGGCGGCTGGAAGCCGGCGACGACGGCCATCACCGCGGTGCCCGCGAGGGAGACGAGCACCACGACCTTCGGCGGGATCCGGTCGGCGAGCGTGCCGCCGACCGGCCGTGCCAGAACCGCCGCCAGCGCGAACGCCGCGGTCCGGGTGCCCGCGTCGACCGCGGAGAAGTGGTAGATGGTCTTGACGTACGTCGGCAGGTAGGTGCTGAACGCGACGAAGCCACCGAACACCACGGCGTACAGGAACGACATCTCCCACGTCACCCGCAGTCGCGCCGCGGCCCGCAGCTTCGGCGGCACCGGGTCGGTGTTCGGCGCGAACGTCGGCGAGTTGTGCATCACCGCCACACAGACCACCGCGGTGAGCGCCAGCACGACCGCGACGACGATGTGCGTCTGCATCAGTCCGAACCACCGCACGAAACGCGGGGTGAAGAACGCCGACAGCGCGGTGCCGACCATGCCCATGCCGAACACGCCGGTCGCGAACCCACGTCGGGACGCCTCGTACCAGGTGTTCGCGAACGGGATCCCGACCGCGAAGATCGTGCCGGCGATGCCGAGGAAGAACCCGAACAGCAGCAACAGCGGGTACGACTCGATCTCGGCGGCGAACCCCACCGCGAGGACCGGCAGGATCGACGCGAGCGAGATCGCGATGAACATCACCCGGCCGCCGTACCGGTCGGTGAGCGCACCGACCACGATCCGGCCCAGCGAGCCCACCAGGATGGGCGTCGCAACCACCAGAGACGCCTGGGTCGCGGTGAGTGGGAACGTGTCCGCGTACGTGGTCGACAGAGGGCCGATCATGTTCCACGCCCAGAAGTTGATCGCGGACACCCAGGTCGCCAGAACCAGGTTCACGGTCCGCGTCGCGTTGTTCGCCACAGCTGTCCCTGTGTCCACGGGTTCAGCAAACCACCGGGCCCGGCACTCCGCAGCGCGAAACCGACATGTCGCCTGCAACTTTCCGATCACGACCGGGCATCCGCAGACGGTGCCCGGTGCCTGCGAGGCGGAACGCGGCCGCGTCCGGACCGGCGACCGGCGGGTACTGTCGACACCGACGGCGCGTCGGTGAAGCGCAGGTGACCCCATGGTCGAGGGCGACGGTTTCAGAACCCAGCGCGATGTGGGATCCACCCTGATCGCGGAACTGGCCGCGGCCGGATTCGAGGACGCCGACGAGATCGGCCGGGGAGGATTCGGTGTCGTCCACCGCTGCACCCAGGTGGGGCTGGACCGCATCGTGGCGGTGAAGGTGTTCGCGGCGGAGCCGGACCCGGACAACCGGGCGCGATTCGTCCGGGAGCAACGCGCGATGGGCCGGCTGACCGGCCATCCGAACATCGTCGGAGTGCTCGAGGTCGGCGAGACCGAATCCGGGCAGCCGTACCTGGTGATGCAGTACCACCCGCAGGGATCCCTGGACCGGCGGATCCGCGAGCACGGCCCGCTCCCGGTGGCGGAGGCGCTGCAGCTCGGGTCGAAGATCGCCGGCGCCCTCGACACCGCACACCGGCTCGGCATCCTGCACCGCGACGTCACGCCCGCGAACATCCTGTTCACCGACTACGGCGAGCCGGCACTGGCCGACTTCGGCATCGCCCACATCCCGGGCGGCTTCCGCACCACGACCGGAACGGTCACCGGGTCGCCCGCGTTCACGGCTCCCGAGATCCTCCGTGGCGACCCACCCACACCGGCCTCGGATGTGTACGGGCTCGCCGCGACTCTGTTCTGCGCGCTCACCGGGCACGCCGCCTTCGAACGCCGCCGCGGCGAGCGGGTCGTCGCGCAGTTCCTGCGCATCACCACGCAGCCCGTCCCGGATCTGCGGGAGAGCGGGTTCCCGGACGACGTCGGCGCGGTCGTCGGGGCGGCGATGTCGCACGACCCGGCGCGCCGTCCGTCCGCGGCCGCGCTGGGCGACGACCTCCGGCGGATCGGGCGCGGCCACGACCCGGCGGGCGAGGACACGCCCGTGCCGTCCGCCGCGGCGCGGAGCGGTGCCGCCGCGGACGACCCGGCGACGGCACCGACGGGTGCCGGAAACCTCCCGACGGAACTGACGAGCTTCGTCGGACGCCGGACCGAACTGGCCGAGGTGCGCACCGCCCTGTCGGCGTCGCGGCTGGTGACGTTGGCCGGCATCGGCGGGGTCGGCAAGACCCGGCTCGCGTTGCGCACCGCCGCGTCGGTCCGGCGCGGCTTTCCGGACGGGGTGTGGCTGGTCGAGCTCGGTGAGGTGCGGGATCCGGCGTTGGTGACCGGCCTGGTCGCCACCACCCTCGGGGTGCACGACCTGTCCACCCGACCCCTGGGCGACGTCCTCGTGGACGTCCTGTCGACGCGCACGATGCTGCTGGTCCTCGACAACTGCGAGCAGGTGATCGATGCCGTCGCCGAACTGGCCTGGCAGCTGCTGGCGCGGTGCCCGACGCTGCACGTCCTCGCCACGAGCCGGGAACCGCTCGGGGTCCGCGGCGAGACGGTGACCCGGGTGCTGCCGCTGACGACGCCCGAACCGGACCGCGTGCCGTCGCTGCGGGGGGCGGCCCGCTACGACGCGGTGAGGCTGTTTGCCGAGCGGGCCGCCGCCGCGCTGCCGGGTTTCGCACTCACCGACGACAACACCCGGGTCGTGGCCCGCATCTGTGCCCGCCTGGACGGCCTGCCGCTGGCGATCGAACTGGCCGCCGCCCGCCTGGCCGCGCTCTCGGCCGACCAGATCCTGCAGCGGCTCACCGACCGGTTCGCCCTCCTGACCCGGGGTGCCCGGGGAGCGCCGACCCGCCAGCAGACCCTGCGGTGGTGCGTCGGCTGGAGTCACGACCTGTGCACACCGGCCGAACAGCAGCTGTGGAGCAGGCTGTCCGTGTTCCCGGGCAGCATCGAGCTGGACGCCGCGGAGGGCGTGTGCCGGGGCGACGACGAGTCCGTGGACCTGCTCGACACGGTGTCCGCCCTCGTCGACAAGTCCGTCCTGATCCGTGAGGAGAACGGCGGCTCGGTCCGTTTCCGCATGCTCGACACCGTGCGGGACTACGGCCGCGAACAGATCGAGCACTCCGGTGACCTCCCGGATCTGCGGCGGCGGCTCCGGGACTGGTACCTGCGGCTGACACTCGACGCCGACGACGCCTGGGTCGGCCCGGACCAGCTCGACTGGTCCGCGCGTTTGGCCCGGGAACTGCCGAACCTGCGTGCGGCGCTCGAGGTCGCCCTTTCCGAGGCGGACGGCACCGCACTCCGGATCGCCGGTGCGCTGAACAAGTTCTGGCGTTCGCGAGGCCTGCTCAGCGAGGCGCGACGGTGGCTCGACCGCGCCCTGGCCGAGCCCGGGCACCGGCCACCGGTGGTGCGGGCCAAGGCGCTCCACGCGGCGTGCGAGTTCGCGCTGAGTCAGGGTGACCTGGTGGCGGCGACCGCCCTCGTCGAGGAGGCACGCGCCCTCGACACGGACCCCGCCGACGCGACGACCGCGGCCTTCGTCGGCGCCGCCGACGGGTACCTCGCACTGTGCACCGGCGACCTCGACCGCGCGCAGTCGCTCCTGCAGGACGTCGTCGACGCGGCCGAGGCACCGGACCCACTCACGCTGCGGGTCGACGCGCTGCTGCTGCTCGGCTGGGCGTACCAGCTGCGCGGTGACCTGGACCGGGCCCTGATCCACCTCGAGCACGCCCGGACCATCGCGCAGGAGCACGGCGAGTCGGTCTACCGGTCCTACGCGTTGTGGGCGATCGGGATCGCCGTGTGGCGGCGGGGCGACGGCGAACGCGCGGCCGGGCTCCTCGAGGAGGCGCTGCGGTTGACCAGGCTGGCCGACAATCCGATCACGGCCTCGTCCTGCCTGCAGGCGCTGGCCTGGATCAGCGGCGAACGCCACGATGCGCGGCGCGCCGCCGTCCTGGCGGGGGCCGCCGACGCGCTGGTCCGGCTGGTGGATCGAACCACGGTGCTGCTGCCCGATCTGCTCGTCCACCAGCAGCGGTTCGAGCGGCGTGCCCGCCGGGATCTCGGTTCACGGGCGTACGACGCCGCCGTCCGGGAGGGCGGCACACTGGACCTGGCGGCCGCGATCGCGTTCGCCCTGGGCGAGTCCTCCGGCGGTGAGCACACCGACGGCGGGCGCGTCCCCACCGGGTCCGCCCGGGCGGTCCTGACCAGACGCGAACGGCAGGTCGCGGGACTGGTCGCCGACGGCCTGACCAATCGGGCCATCGCCTCGCGGCTCGTGCTGTCCCGCCGAACGGTGGAGGGGCACGTCGAGCACGTCCTGGCGAAGCTCGGATTCACGTCGCGAGCGCAGATCGCCGCCTGGTTCGTCGACGAGGGCCGCGCCGACACCGACTGACCGGGACCGACCGACGTCGCGTGTTCGACTCCGCCACAACGGTTGTCGCCACGACCGGCGTGACCCTGCGACAAAGCCGGGTGCCCCCGACCGGTGACGGTCGGGGGCACCCGGATTGCGGTGGCGGCTGGGCCGCCCTGCCGTGCTACGCCTCGGAGTCGGTCTCGCCGGCGTCCGACGCCGGCGCGTCCTCCTCGACCGGGACGAGCGAGATCTTGCCGCGGTTGTCGATGTCCGCGATCTCGACCCGGATCTTGGAGCCGACGTTGACGACGTCCTCGACCTTCGCGATGCGCTTGCCGTTGCCCAGCTTGGAGATGTGCACCAGCCCGTCGCGGCCCGGGAGCAGCGAGACGAACGCACCGAAGGCGGTGGTCTTGACGACCGTGCCGAGGAAACGCTCGCCCACCTTGGGCAGCTGCGGGTTGGCGATGGCGTTGATCATGTCGATCGCGGCCTGCGCAGACGGGCCATCGGTGGCGCCGACGAACACGGTGCCGTCGTCCTCGATGGAGATGTTCGCACCGGTCTGCTCGGTGATCGAGTTGATCATCTTGCCCTTGGGGCCGATGACCTCGCCGATCTTGTCCACGGGCACCTTGATGGTGGTGATCCGCGGCGCGAACGGGCTCATCTCGTCCGGGGTGTCGATCGCCTCGGCCATGACCTCGAGGATCGTGGTGCGGGCGTCGTGTGCCTGCGACAGCGCGCCGGCGAGGACCTTCGACGGGATGCCGTCCAGCTTGGTGTCGAGCTGCAGGGCGGTGACGAAGTCCTTGGTGCCTGCGACCTTGAAGTCCATGTCGCCGAACGCGTCCTCGGCTCCGAGGATGTCGGTCAGGGCCACGTAGCGGGCCTCGCCGTCGACCTCGTCGGAGACCAGACCCATCGCGATGCCCGCGACCGGCGCCTTGATCGGCACGCCGGCGTTGAGCAGCGACAGGGTCGAGGCACACACCGAACCCATCGAGGTGGAACCGTTGGAGCCCAACGCCTCCGAGACCTGACGGATCGCGTACGGGAACTCCTCGACGCTCGGGAGCACCGGCACCAGGGCGCGCTCGGCGAGGGCGCCGTGGCCGATCTCGCGACGCTTCGGGGAGCCGACCCGGCCGGTCTCACCGGTCGAGTACGGCGGGAAGTTGTAGTGGTGCATGTAGCGCTTGCTGGTCTCGGGCCCGAGGGAGTCGACCTGCTGTGCCATCTTGATCATGTCGAGGGTGGTCACACCCATGATCTGGGTCTCGCCACGCTCGAACAGCGCCGAGCCGTGCGCCCGCGGGATCACCGCAACCTCGGCCGACAGCGACCGGATGTCGGTGATGCCACGACCGTCGATCCGGAAGTGGTCCTTGAGGATCCGCTGCCGGACCAGCTTCTTGGTCAGCGACCGGAACGCGGCGCCGATCTCCTTCTCGCGGCCCTCGAAGCTCGGGGCGACCTGCTCGAGCACCTCGAGCTTGACCTCGTCGGTCTTGTCGTCGCGCTCCTGCTTGCCGGCGATCGTCAGCGCCGCCGAGAGCTTCTCGGTGGCGGCGGCCTCGACGGCCGCGTACACGTCGGGCTGGTACGCCGGGAACAGCGGGTACTCGCCGGTCGGCTTCGCGGCCGCCGCGGCGAGCGCTTGCTGCGCCTCGCACAGGCGGGCGATGAACGGCTTGGCGGCCTCGAGGCCCTCGGCGACGATCGACTCGGTCGGCGCCTGCGCGCCGCCGTCGATCAGCTCGATGACGTTCTCTGTGGCCTCGGCCTCGACCATCATGATCGCGACGTCGGCGCTGTCCCCGGAGCCGGAGACGATGCGACCGGCGACGACCATGTCGAAGACGGCGTTCTCGAGCTGCTCGACGGTCGGGAACGCGACCCACTGTCCGGCCTTGTTCTCGTCCGAGGTGATCAGCGCGACGCGCACGCCGCCGACCGGTCCGGAGAACGGCAGGCCCGCGATCTGGGTGGACGCGGACGCGGCGTTGATCGCGACGACGTCGTAGAGGTCCTTCGGGTCCAGGCTCAGGACCGTGACGACGACCTGGATCTCGTTGCGCAGGCCGTCGACGAACGACGGGCGCAGCGGCCGGTCGATCAGGCGGCAGGTCAGGATCGCGTCGGTGGACGGGCGTCCCTCACGACGGAAGAACGAACCGGGGATGCGGCCCGCGGCGTACATGCGCTCCTCGACGTCCACCGTCAGCGGGAAGAAGTCGAAGTGCTCCTTGGGCTGCTTGCTGGCCGTGGTGGCCGACAGCAGCATGGTCTCGTCGTCCAGGTAGGCGACGACGGAACCGGCGGCCTGCTGTGCGAGGCGGCCGGTCTCGAAACGAATGGTGCGGGTGCCGTAGGCACCGTTGTCGATGACGGCGGCGGATTCGAACACGCCCTCGTCGACCTCGACTGCGGAATTCACTGTCATCTCTTCTCTTCTCTCCCTCTCGTCTTCGCCGAACCCGCTCGGCCGTCGCCCTCGTGGCGACGACGACGCACCCGTCGGGTGCGTTCCCTCTGACGCGGAGGCGGCCGTCGATCGAAGCCAATCGCAGATCCGCGACCATGGGGTCGCGATCGTCCGAGTGGCCACTACCGAAGACCGACAGCCACGACTGCGGGGTCCGGCTGGATCCGTGTGGATCCGGGTGGGGCTCGTGTCCGCCGGGCCGCGAAACCCGACAAACGCCGGTAGCCAACGAGGCCAGTCTATGCACTCGCCTCGTTGGCTACCGGGATGTTCACGTCCGAGCGGACCCGCCGTGTCGCGGGGTCCGCCGGTACGGCGAATCTCTTATCGACGCAGACCCAGACGCTCGATGAGCGAACGGTAACGCGCGATGTCGACCTTCTGGACGTACTTGAGCAGACGACGACGGCGTCCGACCAGCAGCAGCAGGCCGCGGCGGGAGTGGTGGTCGTGCTTGTGCATCTTCAGGTGCTCGGTGAGGTCGACGATCCGCTTGGTCAGCAGCGCAACCTGCGCCTCCGGCGATCCGGTGTCGGTCTCGTGCAGTCCGTACTCGGAGAGGACGGCCTTCTTCTCTTCGGTGGTCAGCGCCACTGTCACTCCTGTTACTGACGTCTGCGCGATGGTGAAGCCCGGGCGAGCCCGAGCCGGTGCAGCCGCCGCAGACCGCAGCACACACCGAGGGACGATGCTACCAGCCGGTCGGGGCGACCCGGCCGGGCGTCATCCCCGGACGTTCGCGCGCGCGAGCAGGGTGCGGGTGTCGTCGACGTCCCGGCCCATCTGCGCGATCAGCGCGTCGATCGAGTCGAACCGCTCCATGCCGCGCAGCCGCCGGACGAAATCCACGGCAACGTGCTGGCCGTACAGGTCGGGTGACGCGTCGAGCACGTACGCCTCGACCGTCCGGGTGCGGCCCGAGAACGTCGGGTTGGTCCCGACCGACACCGCCGCCATGTACGCGACCCCGGGCGGCAGCGAGCCGTCGACGGGATCCTGCGCGAGCACCGTGAACCACGCCGCGTACACGCCGTCGGCCGGGATCGCCGCGTGCTCGGGCGGCGCGATGTTCGCGGTCGGGAACCCGAGGTCCCGGCCGCGCCGCTCACCGTGGACGACGACGCCCTCCACCCGGTGCGGCCGGCCCAGCGCCTCCGCGGCGGCGACGACGTCACCGGCGTCGACACACGACCGGATGTAGGTGGACGAGAACGTCACCGCGTGCTCGGCGAGCAGGTTCACCCCGTCGACCGCGAACCCGAACCGCGACCCCATCCGGCGCAGCAGGTCCACGTTGCCTGCGGCCTTGCGCCCGAACGTGAAGTTCTCACCGACCACGACCTCCGCCACGTGCAGTCGCTCGACGAGGATCTCGTGCGCGTACTGCTCCGGGCTGAGTTTCATGAACTCCGTGGTGAACGGGATGACGCAGAACACGTCGATACCCAACGACTCGGCCAGCTCCGCCCGCCGCGACAGGGTGGTCAGCTGTGCCGGGTGACTGCCCGGGCGCACGACCTCCATCGGGTGCGGGTCGAAAGTCATGAGCACACTCGGGATTCCGCGTTCGCTCGCCGCCTTGACCGCGCGACTGATCAGCTGGGCGTGCCCACGATGCACACCGTCGAAAACACCGATCGTGAGTACGCAACGGCCCCAGTCGGCAGGAACGTCGTCGAGCCCTCGCCATCTCTGCACGCCTGGAAGCCTACGACCCGCCGCGACGACCGTCACGTTCGGCATCACCTCGCGAGTGTCGGGGTGCCACACCAGCTGTGCATTGCCTAAGCTCGGTGCCGTGCGTGAGCGTAGAAGTGGTTCGGACGGGGCGAGCGGTGGAGTCGGCCTGACGACGGTCGCGCAGGACTACCTGAAGGTGATCTGGACGGCCGGCGAGTGGTCCGGCGAGCAGGTGTCGACGAAGATGCTCGCGGAGAAGATCGGGGTCTCGGCGTCCACGGTGTCCGAGGCGATCCGCAAGCTCTCCGACCAGGGCATGGTCGACCACGCCCGCTACGGGTCGATCTCGCTGACCGACCGCGGACGCGCGGCGGCGGTCGCGATGGTGCGGCGGCACCGGCTGATCGAGACGTACCTCGTCGGCGAACTCGGGTACGGCTGGGACGAGGTGCACGACGAGGCGGAGGTGCTCGAGCACGCGGTCTCGGACCTGATGATCGAGCGGATCGACGCCAAGCTCGGCCATCCCGAACGCGATCCCCACGGCGACCCGATTCCGGCGGCGGACGGCACCATCCCGACCCCGCCGGCGCGCCAGCTCAGCGACTTCGCCGACGGCGAGTCCGGCACCGTCGCGCGGATCTCCGACTCCGATCCGGCGATGCTGCGCTACTTCGACACGGTCGGCATCCGGCTCGACCTGACGATCACGGTGCTCGAGCGCCGCGACTTCGCAGGCACCATCTCGGTCCGTCTCGGCGACCGCGACACGGTGGAGTTGGGAAACCCTGCCGCGCAGGCGATCTGGCTCGTCGAGGCCTGATCGGCCCCTACAGCCCGCGCAGTGTCGCCGGGCGTACCACCATCACGGAACTGGCGCGGCGGCCGCGTTCCTGCAGCAGCGCGATGGTGTGTCCGTCCGGGTCGATCGCGGCGTAGGTACCGGGGATGCCGATCGGGTCGAGCCAGCGCCCCTGACTGAGCGAGTCCGCCTCCTCGGCGCTGATCGGCCGATGAGCGAACGCGGTCCGGCACGCCTGGTCGATGTCGAGGCTGACCGCGGGGTCGTCGGCGAGCTGCTCGAGGGTGCGGGCGTGGTCGAGCCCGAACGGCCCGACCCGGGTGCGCCGCAGCGCCGTCAGGTGCCCGCCGACGCCGAGCGCGGCGCCGAGGTCGCGGGCCAGGGCCCGCACATAGGTGCCGGAGGAACACTCGACGTCGACGTCGAGGTCCACGAACGTGCCGTCCCGGCGGGTGGCGGTGACGTCGAACCGACCCACCGTCACCGGGCGGGCGGCGAGCTCGAAGTCGGCGCCCTCCCGGACCAGCTTGTGGGCCCGCTGACCGTCCACCTTGATCGCACTGACCCGGGTGGGGACCTGGAGGATGTCGCCGGTCAGGGTCGCGATCACGCCGGCGATCCCGTCGTCGGTGACCGCGGCGGCGTCGGCCTCCGAGAGCACCTCGCCCTCGGCGTCGTCGGTGGTCGTGGCCTGTCCCAGCCGGATCGTCGCCGAGTACGCCTTGGTGGTCAGCGACAGCAGGCCGAGCAGTTTCGTGGCGCGCTCGACACCGAGGACGAGCACCCCGGTGGCCATCGGGTCGAGGGTGCCCGCGTGCCCCACCTTGCGGGTGCCGAGGATCTTCCGGCACCGGGCGACGACGTCGTGACTGGTCATCCCGGCGTCCTTGTCGACGATCAGCAGCCCGGCGCCGTGCAGGCCGGAGGACGGGGGGCGGTGAGCGGACACGGCTTTCGACACTACTGGACGGTGATCGCGGCGATCACCAGGCCGCCGTCGACCAGCCAGCGCCCGTCGAACGACGACAGCGGCGGACCGTCGTTCGTCTCCCCCGAGATCAACAGGTCGGAGTGGAAGGTCCCGGTGGTGCCGTCCTCGCCGGACCGTTCCAGCGCGAACGTGATGTGCGCGTCCTCGAAGCCCAGCCACCGGTGCGTGAGCGGGAACCAGGCCTTGTAGGTGGCCTCCTTCGCGCAGAACAGCAGCCGGTCCCAGTGGATGCCCTCCCCGGCACCCGCCAGCCACTCCCGTTCGGCGGGGAGGCTGACCGCGTCCAGCACCCCGTCCGGCAGCGGCCCGTGCGGCTCGGCGTCGATGCCGACGGACCGCACGGCCATCGAGTACCCGAGCACCGCGCCGCGGTAGCCGTCGCAGTGCGTCAGACTCCCGACCACCCCGCGCGGGAACAGCGGAACGCCCCTCTCCCCCTTCAGGATCGGCGCGGGTTCGACCCCGAGCTTGCCCATCGCCTCGCGGGCACAGTGCCGGACGGTGACGAATTCGCGCCTGCGCTTGTCGACGGCCCGCGCGATCAGCGCGGCCTCGCTCGGGTGCGGCGTCAGCTCCGGCGGGTCGGAGAACAGTTCGGCGTACTCGACTCCGGCGGGAAGAATCTTCTCGATCACGCGCGCGCCGCCCTCATTCGTTCCATCTCGGCCTCCTGCTCGGGAGTGACCTTGAAATGACCACCCCACTTGTTGAGCGTGCCCGGTGCGTACTCCGGGACCGGGAGGATCTGACGCAGCAGCCGGTCGGGCAGGCCGCGGCGCTGCCACTCGCGGGGGTAGCCGAGCGAGACCTCCTCGAACCGGACCCCGTCGTACCAGGTGGTCCGCGGAATGTGGAGGTGCCCGTAGACGCTGCAGATCGCGTTGTAGCGGGTGTGCCAGTCGGCGGTCTGCTCGGTGCCGCACCACAGCGAGAACTCGGGGTGGAACAGCACCCGCGTGGGTTCACGGACGAGCGGGAAGTGGTTGATCAGGACCGTCGGGATCGACAGGTCCAACTCGTCGAGCCGGGCGCGGGTCAGGTCGAGGCGCGCCTGGCACCAGGCGTCGCGGGTCGCGTACGGCTCGGAGGAGAGCAGGAACTCGTCGGTCGCGACGACGTTCTTGTCGCGCGCGTACTCGAGCGCCTCCTCCTTCGTCGCGGTCCCGTCCGGCCGGAACGTGTAGTCGTAGAGCAGGAACATCGGCACCAGCGTCGCCGGACCGCCCGCGCCCTCCCACACCGGGTACGGATCCTCCGGGGTGAGCACGCCGAGCTCCCGGCACATCGCGACCAGGTAGTCGTACCGGGCCACACCGTGGATCTGCACCGCATCCTTCGCGGTCGTCCACAACTCGTGGTTGCCGGGCACCCAGATGACCTTCTCGAAGCGGTCGCGCAGCAGCTTCAGCGCCCACGCGAGGTCGTCGGTCTTCTCCGAGACGTCGCCGGCGAGGATCAGCCAGTCCTGCGGCGACTCCGGATACAGCTCCTCGGTGATCGGGCGGTTGCCCTTGTGTCCGACATGGGTGTCGCTCACCGCCCACAACTTCCGTGTCACGCCCACTACCTTCCCACCTGAATGTCGGCACCGCCGACGGCCCATCGACCCGAACCCGCACGCCACACGACGGCGAGCATCCGTAGCACCATGAACGCAGTCAGACCCGACCAGATTCCGGCCAGCCCCCAGTCGTACACCAACGCGAGCCAGATCGGCGGCAGAAACCCGACCAGCGCGCAGGCCAGGGTCGCGGTCCGCAGGTAGGCCGCGTCACCGGCACCGAGCAGCACACCGTCGAGTGCGAACACCACCCCTGCGAACGGGATGATCGCGACGAAGAACCACCAGATCACCTGTACCTCGCCGAGGACCTCGGCATCGTCGGTGAACAGCGTCGGGATCACGGTGTGTCCGAGCGCGAACACCGCGGCCAGCGCGACCGCGAACACGGTCGACCATCCGGTCAGCCGGCGTGCCAGCCCCTTCGCCGAGGCCGTGTGACCGGCGCCGAGCGCGGCCCCGACCAGGGTCTGCGCGGCGATCGCCAGCGAGTCGAGGGTCAGTGCCACGAAGTTCCACAGTTGCAGCACCACCTGGTGCGCGGCGACGGCCGCCGCCCCGAACCGCGACGCGACCGCGGCGGCGGACAGGAAGCAGGCCTGGAACGCGAGGCTGCGCAGGATCAGGTCCCGCCCGAGCACGACCTGTGCCCGCATCACCGACGCACGCGGGCGCAACGGCACCCGCGACCGCGCCAGCGCCGCCACGAAGCACACGGCGGTCACCGACTGCCCGGCCACGTTCGCGACCGCCGATCCGGCCAGTTCCAGCCGCGGCGCCCCCAGCAGGCCGTGCACCAGGACCGGGCACGCGGCCGCGGACACCGCGAGACCCGCGAGCACGAACCGCAACGGTCGCAGCGTGTTCTGGACGCCGCGCATCCAGCCGTTGCCTGCCATCGCGATCAGGATCAGCGGCGCCCCGATCACCGCGATCCGCAGCCAGCGCTCCGCCTCGGTCGCGATGTCGGAGCCACCGGCGATCGCAGCGGTCACCGGCCCGGCCAGGACCTGCACCGCGAGGACGATCGCGACGCCGATCCCGGCGGCGAGGTGGGTCGCCTGCACGCCCTCCCCGACCGCGCCGCGTTCGTCCCCCGCACCGTGCAGCCGGGACGCGCGGGCGGTGGTGCCGTAGGACAGGAAGGTCAGCTGGGTGCTGACCTGCGCGAGGACCAGCCCGCCGACGGCCAGACCGGCCAACGCGAGCGCGCCGAGACGACCGACGACGGCGAGGTCGAACAGCAGGTACAGCGGTTCGGCGGCCAGGACACCGAGCGCAGGCACCGCGAGGCCGAGGATCCGGCGGGCCGGCGGCCCCGGGTCGACCCCCGCGGTCGGCCGCGCCGCCGATTCCGGGGACGTGTCGACGTCAGCCAACGGCGGCGATGAGGTCGGCGACCACGGAGTCGGCGTCACCCTCTGCGGTGTACCCCGACGCGAACCGGTGCCCGCCACCGCCGAGCGCCGCGGCGACGGCGGACACGTCGACCGCCGACTTCGACCGCAGCGACACCGACCAGAGGCCCGGTTCGTTCTCCTTGAACACCGACGCCACCTCCGCCTCCGCGGTCGTGCGGACGATGTCGATCACGGACTCGATCTCCTCGGCGCCCATCCCGACCGTGTCCTGGTGCCGGACCAGCGCGTACACCAGGCCGTGTCCGCCGGCCGCGCCGGGCACCAGCTGCGCCGACCCGAGGACCGACGACAGCATCGGCAACCAGCCGAACGGATGGGTGTCGAGCAGGCGGCGGGTGATCGCCGCCGAGTCGATGCCGGTGTCGATCAGCCGCTCGGCCAGCGAGTGCGTGCCCGGCTGCACCCACCGGAACGACCCGGTGTCGGTGGCCAGACCCGCGAACAGGCAGTGGGCGATGTCCCGGTCGATCTCCACACCCCAGAGGTCGAACAGCGGGGCGAGGACCGCCGCGGTCGCCTCGGCCGAGTCGTCGATCAGGTTGTACCGGCCGTAGCGGGTGTTCGACCGGTGGTGGTCGATGACCAGGCTGGTCCGCGCGGTGTCGAGACGGTCCCCCAGACGCCCGAGCCGACCCCGGCTACCGCAGTCGACCGTGACCACCAGGTCCACCTCCGCCGCCACCCGATCCGGCGGGACCAGCAGGTGCACGCCGGGCAGGGTTCGCATCGACTCCGGCAGCACGTCCGGCTGCGCGAACGACACCTGGACCGGGGTACCGCGCCGATCCAGCGCGAGCGCCAGCGCCAACCCGCTCCCGATGGTGTCCGCGTCGGGTTGGACGTGGCAGAGCACCGTCACCGAGGTGGCCTCGGACAGCAGCGCGACGGCCGCCGCGAGATCGGCGTCCTCGGCGGGCTCCGGTGTGGCGGCGGTGTGGGCGGTCACGGTCATCGCCGGGCCCTAGTCGGCGTCGCTCGGGAAGTCGTCGTCCTCGGTGGCCGCGCGCGGCTCCTTGTACGGGTCGGCCTCACCGGCGTGGGTCGCTCCCTCACGGGACTTCGCGACCTCGTCGTCGGCCGCCCGCGCGCGGGCGAGCAACTCCTCCATGTGCCGTGCCGCGTCCGGGACGGTGTCCGCGACGAACGTCAATGTCGGTGTGAATCGGACCCCCGTGCCCGCACCCACCTTGGAGCGCAGCACACCGGTCGCCTTCGCGAGCCCCGCCGCCGCACCCTCGAGGTCCGGGGCGGTGTCCAGGTCCACGCCGCGGACCGTGTAGTACACGGTGGCGTCGTGCAGGTCCGCCGTGACCTTCGCGTCGGTGATGGTGACGTAGTCCAAGCGCGGATCCTTGATCTCGTGGTCGATCGCCGACGCCACGATCGTCGCGATGCGCTTGGCGAGCTTGCGCGCCCGCGCCGGATCTGCCATGACCGAAGTCCCTTCTCATACGACGGCACCGCCGTCGATCTCACGCGACGGCGGTGCCGTCAGTCAATGGTTGTACACCCTGGTTCGGGTGATCAGTCCTCGGGTCCGAACATCCGCCGGCGAGCGGCCAGCAACTGCAGCTCCGGACGGGCCGCGACGGTCCGCTCGCAGGTGTCGAGGATCTCGTTGAGATGGGCGACGTCGGCACTCGCGACCGCGACTCCGATCAGGCTGCGGCGGTACCGGTCCTGATCGCCGGTTTCGGCGACCGAGACCCCGTAGCGGGCCAGCGCCGCGATCACCGGCTTGACCAGCGACCGCTTCTCCTTCAATGACCGCACGTCGCCCAACAGGATGTCCAGTTCGAGGGCACCGAGATACAACCGACCTCCCGAGGTCACCGGTGACGTCCCGCGGGCCCCGGCCGGGGCCCGCGGGACGGTCGACCGCTAGTCGCGCGGCTTCTCGCGCAGCTCGTACGCCTCGATCACGTCACCGACCTTGATGTCGCTGTACGTGACGGTCAGACCGCACTCGTAACCCTCGCGCACCTCGGTGGCGTCGTCCTTCTCCCGCTTCAGCGAGGAGATGGTGATCGTCTCCGCGACAACCACGTTGTCACGCAGCAGGCGCGCCTTCGCGTTGCGCCGCATGATGCCCGAGGTGACGAGGCAGCCCGCGATGTTGCCGACCTTGGAGGACCGGAACATGGCGCGGATCTCCGCCTTGCCGAGCTCGACCTCTTCGTAGACCGGCTTGAGCATGCCCTTGAGGGCCTTCTCGATCTCGTCGATGGCCTGGTAGATCACCGAGTAGTACCGGATGTCGACGCCCTCGCGGTTGGCGAGCTCGGTCGCCTTGCCCTCCGCGCGGACGTTGAATCCGATGATGATCGCGTTCGACGCCGACGCCAGGTTGACGTTGGTCTCGGTGATGCCACCGACACCGCGGTCGATGACGCGCAGCTGCACCTCGTCGTCGATCTCGATCCCGAGCAGCGCCTCCTCCAGGGCCTCCACGGTGCCGGAGTTGTCGCCCTTGAGGATGAGGTTGAGCTCGTTGTGCTCCTTCAGCGCGGCATCGAGGTCCTCGAGGCTGATGCGCTTGCGGCTCCGCGCGGCCAGCGCGTTGCGCTTGCGGGCGTTGCGCCGGTCCGCGATCTGCCGGGCGATCCGGTCCTCGTCGACGACGAGCAGGTTGTCGCCCGCGCCGGGCACCGACGTGAAGCCGATGACCTGCACCGGACGCGACGGCAGCGCCTCGAGCACGTCGTCGCCGTGCTCGTCGACCATGCGCCGGACGCGACCGTAGGCGTCGCCGGCGACGATCGAGTCGCCGACCCGCAGGGTGCCGCGCTGGATCAGCACGGTCGCCACCGGGCCGCGGCCGCGGTCGAGGTGCGCCTCGATGGCAACACCCTGGGCGTCCATGTCCGGGTTGGCACGCAGGTCGAGCGACGCGTCCGCGGTGAGCAGGACGGCCTCGAGCAGCTGCTCGATGTTGGTGCCCTGCTTGGCGGAGATGTCGACGAACATGGTCTCGCCGCCGTACTCCTCGGCCACGAGTCCGTACTCGGTGAGCTGACCGCGGATCTTCGCCGGGTCGGCACCTTCCTTGTCGATCTTGTTGACCGCGACCACGATCGGCACGTCGGCCGCCTGGGCGTGGTTGATCGCCTCGACGGTCTGCGGCATCACGCCGTCGTCCGCCGCGACCACGAGGATCGCGATGTCGGTGGCCTTCGCGCCGCGGGCACGCATGGCGGTGAACGCCTCGTGACCCGGGGTGTCGATGAAGGTGACCAGCCGCTCGGTGCCGTCCAGCTCGGTCAGCACCTGGTAGGCGCCGATGTGCTGGGTGATGCCGCCGGCCTCGCCCTCGCGGACGTTGGCCTTGCGGATGGTGTCGAGCAGTCGGGTCTTGCCGTGGTCGACGTGACCCATGACCGTGACCACCGGCGGGCGGGACTCGAGGTCCTCCTCGCTGCCCTCGTCCTCGCCGTAGGTGAGGTCGAACGACTCCAGCAGCTCGCGGTCCTCGTCCTCCGGGCTGACGACCTGAACGTTGTAGTTCATCTCGCTGCCGAGCAGCTCGAGGGTCTCGTCGTTGACCGACTGGGTCGCCGTGACCATCTCGCCCAGGTTGAACAGCGCCTGGACCAGGGCCGACGGGTTCGCGTCGATCTTCTCCGCGAAGTCGGACAGGGACGCGCCGCGGGCGAGCCGGATGGTCTCACCGTTGCCGCGGGGCAGCCGCACGCCGCCGACGGCGGGCGCCTGCATCGAGTCGTACTCTTGCCGCTTCTGCCGCTTCGACTTGCGACCGCGACGCGGGGCGCCGCCGGGACGACCGAACGCGCCGGCCGCAGCACCACGCTGACCCGGACGGCCACCGCCGCCACCGGGGCGACCGCGGAATCCGCCTGCGGGAGCTCCACCGGGAGCGCCTGCACCACCGGCACCGGGAGCACCGCCACCGCGGTAGCCGCCGCCACCGCCGCCGGGACGACCGCCCGGACCGCCCGGACGGCCACCACCGGGGCGACCGGCACCGGGAGCCGGACGGGACGAACGCGCGGGCATCGCACCCGGGTTCGGACGCGGGGGCATCGAGCCGGGGCTCGGCCGCGGGCCGCCCTGGCCGGGCGCCGGACGCGGACCACCGGGACCGGCGGCCGGGCGCGGGGCACCCGGAACCGGACGCGGACCACCCTGGGCCGGGCCCGGGCGGGGTCCACCGGGACGCGGCGCACCGGGGGTCGGGCGCGGGGCGCGGGGTTCGGCCGGAGCCGACGAGTACGGGTTGTTGCCGACCCGCGGGGCCTTCGGACCGGGCTTCGGTCCGGGCGCCGCGGGACGCGGAGCCGCCGGCGCGGCACTGGCCGCGGGGGCGACCGGAGCGGCCGGGGCCGGAGCCGCGGGCTTCGGGCCGGGCACGCCCGGCTTCGGGGCTCCGGGCGCCGGAGCGGCGGGTGCCGCGGCCACCGGGGCCGCGGGTGCCGCAGCCGCGGGGGCGGCCGGCGCCGGAGCGGCCGGCTTCGGGCCGGGACGGGGTCCGCCGGGCTTGGCGGTGGTGACCGGCCTCGCGGCCTCCGGGCGCGCGGCGGCGGGAGCCGCCTCGCCCTTGGCCGACGGGAACGATTCCCGCAGCCGTCGCGCAACCGGCGCCTCCACGGTGGAGGACGCCGACTTCACGAATTCGCCCTGCTCCTTGAGCCGAGCGAGAAGTTCCTTACTGGTGACACCGAGTTCCTTGGCCAACTCGTGCACGCGGGCCTTGCCTGCCACTGCTCTCCTCTACTGAGAGGTCGAGCGCGGCTGGGTGCCCGCACGACCTCGGGTTAACTCCGATGGACGATCATCGTTGGTGCTTCACGGTGTGCTCATGAGTGTGTTTGCCTGACTCTTCTCGAGAGGTGGTGCCTCGTTGTTCACGGGTCGTGTGCACGAGGCGTTCACTGTCGTGTTCACGAGGTACTGCTCTGTTGTGGGTGCGGTTCGGTCGCGTGATCCGTTCCGATCGCGAGACCGAGGGCCGCTGTGTCCAGGCTTCCGGACACTCGCAGCGCTCTGCCGAACGCTCGTCGCTTCTCCGCCTGACCCAGACACCTCCGGTCCGGGTGCACCCACGCACCTCGACCCGGAAGCCTGCGTCCCGGATCGGGCACCACCACCCAGCCTTCCGGCCCGGTCTGTCGTGCCACGACCCTCAGCAGATCGGCGGCCGGCGCGGGTTTCCGACAGCCGACACACGTTCGCACCGGTTGACCGGGGCGAAGGCGCACGTCTGCAGAGAACTCATGCCGAGCCATTGACCACTCTACCGCTGTTGTCGACCGAACCGCGCATGCCGCCCCTAGACACGCGTCGAGGACGGGCCCGGATGAGCACCCGACTCGGGCGCCGCGTCGCTGCGGATGTCGATCCGCCAGCCGGTGAGCCGCGCGGCCAAGCGGGCATTTTGCCCCTCTTTGCCGATGGCCAGCGACAACTGGAAGTCCGGCACCACGACCCGGGCCGCGCGCGCGTCGGCGTCGACCACTGTGACCGACACCACCTTCGACGGCGACAGTGCGTTGCCGACGAACTTCGCCGGGTTCTCGTCGTAGTCGATGATGTCGATCTTCTCGCCGGCCAGCTCGCTCATCACGTTCCGGACCCGCTGCCCCATCGGGCCGATGCAGGCGCCCTTCGCGTTCAGCCCCGGCACCCGGGAGGCGACCGCGATCTTCGACCGGTGACCGGCCTCGCGCGCGACCGCGACGATCTCGACGGACCCGTCGGCGATCTCCGGCACCTCGAGCGCGAACAGCTTCCGAACCAGGTTCGGGTGGGTGCGGGACAGGGTGATCTGCGGGCCCCGCTGCCCCCGGGTGACGCCGACGACGTAGCACTTGATCCGTTCGCCGTGCTCGTACACCTCGCCCGGCACCTGCTCGGCAGCGGGCAGGATGCCCTCGGCGCCGGTGGCCTCGCTGCCGATCCGGACGACGACGACGCCGCGGGCGTTGGCGCGGGTGTCCCGCTGGATCACGCCACCGACGATCTCGCCCTCGTGGGTGGAGAACTCGCCGTAGCTCTTCTCGTGCTCGGCGTCGCGCAGCCGCTGCAGGATGACCTGGCGGGCGGTGGTCGCGGCGATCCGGCCGAAGCCCTCGGGGGTGTCGTCCCATTCCTCGCCGACGATGTTGCCGTCGACGTCGACCTCGTGGGCCATCACCCGGACCTCACCGGTCTTCGTGTCGACGTCGATCCGGGCGTGCGGCTGATGCCCCTCGGTGTGCCGGTAGGCGGTCAGCAGGGCGCTCTTGATCGTCTCGATGATCGTCTCGACCGAGATGCCCTTGTCGTCCTCGATCGCCCGCAGCGCCGACATTTCGATATGCACTTGTCTACCCCTCCACGTGGATTTCGTCGTCTGTGTCGTCGTCTGTGCCGCCGAGGTCGGTCTCGCCCGGTTCGCCGGCCGCCACGCGCCCGTCCGCCACACCGCCCGCCAGCTCCAGCTCCGCCGCGTTCGGCGGCGAGAACTCGACCTGAACCACGGCCTTCACCACGTCGGCGAGCGGGATCTCGCGCACCACCGGGCCGCCCTTGGCGGGGACCACCAGCGCCACGGCGCCCTCGCCCAGCGCGCCGATGCGGCCGACGACCTTCTCGTCGGCCAGGTCGACGCGCACCTTGCGACCGCGGGCCCGGCGCCAGTGCCGGGGTTCGGTCAGCGGCCGGTCCACGCCGGGAGAGGTCACCTCGAGGGTGTAGGGCGTCTCGCCGAATTCGGTGACGGCGTCGAGACGCTCGGAGATCAGGCGACTCAGGTCGGCGACCGAGTCGAGTCCGAGCCCGGCGTCGCTGTCGACCATGATCCGGACCACACTGCGACTGCCGGCCTGCGAGACCGTCACGTCCTCCAGGTCGAACCCCTGGTGACGGATCAGGTCGGAGACGAGCTCGACCACCTTCTCCCTCGGCGGCACCGGCATCAGTAGAGCTCCTCGTTCAGTTGTGGTCGGATCACAAAAGTCTCAATGCGAGGATCAAGGATATCGCGCATTCGACGGCCCCGTGACCACCACGGCGCGACGCGCGGCGACGCCGCCCCGGCGGCCGCGGTCGACCACGGCGCGGCGACCGCCCTGCGCCGCCCCGCGCTCGGCACCTGACAAGATGGGCGCCGTGCCATCAGCCCCCGCGCTTCCACCCCCTTCCGCGCCGCCCCGACGACCCGCGCTGAGCCGACGGTCCGCACTCAAAGCGGGCGCCGCGGCCCTCGGTGTCGTGACCGTCGCCGCCGCCGCGGGATGCGCAGGCACCGGCGACCGTGACGGCGCGGACGAGCCCGACCCGTTGCTGTCCGCGCTCACCGCGGCCCGCCGGGATGCGGCCGCCGCGGGCGCGGCGATTGCGCTCGCTCCGGAGCGGACGGCGGCACTCGGCGTGATCGCGGCCGAACGCACCGCCCACGGGGACGCCCTGGCGGCCGAGATCGCCCGCGCCGCGGGCGGCGTCCCGTCCTCGACGAGCGCGTCCGCCGTGACCACCACCGCACCCGCGGCCCCGCCCCCGACGGTGGACGAGCTGCGCGCGATGCTCGGCGAATCCCAGCGTGGCGCAGCCACTCTCGCGCGCCGACTCGACGGACACCGGGCGGGACTGCTCGGTTCGATCAGCGCGGCGATCGCCGCCGAGCAGGCGGTGATGCTGCTGTGACCACCTCCCCGACCGCGCCGCCGGCGAGCGGCTCGTCGACCACGCTCGGTTCCGAGCAGCAGGCACTCGTCGACGCGCTGCGCGCCGAGCACGCCGCGGTGTTCGCCTACGGCATCGTCGCCGCGTTCTCGAATCCGGCGCGGTCCGCACAGATCGCGGCGGACACCGCGGCGCATCGGGCTCGCCGTGACGCGACGATCGACGCGCTGTCGGCGGCGAGCGTCACCCCGCCGGGCGCCGAGGCGGGATACACGATCCCGTTCCCGGTCACCGATCCGACCACCGCGATCCAGCTCGCGGTCCAGGTCGAGTCCGACACGTCCGTCGCGTGGCGGTCGGTGATCGAGCGGGCCCGATCGGAGGCGACCCGCGCCGCGGCCGTGGACGCGTTGACCGAGTCCACGCTGCGCGCCGCCAACTGGCGCGCCGTGCTCGGCGCGGCATCTCCGACCGTCGCGTTCCCCGGACAGTGACGCGCTGCGCGCCCGGCTGCGTCACGTCCCCTTGACGTTGAGGATCTGCCGCAGTTCGTGGACGACGACGACCAGGTCGCGGGCGTCGTCCATCACGACACCGATCTCCTTGTAGGCGTCGGGGATCTCGTCGACGAACTCGGCGCTGTCGCGGTACTCGATCCCGGTCATCCGGGCGCGCAGGTCGGCCTGGCTGAACCGCCGCTTGGCCTCGGTGCGGGAGTACCTCCGGCCGGCTCCGTGCGGTGCCGAACACAGGCCGTCGGCATTGCCGCGTCCCTCGACCACGTACGAGTGGGTCCCCATCGATCCGGGGATGACCGCCCGCACCCCGGCGTGCGCGTCGACCGCGCCCTTGCGGGTCAGCCAGACCTCTTCGCCGCCGTGCATCTCCTTGCGGGTGTAGTTGTGATGACAGTTCGTCCGCTCGGTCTCGCGGTGGTCGGGGGTGCCCATCCAGCGCGCGAACACGGCACCGAAGCGGTCCATCATCTCGGCGCGGTTGAGGTAGGCGAAGCGCTGCGCCCAGTGCAGCTCGCGCAGGTACCTGTCGAACTCGGCAGTGCCCTCGGTCAGGTAGGCCAGGTCGCGGTTGGGCAGGCGCACGTGCCGCTGCGCGCACGCCTGCTGCGCGACCCGGATGTGATGCTGGGCGATCCGGTTGCCCACGCCCCTGCTGCCGCTGTGCAGGAACAGCCACACCCGGTCCGTCTCGTCGAGGCACAGCTCGATGAAATGGTTTCCGCCGCCGAGAGATCCGAGCTGCTCCCGCCATTTCGGCGAGTGGGTCAGGTCGACGCCGTCGGCCGCGGCGAGGTCCTCGAGTTCGGCGATCCGGGCCGCGGTGAACTTCCAGCCGTGGGTGTCGCGGTTGTAGTGGCCGGGCGAGAGCGGGATCGCCGATTCGACGGAGCGCCGCAGCGCCCCGAGCCCGATGCCGGTGGCGGCGATGCGGGCGTCGACGTCGGCGCGGGTGAATCCGGTGCGGACGGCGATCATTCCGCAGCCGATGTCGACACCGACGGCAGCGGGCATCACCGCGCCGCGGGTCGGAATCACCGTTCCGACCGCGCTTCCCTTGCCTGCGTGCGCGTCGGGCATCAGCGCGACGTGCGGATGGATGAACGGCATCGCGGCGGTTTGCCGCGCCTGCGCGAGCGTGGACTCCTCGAGCTGGGACGCCCAGCTCAGCAGCGCGGGACCCACCCGGGTCGGGGGCATCGGGAACACCTCTTGACGTGATTCGATCTCCACCCCGGATGCGGGGCGCACCTCGACCTTGGCACGGTCGAGGTGCGCCCCGCATCCGCATTTTCAGGCGCGGCGCCGTCCGGGCATCAGGAGTGCGGCCACGAGCGCGACGGTGACCGACGCGGCTCCGACGAGCAGGGCCGGGCGCAACGCGTCGGCGTACCCGGTCGGGGTCAGGGTGCCACCGGCCGCCAGGAAGACGGCGGTGAGGATCGCGACGCCGAGGGCGATGCCGACCTCCCGGATCGTCGAGTTGACCGAGCTGGCGGTCGCGTGGTCCTCCTCGGGCATGTCCGCGAGAACGGCGGTCGCCGACGGCGCGAACGTCAGGCCCATGCCGACGCCGGCCATCGCGAGGGCGGGCACCATAGCCGGGTACGAGGTGCCGGCCTCGAACACGAACGCCATCCACACCAGCGACGTCGCCTGGAGCGTCAGACCGGTGACGAGGAGGCTGCGCAATCCCACACGGGGCGCGAGGATCCCCGCGATCGGGGCGACGATCATCGGCGCGGCGGTCCACGGCAGCGTCCGCAGGCCGGCCTGCAGCGGCGTGTAGCCCATCACGATCTGCAGATACTGGGAGAGCAGGAACACCGACCCGAACATGCCGAGGCTGAACATCAGTCCGATCACGTTGGCGACGCTGAAGCTGCGGGAGCGGAACATCCGCATCGGCATGACCGGGCTGTCGGTGCGCATCTCGCGAATCACGAACGCGCACAGCGCGAGCGCCGCGACAGCCAGGGTGCCGAGCACGGTCGCCGAGGTCCATCCGTCGTCGTTGCCGTGCACGATGGCCCACACGCCGAGGAAGACGCCGGCACCGGCGAGCGCGACACCCGGGAAGTCCAGGCCCTGCCGCCGGCCGCGGGACTCACCGAGGGCGTACATCGCCAACGGCACCGCGACCACCGCGACCGGCACGTTGATCCAGAAGATCGCCTGCCAGGAGACACCGTCGACGACGGCGCCGCCGATCACCGGGCCGAGCGCGACACCCAGCCCGGACACCCCGCCCCACACGCCGATCGCGAGCGCCCGCTTGGCGACCGGCACGGCCGCGGCGAGCAGCGTGAGCGACAGCGGCATGATCGCGGCCGCGCCGACACCCTGCACGGCTCGTGCCGCGATCAGCATGCCGGCGGTGTTCGACAGTGCCGACGCGATCGACGCGAGCGCGAAAACCGTGATGCCGACGATGAACACGCGCCGGCGACCCCAGCGGTCGCCGAGCCCGGCGGCGGACAGCATCAGGGTCGCGAACGCGAGCGTGTAGGCGTTGAGGAACCACTGCAACTGCCCGATCGACGCGTCGAGGTCGGCGCGGATCACGGGCAGCGCACTGGTCATCACGAGGTTGTCCAGGGTGGCCATGAACATCGGCAGCGAGGCGGCCAGCACGGCCAGCCAGATCGGTACCCGCCGGTGTGTCGGCGGCGCGGCGTCACCCGTCGCCGGGGCCAGTAGGTCGGTGGTTGCGGTCATCACTTCTCCTCGAACGGAGTTCTCAGTGGACTCGGAGGTACAGCAGGCTTCGAGTTGTAAGCATCGAATGATTACTTAACTGCTGTCGACGCTAAGGCATCAAGTGATAACCTGTCAACATGCCCGCGACGAACGGTTCCCGCCCCGCCACGCGTATGAACGCCGCCGAGCGCCGCGAACTCGTGCTCGCGGCCGCCGCGACCGCGTTCGCGCGCGGCGGCTGGTCCGGGACCAGCACCGATGCCGTCGCCAAGGAGGCGGGAGTTTCCCAGCCGTACGTGGTCCGGATGTTCGGCACCAAGGCCGAACTGTTCCGCGAGGTCTTCGCCCGCGCGCTGGACCGGATCGTCGAGGCGTTCGACGCCGAACTGGACCGCATCGAGGCCGAACCCGACGGCCCCACTCCCGACAGCGACGACTACTGGAGTCGCCTCGGAGCCGCCTACGGCGAACTCGTCTCGGACGGCGACATGCTGCTGGTGATGATGCACGGCTTCACCGCCGGGGGCACGCCTGAGATCGGCGCACAGGCCCGCGACGCGATGGCCCGGATCTACACCCAGATCCGCACCCGCACCGGCTGCACGCCCGAGAAGGCCCGCCAGTTCATCGCCCAGGGCATGCTGCTCAACACCCTGCTCGCAATGCGCGCGCCGCAGCACTTCGACGAGGATCCCGCGCTCGCGGAACTGTCCGAGTGCGCGTTCGGGGCGACCCTGCAGGCCGCGCTCGGCGCCGCGAACGCGGCCCCCGGCTGAGCGGGCGCAGCTCCCCGTCCAGCGCGTAGAGGGGCCGACGAGTACCTTGTCGTCTCGCGACTTTTCGCTTGATCATGGGGGCACCTCGTGAGCCGGCCTCACGGCAGGCACCTGCCCGGCCAGGCCACTGTGCCATCGACTGGAGACGCTGCCGATCCCAGGAACTCGAAGGCCGGGCAGGGGTTAGGCTTCATGGGTGCGTGCTGTGTGGCCCTTGATTGGCCGCTCGGGGCAGATGCGAACCATCGAGTCCGCGATCGAGGCGCCGGATGTTTCCGGGATCGTCGTCCACGGAGCGGCCGGAGTGGGCAAGAGCCGGCTCGCCCGGGAAGCACTGTCGGCTGCCGAGTCGAAAGGCTGCGAGAGCCGACTCGTGGTCGGCACGTCTTCGGGGCGGGCAATTCCGCTGGGCGCATTGACGGCGTGGGTGCAATCAGGCGTCACAGACACCGTTCAGTTGCTGCGAGGAGTGCTCGGCGCGCTGACTGCCACATCGTCCGGCGCCACGGTGGTGGTGGCCGTCGACGATGTGCACCTGCTCGACGATGTGTCGATGTTCGTGACGCATCAGATCGTGCACCGCGGTGCGGCGAAAGTGTTGCTCACCGTTCTCGACGGTGAACCGATTCCTGCCGCGGCGCAGGAGATATGGAAGATCGGCCGGTTCGACCGCCTCGAACTGCCGCCGCTGTCGCTCGCCGAGACCGCCGCGCTGCTGTCGGCCGCCCTTGACGGATCGGTGGATCCGGATGCCACTCGGCGGCTGTGGAAGCTCACTCATGGCAACGTCCTGTATCTGCGCAACATCGTCGAACAGGAGGTCGCCGACCGTCGAATCGTGCAGCAGCACGGATGCTGGCGGTGGATCGGTGATCCGAACATACCGTCGGGCCTGGTCCAGCTGATCGAATCCCGGATCGGCGCCCTTCCCCCGAAAGTCGGCGACGTGCTGGACGCGCTGGCTGTCGGGGAGCCGATCGACCTGGCGGCCCTGAACCGGATCGCTGATCCGGCGGCCGTCGAGGAGGCGGACACCCGCGGCCTCATCGCACTCGAACCCATCGGCGGCGGGATGAGGGTACGGGTGGCGCACCCGATCTACGCCGAGGTACGGCGCAGGCGCGCGGCACCAACTCGGCTACGACGGCTCCGCGGACTCGTCGCCGCCGAACTGGCCGCATCCAACGACCGTGACGACATGCGAGTCGTGGTGCACCGCGCCACACTGAGCCTCGACTCCGATGTCGCGCCGGACGCCGAACTGCTCGTCCGGGCAGCCCAGGGCGCCGTCTGGTTGGGAGACCTGGCCCTCGCCGATCGGCTCGCGGAAGCGGCGATTCGCGCCGGGGCCGGGCCAGAACCGACCTTTGTCCGGGCGCATGCACTGTCCTGGCTGGGTCGCGGCGAGAAGGCCGATTCTGTCCTCGGCGAGATCCCCACCAGCACGTTGACCGACAGCGAGAACGCCAGGTTGGCCTTCCTGCGGGCGAGCAACATGCTCTGGGCGCTCGGCGACCCGGCCCACGCGAAACACATCATCGATGCTGCGGCGCGCACGACATCGTCACAGGCCCGCCGCTACATCGACGCGTTCCTCACGGTGTACTGGTTTGCGATGGACCAGCCGAGCCTGGCAGTGCAAGCCTCGACAAGGCTTGCGCTGGATGACCTGCCTCCGGTCGTCGGCGCCGAAATCACCTGGGTGCTCGCCACCATCTTCGCCGACGCCGGCCGCACCGGCGACGCCGTGGCGGTCGCAGAGGCGGGATACGACTTTGCGGCTCGTTCCTTCGACGCTCCGCACATGAGATTCAACATCGCCGACGCACACGTGAGCGCCCTGCTGCTGTCCGGCCGGGTGAACGACGCCCTGGAGGTGGCCGAGCGGGTGCGCACGCAAGCGGCCGACCTTCCGGGGGCGGCTCAACTACTCGGCGCTGCGGTCGCGGCGAGGGCCGCCCTCGGCGCGGGTCGCCTCGATACGGCGTGTTCGACGCTGGAGCCGACGGTCGCATCACTGTCCGCCTCGGGCCATGCCATCGGCTGGGGGTATCGCTATCGGATCCCACTGGCGACCGCACTCGCCATGCGCGGTTCGTCGGACGAGGCGCTCGACACGCTCGACACGCCGCGTCGTGTCTTTCGGCCGCTGGACTACGAGCGCAGCCTTGCACGGGCATGGGCAACCGCGTGCCAGGGTGCCGTCAGCGAGGCGATCACCATCGTGTCGTCGGCGGCCGACACCGCTGCAGCCAGAGGACAATTCGGAGCCGAAGTGATCTGTCTGCAGACGGCAACCCAGTTCGGGGACCACACCACGGCACCCCGCTTGCGCGAACTGGAGTCGATCGTCGAGGGTCCACGTGCCGGTCTCTCGGCGCGGTTCGCCTCCGCCCTCCAGCACGGCGACGGCGCTGAATTGGATTCGGTATCAGAGGGATTCGAGGACATCGGCGACCTGATTGCCGCTGTCGATGCGGCCGCCCGCGCCGCCCTCGCGTATCGCAGCCAAGGACGACGTGGATCGGCTCTGGGATGCTCGACACGCGCGGATGCCCTCGCCGCACAATGTGGCGGCGCCGATACCCCGGTGTTCCGTCAGGTCACCGCGTCGTTACCGCTGACCGATCGCGAACGAGAAATCGTGCTGCTGGTCGGTGAAGGGCTGTCGAATCGCGCGGTCGCCGATCGACTGACTCTGTCCGTGCGCACAGTCGAGAGTCACATCTACCGGGCCATGACGAAGACCGGAACCACCAGCCGAGACGAACTCGCCGCCCTGCTGCCGCACCACAGGTCTCGAACACTGTGAGCATCGCACCCTGAGGGCGCGCGCACGGCGGCCGGAAAGCTCGACGCCGCCACGTGAGTAGCACCCCGCCGACGCCAGGGGAAATTGCAGTGGATCGCTACTGCGCTGCGTCCACCGCACGGGAGTGACGATCGATCACAACGCGGGGGGACAGGAGGCGCACAATGTCCAGCTTCGCGGCCACCCACGCCCATCGACCGATAGTCGTGTTCCCGCACCTGCACCCGACCCGCAGGATGCTCGGCGCCCTGCGCGCACTCTTCGCGACGTCATCCTCGGATGCACGGCCCGCGCCTCGTCACTATCCACCGCTGCGGAGCGACGCAGACGAGCGATGCGCCATGGCACGCGAAATGTACCGGCTGTGACCGCACTCACGGCGGCGCACGCGATCGAGCAGGCCTGTATCGGGGGCTGATTCAGTGTTTCGGAACAGATCATCTGCGATGACCTTGCCGACCGGCGGTGCGCATCGGCCCACAGATCGTGGCGTGCCTGCGCAGCGGCAGCCAACCGGCGATCCGGCCGGATGCGGACATCGCTGCGACCGCGCGACGCCGGTACTGCAAATCGAGGGCGTCGACAAGCAGTACCGCAGGGGCGACGAGCAGGTGAACGTGCTCGTCGATTTCGACCTCACGTTGGCCGCAGGCGAGTTCGTTACCGTGACGGGGCCGTCGGGAGCCGGCAAATCGACGCTCCTGCACGTGGCCGGTGGGCTGGACCCGCCGGACACCGGCAGTGTGGTCGTCTCCGGCCGGGACCTGTGGGCCATGAGGTCGAGCTCCCGCGCTGCGTTCCGGCGCCGCAACCTCGGATTCGTCTTCCAGTTCTTCAACTTGGTACCCATGCTGACCGCCGTCGAGAATGTGTCATTGCCGTTGGTGCTCGACGGAGTTCCGGCCCGATCGGCTGACACGCGCGCCGAGGAGCTTTTGTACCGTGTCGGGCTCGGGGACCGGCTCCGACACCGGCCGGCCGAACTGTCGGGCGGACAGATGCAAAGGGTTGCGGTGGCGCGCGCGCTGGCTGCCCGCCCGTCCGTCATCCTCGCCGACGAGCCCACCGGAAACCTGGACAGCCGCTCGTCGACGGAAGTCCTGGATCTGCTGCGCGCGTTGTCGCACGAGGACGGCGCAGCGGTCGTCATGGCCACACACGACGAGGCCGCCGCGGCGCGCTACGCGGTCCGCCGGCTTCGCCTTGTCGACGGCTCGGTGCGGGCAGTCGACGAGGCGCCGAACCTGGAGCGGTGATGCGACGGCTGCGCGCGCGATGGCTCTCCTTCCGGCGGATCCACCTGGTCGCGTTGGCTGCCGACTGGCGCCGGACGCTGCTCAGCGTGATAGGCGTCGCGCTCGGGGTGACGGTGGTCCTCGGGACGGTGATACTCAAGTCCGAGCTGGCCCGCCCCTTCGACGCCTTCGGCCCGGCGCTGTCCCACGGTGCCGACAAGGGGGTCGTCGAGGTAACGCCGAACATCAGCGGCCGGTTGCCGGTCGAGACGATCAACCGTCTGCGCGCAGAAGTCACCGGGGCGCAGGCGGTCATCCCGATCGTCGCCGGCTTGACGCCCGTCGGCATCGGCGACGACACCCCGGGGTTCCTCCTGGTCGGTGGGTCCTGCCAGATCGAGCTTCTGGTCGGCCCGTTCGACTGCGAGCGGCACGCGCGCGACGACAACCCGGCACCCGGCCCCGGTGTGCCGCTGCTGATGTCGACGGTGATCGCCCAGCGGCATGGCCTGCAGCTCGGCGAGGAGTTGCGCATCCCCGGCCTGCCTCCGGGTTCGGCGCACCTCGGTTGGACCTTCCCGGACGTGGACCGCCTCGAGGACATCAACGACGGCTACGTGCTGCTGGCCCCCTCGGGCGATACCGCTGCGCGCATGCTGTCCTCGTCACCCGGTTACGCCACGACCGCGTTCGTGCTACCCACGCCCGGCGCTCACATCGGGGCCGACGTCGACCGCGTGATCGCGGGCGTGGCGACGGCGGGACCTCCCCGGCCGCATCAGCCGGCCGTGTTCGAGAACGGCGCACAGAGCTTGACCATGACCGCGCTGGCGGGTGTCCTGGTCGGTTTCCTCATCGCCGTGAACACCGTCCTGCTGGCCGTCGAGGACCGGCGGGCGGTGATGGGGACCATCGGTGCGATCGGCGCCACTCCTGTCGGGTTGTTCGCCGGGATGCTCGGCGAGGGCGCCGTCGTCGGTGTTCTCGGGGGGCTCTCGGGAGTGCCCAGTGGTTTCCTGCTGGGGACCTATCTCGTGGACCGATCCGGGAAATCCATGCTGGCGGGCTCCGGAGGCACCATCACAGCACATTTCACGCCGAGCCTGGTCGTGATCGGAGCGACGGCGGGCATCGTCTGCGGCATCCTCGCGATGGTCGGGCCGGCCGTCAGGCTGGTCCGCGGCGGACCGTTGGCGTCGATGGCGAGCGCAGGCGGAGTGCAGCGCGCCCGGACGATTCCGGTGTGGCCGCTCTTCGCCGGCGCGGGGCTGATCGCGGGCGCCGTCGTCGTGATGAAGATCTTCGAGCGCGGGCCACTGCCACTGAACCTCGGGATCGACGCCATGGCGGTGGGGCTGTACGGAGTCGCACTGCTGACGGTGTGGATCGCCCCGCGGGGCGCCGGGAAGCTGATCGACTGGATCACCGTGGCCCGTCCCGATATCGGGCGTCTCCTGCGTGCAGATGTCCGGCGTTATCCGCTGTTCTTCGCGATGTCCGCCGCGATACTCGCGGTTGGCACCAGCTTGGCGATCGGGTCCCAGAGCATGCAACTGCTCGGCGCCGGGCAGATCGCCGAGCAGAAGGCCGAGCGTATGCCCGCTGCCTTGCTGATTTCCGCGCAATCGGTACTCGATCAGAGGGGCAGCCAGGTCGCCGACTCGACGCTCCGGTTGGTGACCGGCGCGGCCGACGGGCGGAGCGTGAGTTCGCGCTGGCGATCGACGATCTCGTCAGGGGCGGCGTCGCGTCTCGTAATGGGAGTTACGCCAGGTGATTGGTACAGCCAAGCGCTGTATCAGCCGACCGGTGTCCACGACGAGTTGTGGCAGGGCTTGTGGGAAGGCCGAATCGGCCTGAGCGAGGTTGCCGCCAGCCGACTCGGAGTTGCCGCGGGCGGAACGGTCGAACTGCCCACCGTGCACGGGCCGAAGCGTTACCGGGTGGCCGGAATCTTTCGGCCACGGATCGTCGATGACACCGCGGTCGGCGACATCGTCCTGGTGTCGGAGGGGTTGGCCCGGTCCGACTGGGCAGCCGCCCGCGACCAGGTCGCGGTGGAATATCCCACCGCCGCCGATGCGAGCGCCCACCGTGACGATTATCGCGGCCTCGGAGCCGGACTGTCGGTGTACGACAACGAACAATGGCGCGCCGTGGCGTCACAGGGGATCACCCGCTTCCTGCAGCCGTTCACGATCGCCGGGTACGTGGTGATGGCGACCGCGGGTGTGAGTGTGCTGAACGTGTTCGTGCTGGGACTCGTGCAGCGCAGACGCGAGCGGGCGGTGCTGCGGGCAGTCGGTGTGACACCTCGCCAAGAGCAGGGCGTCGTCATCGGTCATGCCGCGCTCCTTGCACTTCTGGTCGCCGCTCTCGGTGGGCTCGGCGGGGTGGGCCTGACGTATCTGTGGTCGCTGGGCTCGCCTGTGTACTACGGCATCACGATCGACTGGGGTCTGCTGTGGCTGCCGCTGCGCACCGGAGTGGTGGTCGCGACGTTGCTCGTTCTCGCGGCCGCGGTGTATCCGGTGATCCATTCGCGAGGTGTGGAGACGGTCGAGGTCCTGCGGACCGGCTGAGCGGGTCTACATCGCCTCGGCCCAGGCCAGGTGTCCTTCGAAGCCGAGCGATTCCGCGACCGCGCGATACTGTCCGACCAGGTCGCGGTAGGAGTCGTCGCCCTGCGCCCAGGCCAGTAGTGCGCGCAGCCGTAGCAGGATGACCTCGCGGATCGCCCAGCCTTCCGCTTCCGGTAGGGTCGCCAGCCGGTCGATCGCCTCGTGGGCCTCGGCGAGGTCGCCCTCGGTGCCGCGCTCCAGCAACGTCTCCACCAGAACCCCGGTGCCGAGGAGGCCCGACGCAACCCGTCCCGCCTCGTACTGCTCGTTCACGGCCTGGCGCATCACCGGTATCGCAGCATCGCGGTCACCGCCCCTGGCCCTCTCGCCGGCAGCATAGACCTCGACGATCGGGAACATCTGACCGACAACCCGAGTGCGCAGCCATATGTCACGGGCCTGCATCATGAGGTCCAGCCCGCGGTCACGGTCGGCCGCGGCGTCCCGATTCAGCAGCCCGACGGCCAACGTGTACTCGGCCAGGCTCAGTGCGATGTCGTCGCCAGCCCTCTCGGCGGTCTGCACCGCCTCTTCGATCACGCGCAGTACGGAGTCATCGGCCCGCAGCGCCCCGTACTGCACCGCGAATCCGTAGGTCCAGAGCACGACACCGCACAGGTTCATCGTGGTGCTGCGCCGGGCCATCGCGACGGCGTCGTGGAGATCTCGGCGCCATCCGGGACGGCCCAGCCACCACCGCGCAGTGCCGCGCCATGCCACCGCGATCGCGAGGGGTGATCCGAAGCCGAAGCCTGCGCCCATGTCCGGATCGCCGGCGGCCAGGTCGATCACGGTGTGTGACCACCGCAGGATCTCACCGAATTCACCGATCTCGTACCAGGCGGCGAACGCGAAGAGCCCCAACCCCACGGTCAGGGCGGGATCGCCGATCGACTCGAGCAACGCCAGTTGTTCGGATATGAGCCGCGCGGCTTCCCTCGAACGCCCGGCGTAGAACAGCTCGGTTGCCGGCCCGGTCATGCCGATGGCCAGCGAGCGCGTGTCCCCGGCCGCGGCGCACAGCTCCCGCAGCTCCGTGAAGCGGTCACTGGACTCCTGAACTCGGCGTGCCAGAGCGCGGGTGGCACACAGCATGGTGCGGGGGGCGATGCGCATCGACAATCGGGCGGGGTCGTCGTCGGGCAGAGCGTCGGCGATCTTCCGGGCTCGTTCCCAACTGATCCGGGCAGCGTCGACATCGCGATCCGTCGCCCACGCAGCGGCCCGCATGTGCCAGCCGTAGGCGGCGTGCAACTCACCGGCCGCGTCGAGATGCTCGGCGATCAGCGCGGCGTTCTGGTCGGTCGAGTCCGGGTCGCCCGACTCGATCGCGGTGGCCAGGCGCCGGTGCCATCGGACGCGGTCGGACTTCAGCTGTGACTCGTAGGCGACCGCGCGGATCAGCGGGTGGTGGAAGGCGTATTCGGTGCCAGCCGTGAAGTGCACCCGGTCGATCAGCTCCGCGCCCAGCAGCTCGTCGAGCGGCGCATCGATGCCCAGCGCGGCCAACAGCTCGGTGTCGAAGCGGGCCCCGATCACCGACGCGGCGGTGATCGCCTGCTTCGCCCGGCCGGTGAGCCGGTCGATACGAGCCTCGATGGCGGCCTGCACCGTGGCCGGCACGGAGATCCCGGCGACATCGGCGCCACAGACATAGCGGCCGCGCCGACCGGCCAGCACACCGCGCTGGGCCAGCTCGCGCACCATCTCCTCGGCGAAAAACGGGTTCCCGGCGGCTCGCTCGGCGACGAGGCCCCTGACCGGCGCGACCGAGCCGTCGACCCCCAGGAGCTCGTCCAGTAGCGCCACGGTGTCCGAATCACTCAGCGGGGCAAGCGCTATCGTCTGCGCGCCGGGAATCCGCGTCAACGCCCCGCGGTACTCCGGGCGGGCGGTGATCAGCACCACCGACGGGATGTGCGCGATGACATCGAGCAGGTCGGCCAGCATGGATTCGCTGACCTCGTCGATCCACTGGGCATCCTCGACGACGAACAACGCCGGTTCGGTGCGGGCCAGCGACACGGCGTTGATCAACGCGATCACCCGCCGCCGCCGCGCGCCGGGGTCCAACCGGGGCCGCGTCACCTCCGGGTCGGCGATGCCGAGTAGATCATCGAGCAGCAGCAGATCCTCCGCGTCGGCGTCGGGCATTCGTTCCCGCACCCGCGCGCGAGCCGCGTCCGCGGCCAGGTCGGCAACGCCGAGGCCTTCACGCAGCAGCTCGGTCACCGCATGAAGCGGGACGTCACGGGCGTGGGATTCGCAGAACGTCCACAGCACCTCGACCCCCCGAGCGGCCGCGGCCGACGACGCCTCCCGCGCCATCCGCGACTTGCCTATGCCGGGCGCCCCCACCACGTTCACCACACCACCACGGCCACCGATGGCGCGGTCCACGATCTCTTCGACCGCCGTCAGCTCCCAGCGCCGACCCACCAGGCCAGCCTCCGTGCGCCCGACCAGGGCCCGTGGCGGGCCGATCCCCAGCAGCCGCCGCACCGGCACCGGTTCGTTCCTGCCCTTGATCGTCATCAGCTCGGTGTCTGCCAGCACCGCGGCGTGCTCGACCAGCCGCGAGGTCGACTCCGAGAGCATCACCCCGCCCGGCGGCGCCACCGATTCCATGCGCTGCGCCATCCCCACCTGCTCACCGATCGCCGCATACCCCAACACGCCCGAGCCGATCTCGCCGGCGATCACTTGACCGGAGTTCAGCCCCACCCTCAGCCGCAAGTCCACCGCATCGCGGCGCAGCACCTCCGAGGCCAACCGGTTCGCTTCCTCCTGTATGGCAAGCGCCGCAAGGCACGCCCGCAGGGCGTGATCCTCCAACGCCATCGGGGCGCCGAAGATGGCCATCACGCCGTCCCCGGTGAACTCCACGGTCCCGCCGTAGCGGCGCACCACCGCCGCCGAGTGCTCCACCAGATCGGTCATGATCTCGCGCAACCGCTCCATGTCCACCGCGGCGGCGATGCGCATCGACCGCACCACATCGGCGAACAGCACCGTCACCTGCTTGTACTCCGCAGGCGACGTGGCGGGCGCAACCGCCGCTCCGCACTCGTTGCAGAATCTCGATCTCGGCGGCAGTTCGGCGCCGCACGACTCACACGCCAGTTCCGCCGTCATCCGAGCACCACCGATCCGGGGCCGAGGACCCCCAACGCCCAACAATAGGACGTTCACCGGTCTCGAACAGCCCCGTCACATTCCCTCCATGCGGTCCGACGCCCACCCGATCGGAACGCGTCGTCGGTCGGATCCGACCGGCCGGTCCGTTGCTCCTACCGTCTTCTCCCGGTTCCTGGCGGGTTGCGAGTACACGCCTCGCGGTAAACCGGCGCGCGACCACGCCGGTTCGCGCAACCGCACTCTTTCCGCGGAGCGGGAGAACCACCAGCAGTGTGACGAGCGACACTCTAGGGTCGGGTCCGTGACGGACAACATGGACACCGACCTCGCGCGGCGCGTCGACCGCATCGAGCAGGTCGAGGCGATCAAGGCACTCAAGCACCGCTACTGGCGCGCATGTGACGCCAAGGACCCCAAGGAGTTTCGCGCCAGTTTCATCCGCAGCGGCGCCCGCATCGACTACGGCGCGCTCGGTGCGTTCGACGACGTCGAGCCGATGGCAGAGATCTTCACGAAGGTCGCCCTGCACACGGTCGACGGCAAGCACGTCATCTTCGACATGCACCACGGCATGCACCCGGAGATCACGGTGACCGGCCCCGGCACCGCGACCGGGCGCTGGACCCTCCGGTTCCGGCAGGTCAACCTGCTCGACAACACCGAGAAGCTGATGACCGGCGAGTACGACGACGAATACGTCCTCGAGGACGGCGAGTGGAAGATGTCGGTCTGCCGGTTCACCGAGACGTGGGCGATGACCCGCCCACTGCCGGCCGAGACGGTGATCACGGAAGGCGCGTTCGCGGAGGTGGCGCGATGAGCGAGCAGCAGCGGCGCGTCGCGCTGGTGACGGGCGGAAGCCGCAGCGTCGGCAAGGGCATCGCCCTGGCGCTCGGCTCGGACGGCTGGACGGTCTACGTGACCGCGCGCGGCGAGGTCGGCACCGACAGCCCCCTCGACCGGACCGCAGCCGAGATCACCGAGCGCGGCGGCGAGGGCATCGCCGTCCAGTGCGACCACAGCGACGACGCCCAGATCGAGAAGCTCTTCGCCCGGATCGCCGAGGAACAGGGCGGCCGGCTGGACCTGCTGATCAACAACGTGTGGGCGGGCCCGGCCGACGGGTACGCCGGGTTCTCGCAGCCGTTCTGGCAGCGCCCGGTCACCGACTGGGACGCGCTGATCGGCCTCGGTCTGCGCGCGCACTACGTCGCGAGCGTGGAGGCGGCCAAGCTCATGGTCCCGCGCGGCTCCGGGATCATCGGCAACATCTCCTCCTTCGGCACCCGCGGATACCTGCACTCGGTGCTGTACGGGATGTCGAAGGCGGGCCTGGACAAGATGGCCGCCGACATGGCGGTCGAGCTGAAGGGCACCGGGGTCACGGCCCTGAGCTTCTGGCTCGGCCTGATCCGGAACGAGGCGATGATCGCCAGCGGAATGGACAGCTTCGAGGGCTTCTCGCTCGCGGACGCCGAGACCCCCGAGTTCGTCGGTCGGGTGATCGTCGCGCTGGCCAACGACCCGAACATCGAGCAGCGCAGCGGCGACACCCTGATCACCGCGGAGACCGCGCTCGACTACGGCGTCACCGGTGACGACGGCGGTCAGCCGGTCTCGCACCGGGCGCCGTTCGGTGGCGGGCCGCTGTTCGGCAGCGTGCACTGACCCGAGTTCGTCCGCGCCCCGAGCGCCGCCCCGACCGGGGCGGCGCTCGGGGCGCGTCGCCGATCCGGTAGCGCGGACCGGCCCGGAGCGGGACGATGGATCCGTGACCACAGACGGTGTCGAGCTGGCCCGGTTGACGTTGTCGGACGGTCGGGGCGGTCAGGTCCGGTGGGAGCTGACGCCCGACCATCCTCGGGTCACCGTCGGCCGGTCCACCGAGTCGGAGTTGTCACTGCCCGGCGACGACGAGGTCTCTCGGCTGCACGCGGTGCTCGAGTACGTCGGTGGGCACTGGACGATCGTGGACGACGGCCTGTCCCGCAACGGGACGTTCGTCAACGGCGACCGGATCACCGGCCGCCGCCGGCTGCGGCCGGGTGACAGTGTCCGGGTCGGCGGGACGGCGATGACCTACCAGGAGTTCGGCGGCGTCGCCGACGACGCGACGATGGTCGCCGGATCGGTCCCGAACATCCGCATGCTGACCCAGACACAGCGGTCCGTGCTGATCGCCCTGTGCCGGCCGTACAAGCACGGGGCCGCGTTCGCGAATCCGGCATCGAATCAGCAGATCGCCGAGGAGCTGTTCCTCACGGTCGACACCGTGAAGGCGCACCTGCGGACGCTGTTCGGCAAATTCGGTGTCGAGGATCTGCCGCAGAACCAGAAGCGCGTTGCGCTCGCCGAACGGGCCCTGCACAGCGGGTTGGTCACCAGTCACGACCTGTGATTCAGCCGGCAGGGGTCAGGCACCGGACGCCGACGCGGGCGACGAGCGCCTCGATCGCCGCGGCCACCTCGGGTGCTCTTTCGAGGATCACCGAGTGCCCGGCACCCTCCAGCCGGACGAGCTCCGACAACGGCAGCCGCTCGGCGAGTGACGCGGAGTGCGCGAACGGGGTCATCAGATCCGCCGAGCCGCACAGCACCAGTGACGGCACGGTCGACAGCCGCGACACCGCGGCGAACTCGTCGAACCCGACGAACGCCCGCAGGAAGCTGGACATCGTCACCACGGACGTCTCCCCCGCCATCGCCGCGGCGACGGCGAGCACTCGTGGGTCGAGTCGGCGACTGCCCGCGAGCCGCATCAGTGCCGCACCCACCCCGCACCCGGCGCGCTTCGTTCCGGCCGTCGCGCGGGGCGCCCAGCGAACCGCGGCGTGGAACGCGGTCAGCGCGGGACTGCGGAGCATCCGTCCGAGCCCGGCGTCGGCGAGGCCGCCGGCGGCCGTGGCGATCAACGCGACGGCCGCCAGCCTGCTCGACACCAGGGTGGGGTTCTGACGCGCGCACGCCAACGCGGCCATCCCGCCCATCGAATGCCCGATCAGGATCACCGGACCGCTGGGCACGATCGTCGTGATCACCGTGTCGAGGTCACGGCCGAGGCGGTCGATGGTGTAGCTGGCGGGGTCCGCATGCCCGGAGTCCCCGTGCCCGCGGTGGTCGTAGTACACCATCCGCACGTCCGGCCCCCAGGAGCGGGTCAGCTGGTCGTGCAGGGGATTCCACGATTCGGACCGGAGGCAGTGGCCGTGCGCGAACACCGCGGTGATCGGGGCCAGGGACGGTCCGTATTCGCGGACCGCGAGCGGGACGCCGTCGTCCGTGACCACAGTGGCACGGCGACCGGGTACCTGTGTCGACATGGCGTCCCTCCTCATCTCCACCTGGTAGTGGGTCTATCGCCGCGATCGGGCGGTTCCTTACACGTTCGGCGGGTCAGCGTCCGATCGGCAGGCCCAGGCCGAGGCCGGGACCGCCGAGTCCCACCCCGCCCGGTCCGGCGTTGATGCCGCCGGTGGCGATCGGGCCGACGTTCGCGCCGCCGATCGCGACGTTGCCGGAGTTGGCGCCGCCCGGAAATTGGAAGCCGTGCTGATCGCTCGGCGGCGGGGTCTGGGCGGCGGCGATGCCCGCGCCCGCGGTGAGCAGGAGGCCGGCGGCGGCGACGGCGGTGACGGTGCGCCGGACGGTGGTGGTGAGCATTCTTCGGTCCTTTCGATGGGGTGGGCCGGCGCCCGAGTGAGCGCCGGCCCGAGGGGTGTGGCGGGTGGCCGTCAGCAGAAGGGCCAGTAGAACGGGCAGTCGTACGTCTCTTCGGCGGTCGTCGTCGCGGTGGACGCACTCTTGTCGCCGGCGGCCTTGGTACCGCCGTCGTCCTTGTGACCGGTGTCGGTGGTCGAACTGGTCGCGGTCGGGGGGCTGCTGTGCGAGTCCGCGGTGGCGATGCCGGCGGCTCCGACGGCGGCGGCTCCGACGATGGCGAGGGCTGCCACGGTGCGTTCGATCGTTCTGAACATGAATCCTGTGCCTTCTTCGAAGTCGGAGGTCCCACCGATCAGCAGAAGAACCAGACGAAGCCGCAGTTGTCCTCGTTCGTGGTCGTCGTCGTCGTGGTGTTCGTGGTCGGGTTGTTGGTCCCGCCGGCTCCACCGCCGCCACCGGCACCACCCGCACCACCGGTCGCATTGCCGGTGGTCGCGTTGCCGCTGTTGCCACCGATCGCACCGCCACCGTTACCGGCCGACACCGGACCCTGGTTTCCGCCACCGATGTTCACGCCGCCGATCGCGACATTGCCCGAACCGCCCGCACCACCGGTCGCATTGCCGCCGGGACCCGAGGTCGCATTCCCGGACTGGGCACTACCGCCCGCACCACCCGGGGCACCGGCCCCGCCGTTGGCGTCCGCTGACGCGATACCGGCACCGCCGGCGACTGCGAAGGCGGCGATCGCCGCGGTGGCCAGAACTCGCTTGATGGTGATCGACATGGTGTTCTCCTTGCGGTGAGGGGATTGGGTTGGTCTTGCTTGCTGACATCAAGACTCCGCCACCACGCCCCACCCCGACAGACACCCCAGGTGGAATGCCTCCCCCACCCCCGCCCGGTCGCCACCGGCACGGCCGGCACGGGCGCGCGGCCGCGCCCGACCGCGCTCGCACGCCCTGATCGACTGCGGCACAGCGAAATCCACGTACACAACGCGCAGACCGGTGCCCCGGGACCGGCCGACCCGCACGGGGTCGATCGGCCACCGGGGCACCGGTGCGGTGATGCAGTTGACGTCGGTCAGCAGAACGGCCACACGAAGTCGCAGTTGTCCTCGTTCGTGGTCGTCGTCGTCGTGGTGTTCGTGGTCGGGTTGTTGGTCCCGCCGGCTCCACCGCCGCCACCGGCACCACCCGCACCACCGGTCGCATTGCCGGTGGTCGCGTTGCCGCTGTCGCCACCGATCGCACCGCCACCGTTACCGGCCGAGACCGGACCCTGGTTTCCGCCACCGATGTTCACGCCGCCGATCGCGACGTTGCCCGAACCGCCCGCACCACCGGTCGCATTGCCGCCGGGACCCGAGGTCGCATTCCCGGACTGGGCACTACCGCCCGCACCACCCGGGGCACCGGCCCCGCCGTTGGCGTCCGCTGACGCGATACCGGCACCGCCGGCGACTGCGAAGGCGGCGATCGCCGCGGTGGCCAGAACTCGCTTGATGGTGATCGACATGGTGTTCTCCTTGCGGTGGGGGGGATTGGGTTGGTCTTGCTTGCTGACATCAAGACTCCGCCACCACGCCCCACCCCGACAGACACCCCAGGTGGAAGGTCTCCCCACCCCGGATCGAATGTGAGTCGGCGCCTACACCGGGGCGAGTTCGCCTATCTGCCACCGGCCGTCGACGAGGTCGAGCCCGACCTCGACCCGGCTGGTGGTGCTGGCGGGCGTCGGCCGCGCGGTGGAGGTGGTGATCTGGTCGACGAACATCAAAACCCGGACGTGATCTCTTGTCCCGCTGCGGAATCCGACATCCACAACTCGGGACCGCGTACTCACTCCGGATTCTTTCGACTGCGGTACAACAGTTTTCGCCGCATATTCGACGAACTGATCGTGAAACTCGCCGGTGGTGGCCTGCGCGGCTCTTGCCACGTCCGCGTCGACCGTCCGGGGGGGGTGTAGCTGAGCACGTCCTCGACCAGCGCCGGTCCCGCTGCGAGAGCGTCGACGCGGGCGGCCTCTTCCGCCGCGGCGTCCCGGTTGATCCAGGACAGCATCGCGAACGCGGCCGCCAGCACCGCGACGAGCAGTGCGCACACCACCACGCGAGCCGGCCGCGTCGTCCCGCCGCGCGCGGTCACGGCACGAACTCGACGTTCGACATCAGCAAGCGGCCGTCGACATCGTCGACGGTGACGCGCAGCCGGTAGTTCCGCGGCGTGGCGGTCGGACCGGCGGCGTTCGTGACGGCGCCGGAGGCCGCGACGAGGACGACGCCCCCTCCCCCGCTCTCGCTCGCCAGCGCGGCGGAGTCGACGCGTCCGTCGGCGTTGACCGCCGCATCCCGGATCGCCTGCACGACACCGGATCCGCTGTCGGAGAGCTCGCCGGCGAATCGACCGGTGGTCAGCTCGCTGAGCCGGTCGAGGTCGGCGTCAACGGTGTCGGTGTGCATGTCGATCAACGCGAGCGCCCCGGTGGCGGCGGCGTCGACGAGCGCCTGTCGGTGCTCGTCCCGACGGTGAACGGCACGGCCACCAGGACGGTCGGGACGATCGACACCCGGGCGATCATCCAGCTCTGTTCGAGGAACTCCTGGATCTGGAACCGGGTGCGCACCACCCCGACTGCGACGTCGGCGGCCATCCGGTAGAACTGGCCGAGCCCGCGCAGCGGATCGCGCACGGCCACCGCGGCGGAACGTCCCGCCGACCCCGTCCGCGTGGCCATGGTCAGTGCACCACCGGACACTCGCCGGTCGCCGTGGGGACCGGCGGCGTCACCGGACAGCCGTAGTCGACCTGGAGTTCCTTGACGCCGTTGATCCACCCGGACTGCAGGCGCCGCGGGTCGCCGAGCACGCCGATGTCCGGCATGCGGTCGGCGATCTTGTTGAAGATCAGGTCGATCTCCATGCGGGCCAGGTTCGCCCCGATGCAGTAGTGCGGACCCGTGCCGCCGAACGCGAGGTGCGGGTTCGGATCCCGCAGGATGTCGAACGTGGTGGGGTTCGCGAAGACCTCCTCGTCGAAGTTCGCGGACCCATACAGCAGGACCACACGCTGTCCCTTCGCGATCGGGGTGCCCGCGATGTCGGTGTCGACGAGTGCGGTGCGCTGCTGCGAGATCAACGGGGACGCCCAGCGGATGATCTCGTCGGCCGCCGTCGCGGGCCGCTCCCGCTTGTAGAGCTCCCACTGCTCGGGGTGCTCCAGGAACGCGATCATTCCGAGAGTGGTTGCGTTGCGCGTGGTCTCGTTTCCCGCGACGGCGAGCATGATGACGAAGAAGCCGAACTGCTCCGGGGTCAGCGCCTGCCCGTCGACGTCGGCGTGCACCAGCTTCGAGATGATGTCGTCGAGTGGCTCGGCGCGCCGCGCCTCGGCCAGTTCGTAGGCGTAGCCCAGGATCTGCGCCGAGGCCATGCGCGACGCGCCGGCGAGCGTCTCGTCGTCGTACCCGGTCATCTGGTTCGACCACTCGAACAGCTGCTGGCGGGCCTCGGCGGGAACTCCGAGCAGCTCCGAGATCGCCTGCATCGGAAGCTCGCTGGCGACCTGGTGGACGAAGTCGCCGGTGCCGTTCGAGACCGCGGCGGAGGTGATCCGGTCGGCCCGCTCCGCCAGCTCCTCTCGCATCGACTCCACCGAACGGGGCGTGAACAGGCGCGAGACCAGCTTGCGCAGCTGGGTGTGCTCGGGTGCGTCCTTGTTGATCAGGACGTTCTTGGTCACCTCGAGCTCCTCCGGCGAGATGGTCTCCTCGTGACGGGGGATGGCGCCGTTCGCGTTGCTGGAGAAGTCGTCGGGCCGCAGGGACACGTCGCGGATGTCGGCGTGCCGGGAGACCACCCAGAACCCGTCGTCGGGAAAACCGTCGACGCCCGGGGGCTTCGCGTTCCACCAGACCGGCGCACACCTGCGCAGCGTCGCGTATTCCTCGAACGGCACCCGCTGCCCGTGCAGCTGCGGATCGGTGAAGTCGAACCCCGCCGGTAGGTCGAGCTCGGGGCTGTCGGTGTCGGCCATGTGCACTGAACTCCTCGGGTGACCGGCGCGCGGACGCCTAGTCGATGCGATGGGTGGGGCTGTTCGCCTCCGCATGGCGCTTGGCCCACCCGTAGTCGGGCTTGCCGCTGGGCGTGCGCACCACCTCGGGTGTCATCCAGAAGGTGCGGGGGATCTTGTAGCCGGCGAGCCGGCTTCGGGTGTGCTTCTCGACGGACTCGAAGTCCGGGGTGACACCGGGGCGGGCGCACAGCACCGCCGCGACCCGGCTGCCCCAGCGCTCGTCGGGGACACCGATCACGATCGCGTCGTAGACGTCGGGGTGCGCCTTGACGACGGCCTCGACCTCCTCGGCGAACACCTTCTCGCCGCCGGTGTTGACGACCATGTCGCCGCGGCCGAGCAGGGTGATCGAGCCGTCGTCCTCGATCCGGGCTCGGTCGCCGGTGACCACCGCCCGCTGGGTCGGGCCCCCGGGGTGGTCCGCAGGCAGTCCGGTCACCGTGCGGAAGATCTCCGCGGTCCGGTCCGGGTCGTTGTAGTAGCCGATCGGGACGTTGCCGAGCTTGGCGAGCCGGCCCTCGCCACCGGAACCCGGCGCCAACGCCCGGTTCTCGTCGTCGACGACCACCGAGTACTTGTTTCCGGACACCCTCGGTCCGCCGTGCTGTTCGAAACCCTTGGTCGCAAATCCGATTCCCCCGAAACCGGTTTCGGAGGATCCGACCGAGTCGGAGATCATCAGGTTCGGCATCGCGTCGAAGAAGGCGTCCTTGACCGCCGCCGAGAACAGCGCGGCACCGGACGCGACGACGCCGAGACTCGACGTGTCCCGGTCCTGTTCCCGGAAGGACTCCACCAGCGGACGGCCCATCGCGTCACCGGTGATGACCATGACCTGCGCCCGGTGCCGTGCGACGCTCTCCCAGACACGGTCGGCGTCGAACGTCGGGTGCATGATCACCGTGTTCCCGGAGAACAGGGCGTTGAAGGTCGGCATCATCGCCGAGGTGTGGATCAGTGGCGGCAGCATCACCCACCGCATCGCCTCCCCCGCGGCCACCCCGTTCCGGGACTGCTGGTACTCGTCGGCGATCGGTTCGCCGGTGTAGAAGTCGATGCCGCCGGCGAGCACCCGCCAGATGTCCTCGTGCCGCCACACGACGCCCTTGGGCCGGCCGGTGGTGCCGCCGGTGTAGAAGACGTAGAGGTCGTCGGGACGTCGCTCCCCGAAGCCCCGACCGGGATCTCCCGCGGCCAGGACGTCCTCGTACCGCACCGCGCCGGGGATCTCCACCTCGTCCCAGCTCGCCAGTACGTCGGGGACCGAGATCAGGTGCCGGATCCGGGGCACCGCGGGAAGGACGTCGGCGATCCGGTCCGCGAAGCCGCGGTGGAAGACCAGCGCCTCGAGGTCGGCGTTGTCGTACAGGTACCGCAGCTCGTCGGCGGTGTAGCGGAAGTTGACGGTCAACGGCACCGCGCGGATCTTGAAGGCCGCGATGATCGCGACCATCGTCTCGATCGCGTTGTGCATGTGGATGCCGATGTGGGCGCCCACGCCGAAACCCGCATCCTCGAGGTGGTGCGCGAGCCGGTTGGCCTGCTCGTCGAGCTCGCGATAGGTGACTTCCTCGGCGGAGACGATCATCGCGAGGCGGTCGGGCATTGCGTCCACCGAATGTTCGAACAGGTCCGCGAACGTGTAGGCCATGCGAATGTCCTTTGGCTGTGTGGCCGCTCAGACTACATAGAGCGGCAACGGAATTCCGCGATCTTTGAAAACGAATGCGGCACCGGTGCTCACCTTGGTGATCGCCACCTCGACGCACTCCGGAGCCGGCTCCGCGGTGCGGTCGACGGCCACCGTCAGTCCCGCCGCGTCCTCGCCGACCACTCGCACCGTGAAGTGCGGATTCACGCCGCGGACCAGCGCCTGCAGCGCGTCGAGGTGCTCGCCGTCGATCAGCGCCGGCCAGCCGCCGTCGGCATCGACCAGTCCGTCACGGCCGAGCCACAGTTCGAGGCGCTGCCCATCCAGTCGAACCTCGTTGTGCACGTATTGTTTCGGACTGAGCAGCGGATGCAGGGACAGCACGGTCGCCAGGCCCTCGAGATCGTCGGGCAGCCCGAGCGCGTCCCGGATTCGTTGCGCGGCCACACCGGCGATGCCGGTGAGCTGCTTGCGGGTGATCTCGCGCGCCTTGCCCTCGTCGACCCGCTTGCGGACCGCGATCAGGAAACCGAGCGCCAGCAGGTGGTGCTGCAGGCACACCTCCTCGGCGATCCGCACCAGCGCGGACCGGGAGAAGTCCCCGAACCGCACGTCCGAGAGCAGCGGCCCGGAGTAGTCGTCGGCACCCCCTCCACCGGTCTCGATCGGACTGAGCTCGACCGACACCGCTGCGGTCCGGCCGATCTGCGCGGTGTGCGGCGCCGTGACCGGAGGCACGTGCGCGTCGTCGATGGTCACCGTCCAGGCGCAGTGCGGGTGCCGGTCCGCCGGCCGGCGCGGCGGCCGGTGGACCGGCCGCACCTGTGCGTGCGGGTTGGTGGCCAGAGCGGTCGCGTCGAACGTCGGGTCCTCGATGTCGTGGCACATCGCGGTGACGTACTCGTCGCCGAGCGGTTCGACGTCCATCAGCGCGCCGCAGTGGTCGAGCCGGAACTCCCCGTGCTGCGGGTCGTCGACACGGTAGCGGAAGTCCATGAACTGCGGCGGCGCACCGATGTCGAGCTGCAGGCCCTTGAAGATGGTCACCACGTCGTCGCCCTCGTACCGCAGCGCCTTCTGCATCCGCCGGGTGTACCAGGGGCTCGACGCCTGCCACTCCTCGATCGCGACCTGCGTCATCCCCTCACGGCCGAATTCGCCGATCAGGTGGGCCATGCCGGATCGGTCGATCAGCTGACCGCACAGCAGCAGTTCCGGCACCAGGGTCGCGAGGTCGGTACGGGAGAGCGCCGCGAACGAGCGGGCCGGCTGGCGCTCGGTGCTCATCGACGGCTCCGCCTCGGTGCTCATCGACGGCTCCGCCTCGGTGCTCATCGACGGCTCCGCCTCGGCGCTCACCACAGCGGGACCGGTTCCTGGCCGGCCGGGTACCAGCCCGGGAGCTTCTCGCCGGAGACGGACCGCTGGATGCGGGCCTGCATGCCCGTCGACAGCGCGTTGTTCTGGATCATCTCCACGAACAGCGCCGACACGTTGCCGAAGTCGAAGAAGTCCCGCTGCCACGACCACTGGAAGTTGCCGCCGTAGCGGAACCAGCTGCCCCCGATGCCGTACACCGAGTAGGCGGTTCCGTCCGGGCGGGTGGCGTCGGAGACCTGCTTCCACAGCCCGATCACGCTGCCGCTGCGCTCGTCGACGACGAACTCCTGGTACGGGTACTGCCAGCCCTCGAGCCCCTCCATCTCGAGGCCGAGCGCGACGGAGCGGATCTCCTCGCGCCCGACCGCCATGAAGTCCTGCTTCGGACCGTAGTTCCAGCCGTAGGTCGCGTCCTCGGTGTACATGTCCGCCAACGGTTTCCAGTCACCGGCGGACTCCGCCTTCCTGTTCGCGTCCACCCACCGCTCGACCATCTCGTCGAGCTCGGCGCGGTCGAATCCGGTCATCGTCACTCCTCGAATGTCTGTGGTGTGGGTCGGTCTCGGGTGGTCAGTCTTCGCTGGACGGCGGTGCCGTCGTTTCGATCAGGCGCAGCGCCCGGGTCGGGCAGTAGCGGACGGCGTTCTCCACGTCTGCCCGCAGCGACTCGGGCGGGTGCGGCTCGAGGATCGTCACCGTGCCGCGCTTCGGGACGGTGAACACGTCCGGCGCCTCCATCTCGCAGGCGGCGTGCCCCTGGCACAGGTCGAGATCGGCTTCGACGCGCATCGTCACGCCTCGCTCGCGGTGTGGTCGACCGGACAGCCGGTCGGTGCGGCGGCGACACCGACACCGGCGCCGGCGGTCCCGGCGCGAGCGGCGCGTCTGCGGTAGCGCACCCGGCACGGCTGCTGCAGCTGCACGACCATCTTGCTGTGGTCGTTCCGGTAGCTGTCCGCGGGCTGCGCCATCTCGAACTCGTAGTCCCGCAACAGGATCGAGAAGATCGCCTTGAGTTGCATCTGCGCGAACGCGGCACCGACGCAGCGGTGGCGCCCGGCCCCGAACGGGATCCACGTCCACCGGTTGACGATGTCCTCCTGGTTCGGGTCGATGTAGCGGCCCGGGTCGAACGTGTCGGGGTCCGGGAAGTCCTCCGGGATCCGGTTCGAGATCGCCGGGGTCGCGGCGACCAGGTTGCCCTCGTCGATCGCGAAGCCGCCGACCTCGAAGTCGCCGCGCGCGACCCGCAGCAGGATGATCAGCGGCGGGTGCAGGCGGAGCGACTCCTTGATCACCGCCTCGAGCACCGGGATCTGCCGCAGGGCGTGGAAGCTGATGTCCGCGCCGTCCGAGTACAACTCGTCGAGTTCGGTCGTCACCCGCGCCTTCGCGTCCGGATGGCGCAGCAGCTCGATCAGGGACCACGCGGCGGTGCCGGACGTGGTGTGGTGGCCGGCGAACATCATCGAGATGAAGATGCCGGTGATCTCGTCGGCGGTGAACCGCAGGGTGCCGTCCTCGTCCCGGATGGACACCAGGACGTCGAGCATGTCGCGGTCCGCCTTGCCGCGGGGCGGGTTCGCGATCCGGCCGTTCATGATGCCCTGGACGAGCTCGACGAGCGCGAGCCGAGCCGCGTCACGACGCCGGAAGCTCTCGATCGGCGCGTACGGGTCGACGAACGCGATCGCGTCCGTTCCCTGTTCGAGCTCGTGGTAGAGCCGGGCGAACCGGTCGTCGAGCTCGTCGCGGAACTTCTTGCCGATCAGGCAGGCCGACGACGTGTAGATGGTCAGTTCGGCGAAGAACTCGAGGAGGTCGATCTCGCCCTCGTCGCCCCAGTCGGCGACCATGTTCTCGACCTCGACGCCGATCGTGGTCGCGTGCCCCTTCATCTGCTCGCCCCGCAGCGCGGAGTTGTGCAGCATCTCCTTGCGGCGTTCCGGGCTGGCGTCGAACACCACGCCCTCGCCGAAGATCGGCTTCATGAACGGGTACGCGGCCTGCTGGTCGAGATCCTCGTCGTCGGAGCGGAAGAAGAACTCGTTGGCCTCGGCCCCGGAGAGCAGCACCACGTCGCGGTCGGCGAGGCGGAAGACGCCGACGTCGCCGCACTCGTCCCGGACCCGGCGCATCAGCGCGATCGGATCGGTGCGCAGCTCCTCGAGGTGCCCGTGCTCGTGTTCGCCGCCGGACACGCGGGGTGGATGGGGAAGGGGCATCGGGATCACCGTCACTTCGTGTCGGGGGTCGGAAGGGGCGTCAGAGGCGCCTCCGGCTGGGCCTCGACGAGGACCAGGTGCACGCCGCGCGGCGCGGTCACCACCGCGACGACCGCGTTCGCGAGGTCCGAGGCCCGCAGGAAGTAGCCGTGCCGAGCGAAACCCCACTTGGTCCACAGCTCGGCGACCGGGGCCAGGGTCTCCGGGGTCGCATCCATGCCCATGCCGGTGAACGTGGGACCCGGTCGTACGATCGACGCCCGAATTCCGGTGCCCTCGAGTTCCATTCGCATCTGCCGCCCCATCGCCTCGAGGCCGGCCTTGGCGGCGTCGTAGGCCCCCATTCCCGGACGCTGCCGGTCGGCACAGTCGGACCCGATCAGCACGAAGTCGCCGCGGCGGCGCTCCCGCATCCCCGGCAGCACCCGGTGCGCGAGTCGCTGCGCCCCGACCAGGTGCACGTCGATCTGCGTGGCGAAGCGCACGGGGTCCATCCGGTCGGCCTCACCGAACTCGAGGTCGCCGGCACCGGAGACGACGATCTCCGCGGGACCCAGTGCCGCCTCGGAGGCGGTGACGAAGGCGTCGACGGAGTCGGTGTCGGTGACGTCGAGGAAGTGCGCGAACGCCTCTCCCCCGTTGCCGCGGATCTTCTCGGCGATCTCCGCGGACTTCTCGACCCGCCGGGCACCGAGAGCGACCGGATGGCCGAGCTCGGCGAGCGCGTAGGCGGTCGCCTCACCGATTCCGGAGGAGGCGCCGCTGATCAGCGTCGGCCGACGGTCGGGGTTGGGTTCGAAACGGGGCATCAGCGCACCTGCACCTTCACCGGCAGGGCGGCGAAGCCCCGCACGTTGGTCGAATGGACACGTTCGATTCCGGATTCGTCGACCTCGTATCCGCGGACGAGCCTGGCGAACTCGGTGAGCGCGACGTTCGCCTCGAGCCGCGCGAGGTGAGCGCCGAGGCAGAAGTGCACGCCGCCACCGAAACTCGCGATCTTGTTCGTGCTGTCGCGGCCGATCTGGAACTCGTCCGCGTCCTCGAACACCTCGCCGTCCCGGTTCGCGGAGCCGATCAGCAGGAGCATCTTCTCCCCCGCAGGCACGGTCCGCCCGTGGTATTCGACGTCGACGGCCGTGGTGCGGGCGACGATCTGGCTGGAGGTGTCGAATCGCAGCGTCTCCTCGACCCAGTCCGGCACCCGGTCGGGGTCACCGAGCACCCCGGCGACCTGGTCGGGATGGCGTCCGCCCCAGTACAGGGCGTTGCCGAGCAGCTTCGTCGTCGTCTCGTTGCCTGCGACGACCATCAGGAACATGAACGCGAGGATCTCCTGGTCGGAGAGCTTGTCGCCGTCGATCTCCGCGTCGAGCAGCGCCGAGGTCAGGTCCTCGGTACGCGAGCGGCGACGCTGCTCGATCATGTCCTTGTAGTAGCCCATCAGGCTGATCGACGCCGCCACGGACGCCTGCGGGACGTCGAGGACACCGTCCTCGCGATGCACGACCAGGTCCGCGAGCCGGCGCAGCTCGGCGCGATCCGGCCCCGGCACGCCCATCAGCTCGGAGATCACGTCCATCGGCAGCTTGCCGGCGACCTCGGCGATCCAGTCGAACTCGCCCGCCGCCAGCGCCGGATCCAGGTACTGCCGGGTGAGTTCGAGGATCCGGCCGTCGAGCTCGCCGACGCGACGCGGCGTGAACCCGCGCGAGACCAACTGCCGCAGGCGCATGTGCCGCGGGTCGTCCATCGCCAGGAAGGACATCACCAGGTGGGCGTGCGGACCGTAGGCGGCCGGGTCCAGCGAGACGCCGTTGGCACTGGACAACCGCGTGTTGTCCTTGAACGCCTCCTGCACGTCCGCGTGCCGCGACAAGGCCCAGAACCCGATCTCCGGGTTGTGGTACAGCGGCGCCTCCGCACGCAGCCGCGCGTAGGTCGGGTACGGGTCCTCGTGGAAGGCGTAGTCGTACGGGTTGAAGACCACCGGGTCGATCAGGGTCTCGCCTCGGGTCGTGCCACCGGTCGAGTCCAGCATGTGATCACTCCAATATCATTGTGGCGGAACGCTCCAGCCGATCAGCCAGGTCCGCGTAGGACCCGTAGCCCATGCCGGCTCGGAGCAACGCTCCGGCGTAGAGAAGTTCGAGGGTCTCGAGGACGTCGGGGTCGGCATTGCCACCCAGCGCGTCCTCGAGGCGCTCCCGGATCTCGAGCCCGATGCGCACGCGCAGGTGCTCGACGTCGGGGTCGCTGCCGAGCAGCGCATTGGTGACCGCACCCGACAGTCCGGGTTCGTCGGCGAGCAGCAGGGCGATGTCCCGCAGCACCGCGACCACCCGGCCGGTGCGGTCGTGTCCGTCGGTGTCCGGCCGCGGCGACTGCGACAGTCGCCGCCAGAACACCTCCGCGACCAGATGTTCCTTGGACGAGAAGTAGGTGTACGCCGTAGCCGGGCCGACACCGGCACGTGCCGCGACGGTGCGCACCGTCAGACCGGCGAAGTCCTCCTCCCGCAGGACGTCCACCGCGGCCGCACACAGCCGGTCCACGGTCTCGGCCTGCTTCGGCGTCAGGCGCCGGCGCGTGGACTCGAAACTGCGACCGGAAACACCGCGACCGGAAACGCCGGGACTGGAGACATGATCACTAGACACGTGTCCAGACATTACTACAGTTTCTCGTCCGGAACCATCCTTCCGGGCCGGATCCCGGATCGCGTGACGTGCCATAGCCGCTGGTCAGCAGGGCTCGCGCCCTACCGGTCCGATCCCGCACGGGGCGGCCGGACGGTCCCGGCCGCGCCACTCGATCGACCCATGACGACACTCCCTTCGATCCAGCGAACAGGGAAACGAGATACGCACCCGACCCGCAGCCCGGAGGTTCGATCCCCCGGGGCGTCGGGGCGGTGCCCACAGTAGGCACAGCGGCCGCGGTTTGTCGAGAACCGAACCGAATTCTCTTACGCCCGAAACCCATTGCGTGTGACATCTGTGCGAACTATAGTCCAGACACCTGTCCAGAAGCCCTGTTTCGCGCACTGAGGAAGGCTCGCGCATGACGCTTCGACCTGCCGACAGCTCGGCACTGCTCGTCGACGGCAAGCTGGTTCCCGGCACCGGCGGCACCTTCGAGATCGTCAATCCCGCAACCGAGGACGTGATCGGCCGCGCGGCCGAGGCGACCGCCGCGGACATGGATGCCGCGATCGCGGCGGCCCGCCGCGCGTTCGACACCACCGACTGGTCCCGCGACCACGCGTTCCGCGCCCGCTGCCTGCGCCAGCTGTGCGATGCCCTCCAGTCCCACATCGAGGAGCTGCGCGAGATCACGATCGCCGAGGTCGGCGCGCCGGCGATGCTCACCGCCGGACCCCAGCTCGAGGGCCCGATCGAGGACCTGCGCTATTGGGCCGGTCTCGCCGAGAGTTACTCGTGGGAAGACGATCTCGGGAACGCCACGCCGATGGGCATTCCCACCCACCGCCGCCTGCTCAAGGAAGCGGTCGGCGTCGTCGGCGCGATCACCCCGTGGAACTTTCCCCACCAGATCAACTTCGCGAAGCTGGGCCCCGCGCTCGCGGCGGGCAACACGATCGTGCTCAAACCCGCCCCCGACACCCCCTGGTGCGCGGCGCTGGTCGGTCGGGTGATCGCCGAGGAGACCGAGATCCCGGCCGGGGTCGTCAACGTCGTCACCTCCACCGATCACTCGCTCGGTGAGCAACTGTGCCGCGACCCGCGGGTCGACCTGATCTCGTTCACCGGGTCGACGGCCACCGGCCGGACGGTGATGGCCGCGGCGTCCGAGACGCTGAAGAAGGTCTTCCTCGAACTCGGCGGCAAGTCCGCGTTCATCGTCCTCGACGACACCGACCTCACGGCCGCCTGCTCGGTGGCCGCGTTCTCGGTGTCGGTGCACGCCGGCCAGGGCTGCGCACTGAGCACGCGACTGTTGGTGCCACGGGAGCGGTACGACGAGGCGGTCGCCGCCGCGGCGGCCGCGATGGCCGGCGTCCGGGTCGGCGATCCCACCCGGTCCGGAACCGTCTGCGGCCCGCTGATCTCGGCGAGACAACGCGACCGCGTCGAGGGGTACCTGGCGTTGGCGATCGAGGAGGGCGGCACGTTCGTCACCGGCGGCGGCCGCCCCGAGGGCCAGGAACGCGGATTCTTCGTCCAGCCGACTCTCGTTGCCGGCCTGGACAACTCGTCCCGCGTCGCGCAGGAGGAGATCTTCGGCCCGGTTCTGGTGATCCTTCCTCACGACGGGGACGAGGACGCGATCCGGATCGCCAACGACTCGCCGTACGGCCTGTCCGGGACGGTGTGGGGCACCGACCCCGACCGCGTCGAACACGTGGTCCGCGGGGTGCGCACCGGCACCCTCGGCGTCAACGGCGGCCTCTGGTACTCGGCCGACGCCCCGTTCGGCGGCTACAAGCAGTCCGGCATCGGCCGGGAGATGGGCGTCGCGGGCTTCGAGGAGTACCTCGAGACCAAGCTCGTCGCCGGCCCGGCCGCCTCCTAGCGCTCGACTCGACAGAAAGCAGGATTCGACAATGGGACGTTTCGACGGACGCACCGCCATCGTCACCGGCGCAGCGCAGGGTATCGGCGAAGGGTATGCCCGGGCGCTGGCCGCCGAGGGCGCGAACGTGGTGGTCGCCGACCTCAACGGCGAGCTGGGCGAGCAGGTCGCCAAACAGATCGTCGCGGACGGCGGCTCGGCCGTCTTCCAGCGGGTCGACGTCGCCGACGGGGCGTCGGCACAGGCGCTGGCCGACGCGACGATCGAGAGGTTCGGCGGGATCGACCACCTGGTGAACAACGCCGCGATCTACGGCGGCATGAAGATCGACTCGTTGCTGACCGTGGACTGGGACTACTACCGGAAGTTCATGAGCGTGAACATGGACGGCGCGCTGCTGGTGTGCCGCGCGGTGGTCCCGCACATGCGGGCGAAGGGCGGTTCGATCGTGAACCAGTCGTCGACCGCGGCCTGGCTGTACTCGAACTACTACGGCCTGGCGAAGGCCGGCATCAACAGCCTCACCCAGCAGCTCGCCACCGAGCTCGGCTGGTCGAAGATCCGCATCAACGCGATCGCGCCCGGCCCGATCGACACCGAGGCCACGCGCACCGTCACCCCCGGCAACATCGTCTCCGAGATGGTCAAGAGAATCCCGTTGCAGCGCATGGGAACCCCCGAGGACCTCACCGGTCTGTGCCTGTTCCTGCTCTCCGACGACGCGAGCTGGATCACCGGGCAGATCTTCAACGTCGACGGCGGGCAGGTGTACCGCTCGTGACCGCACCCGATCCGAACGAGACCGCCGTCACCGTCGGTTGCATCGGTCTCGGCAACATGGGCGCGCCGATGGCCACGCGGCTGCTGGACTGGCCGGGCGGCCTCGTCGTGTGCGACGCGCGTGCGGAGGCGGTCGAACCGTTCGTCACGGCCGGTGCCCGTGCGGCGGCGACGCCGGCCGCGGTCGCCGCGCAGGCGACGGTGATCTCGGTGACCGTCCTCGACGACGCCCAGGTCCGGGACGTCGTCGCCGGGCCGGACGGCATCCTCGCCACCGCAGGCCCGGGCACCGTCGTCGCGGTGCACTCGACGATCTCCGACACCACCGCGGTCGAACTGGCGGCGATCTGCCGGGGCGCCGGCGTCCACCTGATCGACGCGCCGATCAGCGGCGGCGCCCCCGGCGCGCGGCAGGGCCGGCTGGCGGTGATGGTCGGCGGCTCCGACGAGGCGTTCGCGGCGGTGTCCGGGCCGTTCGGCCGGTTCGCCGAACTCGTCGTGCACGCCGGGGACGTGGGCGCAGGCACCCGGATGAAGCTGGCCCGCAACCTGCTCCACTTCATCTCGTTCACCGCCGCGACCGAGGCGCAGCGCCTGGCCGAGGCCGCGGGGCTCGACCTCCGCGTGCTCGGGAAGGTGGTCCGGCACACCGACGCGATCACCGGCGGGGCCGGGGCGATCATGTTGCGCGAGACCACCGCGCCGGTCGCCGAGTCCGATCCCTGGTTCTCGATCCTCTCGCACGTCCGCAACCTCGGCGAGAAGGATCTCGCACTCGCGCTCGACCTCGGCGACCGGCAGGGCGTCGACCTCCCGCTCGCGACCCGGGCCCTGACCGGTCTCGGTCCTGGGCTCGGCGTCGGCACCGGCACGATCGCCGCATCCGCAACCACCGAGGAGCACGCATGACCGACGACAAGCGATCCCGGCTCACCGAGGCCCGCGAGCGCGGCGTCGCGATGATGAACCAGGTGTACGGCTGGGAGATGCCGGCCGACGTTCCCGGCGACTTCTTCGCGGTCACCGCGGATCACCTGTTCGCCGACATCTGGACCCGGCCCGGCCTGTCACTGCGCGACCGCCGGCTGCTGCTCCTCGGCGCGATCGCCGCGCAGGGGCAGACCGACGTCGCGAAGATCCAGATCAACGCCGCACTGCACAACGAGGAACTGACCGAGCAGCAGGTCGAGGAGGCCGCGATCTTCCTCTGCCACTACGTCGGCTGGCCGCTCGCGACGGGCCTGAACAACGCCCTGATCGCGGTGCAGGCGGACCGCCGGAAGGCGGCCCGGGCGGCGGCGAAGGCGGCCGCCGCGAACGGCGAGTCTCCGGATTCGGCCACACCCTGATCCCGCAGCCGAAATACTGCACCACGGCAACAACCGACGACGAGTAAGGATCCGATTCCCGATGGCCGAGGCCAACCCCATCCGTCCCCAGTCCGCCGCGAGTGTCGAGACCTGGCACCGCGAGGCCGACGTCGTGATCGCCGGCTACGGCATCGCCGGTGTCAGCGCCGCGATCGAGGCCGCCCGCGCGGGCGCCGAGGTGCTCGTCCTGGAGCGGACCAGCGGATGGGGTGGCGCGGCCGCCCTGGCCGGCGGGTTCATCTATCTCGGTGGCGGCACACCGCTGCAGAAGGCGCTCGGATTCGAGGACACCCCCGAGAACATGAAGGCGTTCATGATGGCCGCCCTCGGACCGGGCGCCGACGAGGAGAAGATCACCGACTACTGCAACGGCAGCGTCGACCACTACAACTGGCTCGTCGACAACGGAGTGCCGTTCAAGGAGAGCTTCTACGGCCAGCCCGGTTGGGAGACCCCGTTCGACGACGGGCTGATGTACTCGGGCGGCGAGAACGCCGCACCGTTCAAGGAGATCGCCACACCCGCGCCGCGTGGGCACATCCCGCAGATGAGCGACAAGCGCACCGGCGAGAAGGGCGGCGGCTACATGCTGATGAAGCCGCTCGTCGAGACCGCCGAGAAGCTCGGTGTCCGAGCCGAGTACGACATGCGGGTGCAGCGACTGGTCGTCGACGACACCGGTCGGGTCGTCGGCATCGTCGCCAAGCAGTACGGCAAGGAACTCGCGATCCGCGCCCGCCGCGGCGTCGTGCTGGCCACCGGCAGCTTCGCCTACAACAAGGAGATGGTGCAGTCGTTCGCGCCGCGGCTGATCGGCAGGCCCGGCGCCGCGATCGAGGAGCACGACGGCAAGGCCATCCGGATGGCGCAGGCGATCGGCGCGGACCTGGCGCACATGGACGCCACGGAGGTCGCGTTCTTCGGCGACCCGCAGCTGATGGTTCGCGGCATCCTGGTCAACGGCCGCGGCCAGCGCTACGTCAACGAGGACACCTACCCCGGCCGGATCGGTCAGGAGACCCTGCTGCGCAACGAGAACCAGGCGTACCTGATCATCGACGAGGCCGCCTACGAGGAGGGCTGCGCGGCAACGAGTTCGACGCCGTTCTTCCGCTTCCAGCCGAAGTGGGTGGCCGAGACGGTCGAGGAGCTCGAGTCCGACATGGGCCTGCCGGCCGGCACCCTGCAGGCGACGGTCGAGGTGTACAACCGGCACGCCGAGAACGGCGAGGATCCGGTGCTCGGCACGAAGCCGGAGTGGGTCAAGCCGATCGGGACCCCGATCGCCGCGCTGGACCTGCGGAACTGCACGGCCGGCTTCACCCTGGGCGGCCTGCGCACCACGATCGACTCCGAGGTGCTGCACGTGTCCGGCGAGCCGATTCCCGGCCTGTTCGCCGCCGGCCGCTGCACCGCCGGCGTCTGCGCCGGCGGCTATGCGTCCGGAACCTCGCTCGGCGACGGCAGCTTCTACGGCCGCCGCGCCGGCATCTCCGCGGCCAAGGGGTAGGTGCGACAACGCCGTTCGTGAGTGGGTCCGGCCCGGTCCGGGGCCGGACCCACTCACGGACGCGACGGGACGGCCAGTTCGTCGAGCACCGCCGAGAGCCGCCGCATCGCGGCGAGCGCATCCGTCAGATCCCGCTCCCCCATGGCGTCGGCGAGGCGGCGCGCGAACGCGGCGTGGCCGGGATCGATCCCCGAGATCGCGTCGCGCCCGGCCCCGGTCGGGGCGACGAGTTTGGCCCGCCGGTGGGCCGGATTGGGGCGGTACTCGGCGAGTCCGCGCTCGACCAGCAGGTCGGCTGTCCGCTGCACACTCTGTCTGGTGATCCCCATCTCGCGGGCGATCGCGGCGACCGACAACGGCTCGGTCAGGACCGCGCCGAGGACCTGCCACCACGCCGCGGTGAGGCCCACCGGCCGCGACAGACCCTCGGCCACCTCGAGAAACTGCCCGTTGAGCCGGAACGCGGACAGGGCGAGGCCACTGAGCAGCTCCTGCTCCCCGTGCTCGCTCATCGGGCCATGAGCTCGTGGAAGCCCGCCGGATCCCGCAGGCCGTAGAGCCTGAACCACGAGGCGAGGGTGTCGGGATCGAACACGTCGAGGCGTTCGAGGATCTCCCGCGCGAACTCGACCGGCGCCGTCGCACTCGCGGTGACCAGATCACGATCGGTCACGGCCGGCTCGTCCCGGTAGAGGTGCCCGCCCCGGTAGCCGACACTCTGCAGGAACTCCGCCGCGTTGCTGGTGTGCTCGCGGTCGTCGAGCACACCGGCCAGCGCCAGTCCCCCGGTCGAACCGCAGATCGCGGCGACGGGCACCCCGGCATCGAGGAACTCCCGGGCCTTGTCGGCGAACGGCGCGAACTGCGCGGTGTGCCAGATGTCGTTGCCGGCGAGGATGAGCATCGCGCTGTCACCCGGACCGATCGCGTCCAGCGTGGTGTCCGGGACGACGCGCATTCCGCCCATCGTCGTGATCGGACGATCCGTGGCGCCCACCGTGGCGACGGTGTAGCGGCCCGGATCCTTGTGCCAGAGAGGCTTGTTGATGTGGGCGATCGCGTACCCGATCTCCCAGTCGGCGAAGGTGTCGTACACGGCGACGTGAACTGTCTCAGTCATGACAGCATGCTGTCATGACTGACAGCATGCTGTCAACATGGTTCGCGGTGGGTCAGCCCCAGCCGGCGAAGCGTCCGATCGCCACGAAGGCCGCCAGCACGAGGAGCACCAGGTTCACCGGCAGCGTCGCCGCGAGCTCGCCCCGGCGCGCGTGCACGACGATCGCGCCGGCCTGCACGAGGACGAGACCCACCGCGGCCCACGGCGTCAACGCCTCCGCGACCCCGGTGGCCTGCGGCAGGATCAGCCCCACCGCACCGAGCACCTCGACCGCGCCGATCGCCTTGACCGCACCCGGGGAGAAGTCGCCGGCCCAGGCCATGTTCTTGTTCGCGGTGAGCCTGTCGTAGGGGATGGCGAGTTTCGCCACCCCCACAGCCAGGTACACCGCCGCCAGTACACCCGCAACGATCCACAACGCGACGTTCACAGTGACCTCCGATGATGTCGGCGAGCTGTCGTAGGTGGTCGACTCGATCCTCCGGCACAACCGGGACCTCGGCAGCGCGAACGCGGGAAGTCGCGGGACGGACAACGGTAGGCTCGCACCATGCCGGTCTCCTGGTCCGACAGCGTCGACGATGTCATCGGTGGCGATCTGACCTGTGCTCTCGCCTGCCTCACTCCCGCGGGCGGGGCGGTCGTGACGTCCGTGGCACCGATCGGTCTGCGCGACCGCGAGCGCGGCACGGTCGGTTTCACGACCTCGCTCGGCTTCGGACGCAAGCTCGAGCGGATTCGGGACGATCCTCGCGTCGCCCTCGCCTACCACGCCCGCGAGCACGGCGTCGGCGACCGCACCAATCCTCGGTTCGTGCTCGCCCAGGGCGAGGCGCGCTTCGATCCACACCCCGATCGCGCCACACTCGACGAGATCGCCCGACAGTCGTCGCGATACCTCGGCGAACCTCGCCGCGGCCGGTTCTGGGACCGGTGGCTGCACGCCTACTACGAGGATCGGGTGCTGGTGACGGTGACCGTGACGCGGGTCGTCGCCTGGCCCGACCTCCGCGCGGCCGGCACACCCGTGGTCACCGGCGCGCCGTTACCCGAGGGCGCCGCTCCGCAGACCCCGCCGAAGAACGGCACCGCCCCCCGCGTGGACGCCGCCCGGACCGGCCGGCGCGCGGCGCGGCTGCCGCACGTGCTGCTCGCCTACCGGGGACAGGACCGGTACCCGGCCGTCGTTCCGGTCGAGGTGGGGTCGGCGGATGTCGAGGGTGTGCACCTGCGGGTGCCCGACTTCGTGCCGCCCGGCGGACGCCGCGCAGGCCTGCTCGCCCATTCCTACCGGTCCCAGCTCGTCGGCCTCGAGTCCCGCCAGAACACCGGGTGGCTCGAGGTCACCGACGCGGACGCGGTGTACGCGCCGCACACCGAGTCCGGGTTCCGGGCACCGCCACAGAAGACGGTCCTGTTGCTGGCCAACGGTTTCCTGGCGCGACGGGGGCTGGCGCAGGCCCGCAAGCAGGGCCGGATCCAGGCGCTGGGCTGAGACCGCCCGCTCAGCCCGCGGCCGACGAGCGGCCGAGCTTGCCGGCGAGCCGCTCGAGGTAGGCGACGACGGTCGCCTCGTCGGCGTCGGGCAGCCCGTACACCACTTCGTCGACGCCGAGATCCTCCCAGCGCGCCAGGGTTTCGGGAACGGGCTTGCGATCGAGCACCACGATCCGCGGCGAGCCCTCGCGGCCGGCCGCCTCCCACGTCTTGCGCAGCAGCAGCACGTTGTCGTCGATGTCCTGCTCGATCGGGGTGGTCATCCAGCCGTCCGCGGCACGCGCGATCCACTTGAAGTTCTTCTCGTTGCCCGCGGCGCCGACGATGATCGGAACCCGAGGCTGCTGAATCGGTTTCGGCCACGCCCAGCTGGGCCCGAAGCTGAGGAACTCACCGGAGTAGGACGCCTCCTGCTGCGACCACAACGCCTGCATGCCCTCCAGGTACTCACGCAGCATGGTGCGACGCTTGCCGGTGGGGACGCCGTGGTCGGTGAGTTCGTCGAGATTCCAGCCGTATCCGACACCGAGGGTGACCCGGCCGCCGGACAGGTGGTCGAGGGACGCGATCGTCTTCGCGAGGGTGATCGGGTCGTGTTCGACCGGCAGCGCGACCGCGGTGCCGAGCCGGATCCGCTCGGTCACCGACACGGCGGTGCCGAGCGCCACCCACGGGTCGAGTGTGCGCATGTACCGGTCGTCGGGCAGGGTCTCGTCCCCGGTCTGGGGGTGCGCTGCGTCGCGGCGAACCGGAATGTGGGTGTGCTCGGGAACGTAGAACGAGTCGAACCCGAACCGCTCCGCCGCCTGCGCCGCGGCCGCGGGGGTGATTCCCCGGTCGCTCGTGAACAGGGTGATGCCAAACTCCACCGATGCCTCCTCGCACTGTGACGAACGCCTCGCCGACGGTCCCCGACCCTATTTGCCGGACACCTGTTTATCAAGGTGTCCACCTCGACGTGAGCAGGCGTTCCGCGCGGCACCGCCGACACGGCGGGTGAGGGCGCGGCGGGCGACGGACCGACCGGCGGACTTCGTACCCGCGCCCGCCACCGGCCGAACCTGCCGCGGGCGCGGGCACCGACCGGCGCCGACTACGGGCGCATCTCGTAGGCCCCGTCGTACGCCGCGACCTGGTCCCAGATCCGGTCGAAGCGGGCGGTGTCGACCACCGGCTTGCGGATCGCGCCGAGTGCCCACTGCTGCTGCGCCGGTGTCGACGACGCCTTGCCGTGCAACGCGACCGCGTGACCGGAGAAGTCGCGGATCTGGAAGTCGAAGATCTGGTCGACGAGGTCGCGGTCGACGTCGGTCAGGTCGGCCTGCTCGAGGATCAGCTGCCCGTACACGACCAGCGAGAACAGGTGGCCGATCACCAACATGAAGTCGAGGTCCTCGCGCTGCTCCTCGGCGGGCGGCGCGGTGGTCAGCAGCACGGTCAGCGCCCGCGCCTGCTCGAAGAACCGGGCGACGTTCGGCACGTCGGAGAACCGCTGGTAGGCGCTCGTCCAGTCGTGGAACCGAACCTTCGCCGCACCGCGGGTCGGGCCCTGGTTCCAGAAGAACACGTCGTCGGCGGCGTCGCGGCGGGTGCCGACCTCCGGAAGGTCGGCGGGAGCGAACAGATGGTTGGGCATGAACTTGAGCACCAGGCCGACGTTGACGTGGACGGTGCCCTCGAGCTTCGGCAGCATGCCGATGTACCGCACCGCCTCCTGGAAGTAGGTGCTCTTCTCGTACCCCTTCGCGGCGATCACGTCGTGCAGCAGCCCGACGACCTTCTCGCCCTCCGTCGTCACCTTGGACTTCGTCATCGGATTGAACAGCAGGTAGCGCCGGTCGTCCCGGGACGCGCTGCGGAAGTAGTCGACGGCGCGGGCACTGAACAGCTTCATCGCGATCGTGCGGGCGTACGCGTCGACGAAGTTCGCGCGCACGTGCGCGAAGTCGGTCACCGGCTTGCCGTACAGGATCCGGTTGTGCGCGTGGGTGATCGCCTCGAAGAACGAGTGCTCGGCGATGCCGATGGATCCGGTGCACAGGTTGAACTTGCCGACGTTGACGGTGTTGAGCGCGGCCTCGAACGCCGCGACCCCGGTGTGCAGGACGTCCTCGTCGCGCACCGGGTAGTCCTCGAGCCGGAAGGTGCTCACGTACATCTGGCTGCGCAGGACGTTGTCGATCAGGTGGTAGTTCGGGTGGCTGCTGTCCGCGACGAAGAAGACGTAGCCGTCGGCCCCCCCGACGTCGGTGCGCCGACCGAACACCGACACCATGCCCGCGACGTTGCCGTTGCCGATGTAGTACTTCTCGCCGGTCGCCCGGAACGCGACCCCGTCCTCTCCTCCGGCCGGAGCGAGGAGCATGTCGGTGGAATAGACGTCGGCGCCGTGTGTCCGCTCGGACAGTCCGAACGCCATCACCCCGCCGTCGACGAGTTGCGCCGCGGCGCGGCGGCCCGCGTCGGCGTTGTCGCTCATCCAGATCGGGCCGAGGCCGAGGACGGTGACCTGCCAGGCATACCAGTACGGCAAACCGTAGAAGCCGAGGATCTCGCTCAGTGCCGCGTTGCGGGCGGCGTCCCAGCGCCGCTCGCCGTCGCCGTCGGCGAACGCGGCCGGTGTCTGGAACGTGGCGAACAACTTCTCCTCGCGGACGAAGTCCAGGAAGTCCGCGGCCCAGACCGCCTCCAGATCGTCCTGCAGCACTTGCTGTTTGCCGCGGGACTCGAACCAGTCGATGGTGGCGCGCAGCAGTCTGCGGGTCTCCGGATCGAATTCCTGCGGGTCGTAGGTGTTCGGGTTGAACAGCAGCGCGGTCACGGCTCGACCTTTCCTCGTCGGTGTCGACGCCAAATTACCAGCCAGTAACTTCGGTCGGAAGTCCGCGCCCCGGGCCGCGACCGGGCGGGGCACTCGCGACCCCTTGTGTGAGACGCACCACGTTGATAGCCTCCTGACACATAGAGACGTTTTTGTTTCACCGTCCTACGCGACAGGAGTACACATGACGTCCATCGAGGAGTCCGACAGCGGGAGCGCCACCGGCGGCCGGGAGCGGCGGGGATTCGACGAGGGCATCCGCGAGGCGGTGCCGATGCCGGTCGACGACGACATCGCCGACCTCGTTGCGCCCCTGGGGCCCGACTCGCTGGTGTGGAAGTTCTACGGCGACGTCCGCGGCGTGCTCGGTTTCCAGCGGCTCGCCGGCACCGAGAACTGCATCGAGCAGCTCGGCCAGGCGGTCGAGGACCACTCGGTGATCTTCGCGGACACGATCGGCCGGGCGAAGCGCAGCGGCCCGCCGATCATGAAGACCGTCTACAGCGAGGACCCGCACGCCTGGGGCCGGACGGTGCGCGACTTCCACCGGCCGATCAAGGGCACCATCGCCGACGGATCGCGCTACCATGCGCTGAACCCCGAGCTGTTCTACTGGGCGCACGCCACTTTCGTCGACCAGGTCCTCTATGTCACCGACACGTTCATCCGCCGGCTGTCGGACGCGGAGAAGGAGCAGATCTTCGAGGAGAGCAAGGCCTGGTACCGGCTGTACGGGGTCAGCGACCGCGGCCAGCCACAGACCTACGCGGAGTTCGTCGAGTACTGGGATCGGATGCTCGACCGGTTCGTCCCGACCAGGACGATCGTCTACGCCACCGGGTACATCCGGAAGGGCGTCCCCGGCCCCCGCCGGATCCCGGCGCCCGTCTGGAAGGTGCTGTCCGCGCCGCTGAATGCCTTCACCCGCACGGTCGTCGTCGGCACCGTGCCGCCGCAGATGCGCGAGGTGTGCGGACTCGAGTGGGATGACAAGAAGGAGAAGCGCTTTCAGCGTTTCGCCCGCATGATGCGGGCGCTCGATCCGGTGTTCAACCGGCTACCTCTCGGGGTGCTGTACCTGCCGTGGGCCCGCGACGCGTGGCGGCGCGCCGGCGTCGATCCTCGTCGCCGGCACAACGCCCCCGCCTGACCATCCACCGAACGACGACCTCCAGGAGATCGCATGCGTCGCAAGCAGCTGGCCACCGTTCCCACGGGCAGCGGGCTGAAGCCGATCCACGGCACGGGTGACCCGGGTGTGCTCGAGGTGCTGCGCTTCTTCCACGACCCGATCACGATGATCGCCAAGCGCCGCGCGGAGTACGGCGACATCACCTACATCAAGTCGTTCGGCCTCGAGTTCGTGATCCCGCTGACCGCCGACGGGTGCGAGGCCATCGCGATGAACCGCCAGAAGGCCTTCGCGAACGAGCCGGCCTGGGGATTCCTCATCGGGCCCTTCTTCCGCCGCGGCATCATGCTGATGGACTTCGAGGAACACCGCCACCACCGGCGAATCATGCAGCAGGCCTTCACGAACACCCATCTCAAGGGCTACCTGCAGGACATGCAGCCGATGCTCGCGGACCGGGTCGCGCACCTCCCCGTCGGGGACGACGTTCGACTGCTCGACGAGTTCAAGCAGGTGACCCTCGATCTCGCCCTGGAGATCTTCCTCGGCCTGGACCTCCCCCGCGCCGAGGCGGACCGGATCAACAAGGCGTTCGTCGACTGCGTCGGGGCCGGGCTCTCGATCATCCGCCGGAACATCCCGGGAACCCGGTGGGCCCGCGGGCTCGCCGGCCGCAGGGTGCTCGAGGACTTCTTCCACGAGCACCTGCCCGCGAAACGCGCCACGCCCACCCCCGACCTGTTCTCCGTGCTGTGTCACGCCCAGGACGAGGAAGGCCACACCTTCACCGACGAGGACGTCGTCAACCACATGATCTTCGTGCTGATGGCCGCCCACGACACGTCCACGATCACCCTGACCACGATGGCGTACTACATGGCCCGGTATCCGGAGTGGCAGGAGAGGGCCCGCGAGCAGTCGCGGAACCTGCCACCCGAGATCTCCTACGACACCCTCGACGAATTCACCGTCCTGGACCGGATCATGAAGGAGTCGCTGCGGCTCAACGCCCCGGTGCCCGGGCTGCCCCGGCGGGCGATCGAGGACACCGAGATCTGCGGGCACCACATCCCGAAAGGCACCTACGTCGCCGCCATCGGCATGGTCAACCACCACGATCCCGCGCTGTGGAGCGATCCGGAACGCTTCGACCCCGACCGGTTCATGACGGAACGCGCCGAGGACAAGGTGCACCGCTACGCCTGGATGCCGTTCGGCGGTGGGGTGCACAAGTGCATCGGCCTGTACTTCGCGCAGATGGAGATCAAGACGATCATGCACAACATGCTGCTCCGGTACGAGTGGTCGGTGCCCGACGACTATCGCTGGGAACTCGACAACTCCACCCTCCCGGTGCCGAAGGACCACCTGCCGGTGCGGCTGCGGGCCCGGTAGGCGGAGACCGACATGGGAAACGGCGACCGATATGCTCCACCCGATGCCCACACCAGCCGAACGCACCGCGACGCCCGTGTCACCGGAGACGGCGATGCTCGACGCGGCGCGGGCGGAGTTCGAGCGCTACGGCATCCGGCGCACCAACATGGACGACATCGCCCGCCGGGCCGGCATTTCCCGCAGCACGCTCTACCGGCGGTTCCCGAACAAGGACGCACTGGTGGAGACGCTCGTCCTGCGCGACACCGCGGCCTTCTTCGCGGAACTCGACCGGGTGGCCGCGGACCGGGACCCGCGCAGCGCGGTGGTCGAGTGCTTCACGCGCGGCGTCCGCCTCGCGCAGGAGATGCCGCTGGTCGCCCGGATTCTCGAGAGCGAACCCGAACTGATCCTCGGGCTCACGAACCGCACCGACGGTGCACCGACCGTCCAGGCCGCCGCCCAGGTCGCGGTGACGCTGCGCCGCAGCGGCGTCACGATGTCGGACGAGGACCTGAGCGCGGTCGCGGAGATCCTGGTCCGCATCGCGGTCTCCCTGATGCTCAATCCACATGGGCAGCTGGACATCTCGGACCAGGAGGCCGTGCGGCAGTACGCCGAGCGGTACCTCGTCCGTCTCGTGTGGTGACGCGCCTCCGCCGTTGCTGACCGCGGAACGCCCCCTCACACCGCAACACACCTCTTCACCGCACACGCCCGGCCGGCGACGGCTTCACCTCCCGCCCGGGATCCCCCCACTCCGAACGAGGAGACATCCTTCCGTGACGTCCGTCGGTACACCCGAGGTCGGCGATCCCCCCGCCGCCGATCATCCGCGCGCGGTCACTCCGGCCCTGATCGACGCCCTCCGCGCGCAGCTTCCCCCGTCGACCACCCGGCGAGCCGCGCGGGCACCGTTCACCGGAACCGCGCTTCCCGCTGTCCCCCAGGCAGATCCGGCCGCGGTCACCGACGTGGCGCGCTCCGCGCGGCGAGCCCAGGCGACCTGGGCGGCCGTCCCGATCCGGGAACGCGAGCGGGTCGCACGGCGCTTCGCGCGGACCCTGATCGACAACCACGACCTGCTCTGCGACCTGATGCAGTGGGAGACCGGCAAGGCCCGGGTCCACGCCGCGATCGAGGTGCAGGGGGTGATCTCGGTGGCCGCCTACTACGGCCGCACCGGCGCCGGCCACCTGCGTGAACGGCGTGCGAGCACCGCGGTGCCCGGCGTGGTCACCGCCCGGGTCGGGTATCGGCCGAAGGGCCTGGTCGGGGTGATCGCGCCGTGGAACTATCCGCTGTTCCTCGCCGTCGGCGACGTGATCCCGGCCCTCGTCGCGGGCAACGCGGTGCTGAGCAAGGCCGACTCGCAGGCGCCGTGGACACTGCTGCTGGCCCGGAAACTGGCGGTGGACGCGGGAATTCCGCCACAGGTGTGGCAGGTGGTCGCGGGCCCCGGTGCCGAGATCGGTTCGGCCGTGGTCGATGCCGTCGATCACCTCTGCTTCACCGGGTCCACCGCCACCGGACGCGGGATCGCGCGACGCTGCGCGGACCGGCTGATCGGGGCGTCCCTCGAACTGGGCGGCAAGAACCCGATGATCGTGTGCGCGGACGCCGACATCGACGCCGCGGCCACCGGCGCGGTCCAGGCCTGCTTCTCCAACGCGGGCCAGATGTGCATCGGCCTCGAACGGATCTACGTGCACGAGTCGGTGCACCCGCGATTCGTGGCGGCACTGATCGGCCGGGTCCGCCGGATGCGGCTCGGCCCCGGGTACGCGTACGACGTGGACATGGGGTCGCTGACGTCGCCGCGCCAACTCGCGACCACCACCCGGCACGTCGAGGACGCCGTCGCCAAGGGCGCGACCGTGCTGACCGGTGGCCGCGCTCGCCCGGATCTGGGACCGCTGTTCTTCGAGCCGACGGTCCTCGCCGACGTCACCGCCGACATGGCGGTGTACGCGGAGGAGACCTTCGGCCCCGTGGTGTCGGTGTACCGCGTGGCCTCCGACGACGAGGCGGTCCGGCTCGCGAACGAGGGCGAGTACGGTCTCAGCGCCAGCGTCTGGACGCGGAACCTGGAGCGGGGCAGACGAATTGCGGAACGGATCGTGGCGGGTTCGGTGAACGTCAACGACGGGTATCTGTCGGCGATCGCCGCGCTCGACGCACCGATGGGCGGGATGCGCGCCAGCGGCGTCGGACGCCGGCACGGCCGCGAGGGGATCGTCCGCTACACCGAGCCGCAGACCGTCACCGCACAGCGGGTGCCCACCGCCTACCCCGACCGTTTCCGCGCGCCACTGCTGCGCGTGCTGAACCTGCGTGCCCGCCTGACCCTGGGCCGCCGCGCCGGAGGCACTCGATGAACCCGCGCACCGCGACCGCCCTGGTCCGCAACGAAGTGGCCGCCGCCGGTGTCCCGCGCCGAACCGGCGACGAGGTGCAGGAGAGCCACGCATGAACGGTGTCGAGCTGACCGGCCGGGTGGCGGTCGTGACCGGAGGCGCCCGCGGCATCGGCCGGGCGGTCGCGGTGGCCCTGCAGGAGGCCGGGGCCAGGGTCGCGATCGGTGACGTCGACACCGACCGGGCCGCGGCGACCGCCGCCGAACTGGGCGTCCTCGCCGCCCGTCTCGACGTCACCGACCCGGTGTCCGTCGAGGCGTTCCTGGACGAGGTCGAGGGCCGGCTCGGTCCGGTCACCGTGTGGGTCAACAACGCCGGCATCATGCCGATCGGTCCGGTTCTCGAGCAGGACGACGCCGTGGTCCGTCGCGCCGTCGACGTCAACCTGCTCGGTGGGATGAACGGTGCCCGCGCCGCGGCCCGTCGCATGGTCGCGCGGGGCGGGGGGCGGATCGTGAACGTCGCGTCGATCGCGGGCCGGATGCCGGCCCCCGGCATGGCCGTGTACACGGGAACCAAGTTCGGGGTCGTCGGGTTCGGCGAGGCACTGGACGCCGAACTCGCGGGCCGGGGGGTGCGGGTGTCGACGATCCTGCCCTCGTTCACGAACACCGAGCTGATCTCGGGGACGAAGCCGGGGCCGCTGACCCGGCCGATCCCGCCGGAGCGGGTCGCCGCCACCGTGGTGACGGTGCTGCGCCGGGGCCGCAGGCAGGCGGTGGTACCGGGGCGGCTGTCGACGGGAAGCGCCGTGTGGCACCTGTTTCCGCGGCCGGTGGCCACCGCGGTGCGGCGCTGGATCGGACTGGACCGCGTCTTCCTCGAGGTCGACGCCGACCGGGCGGCGTACGAGCGACGGATCGCGGCGGACCCGGCGGACTGAAACGGGGCGCCCGCGGTGCCTGGGAGTGATGTTCACCCCGGTCGGGGTGAACATCACTCCCAGGCGGCGGCGCTCAGCTGCGGACGATCGCGAGGACCTCGTCGAGCGCGGTCTCGGCGGGCACCTCGCGGGACTCGCCGGTGAACCGGTCGCGCAGTTCGACGTTGCCGTCGGCGTAGCCGCGGCCGACGACGACGATCAGCGGGACGCCGAGCAGTTCGGAGTCCTTGAACTTCACGCCGGGCGAGGCCTTGCGGTCGTCGAGGATCACCGACAGCCCGGCCTTGTCGAGCTGCGCGGCGAGTGCCTCGGCGCCCTCGCGGGCGGCGTCGTCCTTGTTCGCGATCACCAGGTGCACGTCCGCCGGCGAGACCTCGGCCGGCCAGCGCAGGCCCTTGTCGTCGTGCTGCTGCTCGGCGATCACCGCGACGAGGCGGGAGACGCCGATGCCGTAGGAGCCCATCGTCGGACGGACCGGCTTGCCGTTCTCGCCGAGCACGTTCACCTCGAACGCGTCGGTGTACTTGCGGCCGAGCTGGAAGACGTGGCCGACCTCGATTCCGCGGGCGGCGACCAGCCGACCGGCACCGTCCGGGGACGGGTCGCCGTCGCGGACCTCGGCGGCCTCGATCGTGCCGTCGGGGGTGAAGTCGCGGCCGGCGACGAGACCGACGACGTGCTTGCCCGGCGCGTCGGCGCCGGTGATCCAGGCGGTGCCGTCCACCACGCGCGGGTCGACGAGGTAGCGAACCCCGTTGTCCAGCAGCGCCTTCGGACCGATGTAGCCCTTCACCAGGAAGGGGTTCGCGGCGAAGTCGGCCTCGGTGAGCAGCTCCACCTCGGCCGGCTCGAGCGAGGCCTCCAGCCGCTTGTCGTCCACCTCGCGGTCGCCCGGGATGCCGATGCCGAGCAGCTCCCACTCCTCGCCCGGACGCCGGGTCTTGACGACGATGTTCTTGAGGGTGTCGGCCGCGGCGACCGGACGGCCCCCGTCGAGCGTCACGCCGGCCGAGTTGGCCCAGTGCACGAGCGTGGCGATCGTCGGGGCGTCGGGGGTCTCGTGGACGACCGCCTCCGGGAGCCCGTCGAACGGGATCGGCGCCGGCGCCGGCGTGGTCACGGCCTCGACGTTGGCGGCGTACCCGGACTCGACGCAGCGGACGTAGGTGTCCTCGCCGACCTCGGACTCCGCCAGGAACTCCTCGGAGGCGCTGCCGCCCATCGCGCCGGACGTCGCGGACACGATCACGTACGACACGCCGAGACGCTGCAGGATCCGCTCGTAGGCGTCGCGGTGCGCCTGATAGGAGGCGGCCAGACCCTCGTCGGTCAGGTCGAAGGAGTAGGAGTCCTTCATCACGAACTCGCGGCCGCGCAGGATGCCTGCACGCGGACGCTCCTCGTCGCGGTACTTGGTCTGCACCTGGTAGAGGGTGACCGGGAAGTCCTTGTAGGAGTTGTACTCACCCTTGACCGTGAGTGCGAACATCTCCTCGTGGGTGGGCCCGAGCAGGTAGTCGTTGCCCTTGCGGTCCTGCAGCCGGAACAGGCCGTCGCCGTACTCGGTCCACCGGTTCGACGTCTCGTACGGGTCGCGCGGCAGCAGGGCGGGCAGCGAGATCTCCTGGGCGCCAATGGCGTCCATCTCCTCGCGGACCACGCGCTCGACCTCCCGCAGCACCCGCAGGCCCAGCGGCAGCCACGAGTACACGCCCGGCGCGATGCGACGGACGTAGCCGGCACGGACGAGCAGCTTGTGGCTCGGAACCTCGGCGTCGGCCGGGTCGTCGCGAAGCGTGCGCAGGAACAGCTGAGACAGGCGGGTGATCACGGGGTATCAGGATAGTCGGGGCGTCGGCCGTCGGCTGCGGCCCGGTACCGTTACCGCCCGTGCTGGTTCTGCTGCCCCCTTCCGAGACCAAGTCCGACGGCGGCAAGGGCGCCCCGCTCGACCTCGGGGAGCTGTCCCTGCCCAAGCTCACCGCCACCCGGGAACTGCTCGTCGACACGCTCGTCGAGCTCGCCGCGGACGTCGAGGCGTCGAGCCGGGCGCTGGGTCTGAGCGCCGGGCAGGCCGACGAGATCGCCCGCAACGCCGCGCTGTGGACCTCCCCCACCCGGCCGGCGCTCGAGCGCTACACCGGCGTGCTGTTCGACGCGCTCGACGCGCGGTCGTTCACCCGCGCGCAGAAGGCCAAGGCACTCTCGCGCCTGGCGATCGGGTCCGCGCTGTTCGGGGTCGTGCGGGCCGGCGACCCGATCCCCGCCTACCGGCTGTCGGGAGGGTCGAAGCTGCCCGGTATGGGCACCCTGCAGTCGCTGTGGAAGCCGGAGCTGGCGCCCGCGCTGGACGCCGAGGACGAGGGCCTGGTCGTGGACCTGAGGTCGGGCACCTACCAGCAGCTCGGCCCGGTGCCGGGTGCGGTGACCGCGACGGTGCTCACCGAGAAGCCGGACGGCAGCCGGTCGGTCGTCAGCCACTTCAACAAGCACCACAAGGGTCTGCTGGCCCGCGCGCTCGTCGTCTCCCGCGCCGAACCGTCCGACGTGAAGGGCGTGGCCCGCGTCGCGGCCAAGGCGGGCCTGACGGTGGAGATCGCCTCCCCCACCGAGTTCGTCATCCTGACCTGACCGCGTTCGGTCGCCCGCCCGCGCTCATCCGCGCCGGGCCGCCCAGACGGTCCGGCTGCCGCGGATCCTCAGGCCCTCGCTGTGCAACGGCGAGTCGGCGTTGCTCTCGGAGAGCAGGTGGTCGAGGGTTGCGAGGTCGCCGGCGTCCAGCTTGTCGGCGAGGAAGTCACGGACCCGAGCCAGGAACACTCGCGCGTACCGACCGTTCGTCGGCGCCGGCCGGTCGACGGCGAAGGTGCGCTGGTCGGCGACCTCGAGCCCGGCCCGCTCCAGGTGCGGCCGCCAGTCCGGGTGCGCATTCCACCCGGACTCGGACAGCACGGCGTGGCAGCGTGCCTCGAGCCCGTTGCCGAGCGAGTCGGGCAGGAACCGCGGCAACCCGTCCATCTCGACGACCACCAGGAGTCCGCCGGGGGTCAGGGTGTCCCGGACCTCGCGCAGCAGCCGGTCCGGGTCGGCGACCTCGTGCAGCGACGACGACGCCCACGCCACGTCGACCGCGCCGACCGCGGGCCACCCGGTGTCGAGGTCGGCCCGCACCAGCCGAAGCCGGTCGGCCAGTCCCCGCCCGACCGCCGCGTCGCGGACGCGGTCGAGCATCGTCTCGGACCGGTCGATCGCGACGACGTCGGCCGCGGCGAAACGCCGGGCGAGCGCCAGCGTGCCGGTGCCGGTGCCGGCACCGATGTCGGCGACCGTGCGCACCTCGTCCGGGGCGAACCGGCTCGCCCACCTCGTCACCTCGTCGAGCACCGGGCCGAGCGCCTCGGCGTCGAGGTCGAGCGTCTCGGCGAGCCCGGCATCGTCGTGCCCGTGCCCGTGCCCGTGGTGGGGGTGGTGGTGTGCGTGCTGGTGCATGACTCCAACCTAGCCGCATCATGCCGACTAGGCATACGATCTTGCCCATGACGCAAGAAGATGGTCTGGAGGACGTGATCCGCCGACGGATCCGGGGGCTGCGCCTGGCACGCGGCTGGTCGCTCGACGCCCTCGCCGCCCGCTGCCACCTGAGTCCGTCGACGCTCAGCCGCATCGAGACCGGACACCGACGGATCGCCCTCGACCAGCTGGTGCCGATCGCGCGGGCCCTCGACACGACACTCGATCAGCTCGTCGAATCGCCCGGAGACGAGGACGTGGTGATCCGCCCGCAGCCCCAGCAGCTCCGCGGCGTGACCACCTGGCTGCTCTCCCGCGAGAGCAGCCTGCAGGGCGTCACGGTCGCGAAGATGCGCATCACCCCGGACAAGCCGGCCGGACCGCTCGGGGTGCACCCGGGCCGCGAGTGGTTCACGGTCCTGTCCGGCACCGCATCGCTGCAGCTCGGCGAGCGCACCATCCTGGTCGAGGCCGGGCAGGCCGCCGAGTTCTCGACGATGGTGCCGCACCGCGTGTCCGCGCACGGTGGGCCGGTCGAGATCCTCGAGATCTTCGACCACGACGGCAAACGGGCCCACCTGCACCCGTCGGAGGACGCGGGCTGAGCCCTCCGCTACGCCTGCTGCGCGGCCTTCTCCGCGGCCTGCGCCTGCGCGACCTGCTCGGGGGTGAAGCGGATGAACAGCGCGGTGAGCGCGGCGAGCGCGGCGAGGACCGCGCACCCGAACAGCGCGAAGGTGTAGCCCTGGCCGAGCGCGTCGAGCTGCTGCGGCGTCATGTCGGCGACCGCACCGGACACGCCGCCGCGCGAGAGGGTGCGCGAGGTGGCCATCGCACCGACGACCGCGAGTCCGACCGGACCGAACAGCACCTGCGCGACCTGAGCGATCGCGGTCAGCGGTCCGATCTCGTGCGGACCGACGCCCGCGATCGCGCACAGCGGCAACGGGACGACGGCCAGCCCGACACCGAATCCGACGCCGAGGACGAGGACGAGGAGATCACCGAGATACGTCGCGGACCCGTCCAGGGTGGCGCCGTACAGCAGGCCGACGAACGTGATCAGCGCTCCGGCGACGACCAGCCAGCGCGGCTGGACGCGCACCGCGAGTTTCGATGCGACGAACGCCGCGGTACCCAGCCCGCCCGCGAACGGCACGAATGCGAGCCCGGCCCGCAGCGGGGTGAAGCCGAGGACGTCCTGGACGAACAACGCCACGAACGGGGCCAGGCTGAACATCACCATGCCGATGAACGCGATCGCGACGAACGTCGCGACCCGGTCCCGATTCCGGAACAACGAGAACGGCAGCAGCGGGTTCTCGGCGCGCCGCTCGACCACCAGGAACGCGGCCAGCAGGGCGGCGCCGCCGACCAGCCCGGCGAGAACCGCCGGAGAACCCCATCCCATCTCGGGCCCTTCGGTGAACCCGAACACGACGGCGGTGCAGCCGAGGGTCGCCAGGACCGCACCCGGCACGTCCAGCTGCAGACGCTCACCGGCGGTCTCGGTGAGCGCACCGAAGGCCAGCGCCAGGATCGCCAGCCCGATCGGCACGTTGATCAGGAAGATCCACCGCCACGACACCTCGGTCAACGCGCCACCGACGATCAGGCCGGTCACCGACCCGACCCCGGTCATCGCGGCGAAGATCGCGATCGCCTGGTTGCGCACCGGCCCCGGCGCGAACGTCGTCGCGACCAGCGCCATCGCGGTCGGCGAGGCGATCGCCGCCCCGACGCCCTGGAACGCCCGTGCGGCGACCAGCATGCCCTCGTTCATCGCGAGTCCGCACAGCAGCGAGGCGACGGTGAACAGGGCGACGCCGCCGATGAAGACCCGCTTGCGCCCGAACGCGTCGCCGAGCCGGCCGCCGAGCAGCATCAACCCGCCGAACGTGAGGGCGTAGGAGGTGATCACCCAGTTGCGGCCCGAGTCGCTGAGCCCGAGGTCCTCCTGGATGCGGGCGAGCGCGAGCGAGGCCACCGTGCCGTCGAGCACCATCATCAGCTGCATGCCGCTGAGCACGACGATGGCGAGACCGAACGCCCGCGTGGTGACCGGGTACTTCACGGCAGTGGAGTCAGACACGGCCACCCACGCTACCGATCGCCCAGCGAGAAGCCCGCCACCGGACCGACGACGATGATCGCGGGCGGGCGGATGTTCTCCTCCCGCACCCGCGCGGCGACGGTCCCCAGGTCGGCGCGCAGTTCCCGCTGCGATCGGGTGGTGCCCTCCTGGACCACCGTGACCGGGGTGCCGGCGGGCCGGCCGCCGTCGACGAGCGCGGCCGCGAACTTCTCGATCCGTTCGACCCCCATCAGGATCACGATCGTGCCCCGCAACTTCGCCAGCGCCGGCCAGTCGGTCAGCGAGTCGGGGTGGTCGGGGGCGACGTGGCCGCTGACCACGACGAACTCGTGGGTGACACCGCGGTGCGTGACCGGGATCCCGGCCGCGGACGGGACCGCGATGGCGCTGGTGATGCCCGGGACGACCGTGACCGGCACCCCGGCCTCGGCGCACGCCTCGAGCTCCTCGTACCCGCGGCCGAACACGAACGGGTCACCGCCCTTGAGCCGGACCACGAACTTGCCGGCCTTCGCGTTCTCGATCAGCGCGGTGTTGATCGCCTCCTGGGCCATCGCCCGGCCGTACGGGATCTTCGCGGCGTCGATCACCTCCACCTGCGGGCCGAGTTCGGCGAGCAGTTCCGGCGGCGCGAGCCGGTCGGCGACGACGACGTCGGCGCGGGCGAGCAGGCGCCGGCCACGGACGGAGATCAGGTCGGGATCACCGGGACCGCCGCCGACAAGCGCGACGCCGGGTGCGTGCGGTTCGTCGTCGGTGAGGGTGCCGGCCTGCAGGGCCTCGACGATCGCGGTGCGCACCGCCGCCGAGCGCCGGTGCGCACCGCCGGCCAAGACCCCGACCTCGAGCCCGTCGAACGAGGCACTGGCCGGGGTGACGGCGGTGCCCAGCTTCGCGTTGTCGGCGCGGACGCAGAAGATCCGCCGACCCTCGGCCTCCGCGACGACCGCCGCGTTCGTGTCCGGTTCGTCGGTGCAGGCGATCGCGTACCAGGCGCCGTCGAGGTCGCCGTCGGCGTAGTCCCGCAGCTCCGCGGTGACCTGCCCGCCGGTGACCATGCCCTCCACGGCGGGGGTGACGGTCCGGGCGATCACGTGGACCCGGGCACCCGACGCCACGAGCAGGCCGAGGCGGCGTTGGGCCACGGTGCCACCGCCGACCACGACCACCTTGCGGCCGGCCAGGTTCAGACCGACGAGATAGTTCGTCTCGTCTGCTGCCACTGCACTTCTCCTTCGTCGGTCTGTGGGTTACCAAACAGTACGGGCGACCGCGACGGTGACGCCATCGCGGGCACGCTTGCGGACCAGCAGGTCACCCCCACCGGATCCGAGCACCGCCGCGGCCTCCGCCACGCTCGGCGTGCCGACCTCCGCCGCGACGCGGCCGGACGGCGTCGGGACCTCGACGCCCGCGAGTTCGGTCGCGGCGTAGCCGAGCACCGGCACCCCGAGTTCGGCGGCCGCGCTCGCCACCGACGACTCGGTCGCCTTGCGGTCGAGGGTGGCGAGCGCGCGGAGATCCGCCGGGTCGTCGACGACGGCGCTGATCGCGTCGAGCACGGCGTCGGGTCCGACACCGTCGCGCAGCCCGACACCCACCACGAGGTCAGCCATTCTTGATCTCGAATTCCCTTGCCGCGGCGACGAACCGGCGGATCGAAGCGGGGTGACCCGCCGGGTGGGTGTGCAGGTACGACGCGTGCACACCACCGCCGACGAAACCCTCGCGGGTGGCGACGCCGCCCACGCGCCACCCCCACGCCGGATCCCACCCGTCCACGGCCCGCTCGCCCAGCGCGGTGCGATGGAACTCGTGACCCGCCACCCGGTCCCCGGCCTCGAACAACACCGACGGCGCCAGCGCGACCGCCTCCCGGTAGCCGAGGGTCAGGGTGGACCCGAAGCTCGCCTCGACGTCGATCACCCGGGTCATCCGGTGTCCGTCGAGCGCGGCCGTGAGATAGAGCAGACCGGCGCACTCGGCGTGGATCGGCAGACCGCGACGGGCGAGCTGCCGCACCGACGTCAGCAGCACGCTGTTCGCGGCCAGCGCCGCGGCATGCTCCTCCGGGAAGCCGCCCGGCAGCACCAGACCCGACACCCCGTCCGGCAGCTCGTCGGTGGCGGGGTCGAACACGTGGACGCGGGCCCCGGCCGCTTCGAGCAGTTCGCGGTGCTCGGCGTACCCGAACGTGAACGCGGCCCCACCCGCGACCGCCACGACCGGGCCGGACGCGGCCGCACCGTCACGGCGGCCCCCGACCTCGACGACCGGATCCCAGGCCGGCGCGGTGACCGCCGACGACGCCAGCGTCCGGACCGCGGCCAGGTCGACGTGCCGGGCGATCAGCTCGGTCATCGCGGCGACCGCGGCGGTCGCGGCGCCGCCGTGCTCGACGGCCGTGACCAGTCCGAGGTGCCGCGACGGCACGGCCAGCTCGGCCAGCCGCGGGACGACACCGAGAACCGGGACGCCGACCTTCTCGCACGCCTGTCGCAGCACCTGCTCGTGCCGGGCGCTGCCGACCCGGTTGAGGATCACCCCGCCGATGCGCACGTCGCGATCGAACGTGGCGAAGCCGTGCAGGACCGCGGCGAGCGACTGGCTGTGTCCGCGCGCGTCGACGACCAGCACCACCGGCGCTCCGAGCAGGCCGGCCACCTGCGCGGTGGAACCCTCGGCAGCGCCCCACGCGCCGTCGACCCCTGCCGCCGAATCGGCGATCTTGCCGTCGAACAGGCCCATCACGCCCTCGACGACGGCGATGTCGCAGCCCGCGCTGCCGTGCCGGTACAGCGGCCCGATCCGGTCGGCGCCGACGAGCACCGGGTCCAGGTTGCGGCCGACCCGGCCCGCCGCCAGGCCGTGGTAGCCGGGGTCGATGTAGTCCGGACCGACCTTGAACGGTGCCACCCGGTCACCCGACGCGCGCAGCGCGCCGATCAAACCCGTTGCGATCGTGGTCTTTCCGCTGCCCGATGCCGGCGCGGCGATCACGACGGCGGGAGTCACCACTCGATGCCCCGCTGTCCCTTGCGGCCGGCGTCCATCGGGTGCTTGATCTTCGTCATCTCGGTGACCAGGTCGGCGGCGTCGAGCAGCGCCTGCGGCGCGTCCCGGCCGGTGATCACCACGTGCTGGGCTCCGGGCCGGTTCACCAGGACGTCGACCACCTCGTCGACGTCGACCCAGCCCCACTTGAGCGGGTACGTGAACTCGTCGAGGACGTAGAACTTGTGTTCCTCGTTCGCGATTCGGCGCGCCACCTCGTGCCAGCCGTCGAGCGCGACGCGGGCGTGGTCCTCGTCCTCGCCCTTCTTGCGGGTCCACGACCAGCCGTCGCCCATCTTGTGCCACTGCACGGCCCCCCCGACGCCGGTGGCGGCGTGCAGGTCGCCGAGCGCCCGAAACGCGGCCTCCTCCCCGACCTTCCACTTCGCGGACTTGACGAACTGGAACACACCGATGTCGAATCCCTGGTTCCACGCCCGCAGGGCCATCCCGAACGCGGCGGTGGACTTGCCCTTGCCGGGGCCGGTGTGCACGGCGAGGACCGGCGCGTTGCGCCGCTGCCGGGTGGTCAGGCCGTCGTCGGGAACGTTCTCGGGAATCCCCTTGGGCATGGCTGAGTTCCTCTCCTCGGAGCGACGTCGGGTCAGGCGGCGGCGCGGACGACGCCGGCGACCTGTTCGGCGGACAGTTCGGCGAGCCGGATGCACGCCCCGCGCAGCGCCCGGGCGAGGTCCGCGGCCAACCCGAGCCGCACCATCCCGCTCTCGCAGTCGACGACGACCGACGCGACCGACGCGTCGGCGAGCAGGCCGGCCGCGACCCGCGCGCGGTGCACGGGGTCGGTGCCGCCGGTGGCGCGACCGTCGGTGAGGGTCACGACCATCGCGCGCCGCTGCGGGTCGCGCACCCGCTCCCGTAGCACCACCTCGCGGGCCTTCAGGAAGCCCTGCGCAAGCGGACTCTTGCCGCCGGTACGCAGCGACCGCAGTCGCCGCACCGCCACGTCGACCGACGACGTCGGCGGCAGCACCAGGTCGGCGGACGCACCCCGGACCGTGATCACCGCGACCTTGTCGCGCCGCTGGTAGGCGTCGCGCAGCAACGACACGACGGCACCCGTGACGGCGGACAGCCGGTCGCGGGCGGCCATCGAGCCGGACGCGTCGACGACGAACACGATCAGGTTGCCCTCGCGGCCCTCCTTCACCGCGCCGCGGATGTCGCCGGGCGCCAACACCATTCGGCCGTCGCGGCGACCCCGCGCGACCTGGTGTTCGGCGGCCGCGAACAGGGTGCCGACGAGGTGCAGGCCGCGTCCGGGTTCGGTCGTGGCCCGCACGGTCCGGCCCTGCGGGGACCGCGAGCGCGACCGCCGGCCGGGAGCGCCCTCACCGACGCCGGGGACGGTGAGCAGCCGGGTGCGGAACTGCGCGGAGGGCGACCCGACGGGGCGTTCCTTCGCCGGGCCGGGACCGGACGGGTCGGTGGCCTCGGGCTCGGCCCGTTCACCCGTGGCGGCGTCGGTGCCGTCGGACCCCGGCGGCGGCGCGCCGCCGCCGGGACCGTCCGGGTCGGGATCGGGGTCGGGTTCCGGCTGCTGCCGCGCCTGCTCGTCGGCGTCGCGCATCGCGTCGTCGAGCTGCTGCGGGTCGAGCCCCGGCTCGTCGAACGGGTCCCGGCGGCGGCGGTGCGGCAGCGTCAGCTCGGCCGCGACCCGGACGTCCTCCTCGCCGACCTCGGCCGCGCCGCGCCACGCGGCATGCGCGGTGGCGGTGCGGGCGAGGACCAGGTCCGCGCGCATGCCGTCGACGTCGAACGATGCGCACAGTGCGGCGATGCGGCGCAGCTCGCGGTCCGGCAGCGCGACTCCCGGCAGCGCGGCGCGGGCGGCGGCGATGCGGGCGGCGGTCGCGGCGTCGGCATCGGCGTGCCGCGCGGCGAACCCGGCGGGGTCCGCTTCGAAGTCCAGGCGACGGCGCACCACCTGCATGCGGACGTCGACGTCCCGGGACGCAGCGACGTCGACGGCCAGACCGAACCGGTCGAGCAGCTGCGGGCGGAGCTCCCCCTCCTCCGGGTTCATCGTCCCGACAAGCACGAAGCGGGCGGGGTGGCTGTGCGAGACGCCGTCGCGTTCGACGTGGACGCGGCCCATCGCCGCGGCGTCGAGCAGCACGTCCACCAGGTGGTCGTGCAGCAGATTCACCTCGTCGACGTACAGGACACCGTCGTGGGCGGCGGCCAGCAGTCCGGGCTGGAACGCCCGCTCCCCGTCGCGCAGCACCTTCTCCAGGTCCAGGGAGCCGACGACCCGGTCCTCGGTCGCACCGACCGGCAACTCGACCAGCCGGGCCCGGGTCCCACCCGACGTCGGCGGCAGCAGCGCCGCGAGGGCCCGCACCACCGTGGACTTGGCGGTGCCCTTCTCGCCGCGGACCAGCACACCCCCGATGCCGGGGTGGACCGCGCACAACACCAGCGCCAGCCGCAGCTGATCCTGACCGACGATCGCACTGAACGGGAATCCCGGTTCCCTCACCGAATCCTGCTGCACCACAGCGTCGTTCCCCTCACTCCCCGGTTTCCGCGCCGGGGGTCGGCCGTTCCTCCCCCCACCGCGGCGATCTGACTTCCGGTCGCGGCGGGCGGTGCCTGCGGCCGTCACAGTGGCGGGACCGTGCCTGATTCGCACAGGACTTCCCCGCGGCGGGGAACACAATGTTCGAGGCGAACTCTATCCCCCGACACGACACCGGCCGCCACCTGGCCCGGGTGGGCAGGTGGCGGCCGGTGAGCGGGCCGGGAATCAGGCGGTGGCGGCGGTGGCGACCACGGCGGGCTCCTCGAGCTCCAGCACGCGGTTGCTCCAGTCCCACACCTCGCGGAACAGGGACTCGTTGTCCGACAGCTTCAGGCCCAGCGAGGGCACCATCTGCTTGAGCTGCGGCTCCCACGACGACCAGCGGTCGCCGAAGCAGCGCTGCAGGACGTCGAGCATCGCGGGGACCGCGGTGGACGCGCCCGGGGAGGCACCGAGCAGGCCGGCGATGGTGCCGTCGGCGGCGCTGATGACCGCGGTGCCGAACTCGAGGACGCCGCCGCTGCCCTTCTTGCGGATGACCTGGACGCGCTGGCCCGCGGTGATCAGCTCCCAGTCGCCGGCGGTGGCGCGGGGCACGAACTCACGCAGGGTCTCGATGCGGTCCGCGGGCGACTGCAGGAGCTCGCCGATGAGGTACTTGGTCAGACCCAGCTCGGTGAGGCCGACACCGAGCATCGACAGGAGGTTGTTGGGCTTGACGGAACCGGGCAGGTCGGTGACCTTGCCCTGCTTGAGGAACTTGGGCGACCAGCCCGCGTACGGGCCGAACAGCAGGCCCTGCTGTCCGTTGATCACGCGGGTGTCGAGGTGCGGAACCGACATCGGGGGCGCGCCGACCGCGGCCTTGCCGTACACCTTGGCGCGGTGCTGCGCGATGAGCTCCGGGTTGGTACAGCGCAGGAACTGGCCGCTGACCGGGAAGCCACCGAAGCCCTTGGCCTCCGCGATGCCGGACTTCTGCAGCAGGTGCAGCGCGCCGCCGCCGGCGCCGACGAACACGAACTTCGCGTTGACCGTCTTCTTGTCGCCGGTGCGCTGGTTGACGACCTTGAGGGTCCAGCTGCCGTCGGACTGCTTGGACACGTTCCGCACCTCGTGACCGAAGTACACGCTGCCACCGGACGCGCCGATGTGTCCGAGGAACTGCTTGGTCAGGGCGCCGAAGTCGACGTCGGTGCCGCCGTCCGTCCAGTTCAGGGCGACCGGGTCCGAGAAGTCACGGCCCTTGGCCATCAACGGCAGCCGCTTGGCGAACTCGTCGGGTCGCTCGGTGTACTCCATGCCGGCGAACAGCGGGTGGCCGGCGAGTGCGTCGTAGCGGGCCCGCAGGTACTTCACGTTCTCGGCCCCGTGCACGAAGCTGACGTGCGGGATCGGGTTGACGAACTCCTTGGGCTCGGTCAGGATGCCGTTCTCGATCGCGTACGACCAGAACTGCCGCGAGACCTGGAACTGCTCGTTGACGTTGATCGCCTTGGCGATGTCGACGGAGCCGTCCTTGTTCTCGGGCGTGTAGTTGAGCTCGCACAGCGCCGAGTGACCGGTGCCGGCGTTGTTCCACGGGTCGCTGCTCTCGGCAGCGGCCGCGTCGAGGCGCTCGAACACGCTGATCGACCAATCCGGCTGAAGCTGCCGGAGGATCGCCCCGAGGGTGGCGCTCATGATGCCCGCACCCACGAGCACTACATCGGTCTTGGTCTGTACCGCGGTGTTGTCTGACACTGGAAAATCGACTTCCTTGTCCATTGGCAGCGGCAGTCTCGCCGACTGCACGGATAGGTTACCCGCGCGTATGTGCGGGGTTGACCTCGCCTCAATTGTGCGCCACGGAAACCGCTCCGAATACACACTACGATTGTGATCTGTGACTACCTGGGCACCCGACCTCCTCGGTGACGGATACGAGCAGACGACGTTGACGCTCGGAGAGGACCCCGACGGGGAGGGCGAGATCGTCGCCACCCTGGTCCGGCACCGCCCCGCGGGCGCGGTCCCGGGCCGCCGTGCGGTCCTCTACGTGCACGGATTCACCGACTACTTCTTCCAGACCCACGTCGCCGAGCACTTCCGCGACCAGGGCTACGACTTCTTCGCGCTCGACCTGCGCAAGTGCGGGCGGTCCCGGCGGCCGGGCCAGACGCCGCACTTCGTGACGGATCTCGCACTGTACGACGCGGAGCTGGACTGGGCCCTGGAGACGGTCCGTGACCAGGTCGGGGGCGGACCGGTGCTGCTGACCGCCCACTCGACGGGCGGCCTGATCCTGCCGATGTGGCTGGACCGGGTGAACCGGCGTCCCGGTGGCGCCGCCGGCGCGGGTGTGACCGGGTTGATCCTCAACAGCCCGTGGTTCGACCTGCAGGGCCCGTCCTACGTGCGCACCCTCGGCACCGTCGCGATCCGCACCGTCGGACGGGTCAAGGACAAACTCGAACTCAAGCAACCGCCGATCGACGTGTACGGCCGCACCCTGCACCGCGACCACGGCGGCGAGTGGGACTACGACCTCGAGTGGAAACCGTTGCGCGGCTTCGGTGTCACGTTCGGCTGGCTGCGGGCGATCCGGCGGGCGCAGGCGGTCCTGCACCGCGGACTCGACATCGGAGTGCCGTCGCTCGTCCTGCGGTCGAAGGCGACGCACTACTCCGTGCGGTACACCGAGAAGTCGGAGGTCGCGGACCTCGTCCTCGACGTAAAGCAGATCGCCCGCTGGGCCGGCTGCCTCGGCGACCGCACCACGATCGTCCCGATCGAGGGCGCCCGACACGACGTGTTCCTGTCCCGGGAGGTGCCGCGGAAGCAGGCGTTCGACGAGGTCGACCAGTGGCTGGCGTGGCTGGAGGGGCAGGGCGTCCCGGAGCTCGGCGCATGACCCGGCACTTCGACCTGGCGATCATCGGATCCGGTTCCGGCAACACCATTCTCGACGACCGCTTCGCCGACATGCGGGTGGCGATCTGCGAGGGCGGCACGTTCGGTGGCACCTGCCTGAACGTCGGGTGCATCCCGACGAAGATGTTCGTCTACGCCGCCGAGGTTGCACGGACGGTCCGCGAGGCCGCCGATTTCGGCATCGACGCACGGATCGAGAAGGTCCGCTGGCCCGACATCGTGAGCCGGGTGTTCGACCGGATCGACCCGATCTCGGAGGGCGGGGAGCGCTACCGGCGCGACGAGAACCCGAACACCACCTTGTTCTCCGGCTACGCGACGTTCGTCGGACCCAGGACGATCCGCACCGGGACCGGGGAGGTGATCACCGCGGGCCAGGTGGTGATCGCGGCGGGCTCGCGGCCGATCATCCCGGACGAGGTCGCTCGCAGCGGGGCCCCGTACGTCACCAACGACGACATCATGCGACTGCCGGACCTGCCCGGGCACCTGGTGATCGTGGGCAGTGGTTTCATCGCGTCCGAGTTCGCGCACGTCTTCTCCGCGCTCGGAAGCAGGGTGTCGATCATCGGCCGCGGCGAGCGTCTGCTGCGTGACCTCGAGACCGACGTCTCGCAGCGGTTCACCGACGTGGCGCGCGCCAAATGGGATGTGCACCTGGGCAACCCGGTCGCGGAGGTGCGCGGAGACGCCGCGCGCGTGGAGGTGGCACTCGCCGACGGCACCGTCGTCGCCGGCGACACCCTGCTCGTCGCGACCGGACGGGTCCCGAACGGCGACCGGCTCGATGCCCACACCGCTGGCGTGGAGGTCGACGACCAGGGCCGGGTGGTCGTCGACGAATTCCAGCGCACCACCGCCGAGGGCGTGTTCGCGCTCGGTGACGTGTCGTCACCGCACCAACTCAAGCACGTCGCGAACCACGAGGCGCGGGTGGTGCAGGAGAACCTGCTGCGCGACGCCTGGCGCGGTGACGCCGACCTGGTGCGCACCGATCACCGGTTCGTGCCTGCGGCCGTGTTCACGGACCCGCAGATCGCCTCGGTCGGGTTGACCGAGGCGCAGGCCCGCGAACGGGGCCTGAACGTCGGGGTGAAGGTGCAGCGCTACGCGGACGTCGCGTACGGCTGGGCGATGGAGGACGACGAGGGCCTGTGCAAGGTGATCGCCGACCGTGACACCGGCCGACTCGTCGGCGCGCACATCATCGGAGCGCAGGCGTCGACGCTGATCCAGCCGCTGATCCAGGCGATGAGCTTCGGGCTGCCCGCCCGAGAGATGGCGTTGGGCCAGTACTGGATTCACCCGGCACTGACCGAGGTCGTGGAGAACGCCCTGCTCGGACTGTAGGCACGCCGAGTGACCGTCTCCGCGGTCACTCGGCGGCGCTTGCCGACAGGCTCAGCGACCGCACGGCGGCGGCGGGCCCCTTCCCCCACAGCAGAGCGGCCTTGCTCGGTACCGCGGCCCGAAGCCGTGCAGGAGTACGAAGCGCGGTACGGCCGGTACCACGCCGACGATCACCTCGCGTTCCGCCGGGGTGACGCCGTCGGTCCAGGGTTCGGGTACCGGTTGCTCCCGTCGGCCACCCCTCCGCCTCGACCTCCTCGGATCGACTCCGGCAGGTCCGTGCTCCCCCGGACCGGAAGTGGCGTGAATGTCGAATTCACCGCGGAAACCGGTGCCATGCAACGGATCACGATGCACTATCCGGACCCGACGCCCGTTGCGCGATCGACTGGGACGAGGCCCAAATTCGGTACAATGCCGTTGCACCTAAAAGTGTTGGACTGGCCGTGACCGAAGTCAAGAGGCGATACGACGCGACGCGCCGACGCCAGCGCGCACGCGACAACCGGCGCGCCGTCGTCGCTGCGGCCCGGGAGTTGTTCGAGCGCGACGGCTTCCGACCGACGACCCTGGCCGCGGTCGCCGACCACGCGGGCGTCTCGGTGAAGGGGCTCTACAAGTACTTCGGAAGCAAAGCGGAGCTGGCCAAGGCGGTGTTCGACCACGTCATCGCCGGCGACGACGAACCCGTGCCGGTCGCCGAACGACCCGAGCAGATCGCCGTGCGCGCCGAGCCCGACGTGCGCCGCAAGATCGAACTCTTCGTCCGGGGTCTGGCACGACGCCAGGACCGCTCGGCGCGGGTCCAACGGTTGATTCGCGACGGTCGCCACGTCGACGACTCACTCGTCGCCGTGTGGGACCAATTGAGCAACGAGGCCCTGGTCGGCGCCACGATCATCGGCCGCCAGCTGCTGGACACCGGGCAACTCCGCGACGGCATCGACCTCGACGAAGTTCGCGACGTGCTGTGGAACTACATGGCGATCGACACCTACGATCGGCTGGTCGTCGCCCGGGGCTGGGCGCTCGAGCGCTACTCGGCCTGGGTTGGCAGGGCGGTCATCGCGGCGATCTGCGACTGAGCCGGACGCGGCGACGGTTCAGGACCGATAGCCGTATCGGCCGCGCAGGCGGACAAACCTGGCCAGGGTGAGGACCTTTCGTCGTTCCAGCCCACCCTCGGTGCGTTCGAAGAGCACCACCTCCTCGTGGCCGCCGGGCCCGATCGGCTGCACGAGCCGGCCGCCGACCCGCAGCTGGTGGACCAGAGGCTCGGGCACCTCGGGGAAGGCGGCCGAGACGAGGACCCCGTCGTATGGGGCGTGCTCGGGCACACCGACACCACCGTCCCCGACCAGGAGTTCGACGTTGCGGATGCCCTGCCGGTCGAGGCTTGCCCGCGCCTGCTCGGTCATGTCGGGCCACCACTCGATGCTCACCACATCCGCGGCCAGCCGGGCCAGCAGCGCGGTCTGGAATCCCAGCCCGGTGCCGACCTCGAGCACGTGTTCGTCGCCCGTCAGGGCGAGGCCGTCGAGCATGCGGGCGGACAGCGAGGGCTGCGTGGTCACCTGGTCGTGGCTGATGCGCACCGGCTCGTCGAGGTATGCCGACGCGACGTGGATGCGCGGGACGAAGTCCGCCCGGGGGGTCAGCCGGAGCGCGTCGAGCACGCGCTCGTCGCCGACTCCGGCCGCGCGCGCGGCGCGAATCAGATCCTCGGGTCCTCGGGGAGCCATGACGTCAACGATCCTCCGCCGGTCGACCGCCGGCGTGGAGGCGAGTCGTCAGCGTCGGTGTGCGGTGGCGGTGGTCAGCCGGGCAGGTCGAGCCGGTAGCGGAGGTACCGCTCGGTACGTAGGGGTGCGCCCGCAGACGCGACTCGAGCGCGCCCGAGTCCGTACGTACCACGACGCGGAGGGCGTCACCACATGCTGGTGCGAAGCGAGATCTCGGTCGCGAACGCGGCCGCCGCGTCGCGGGGCACCGATTCGACCCCGCCGAGCTCGACGACCCGGAAGTCGGAGTAGCAGTGCCGGCCGCTCGCGTCGGCGTCGGCGCGGGCGTCTGGCCCGCCGACGAGCAGGGTGGACGGGATCTCCACGGACGGGCAGTCGCCACCGGCGACCGCGGGATGCGGACTGTCGGCGACGACGAGACTCTTGAACCGGCCGAAGGTGCGGGCGGCGGCCTCCCAGGCGAGTGCCGCACCCTCCCGATCGCCGGCGAGATTCACGTAGCTGAGCCCGAGCCCGTCGAGCAGGGTGAGCAGCGCGGCGACGTCGAGGCCGTCGATGGTGTCGGGTACCACCGTGCGCAGGTCCGAGTCGTGCAGCCGTTCACACACGGCGTCGTAGACGGAGCCGTCCTCCCCCGCGCCGGGCAGCAGCACGACCACGTGGGCGCTCTCGGGACCCGCGACCCGAACCGGGTAGACGACCTCCCCGACCGACACTTCCGTCAACTCCATGAGTCCGGACGGTACACGGCAGCGGCGCCGCCGCGGCGACAAGCGCGGTCACACGGCCGCGAAGCCCGCCGCGATCACCGGCAGGCCCGCCGGGGCACCGCCGTTGATCAGCGCCTCCACCGCGTCGAGGTCGAGGTGCCGCTCGACGAGGTCGGCGAGCAGGTCGAGCTGGGCGGCGCGTTCGGCGGCGACCGAGGTGTCGGGCGCGACGGCGAAATCGCGTCCGGTTGCCGTGGCGATCCGGGTCAGCAGCCGACGCCGGTAGTCGTCGGACTCGAGCAGTCCGTGCCAGTGGGTGCCGAACACCGAGCCGCACACGCTGCCCTCCGGTGTCCCGTCGTCGTGGCGGAGCAGCGGGTCGTCGCCGCTGCGCACCACGCGCCCGTGATGGATCTCGTAGCCGGACACCGCGATCCCGTCCGCGGTGCCCGTCGCCCGGCGCAGCACCTTGTCGGCGGCGAACTCGATGTCGAGGTCGAGCAGGCCGAGCCCGTCCACCGCGCCGGCACCGGACTCGACGTCGTCGGCGATCCGCCGGCCGAGCATCTGGTAGCCGCCGCAGATCCCCAGGACGGGCCGGCCCGCCGCCGCCCGGGCGGCCAACTCGTCCGCCAGGCCCGTCCGGCGCAGCCACGCCAGGTCCGACACCGTGGCCTTGCTGCCCGGCACCACCACCAGGTCGGCGTCGGCGAGCCGCGACGGCTCGGTCGCCCAGTGCACCGACACCCCGGGCTCGCACGCGAGGGCCTCGACGTCGGTCGCGTTCGACACCCGCGGCAGCCGAATCGCGGCCACCCGCAACCACTCCCGGCCGCGGGGCGGGGCGGGGCGGCCGACCGGGGCGTCGGGTGTCGTGGACAGCGAGTCCTCCGCGTCGATCCACAGGCCCTCGGCGAACGGGACCACCCCGAGCGTGGGGCGACCGGTCAGGTCCCTCAGCTGCCGCAGGCCCGGTTCGAGCAGCGCGACGTCGCCGCGGAACTTGTTGACGACGAACCCGGCGATCAGCGCCTGGTCTCCGGGATCGAGGACGGCGACCGTGCCGAACAGGTGCGCGAGCACTCCCCCGCGGTCGATGTCGCCGACGACGAGGACCGGCAGGTCGGCGGCCCGGGCGAGTCCCATGTTCGCCAGGTCCGTGGCGCGGAGGTTGATCTCGGCGGGCGAACCCGCGCCCTCGCAGATCACGACGTCGAATTCGTCTCGCAGCGAAGCGAGTTCGTCGGCGACGACGCCGCGCAGCCACTCCCGGTGGGTGATGTAGTCGCGGGCGCCGACGGAGGCGACGGCCCGGCCGCGGACCACCAGCTGCGAGGTGCGGTCGCCGCCCGGCTTCAGCAGGACCGGGTTGAACCGGACACTCGGCTCGAGCCCGCACGCGCGCGCCTGCAGCGCCTGCGCGCGGCCGATCTCCCCGCCGTCGAGGGTGACGACGGAGTTGTTGGACATGTTCTGCGCCTTGAACGGCGCCACCGACACTCCGCGGCGGGCCAGCAGCCGGCACAGCCCGGCGACGAGCACGCTCTTGCCGGCGTCCGAGGTCGTCCCGGCGACGAGGAGCGACCCCCTCACGGCAGGGTCAGGATGTCCACGCCCGTCTCGGTGACGACGATCGTGTGCTCGAACTGCGCGGTCCACTTCCGGTCCCGGGTGACGACGGTCCAGTTGTCGTCCCAGATTTCGTAGTCGACGGTGCCGAGGTTGATCATCGGCTCGATCGTGAACACCATCCCGGGTTCGATGATCGTGTCGACGTTCGGCTGGTCGTAGTGCAGGATCACCAGACCGTTGTGGAAGGTCTCGCCGATGCCGTGGCCGGTGAAGTCGCGGACCACGCCGTACCCGAATCGGTTGGCGTACGACTCGATGACCCGGCCGATCACGTTCAGTTCGCGCCCCGGCTTGACCGCCTTGATCGCGCGCGCGGTGGCCTCGCGGGTCCGTTCGACGAGCAGCCGGTGTTCCTCGGAGACGTCGCCGGCGAGGAACGTGGCGTTGGTGTCACCGTGCACGCCGTCGATGTAGGCGGTGACGTCGATGTTGACGATGTCACCGTCCTGGACCACCGTGGAGTCCGGGATGCCGTGGCAGATCACCTCGTTCAGCGAGGTGCAGCACGACTTCGGGAAGTCCTTGTAGCCCAGCGTCGACGGGTACGCGCCGTGGTCGATCATGTACTCGTGCGCGATCCGGTCGAGCTCGTCGGTGGTGACGCCGGGTGCGACGGCCCTGCCTGCCTCCTGCAGGGCCTGCGCCGCGATCTTGCCGGCCAACCGCATCTTCTCGATGGTCTCCGGGGTCTGCACCCACGGCTCGTTGCCCTCCCGGACGGTGGGCTTCCACGCGTACTCGGGGCGCTCGATCGTCGCGGGGACGGCCAGGGTCGGCGAGACGGTTCCGGGGACGAGGGGTGCGCGCACAGACATGGGATCAGGCTACGCGCCGCGACCCCGCGGGCCGGGACGAGCCCGGCGGGTGTCCGCTCGGTGCGGAGGGCCGCCGGGCCCGGACCCTCTCGCGGGTCGTACGGTCAGCCCCGTGCGGGGGCCAGCTCCTCGCCGGCGGCCGCCGGCGGGGCGGCCGGAGCCGGCCGGCGCGACGGAATGCACGCGGCGACCGCGGCGGCGACGAGCGCGACACCGCAGCCGATCAGCAGGCCTGTCCGGAAGCCGTTCTCGGTGGGCAGCGTGTAGTTGCCGACCTGGACGCTCATCTGGGCGAGCACGACGCCGACGACGGCCGCGGCGATCGAGGTGCCGAGGGAGCGCGCGAGTGTGTTGAACGCGTTGGCGGCGGCCGTCTCCGAGTGCGGGACCGCGCCCATGATCAGGGCGGGCATCGCACCGTATGCGAAACCGGTGCCGGCACCGCAGATGGCAGCGACGATCATCAGGCCGAAGGCCGAGCCCATCAACAGCATCGACGAGCCGTAGCCGAGCGCGATGATCAGGGCACCGACGATCAGGGTGGTCTTGGGACCCCGGGCCGAGGAGAGCTTCGCGCCGACGGGGGCCAGGCCCATCATCACCAGACCGCCGGGCGCCATCCACAGGCCCATGGCCAGCATCGACTGGCCGAGCCCGTATCCGGTGGACTCGGGAAGCTGCAACAGCTGCGGCAGGATCAGCGACTGCGCGTACATGGCGAATCCGACGACCAGACCGGCGACGTTGGTCAGCAGGACCTGCGGCCGCGCCGTGGTGCGGAGGTCGACCAGCGGATCGGCGGTGCGCAGTTCCCACCAGATCCAGGCGAGCAGGACGATCACGGCCGCGGCGAACAGCCCCAGGGTGGTGCCGCTGGTCCAGCCCCAGACCGCGCCCTTCGAGACGGGGAGCAGCAGGCAGACCAGGCCGACGGCGAGGCCGCCCGCACCGACCGGATCGAAGGTGCCCGCGTCCGGGTCCACCGGGGTGGCGGGCACGAACTTCCAGATCAGCAGCGTGATCGCGACACTCAGCGCGGCTGCGCCCCAGAACAGCACTCGCCAGCTGGCGTGCTGGGCGACGGCCGCGGCGAGCGGCAGCCCGAGTGCGCCACCGATGCCCATCGACGCACTCATCAGCGCGATCGACGAGTTCAGTCGCTCGACGGGCAGCAGGTCACGCAGGGCACTGATGCCGAGCGGGATCAGGCCCATACCCATGCCCTGCAGGGCGCGACCGGCGATCATCGGCAGCACGGAGCTCGCGACCGCGCAGGTCACCGAACCGGCGATCAGCGGAACCGTGCAGATCAGCAGCATGCGACGCTTGCCGTACAGGTCGCCGAGGCGCCCGGTGATCGGGACGCACACCGCGCCGGCGACCAGCGTCGCGGTGATGATCCACGACGCGTTCGACGCGGTGGTGTCCAGCAGGCGAGGCAGGTCGCCGATCAGCGGCACCACGAGGGTCTGCATCAGTGCGGCCACGATGCCGGTGAACGCCAGCACCCCGACCAGACCGTTGGGGTTGACGACAGGTTTTCGCTCCACGGGCGTGCGCCCTCCACCACGTTTGTCAGGGCGTCACGACCGACGCCGGATGTGTGCCATACACAGCAGTTGCACAATACACATTGATTGCATGATGCAATAGACATGCGCGGGCCACACCGCGGGTACGGTTCACCTCGCCCTCCCGGCGCGAGGCGATACGGACACGGAGAATCGAGGGAAGGACGCGAATGGACACGGCCGCCGAGCGGATCGAGTTCGAGACCTTGCTGCTCGCCCGCCACCTCACCCGGCCGCGCCGCGGCGACGGCGACCTCGACGCCAGCGCCTACCTGCTCCTCAGCCGCATCGACATCGACGGCCCCCTGTCGGTCGGCGAACTCCGGGAGGCATTCGGCCTGGACACCTCGACCCTCAGCCGGCAGACCACCGCGATGCTGAAATCCGGCCTGGTGCACCGCATCCCGGACCCGGCGGGCGGCCTGGCCCGCAAGTTCCGGATCACCGCCGACGGCAAGCGCCGGCTCGACGCCGAGCGAGCAGGCAACGTCCGCGGACTGGAGACGGTGCTCGAGGGCTGGACCACGGACGACCGCGACGCGTTCGCGAACCTGCTCGAACGCTTCAACCTCGACATCGAGCGCCGCGCCGGACGGCCCTGGCCCCGGCCGGAATCCTGAGAACCGGGCGCCGGCCGCCGACGTCGCGGCGCGGCCTCCCGGGCTTCCCGTCAGCCGATCGACGGCGACACGAGACCGTCCCCGGGTGCCCGCACGGGTGAGCCGTTCCGATCCACGGCGACCCCGCCCGCGGACCGGACCAGGGCCCGGTCGGGCCCGCCCTGTTCGGACGCGACCGGCTCGCGGCCGCACAGGCGGATCAGCGCGAACAGATCCCCGTCGAACTTGTCGACGTCACACGTCCGCTGTCGCCCGATCGTGGCGTCGGACGCGAACTGGAGGATCCGGGGCTTCCGGCCCGACATGAGGTCCCAGCCGCGCGCGACGTCGGTGACCCCCTGATACTGGTCCCGGAACGGGCGGGCGGCACCCGAGCCGTTGTAGTCGCTGTTCCAGATGTCGTAGTTCCCGGTGAGCGAGTCGCGGTAGAGCCAGCGGGGCGCGTACACGACGACATATCCCGTGGCACCCTCGGCCGCCATCCGCTGCTGGACCAGGTTCACGGTCTGCAGGATGGCATCGGGACCGGGAGGGTGCGGCATGCCCTGTTCCGTCTCCGCGTCCACCTGCCAGATCCACGGCACGTCCTTCCACCACGGCGTCTTCTCCGCAACGAAGCCCATCCACTCGTCGACCTGTCCGGCGATGTCGTCCGGCCACAGGAAGTGGTAGGCACCGAGCACCGGAATACCTGCGCCGCGTGCCCTTTCCAGGGCCTCCTGATAGAAGGGGTCCTTGAACGTCGTGCCCTCGCTCGCCTTGTGCGTGAAGAAGGAGATCCCGTCTCGCTGCACCGCGGTCAGATCCATCGCGCCGCGGTCGGGGTCCCAGTCGTGATTCGACGCGTCGAACCCCCACACGGGTGCGGTGTTGACCACCCCGGTCGGAACCGGCGGCACCGGCCCGCCTCCCGGCTTCGCCTGGCCGATCCGGAGCATCGCGAGGTCGGCGAGGGCCGACGACGTGGCCCAGTGGACGTGGTCGAAGTGGCCGATCACCTGCGGCCCCCCGTACACGCTGCCACCCGGGTTCCGGACCTGGTTCTTGACGTAGAAGCCGTCGTCGTCGGCGAAGGGCGTCGAGTGGATGAGTTCGACCGTGAGGTCCGCCAGGTTGTCGTAGATCCACTTCGCGAGGTCCCGCATCTCGGCGTCGCCGACGCTTCCGAGCCCGGTCGGGCCGGCCCCGATGTCGATCGCGGCCGCCGGCGATCCCCCGTAGTCGAGCCCGTAGTGGTACGAAACCGGGCCGTGGTCGCCGTCCCGCCCACTGGTCACGTAGATCTCGGACTTCTTCGGGTAGAACTCGAGCAGTTGAATGATCTTCTCCCCGACCGGCCCGGTTTTCACGGTCGGCCATCGTGCAATTGTCATCGTCTTCTCCTTGCCGGAGCGAAAGTCGTTGCGGGCGTGGCCTGTCGACGGTGCGACGACCGAAGCCGTCACCGAGTGCCCGTCGCCGGACGCGGTCACACCGCGCGATCGACCGGGTGGATTCAGTATTCGTCGGGGGTGGATTGCGCACACGCGTAGCCCGCTACGCGAAATTCGCCGGAACCGGTGTGGACGTCCGCGTGCGGCGGCCGTCGACTCCGGGGGCCGGCGGCCTGGCACGGGTAGCGTGGGGGGTGTCCGCGCGACGGGGAGCGCGGTGGTGGAGGCACACGATGTCCGACGACGTCGGCAAGCGGTGGAACGATCCGCCGGAGATCCGGCGGGCCACCCGCTACACGGTCGTCGTCCTGGCGACCGCCCTGGCGGTGATGGCGCTCGCCGCGCTGTGGGCGTATCTCGGGCGCAGCAACTGCACCGAGGCGCCGACCCTCGTGTGCGCGACCCCCGACCGCTATGTGCTCGCAATCGCGCCCGCGGCGGTGTTGATGGTCGGCGGACTGGGCGCCTTCTTCCACACCTACATCGTGTGGCGGCACGGCGGCACCTGGCCGGCGTGGCAGGGCGCCGGCTGGGCACTGATGACGTTCATGCTGATCTACGCGGCGATCGGCGCCGGCCTGCTCGCCGAGTGATCGGGCGGGTCAGCCCTGCTTGGGCACCCAGTGATCGGTCTCGAGCTCGTAACTCTCCTTGAGTACCCCGTACGCGGCGCGCTGGGCCTCCTCGCCCTCCCCGAGCCGTTTGACCGCCGACTCGTGGGCCGTCGCGAAGACTTCCTGCACCTCCTTCGAGGATCGGCGCAACGTCTGCGGGAGCTCGAAACGATTCACTTCGCCACCCCTTCGTCGGTGATGAACGCGTGCCCTCATTGTGCGTCGCCACGGGCCGTCGCGGTACCGATCGGGGCGGTGTGTCGCCGATTCACCCCCGGAGCGTGGTCACGAACGCGACGCGGCCGACACACCACCGACGAACGCCGAACGGGAGTTCCGTGGCCGAATTCGCTCGGTCACGGAACTCCCGTCAACGCGCGGGCGGGTGCCGTCAGCCCTTGCGCAGGATGTAGCGCTGCACCTTTCCGCTGGGGGTCTTCGGCAGCGAGGGGACGAAGTGCACGGACCGCGGATAGGCGTGCGCGGCGAACTTCTTCTTCACCAGCTGCTGCAGCTCGACCTCGAGTTCGTCGGTGCCCTCCACACCGTCGCGGAGCACGACGAACGCCTCCAGGACCTCACCGCGCAGCTGGTCGGGCATCCCGACGACGGCGGCCTCGATGACGTGATCGTGCATCACCAGCACCGACTCGACGTCGAACGGACCGATCCGGTAGCCGGCCATGATGATGACGTCGTCGTCACGCGAGGAGAAGAAGAAGTGCCCGTCCTCGTCGGTGCTGCCCGCGTCGCCGGTGACGTACCAGCGACCGTCCGCGGTGAACCGCTGCTTCGTCTTCTCCGGGGCGTCGACGTAGCCGGTGAACCACATCAGGGGGCTGTTCACGGTGTCGATCGCGACCCGGCCGGCGGTCTTCGGCGGCGCGACCTCGTCGCTGTCGTCGAGCAGGACGGCACACGACCAGCCCGGCAGCGCCCGGCCCATCGACCCGGCCGGGACCTCCTCGCGGAGCCCGTCGGCCCAGGCGTTGACGATGAACATGCCGTGCTCGGTCTGCCCGTAGTGGTCGCGCACCTCGACGCCGAGGGCGGACTGCGACCACGCGACGACGTCCGGGGTCAGCGGCTCCCCCGCCGACGACGCCCGCCGCAACGTCAGACCCTCCGGAACCGGGCCGGCGTCGGCGCGCAGGCTCCGGTACACGGTCGGCGCGGCGGCGAAGTTGGTGACACCGAACTTCTCGATCACCTGCCAGGTCAGCGTCGCCGAGAAACCGGCGTGCAGCAGCAGGCTCCGGGTCCCGGCCGCCATCGGGCCGAGCAGCGCGTAGTACAGCCCGTACGCCCAGCCGGGGTCGGCGGCGTTCCAGAAGACGTCGTCGGGGCGCACGTCGAGCCCGAACTCCATGTAGCCGTGGAACGAGGCCAGCGCCCGCACCGGAACCGGCACTCCCTTGGGGGTTCCGGTGGTCCCGGAGGTGAACAACTGCACGATCGGAGCGTTCGCGCCGACCGCGACGGCGGCGCCCTTCGGGTCGTCGGCGTCGCGGTCGGCGAGCAGGTCCGCCAACGCCAGCTGACCGTCGGATTCCGGTTCGCCGGCCGCGACGACCACCGACCACGGCGCGTCGGCGGGGATGTCCTCGCCGGGGGCCAGCTTCGCGAGCTGGTTCCGGTCGGCGACGACGACCTTCGCGCCGGACGAGGTCAGCCGGAACGCGATCGCCGGCGGTGCGAACGCGGTGAACAGCGGCACGTGCACGGCGCCACGACGCCAGATCCCGAGCAGAGCGACCACCAGCTCGGCGGACTTGCCCATCAGGGTCGCGACACAGTCGCCGGGCTCGACACCGAGGTCGGCGAGGGCGGCGGCGAACTTCGTCGACTCGGCGCGCAGTTCGCCGTAGGTCAGGTCGCGGGAGGACAGGTCGGCCTCGATCACCGTGAACGCGACAGCGTCGGCGGGGTGCCCGTCGCAGAGCAGCTCGGCCGCGCAGGCGTCGGCGGTGTCGTACCGGTCCAGCAGCTCGCGTACCCGGGCGGCGGTGTTGTTGACCATCGAGATTTCCTTCCCATCACTCCGGCGCAAAACCGGACATCCCACTGCCCTATGATCTAGCTCACAACCACCGTCCACCACCCCCGGAAAGGGGTAGCCCGACGATGTCGAGCCTCCGTGCATCCCTGCTTCGCCCCCGCGACGGCGACGCGCTGCGCGCCGAACTGCGCGCCGCCGCGGCCGTGGCGAACGTGCCGGTCCTGTTCGGTGGCGAGGTTCAGGAGGGCCACCTGCACCTGTCGGAGTTCCTCGGCACCCGAACCAACGGACTCAAGGGCCTCCTCATCCCGCCCAGCTCCGGGCTCGGCGGACGGGTCGCGCACCAGCGCCAGCCGGCGTCGGTGCCGGACTACAGCACCTCGATGACGATCACCCACCACTACGACGCGCCCGTGCTCGGTGAGGGCATCCGCTCGGTGCTCGCCGTGCCGGTACTGGTCGGCGGCGACTCCCGCGCCGTGCTGTACGCGGCGGTGCGCGAGGCCACCCCGATCGGGGACCGCACCGCCGACGTCCTGGTGCAGTCGGCGCGCCGGCTGAGCCTGGAGATCGCCATCCGGGACGAGGTGGACCGGCGGCTGCAGATGCTCGGCGTGCTGGACGCCAATCGCGGGACCGGCGGGGCCGCCGTCACCGAGGGCATCCGGGACGTGCACGCCGAACTGCGCGGGATCGCCCAGTCGGTGTCCGACGGACCGTTGCAGAATCGGCTGCGCGCGGTGTCCGACAAGCTGGCCCGCCTGGTCGCCGACGACTCGCCGCTCGACGACGGTGGCGTGTCTCTGTCCCCGCGCGAGCTGGACGTGCTCGCACACATCGCGCTCGGCTGCACGAACAACGAGGTGGCCCACCGGCTCTCGCTCGGCCCGGAGACCGTCAAGAGCTACCTGCGCAGCGCGATGGGCAAGCTCGACGCGCACTCGCGACACGAGGCGGTGGTCGCCGCCCGACGGCTCGGGTTGCTTCCCTAGCTCGGGCACCAACCCGCCGGCGGCGTGTGGGCGCGCGGCACGGCTGGCGGTCGGCGCCGAGGGGCGGCATCGGCGAGAGCCGACTTCTGCAGCGTCTCACGGTCGATCACATGGTGAGACTCGGCGGCCTTCGGACCAGAGGCCGACCATTCCCTCAGCGGGCCGCTCGTTCGACGTTTCGCGCGAGTACGGCCAACATTCGTGCCTGCATGATCCAGACGACCGGGGGAAAGAGCCAATGGGACACGACACGTTCGAGCCATCGAGGGCGGAAGGTCTGATAACCGCCGATCACCAGACGGGTACGCCCGCCAGGCAACTCGTTGAGCAGGAAACCCCAGAGTCCTTCGGTGTAGGCCGACGGCCGTGGCAGCGTGGGATCGAGGCTACGGCCTCGTAGATCGCTCAACCCACGCAGTCCCAGGAATCGATTCGGTTCGAGTGCGGCAACCTCCCAGGCGTCCACCGGGCCGCGGCGTGTCCAGTACTTCACGTGGTCGCCGAGGGCGATGTCCTGCCACTCGGGGTGGACTCTTCGAGCACTGGGACGACCGGCGTTGTCGAGGTGGTCCCAGGAGTACCATCCGCCACGATCCCCACCCAGCTGGACGAGCCATGGCCAGACCTGCTCCGGCGGCGCGTCGATCGTGACGGCCATCGTCGCACCCCTCTCACCGTCGGGGACCAGCTCGGCCCCGGGATACGGCCCGGCAACTTCCTCGTCGGTAGCGCCCCAGCGCATGAGCCGAGGGACCACGCAGGCGCGGTAGACGAGGGCTGCCGTCCCAGCCATACCGATGATTGTGCGACCGGATGTCATACGACAAGCATCGGAGGTTCCGCACCGCCCGACAAGGGACCAAGGTCACGTGCGCGGGGTGCCCTCGGCGAGCCGGCCGCAGCGAGAGCGGAGTGGACACGAGCAGCGTGGGGCGCTGCCGCCCGGGGCCGGGGGTGTAGCCGCGGCGGTCCAGGCGGACGGCCGTCGGCCGTGATCGGGCAGTTGGGCCTACCCGGTGTGCGCCGAATGGTCTGTACTGAGGACATGATGCGGTCGTGGTGCCGGGTGTGTGAAACGGTGGTGGTGCCCGCCGCTCTCCTGATGTCGCGCGACATGCTCCGCGGGGTGAAGGTCCGTGCCGAACCCGAACGGTGACGTCTCGGGTCGGGCCCGGATCGAGCGTGCCGGGCCGATGGACCGCACCGTGCTCGCGACCGACCGGGGACCGGTGCCGATGAACATCGGTGCGATCCTCGAGTTCGACCCGTCGCCGGGGCCCGATCTGTCCACGGTGAGTACTCTTCTCGCAGAACGGATTCCCCGAATCCCGCGGCTGCGACAGCGGCTGCGTCGCGTGCCGTTCGGCTGTGGACATCCGGTGTGGGTCGATGACCCTGGCTTCGCGCTCGAACACCACCTGACCGAACAGGATTGGCCCGCACCGGCGGGCGAACGCCAACTCTTCGACCTCGCGGCCGAATTCGTCTGCACTCCCCTGTCCCGCGATCGGCCGTTGTGGCAGGCGCGACTGGTGTCGGACCGATCGAGCGGGCGAACCGCCTTGATCGTCGTGCTGCACCATGTGCTCGCCGACGGTCTCGGCGGCTTGGCGGTGCTTGCTGCGCTGACCGACAGCGGACCGCGCCTCGCCGGCCCGGTCTTTCCGCAGCCACCGCCGAGCCGAAGGGCGTTGGCCGCCGATGCCGCGCGAGCGCAGGTCGCCGCCGTGCGAGCGCTCCCGGTCGCGATGCGCCGGGGATTCGCGGGGTTGCGTGAACTCGGCCTCGGTCGAACCCGGCCCCGCCTCGTCGAGCCGACATCGCTGAACCGGCCGACGTCGAGCCGGCGCCGTGTCACACGTGTCACCGTTCCGCTGGCCGAGGTCACATCCCTGGCGCACGGCCACCACGGCACCGTCAACGACGTCGTGGTGGCGGCAGTCACCGGTGCCGTGCTGGCCGTCCTGCGGGCCCGCGGGGAACGTCCCGGCCGGTTGGTTGTGTCGGTGCCGATCTCGGGGCGCCGCGGCACGACCGCGGACCGCCTCGGCAACGTCACCGGTGTCCGCCCCGTCTCGGTACCGGCGATCGCGGACGACGAAGACCGTCTCACCCGGTTCGTCGCCGCGACGAGCGCTGCCCCCGGACACGATCCGGAACGTGCGTCGTCCGGCGGGCCGCTCGGGTTGGCGTTTCGGGCGCTGAGCCGACTCGGGATGTTCCAGCTGTTCATCGATCACCAGCGGATGGTGCACACCTTCGTGACCAATCTGCGCGGCCCGGCCGAGCCCGTGGAACTGGCCGGGTTTCGGGTGCGGTCGCTGGTGCCGCTGGTGGTCACCCCCGGCAACGTGGGCGTGACGTTCGCGGTGCTGTCGTACGCGGGAGACCTGGGAATCACCCTGGTGGCAGATCCCGCGATCGTCCCCGAGCAGGATGAATTGGCCACACAGGTCGCCGGCACCGTGGCCCGACTACGACGCCGTGCCGCGTCGCCCCACTAGCCGACGGGGGGATGCCGCATCCCTGCGCGATCCGGCCGTCTGCGGGACCGCATTCGCCCGCGTCCTGAAACAGGTTCCAGTTTCGGCTGGCATACTCACGTGCCATGACGGCGAACCCGACCACCGAGGACCTGCTCACCATCGTCCGCAACTCCCCTGCGGCCGTCGCCGCCCACGACAAGCGGGCGTGGCTGGGCCTGTTCGCCCGCCACCACGTGGTCGAGGACCCGGTCGGCGGGCGCCCGGTGCTCGGCGGGCTGTTCGACGCGCGCAGCGGCCGGCGCGGTGACGCCCCGCTGTCGCGGTTCTACGACACCTTCATCGCCCCCAACGACATTCACTTCCATCTCGAGGCCGAGGACATCGTGCAGGGGCTGCACGTGGTGCGGGACGTCACCATCGAGACCCGGATGGGCGGCGTGACCGCGCGGGCGCCGATGCACCTGCGTTACGAGCTGACCCTCGACGAGGGCGAGCCGCGGATCCGCCGGCTCGCCGCGCACTGGGAGGTCGCCCCGATGTTCGCCCAGGTCGGCGGGATCTCCCCGGCGAAGCTGCGGGTGGGGGCCACGATGGGGGCCCGGATGCTGCGGCTGCAGGGTGTGGGCGGGTCGCTCGCCTTCGGACGCGCGGTGCGCAGCGTGGGCGAGCCCGGCAAGCGGGCCGTGCGCGAGCTGGTCGCGTCGGCCCAGCGCGGCGACGGCGCTGCCCTCGAACTGCTCGGCGGCACCCCCGTGCAGGATCTGCGGAAGCTGATCGCCGCCGGCGACACCGTGACCGCGACGGGCACCGTCGACGGGGCGCACGCCGTGCTCTTCGCCTGCCTCGACCGCCGGACGCTGAAGGTGATCAGCGCCGACGTCTACCGCTGAACCAGCGCGGCCGGCGGAACAGTTCGTCCGCGAGCGGCTCGTCCACGGCGCTGATGCGCAGGTCGGCCTCCTGCCCGCACCACTCGGACCCGATGTGCCGCACCGACACACAGACGCCGGTCTGCACGTCGAGCCGCACCACCGAGTCGGCGGTGGGCACCCACGGGTCGGGGTCGAGCTCGCCGTCGCCGGAGAGCAGCGCGCAGCACGTGCAGCGCGGGTCGTACTCCGGTGTCGGGCGCACGCGCGCCTCCCACGCCGGCCTGCCGTGGTGGGACACCGCGTCGACGGAGAACACCTCGACACCCTCGGCGAGTTCGGCCGGATCGAGCAGCGCCACCCAGAAGTAGTCGTCGTGGAACGGCGGGTCGTAGTCGATCGCGACGTCGCCCGGCCGCTCGGCGACCAGCCCGTCCGCGTCGTAGCGCGGCTCGACCTCGGTCGGCCAGACCCGGGCGAGCGGCCTGCCCCCGTCCACGCCGTACACGACCGCGACCGGGCGGTCCCGCCCCGTCGTGATGTGTACGCGCCCGTCGCCGCCCTCGACCCGCAGCAGGTCCGGCCGCCGGATCCACGCGTGCTCGAGATCCTCACGCTCCAGGTCGAACTCGAGCGTCGACCAACGCCACGGCGACGAGTGCGCGAGTGCGCGGAAGCGCTCGACGGTGGGGGCGAGATCGGTGTGCACACCCCGAGTCTGGCGCCTCCCCGGCGGCGAGGCCATCGAATTTCCGGCCGCTCCCCCGATCACCGCACGAGCCGCAGGCCGGCCAGCCCGGTCTCCTCGTCGTCCGCCGTCGCACCGTCGGGACCGAATCCGTTGCGGCGATAGAACCCGAGGGCGCGTGGATTGTCCCGAGCGACCCACAGTTCGGCCGCCTCGTCGCCCAGTACCGCGTCGAGCAACGCCTGCCCCACCCCGCTGCCGTGATGGGCGGGCAGCACGTAGAGGGTGTAGAGCTGCAGGCCGCGCACGGGATGTGCGCCGAGCGGACTGCCCGCGTGCGCGAATCCGACGATGGTGCCGTCCACCTCGGCGACCACGAGTCGTCGGGCAGAATCCTGCCCGACGAGGATCTCCCGCCACATCGTCTCGCGGCGACGCAGGGCGTCGTCGTCGAAGAAGGACTCGGCGATCAGGTGTCCGTACGTGGCCCGCCAGGTGGCGACATGCACCCGGGCGATCGCGCTCGCATCCGCGGCCGCCGGTGCCCGCAACCGGAATCCGGGTGCCGTGCCCACGGATTCGAGACTACAGGCCGGTGTCGGCCGGGTGGTCGAGCCGTCAGTACCCTTCCGGCAGCGCGGCGAACATGTCGTTCGTGACGGCGACCGCGTTGTCGGAGCTGCCGCCCCGCACGACCAGGGTCGCGAACGCGATGTCGCCGCGGTAGCCGACGAACCAGGCGTGCGAGCCGCCGTCGACCTCGGCCTCACCGGTCTTGCCGTACACCTCACCCTCCCCGGCGATCCGGGTCGCGGTGCCGGAGGTGACCACCTCGCGCATCATGCCGCGCAGCCCGCTGACCATCTCGGGCGTGATCGCGGTGCGGTCGCCGTCGACGGTGGTGTCCTCGCCGAGGATCAGGTGCGGCACCGGCGTCGACCCGTGCGCGACGGTCGCGGCGGCCAGCGCCATCCCGAACGGGCTGACCACGACCTTGCCCTGCCCGAAGCCGTCCTCGGTGCGCTGCACCAGGTCGTCGGCCGGCGGCACCGACCCGGACTCCGTCGGCAGGCCCGGCACCTCGTAGTCGGGGCCGATGCCGAACTGCGCGGCCGCCTTCGTCAACGCGTCCGGCTTCATCTCGCTGGCGAGCTTCGCGAACGTCGTGTTGCAGGACCGCGCGAACGCGGTGCTCATCGACACCGTGCCGAGCGCGAATTCGTTGTAGTTCGGCACCGACCGCTCGCCGATCTCGACGCGGCCCGGGCAGCCGACCATCGTGCCGGGCTGCGCCAGCCCGTTCTCGATCGCGGCGCCGGCGGTGACGATCTTGAAGGTCGACCCCGGTGGGTACAGGCCCGTCGACGCGACCGGGCCGTCGCGGTCGGCGGCCTTGTTCTGCGCGACCGCGAGGATCGCGCCGGTCGACGGCTGGATCACCACCATCATCGTCTGATCGGTGCGGGCGTTGACCGCGTTCTGCGCGGCGACCTGGATCGGACGGTCCAGGCTCACCGAAAATGACGGTGCGGGTTGCGGTTTCGTGTCCGACAACACATCGATGTCGATGCCGTTCTGGTTGACGGTGACGATGCTCCACCCGGCAGTGCCGTCCACCTCGTCGATCACCCGCTTCTTCACCTGACCGATCAGGTCGGGCGCGAAGTCGCGGTCGGTGGAGACCAGATCCGCCTCCTGGTCGACCGTCACGCCCGGCAGCGCGGCGAGGGTGCCCGCGACCGTCTCGTAGTCCTCCTGACGCAGACTGGCCACCAGGTAGTCGCCCTTGACCGCGGACGCCGACTCGGCGATCGACTGCGCGGTCAGGGACTTGTCGAACGGGGCGAGAGCCGCCGCCAGCGCCGCCGCGACCGAACCGAGCTTCCCGGCCTTCCGCGCGTCGAACTTGATGCGCTCGATGCTGCCCGGAACGAGGACGTCGGTGCCGGAGCGCTCGTTGACCCGCGCACGAGGCGCCGGCGTCGACCGCAGCGACATCGTCTGGGTGTCGCCGAGTTTCGGGTGCAGGTCGGTCGACGTCCAGCGCACCGCCCACTCACCGCCGCGGCGCCCCATCTGCAGGTCCCCGGAGTAGGTCCACACCCGATCCTTCGGCAGGTGCCACTCGTAGGTGTAGCCGACGGTCGCGGTGTCGCCGCTGACGCGGACCGACCCGACCGTGGCGGTCAGCGTCTGCGCCTGCAGGTGCTCCCACGCCGAGTCCAGCGCCGTCTTCGCGGCGTCCGGCCGGTCGGACAGCGCGGCCGCCGACCCGGTGTCCCGCTCGGACAGTGCCGACAGGAACCGCTGCGCCGCGACGTCGGGGCCGTCGGGCTTCGGGGTGCAGGCGGCGAGCCCGACCGCGAGCGACCCCGTCACGGCGAGAGCGAGCGGGATGCGGACACGGCGGGCGACACGAGATTTCATCGCCGCTCATAGTAGGTGCGCCGCAGCAGGACTCCGTCGACCGTGAGTGAGTGTCACCCGCATCGGGGTACAGATCACTCGCGGGTTGCGGAGCCGCTCAGTCCAGCAGCACCGTCGAGAAGGTCGCGACCTGAGTGAATCCGATCCGGTCGTACGCCCGCCGGGCCGGATGGTTGAAGCTGTTGACGTACAGGCTCGCGGTCCGCCCGCCCGCGACGACGGCCTCGGCGACCGCCGCGGTCCCGGCCGCCCCGAGCCCGCGACACCGGTGACCCGGATGCACCCAGACACCCTGGATCTGCCCGACCTGGCGGGATGCCGAACCGATCTCCGCCTTGTAGATCACCTCGTCGCCCTCGAATCGCGCGAACGCACGCCCGGCCGCGATCAGCCCCGCGACCCGCCGCCGATAGCCGCGGCCGCCGTCGCCGGCGCGGGGATCGACCCCGACCTCTTCGATGAACATCTCGACGGCGGCGACCAGGTAGGTGTCGAGTTCGTCCATGCGGACGAGACGGACCTCGGGGTCGGGGGCGACGAGGGGTCGCCCGGCGAGAGCCAGCAGCGGTTGTTCGGACCGGACCTCCCGCGCCGGCCCCCAGTCCGCCTCGAGCATCTCCCACAGCGGCATCGTCAGTTCGGCCCGCCCGACCAGCGACGAGCACATCCGCGGGAAGCGGCAGGCGCGGTCGGCGAACGCCCGCAGGTCGCCGAGGTCGCCGCGCAGCGGCACGAGGTTCGCACCGGAGAAGCACAGCGACTCGTCGGGCCCGCCGCGGCTCCACAGTTCCCCGTTGATCGACCGCGGTTCGACACCGAGATCCTGCACGCGGGCCGCGACCATGCACGAGGCGACCGGGTCGGCGTCGAGCACGCGCAGCACGTCGGCACGGTCGCGCGCACCGAGCTGCCTGGCGCCGAGCAGTTTGAGCACCCAGTCACCCCCGGGTCTCGCGGACGAATAGGACTGATCGTCCACCCGGCCGGGTGGACGTGCCGACAGGATACGGTGCGCGGTCAGCTCACGGTCACGACCGGCGATCCCGATTCGGAATCGTTGCCCATCTCCTCGGCGATGCGCATCGCCTCCTCGATCAACGTCTCGACGATCTGCGCCTCCGGCACGGTCTTGATGACCTGGCCCTTGACGAAGATCTGGCCCTTCCCGTTACCCGACGCGACACCGAGGTCGGCCTCGCGCGCCTCGCCGGGACCGTTGACGACGCAACCCATCACCGCGACCCGCAGCGGCACCTCCATGCCCTCGAGTCCGGCGGTCACCTCGTTCGCGAGCGTGTAGACGTCCACCTGCGCGCGACCGCACGACGGGCAGGACACGATCTCGAGCTTGCGGGGGCGCAGGTTCAGCGACTGCAGGATCTGCGTGCCGACCTTGATCTCCTCCGCCGGCGGCGCCGACAGCGACACCCGGATCGTGTCGCCGATGCCCTCGCTGAGCAGCGCACCGAACGCGACCGCCGACTTGATGGTGCCCTGGAACGCGGGACCGGCCTCGGTGACACCGAGGTGCAGCGGATAGTCGCACTGCGCGGCCAGCTGCCGGTAGGCCTCGACCATGACCACCGGGTCGTTGTGCTTGACGGAGATCTTGATGTCGCCGAAGCCGTGCTCCTCGAACAGGCCCGCCTCCCACAACGCCGACTCGACCAGCGCCTCCGGGGTGGCCTTGCCGTACTTCTGCATCAGCCGCGGATCCAGGGAGCCGGCGTTGACGCCGATCCGGATCGGGATGCCGGCGTCACCGGCCGCCTTCGCGACCTCCTTGACGCGGCCGTCGAACTCCTTGATGTTGCCGGGGTTGACGCGGACCGCGGCACAGCCGGCGTCGATCGCGGCGAAGATGTAGCGCGGCTGGAAGTGGATGTCGGCGATCACCGGGATCTGGCTCTTCTTCGCGATCGCGGCGAGCGCGTCCGCGTCCTCCTGCCGCGGGCACGCGACGCGGACGATGTCGCAGCCGGACGCGGTCAGTTCGGCGATCTGCTGCAGCGTCGCGTTCACGTCGTGCGTCTTGGTGGTGCACATCGACTGCACCGAAACCGGGTGATCACTGCCGACGCCGACGTCGCCGACCATCAACTGGCGGGTCTGGCGACGGGGAGCCAGGACGGCGGGGACGTCGGGCATGCCCAAACCGACGGGGCTGGTCACGGTTGCCTTCTTTCGTAGCTGTGCAAGGAAAAGTCTAGCCGGGTCAGAAGATCTTGATCGGGTTCACGATGTCCGCGGTGAGCGTCAGCAGCATGAACACGCCGCCGACCGCGATCACCGCGTACGTCAACGGCATCAGCCTGGTGTAGTCGACCGGCGCGCCCGCGGGCAGCCCCCGCCGTGCCCGCAGCGAGTTGCGGATCTTCTCGTAGATCGTCACCGCCATGTGCCCGCCGTCCAACGGCAGCAGCGGCAGCAGATTGAAGATGCCGAGGAAGAAATTCATGCTGATCAACAGCAGCACGAACGTCTGCCAGCTGTCGTTCTCGACGGCCTGGCCGCCGATCACCGACGCGCCGACCACGCTGACCGGGGTGTCGAGCGCGCGTTCGCCGCCGGTCACCGCGGTCCACAGGTCCGACACCTTGCTCGGGAGCTGCGCGAGCCCCTTGGCCGACTCGACCATCAGGTCGCCGGTGAAGGCCACCGAGGCCGGGACCGCCGCCGGCACGTTGTACTTGACGGGCGCGTAGTAGTCCGGGGAGACACCGATCGCGCCGACGGTCTCGGTGGTCACCGTGCCGTCGGGGTGCTTGACCATCCGCTGCACCTGGTCGGGCACCACGGTCACCGTCATCGGCCGACCGGCACGCTCGATCGTGAACGCCACCGGACCCGTCTGCTTCCGAACCTGGGTCTGGAAGTCGCTCCAGGTCTGGACCGGCACACCGCCGATCGCGGTGACCAGGTCTCCCTCCTGGAGCCCTGCGGACTGGGCGGGACCGGCACCGGAGCACTTCGCGAGTGTCTGCGCGTCGATCTGGTCCGAGGTGCAGCTCATCGCACCGAGCTGCGTCTCCGGCGGCTGGTTCAGGTTCGGCAGCCCCCACCCGACGGCGAGCACGACGACCAGCACCAGTCCCAGCAGGAAGTTCATCGCGATGCCGCCGGACATCACGACCAGACGCTTCCACGTCTTCTGCTTGTACATCGCCCGGTCGACCTCGTCCGGGGCCAGCTCGTCGTGCACGGTCATGCCGGCGATGTCGCAGAACCCGCCCGCGGGAATCGCCTTGAGCCCGTACTCGGTCTCGCCGCGGCGGAACGAGAACAATTTCGGCCCGAACCCGATGTAGTACCGGCGGACCTTCATCCCGAGTGCACGCGCGGTCCACATGTGGCCGGCCTCGTGCAGCGCGATCGAGATGGTGATGCCGAGCGCGAACAGCACCACGCCAATGATCAACATCGTCGTCGCCCTAGCCCTTCCGCTCGACGAGCTCGTGTGCCCGCGCCCGCGCCCACCCGTCCGCGGCGAGCACATCGTCCACGGTAGTCGGTGCCGCCGACCACTGGCCGCCGCCCGCGAGCACCTTCTCCACGGTGCGCACGATCGACGGGAACGACGCGACCCCGTCCAGGAAGTACTGGGCGGCGACCTCGTTGGCCGCGTTGTACACCGCGGTCATGCAGCCGCCGGCCTGCCCCGCCGCGCGGGCCAGGTCGACCGCCGGGAACACCGCGTTGTCGAGCGGCTCGAACGTCCACGTCGACGCGGCGGAGAAGTCACAGGCCGCGGCCGCACCGGGAACCCGGTCCGGCCAGCCGAGGGCGAGCGCGATCGGGAGCTTCATGTCCGGCGGACTGGCCTGCGCGAGCGTCGATCCGTCCGTGAACGTGACCATCGAGTGCACGATCGACTGCGGATGCACGGTGACGTCGATGCGGTCGTAGTCGATGCCGAACAGCAGGTGCGTCTCGATCAACTCGAGACCCTTGTTCACCAGCGTCGCCGAGTTGAGGGTGTTCATCGGGCCCATCGACCAGGTCGGGTGTGCCCCGGCCTGTTCCGGCGTCACGGCCTCGAGCGCCTCGGCGGCCCAGCCGCGGAACGGACCGCCCGACGCCGTGAGGACCAGCCGGTCGACCTCGTCGGCGCGGCCGCCGCGCAGGCACTGCGCGAGCGCCGAGTGCTCGGAGTCGACCGGCACGATCTGGCCCGGCGCCGCCGCGGCGGTGACCAGCGGTCCGCCGGCGACCAGCGACTCCTTGTTCGCCAACGCGAGTCGGGCGCCCGACTCGAGCGCCGCGAGGGTCGGCTCCAGGCCGAGCGACCCGACGAGCGCGTTGAGGACGACGTCCGCCTCGGTGGTGCGGACGAGTTCGGTGACCGCGCCGGGGCCGGACAGCACACCGGGCAGGTCCAGGCGCGCCGCGGCGGCCGGGTCGGCGACCGCGACCCGGCTCACTCCGGTCCCGCGGATCTGCTCGGCGAGCAGCTCGACGTTGCCGCCGCCGGCGGCCAGACCGACGACGGTGAACTTGTCCGGGTTCGCGGCGACGACCTCGAGGGCCTGGGTCCCGATGGAGCCGGTGCTGCCGAGCAGGAGGACGCGTGTGGGTTCTGGCACCCGTCCATTGTTCCCGATGCCACCTGAGAGGAGGCTGACAGGACCAGCGGTCACCGGAAGGCGTCTGCGTTCGCCCGTGCCCACTGCGCGAACGTGGTGCCGGGACACCCGGTGACGTCCGCGACGGTGCTCGTCGCGGCCTGCGGGGCGCCGACCAACGAGGCCACCGCGTCGTCGATGTAGAACTCGGCGCTGTCCCCCATCACGGGCCGCAGGATCTCGACGGCCTCCGCGCGGTCGACCCGGACGAACTCGACCCGCCGGCCGACGGCCGCACCGAGCTGGTGCACCCGGTCCGCCCGCGAGGCGGCGTCCGGCCCGGTCAGCTGGTAGGTCCGGCCGGCGTGGCCGTCCTCGAGCAGCACGGTGGCGGCGACCCGGGCGATGTCGTCCATCGCGACCGGCGCGCTCACCACATCCGGGAAGGGGTCACGGACCTGGCCGGTGCGCCGGACCTGGTCCGCCCACACCGCATAGTTCTCGAGGAACTCGCCCGCCCACAGGTGCGTCCACGGGACACCGGATCCCTCGACCGCGAGAGTGACCGAACCCCACCAGGATTCGGGCTCGCCGGACAGGTCGACGATGTGCTCGACACCCGCCTCGCGGGCGAGTGCCACGACCGCGGCGGCGGTGTCCGGCGTCGGCGCGAGGTACATCCTGCGGACCCCGGCGAAGGCGCGCGGCAGCGACTCGATCCGGCGCAGGTACCCCTCGACCACCTCGACGCCGTCGGGCAGCGCCGCGCGGTCGGGGTGGTTGGTCAGCGCGCGCACGTCGGTCGCGCCGAGATCGAGGAGTCGGTCGACCACCAGCCGCCCGACACCGCCGGTGGCTCCGGTCACGAGAACGGTCATCGGCCGTCCACCGCCCGCGCCACCTCGGACTCGTAGTGCCGCTTCAGCGCGAGACAGTCGTCGAAGCACGGCCGCGGCCCACCGGAGTGCGCGGCCACCAGCAGGTCGAGGTAGTACTCCCAGCCGGGTCCGGTGTCGACGGCCAGCGCGACGGACGCCTCGTCGAGATGCTGGATCAGGCTCACGCGGGTTCCGCCCGGTTCCGGGGTCAACTGCATCTCCATCAGCCACGACCCGAACGCGTCCGACGACGACACCGCGTAGCGCGTCGGCGACTCACAGGCCTCGACCGTCATGTCCATCCACGGTTCGCCCTCCTCGAAGAGCATCTGCACGTGGATGGTGTGGCCCGGCGCCCCGGTTCCGGTCCATGGACCGAACCAGGCTGCGGTACGGTCGGATTCGGTGACCGCCGCCCACATTTCCTCGACCGGTGCGGAAAACCTGCGATCGATGACGAGGTCGGCGCCGCTGTCGTGGCGAACGACACGTCCGGTCGGTGTGACTGCCATGCGAAACCCGCCTCCCACATGTCCACCCCGCTCGCTACGACGTCGGGTCGTATGCCACGATATGCGAGCAAGACGCACACCCGCACGAGCAGGAGGATCGGCCGTGGCCGCCAGCGAGCCCATCGTCACCACCAACGTCGACACCGCCGAGGTGCCCTCCGCGGAATGGGGCTGGAGCGGTGAGGCGCCGCGACTGTTCCGCTTCCTCGGCTGGTTCTTCGCCGTGGTCCTGCTCCTGTTCACGATCGGCAACCACGAGGGCAAGGTCGAGGACCTGTGGCTCGTCGGCATCTCCGCCTTCATGGTCCTGCTGCTGGTGCTGGACATCATCCGTCGCCGCAAGCCGCGGTAACCACGCACGAACACACGACGACGGCCGCGCCGCTCCCAACGGAGCCGCGCGGCCGTCGTCGTCGGCGAATGCGTTGTTGTGGCCGGCGATGTCGCCCGACCCGCCAGGTGACGGTGGCGCCGGCGCGACTCCGCGCACCGGCGACATCAAGGGGCGGCCGCCCACCCGCGCTCCCCGGCGTCCGGACACGTGCCGCGGCCGGGCCCCACCCGGTGACGGCCCCCGGGGCCGGCGGCCCGGTCAGTTCTCGGCGGCGAGCTGCCCGCAGGCGGCGGCGATCTCCTGACCGCGGGTGTCGCGGACCGTGCAGGACACACCCTGCGCGATGACGCGGCGCACGAACTCGCGCTCGACGTCCTTGGGGGCGGCGTCCCACTCGCTGCCCGGGGTCGGGTTCAGCGGGATCAGGTTCACGTGCACCAGCGAACCGAGCGCCTTGTGCAGCTTCTTGCCGAGCATGTCCGCGCGCCACGGCTGGTCGTTGACGTCCTTGATCAGCGCGTACTCGATCGACACCCGGCGTCCGGTCTTGTCGGCGTAGTAGCGGGCGGCGTCGAGGACCTCGGCCACCGGCCAGCGGTTGTTGACCGGGACCAGCGTGTCGCGCAGCTCGTCGTCGGGGGTGTGCAGGGACACCGCGAGGGTGACGGACAGGCCCTCGTCGGCGAGCTTGCGGATCGCCGGCGCCAGCCCGACCGTCGAGACCGTCACCGACCGCTGCGACAGTCCGAGGCCGTCGGGCGCGGGCGCGGTGATCCGCCGCACGGCCGCGACGACGCGCTTGTAGTTGGCCAGCGGCTCGCCCATGCCCATGAACACGACGTTGGACAGCCGGCCCTCGCCGCCGGCCACCTCGCCGTCACGCATCGCGGCGGCCGCCGACCGCACCTGGTCGACGATCTCCGCGGTCGACAGGTTCCGGTTCAGGCCGCCCTGTCCGGTCGCGCAGAACGGGCACGCCATGCCGCAGCCGGCCTGGCTGGAGATGCACAGCGTCGCCCGGTCGGGGTAGCGCATCAGCACCGACTCGAGCAGCGTCCCGTCGTTCGCCTTCCACAGCGTCTTGCGGGTGGTGCCGTCGTCGCAGGCGACGTGCTTGACCGGGGTCAGCAGCGTCGGGAAGAGCGCCTCGCCGACCTTCTCCCGCACGGCCGCGGGCAGGTCGGTCATCTTCTCGGGGTCCGCCTCGAGCCGGCCGTAGTACTGCCGGGCGAGCTGGTCGGCACGGAATCCGGGCAGCCCGAGCTCCTGGACGGCGGCCTTGCGCCCCGCGGCATCGAGGTCGGCGAGGTGCGTCGGGGGCATGCCACGACGCGGAGCGGTGAAGACGAGGGGCAGGGAAACGGCCATAGTGTTCTCCAGTGTTCCATCGACCACCCGCGACATGCGAATTTCTCCCGCCAGGTGCGCGGGCAATCACACGAGCGACACGTGACGAGCGGCCCGCCGGTGCGCCGATCCTGCCGACCGCTCAGCCCGAAGCCCGCGTGTCGGTCACGTCGAACACGTTGCGCAGGCCCGAGCGGTACCGGCCGCGGTCGATCACCCGGAACGGGTCCGCCCAGGCCGGGCGGACCGGCTCGTGGACCGCGACCGGCGACCCGGCCCCGGCGGCACCGAGCAGCGCGTTGACCGCCCGCCGGCCGGCCTCGTTGGCGCCTTCGAGGCTCGCGACGTTGACGTCGGTGCGCACCCAGTCGCCTGCCAGGAAGAGATTGCCGAAGCCGGTCGCGGACGCGGGCCGGTTGGACCACGACCCCGGGCCGGGAACGAACGTCGGCTCGTCGTGGTAGGCGCCCGAGGTGCCGGACCCGATCACCGCGGGATCGAGCCGCCACGAGTGCAGCATCTCGTCGCGCAGCACGGTGCCCTGCTCGACCAGGTGGGCCTTGACCTGGGCCCATGTCTCCGCCGCGATCTCCGCCGGGGTGCACGCCTTCGCGGGCCGCTTGTCGAACATGCCCGGCGACGACCAGTCCGACACGATCGTCGAGAGGCAGTCCTGGACGGTGCCGTCCCCGTACCGGGTCATCCCGCCCGGCCAGAACCGCGCCGGGCTGACCGAGGTGAGCGCCCACGGCGAGTCGAGGTGGTGCACGGGCCCGGTCGTCGCGGGCACCGGCTCCCGCAGGTAGAACTGCAGCGCACTGCTCCAGCGGGTCCGGAGCCGGCGGACCCCGGCCAGCCCCGAATCGGTCGAGATCATCCGGTCGGTCAGCACGTTGTTGAACTTGTCCACCGGAATCGCGCTGACGTACCAGTCCGATTCGACGGTGCGGCGCCCACCGGCACGGTCGGTGACGGTCGCGGCGACGACGTCGCGCCCCTCCGTGTCGAACGCGCTGAGCTCCCACCCGACCTCGAACCGCACCCCCAGCCGGCGCAGGTGCCGCGCCCACGGTTCGAGCCACCGTTCGCTCGCCGGCCCGTTGAGCACGCGGTCGTCGTGGCGGCCGGTCGTCATGCCCGACCACACGGACGACTCGGCGACCACGCCGACCGAATGCGCGCTCACCTCTCCCGAGCGCAGCGGCGTGAGGTGCCGGATCAGCCCGTCGGCGACCACGCGCCGGTACGCGGGCGAGCTGCCCTCGATCCGGACGTAGTCGCCCCAGGACGCGTACTCCCACTGCCCCAGGCGCCGCTCCTCGCAGCTGGTCGCGTAGACGCCGAGCTTGCGGGCGGCGAACGACGCCTCCCCGGGGGACAACCCGGATTCGCCGAGCACCCCGGCGACCGCGCCGATGAACTCCGTCGGCGTGATCGGCAGCCGGTCCCGGCACCCGGAGATGACTGCCGTGTGCCGGTGCGACGACGCGGAGGTCAGGTTGTCGTCGCAGCCGTTCGGGTTTCCCGGAAACGGGATGCGACGCATCGTTTCGGTCAGATTCCGGTCCAGTCCGGGGCGGATCCGCAGGCCGCGCTCCGCCGGCAGCGCCACGTCGAGTCCCGGCGGCGGCGTCGACCGGGCCCGGCCACCGATCGCCTTCCGCTCGTACACGGTCACCGCGAAACCTCGCTCGGCCAGTTCGTGCGCGGCGGTCAGGCCGGCCACACCGGCTCCGAACACGGCGACCGTGCGCCGGGACACCGGGCGTGTGGCCCTCGCCCACCGCAGCAGCGAACGGGTCGAACGCACGGACCGGTACCGCGACATGGACAACTCCGTTTCGGCATGCGTCCGCGAACGCTGACGAGCAACTGACGAGATGCGTGGCGCACCGGGTGTCGCATCGGTCCGGGCCGGCGAGCAACCCCGGTTGTGCGCAAAATCGCGGCCGAGTATGGCACGACCGATCGCTCCGGACCAGGGCGCGGTGCACGTCACCGCCAATCGTGTCCCGGTTGAAACATTGTGCGCGCCAGGACCTTCTACTTCGCCTCACGAAGCGAACGCCGGGTCAGGCCAGTACCAGCCCGCTCGCCGCGCGCCGGGTGTGGATGCGGTAGCCGACGCTCAGCGACAGTCCGGCAACCTGCGTGAACGCCCGTTCCGCGGTTCGCTCGGTGAACTCGATCCCGAGCACCGTCCGCAACGCACGGCGGTCCTGGAACTCCCACCGGGTCAGCACCCGGGTCAGATCGAATCCCTGCGCGTCGAAGAACGCCTCCACCGTCGCGGGGTCGTAGTGCGGCAGGTCGGCGCGCATCCAGTCGCCGTACGGCGACGCGGTCGCATCGAGGTCGACGACGGCGAGCAGGCCTCCGGGACGCAGCACTCGCATCGCCTCGGTGATCCCGGGTCCGCACCCGGGACCGAAGAAGTACGCGGTCCGGGCGTGCACGACGTCGACGCTGCGGTCGGGTACCGGCAACTTCTCCGCACTGCCGGCGAGCACCCGCACCCCGCCGAGCCCGGCGACCCGCTCCCGGGCGGCCGCCACCAGCGGTGGGTGCGGCTCGACCCCGGTCACGGTGCGGGCGTCGCGCGCGAACTCCGGCAGATGAAATCCCGTCCCGCACCCGACGTCGAGCACGTCGCGGCCGGTCCAGTCCGCGAGCCGCCGCAGTGCCGCGAACACCACGCCGTCGACGTCCTGGGCCCGGTTCTCGACCTCGTAGATCTCCGGCCAGTGCCAGATGTTCGGGCTCGGGATCGGCTGTCCCGGCGGCGGCCGGCGGCGGTGGCGCATCGTTCGACGGGTGCGTTCAGAGCAGCGCGGTGAGCACCAGCCACGTCACGAACGCCGACGGGAGCAGCGAATCGAGCCGGTCCATGATGCCGCCGTGCCCGGGCAGCAGCGTGCCCATGTCCTTGATGCCGAGGTCGCGCTTGACCTGCGACTCGATCAGGTCGCCGAGCGTGCCGGTGACGACCAGCACCACGCCCAGCAGGACGCCGATCGCCGGGTTGGCGTCGAGAATCAACGTCACCGTCGCGACGGATCCGATGATCGCGAACACCAGCGACCCGCCGAGACCCTCCCACGACTTCTTCGGGCTGATCGCCGGGACCATCGGGTGCCGGCCGAACAGCACGCCGGCGGTGTAGCCGCCGACATCCGAGCAGACGACCCCGATCATGAGCACGAACACCCAGTCGGAACCGCCCTCCCGCGTCACCATCAGGGTTCCGAACGACGCGAGCAGCGGCAGCCACGCCGCGACGAACACGGTGATCGCCGCGTCCCGCAGGTAGTTTCGCGGCGCCGCCCCGAGCCCCTGGTCCAGGAGCCGCCACACGAAACACGCGATCACGGTGCCGGTGAACCCCGCGAGCACACCGGTGGTGCCGAACGGCCAGCCCAGCCAGATGGTCGCCTGACCGCCCAGCAGCAGCGGGATGCGAGGAACGAGGATGTCGCCTTCCCGCAGTCGCGACGCCACCTCCCAGGTGGCGATCGCGATCGCGGCGGCCACGATGCCGAACCAGACCTTCGGAACGAAGATCAGCGACGCGACGACCAGAGCGCCGAGCCCCACGCCCACCGCGATCGCGGCGGGCAGGTTGCGACCCGCCTTCGAGGGGACGGCGGTGCTTGCCCCGCTCGGATGGGCACCATCCGCGGGACTTTCGGTGGACACCGCCTAGACCTCCATCAATTCGGCTTCCTTGTGCTTGACCAGCTCGTCGATGTGCGCCACGTACTTCGCGGTGGTCTTGTCGAGTTCCTTCTCGGCACGCACGACCTCGTCCTCGCCGGCCTCGCCGTCCTTCTGGATGCGGTTCAGCTCGTCCATCGTCTTGCGGCGCACGTTGCGGATCGCGACCTTCGCGTCCTCGCCCTTGGCCTTCGACTGCTTGACCAGCTCGCGGCGACGTTCCTCGGTCAGCTGCGGAACCGAGATCCGGATGATGCTGCCGTCGTTCGTCGGGTTCACCCCGAGGTCGGAGTTGCGGATCGCGGTCTCGATCGGCCCGAGCTGCGCCGCCTCGTACGGCTTGATCACCACGAGGCGGGCCTCGGGAACGTTGATCGAGGCCAGCTGGGTGATGGGCGTCATCGCCCCGTAGTACTCGACGGCGATCCGGTTGAACATGCCGGGGTTCGCGCGCCCGGTGCGGATTCCCCCGAGGTCGTCCCTCGCCGATGCGACGGACTTCTCCATCTTCTCCTCGGCGTCGAAGAGCGCTTCATCGATCACGGTGTTCCTCCAGGCTCGCGGGGATGTCTGCAGTGCTGCGTGTTGTCGTGGTGATCACGATTTCACCAGTGTTCCGATCTTCTCACCGGACACCGCGCGGGCGATGTTGCCCTCGGTGAGCAGGTTGAACACCATGATCGGCATCCGGTTGTCCATGCAGAGGCTGAACGCGGTCGCGTCGGCGACCTTCAGGCCCTGCTCGATCACCTCGCGGTGGCTGATCTCGGTGTACATCGTGGCCGTCGGGTCGATGCGCGGGTCGGCCGTGTAGACACCGTCGACGGCCTTGGCCATCAGGACCACCTCGGCGCCGATCTCCAACGCCCGCTGCGCGGCGGTCGTGTCGGTGGAGAAGTACGGCATGCCCATGCCGGCGCCGAAGATGACGACGCGCCCCTTCTCCAGGTGGCGACGCGCCCGCAGCGGCAGGTACGGCTCGGCGACCTGGCCCATCGTGATCGCGGTCTGCACCCGGGTGTCGATGCCTTCCTTCTCCAGGAAGTCCTGCAGCGCAAGGCAGTTCATCACGGTGCCGAGCATGCCCATGTAGTCCGAGCGGGCCCGGTCCATGCCGCGCTGCTGCAGTTCTGCGCCGCGGAAGAAGTTGCCGCCGCCGATGACGACCGCGACCTGGACACCCGACTCGACGACGGCCCGGATCTGGCGCGCGACGGTCTGCACGACGTCCGGGTCGAGTCCGACCTCGCCGCCACCGAACATCTCGCCCCCGAGCTTGAGCAGGACACGCTTGAAACCCTGCCGCACTGGCGCGGAATCGGTCGGGGCGGATTCGGTCATGGCTCTCCTTCGTCGTCGGGCCGCAGGGGTGATGCGACCAGCATGAATCGGCCACCGACGGCGGTACAGCCACAGATGACCTCTTCATCCTGCCTCATCCGCGCTCACGCACCACGTTCGGGTCCGTCGCACGGTGGATCCGCGGCGCCCGTGAGAGTCCCTCCCCCGCTTCGGGCGCCGTCGTCGGTGGGGCCCGAAACCGGGAACGGCCCCGTCACCACGAAGGTGACGGGGCCGTTCCCGGTGCGACTGGCAGCGACTAGCTGGCGCCGACCTCGAACCGCGCGAAGCGGACCAGGGTCACGCCGGCCTCGTCGAGCAGGGCCTTGACCGTCTTCTTGGAGTCGGTGACCGAGGACTGCTCGGTGAGGACGACGTCCTTGAAGTAGCCGTTGACACGGCCTTCGACGATCTTCGGGAGAGCGGCCTCGGGCTTGCCCTCCTCCTTCGCGGTCTGCTCGGCGATGCGACGCTCGTTCTCGACGATGTCCGCGGGGACCTCGTCGCGGGTCAGGTACTTGGCCTTGAGCGCGGCGACCTGCATGGCGGCACCGCGGGCGGCCTCGGCCGCCGCGTCGCCCTCACCGGTGTACTCGACCAGGACGCCGACGGCCGGCGGCAGGTCGGAGGCACGCTTGTGCAGGTAGGTCGCGACGGCACCGTCGAAGGAGACGACGCGGCGCAGCTCGAGCTTCTCGCCGATCTTCGCGGACAGCTCCTGGACCAGGGTGTCGACGGTCTTGCCGTCGACCTCGAGGGCCTTGAGGGCCTCCAGGTCGGCCGGCTTGGCGGCGGCGGCCGCGGTGACGATCGCGTCGGCCAGGCCCTGGAACTCGGCGTTCTTGGCGACGAAGTCGGTCTCGGCGTTGAGCTCGATCATGACGCCGTCCTTGGCGACGACCAGGCCCTCGGCGGTGGACCGCTCGGCGCGCTTGCCGACGTCCTTGGCGCCCTTGATCCGGAGCAGCTCGACGGCCTTGTCGAAGTCACCGTCGGTCTCGGCGAGCGCGTTCTTGCAGTCCATCATTCCGGAGCCGGTGAGCTCGCGGAGCCGCTTCACGTCAGCGGCGGTGTAGTTCGCCATCGGGGGCGAGCCTCCTCGAATGAGTGTCTGTGGGGGGTGAGTGAAACGGCCCCGACCCGGTGGCTCGTGCTGGCGGGTCGGGGCCGGATCGGCTAGGCCTGCGGGGCCTCGGCGTCGGTCGCCGGAGCGGCCTCGGCGTCGGCGGCGGGTGCGGCCTGCGAGAGCAGCTCCTGCTCCCACTCGGCGAGCGGCTCGGCGCCGGCCTCGGGCTTGCTGTCGTCGGCGGCGCTGCGGCCGGCGCGGGCCTGCAGACCCTCGGCGACGGCGGAGGCGACGACCTTGGTCAGCAGCGCGGCGGAGCGGATCGCGTCGTCGTTGCCCGGGATCGGGTAGTCGACCAGGTCGGGATCGCAGTTGGTGTCGAGGATCGCGATGACCGGGATGTTCAGCTTGCGGGCCTCGGAGACCGCCAGGTGCTCCTTGTTGGTGTCGACGACCCAGATGGCCGACGGAACCTTGGCCATGTCCCGGATACCACCGAGGGTGCGGTCCAGCTTGGTCATCTCACGCGTGAGCATGAGGATTTCCTTCTTGGTGCGACCCTCGAAGCCACCGGTCTGCTCCATCGACTCGAGGTCCTTCAGGCGCAGCAGGCGCTTGTGCACGGTCGTGAAGTTGGTGAGCATGCCGCCCAGCCAGCGCTGGTTGACGTAGGGCATGCCGACGCGGGTGGCCTCTTCGGCGATGGACTCCTGCGCCTGCTTCTTGGTGCCGACGAACAGGATGGTGCCGCCGTGGGCGACGGTCTCCTTGACGAACTCGTACGCCTTGTCGATGTACGTGAGGGTCTGCTGCAGGTCGATGATGTAGATGCCGTTGCGGTCCGTGAGGATGAACCGCTTCATCTTCGGATTCCAGCGACGGGTCTGGTGCCCGAAGTGGGTACCACTGTCGAGCATCTGCTTCATGGTCACGACAGCCATGGCTGTTGTACCTCTTTCATTGCCGGTTGACGCAGGTGGTCGGGTGACCCCTGCCCTGGCGCCCGCCAGCCCCCGGACCTGCACGAATGCAGGACCAGCCGAGGGCTGTCCTTCTTTGCGCGGGCGCGCGAAGTCGGTCGGTGCAAACACAGACCGCGTGTCGAGTGTACGGGGTCGGCCCCGACGCTCCTAACCGGCGCCCGGCGACCTGTGGACGGGCCCCGGCGGCCGTCCACAGATCGGTGCGCCGGGTTACCTCCCGGGGGCGGCTCGGCGAGCGTGGTGGGCATGCGTCTGTGTGCGGTGCTCGCGTTGTGCGTCCTGGTCGGCCTCGGCGCCGCTCCCCCGGCCCCGGCCGCGGGTTTCGGCTGGCCGCTGCGCCCACGACCGTCGATCGTCGCGGGGTTCGACCCTCCGGAGCACGACTGGCTACCGGGGCATCGCGGGGTCGACCTCGCGGGCACGGACGGTCAGCCGGTGCTCTCCGCCGGGGCCGGCGTGGTGGTCTTCGCCGGCGAGGTGGCCGGCAAGCCGGTGGTGTCGGTCGACCACGCGAACGGGCTGCGCACCACGTACGAGCCGGTCCGGGCGGGGGTGCGCGTCGGGCAGCGGGTGACGCGCGGCGCCGAGCTCGGCGTGCTGCTCGGTGGCCACGCCGGTTGTCCCGCCACCTGCCTGCACTGGGGCGTGCGCCGCGGCCGGGACCACTACGTCGACCCGCTGGCCCTGGTCCGATCGGCCCCGGTCCGCCTCAAGCCCCTGCGCCCGCGCCGCCGCGCCCACGGGCGGGGTGTCAGGCCCTCGGGTGCGCCTGGTCGTGCACCGCGCGCAACCGGGCGACGGACACGTGCGTGTACAGCTGGGTGGTCGCCAGGCTGTTGTGCCCGAGCAGCTCCTGCACGACCCTCAGGTCCGCACCGCCCTCGAGCAGGTGCGTGGCGGCGGAGTGCCGCAAACCGTGCGGGCCGAGGCTCGGTGCGCCGGGGACGGCCTCGAGCACCTCGTGCACCACGGTTCGGGCCTGCCGCTGGTCGAGCCGGCGCCCCCGCTGGCCGAGCAGCAGCGCATCGCCGGACTGCGCGTTCGCCAACGCGGGACGGCCGACCCGCAGCCACAGCTCGATCGCCTCGGCGGCGGGACCGCCGAACGGCACCGACCGCTGCTTGTCCCCCTTGCCGAGCACCCGCACGACGCGCCGCTCGTTGTCGATGTCGGCGAGGTCGAGTCCGCAGAGTTCGCCGACGCGAATCCCGCTGGCGTACAGCAACTCCACGATCAGGCGGTCGCGCAGCGCGACGGGGTCGAGCTGCGCGGCACCGGACTCGGCGGCCTTCATCGCCTCGTCGGCCTGGTTCTGCCGCAGCACCGCGGGCAACGTCCGGTGGGTCTTCGGGGCCGCCAGCCGGACGCCGGGATCGCGCGGGATGCGGCGGGTGCGGGTCAGCCACGCGGTGAAGGTCCGGGCCGCGGCGGTCCGCCTGGCCAGGGTCGTGCGCGCGACGCCCGCCGCGGCCTGTGCGGACAACCACCCGCGCAGCATGCTCAGGTCCAGGTCCTCGAGCCGGCCGTCGGGATCGGTGGCGACGAGGTGGCTCAGCAGCGACCGCACGTCGCCGAGATAGGCGCGGACGGTGTGCTCGGACCGTCCCCGCTCGAGCAGCAGGTGATCGGCGTAGAGGTCGAGGAGTTCGGCCAGACGCGCGGGCAGTTCCTCGGGGGCGTGCCCCTGCGCCTCGGTCGTCATGAACGACAGGGTCGCGGTGCCCCGGGAATAATGCAAGGCCACGCGCCGCTGGGTCTCTCATGTGAGCCGAGCGATATCGATACCGATGCTGTTGACCCTCGCGCTGCTGTCCGCGATCGCACCGCTGGCGACGGACATGTACCTGCCGGGCCTCCCCCGACTCGGCGAGGATCTCGGCACGTCGACGTCGACCGTGCAGCTGACGCTGACGACGTTCATGGCGGGCCTGGGCATCGGGCAGCTGATCGTGGGCCCGCTCTCCGACGGCTGGGGTCGGCGCCGACTGCTGCTCGGCGGCACCGTCGCGTTCGCGGTCAGCGGCGTGCTGTGCGCCGTGGCGCCGTCGGCGGGCGTGCTGATCGCGGCCCGGCTGCTGCAGGGCCTGAGCGGCGGCGCCGCGATCGTGTTGGCGCGTGCGGTGATCGCCGACCGCGCCCGCGGGGACGCGGCCGCGAAGCTCTTCTCGATCATGATGATCATCGGTGGTGTCGCACCGGTGGTCGCTCCGATCGCCGGTGGCGCCCTGCTCGGGCCGATCGGGTGGCGCGGCATCTTCTGGGTCCTCGCCGCCGCCGGGGTCGTGATGGTGGTCGGCGTTCTCACACTGGTCCCGGAGACCCTCGCCCCGGAGCGTCGGCACGGCGGCGGGCTGTCGGCGCTGGCCCGCAACACGCGCTACGCGCTGGGCAACCGCCGGTTCGTCGGCTACGCGGCGACGTTCGTGTTCGGCTTCGGCGCGCTGTTCTCCTACATCTCGGCGTCACCGTTCGTGCTGCAGGACGTGCTCGGGCTCACCTACGGCCAGTTCTCGATCGCGTTCGGCGTCAACTCGATCGGCATCGTGCTCGGCAGCATCGTCAACACCCGCCTGATCGGGCGGTTCCACGCCCGGCAGATGCTGACCTTCGGTGTGCTGCTCCTCACCGCCGCGGGCCTGGCTCTGGTCCTCGAGGTGACGGTCGGCGGCACCGACCGGGTCGTGGTGCTGCCCCTGCTGTTCGTGATGACGTCCGCGATCGGGTTCGTGATGGGCAATGCGACCGCGCTCGGTCAGTCGCAGGTGCCCGACGCGGCGGGTACCGGGTCCGCGGTGATGGGTGCCGGACAGTTCGGGCTGGCCGCACTGGTGTCGCCGCTGGTCGGCGGGTCGGCGGCCGGCATGGCGACCAGCATCCTGGTCTGCGCGGTGATCGCGCTGCTCTCGCTGCTCACCCTGACCCGCCCGCCCGCGCAGGGCGTCGACGCTCCGGCCGAGCCCGCGCAGGTCGCCGCCGGGTAGTGCCCGGACCGGTCAGCGCCCGCGTTCGGCGTCCGCGAGCGCGGACTTCCACACCCGGAAACCCTCCTCGGTGCGGCCGCGACGCCAGTAGCCGGAGATCGACGCCCACTCGGCAGGCACCCCCCGTTCCTTGCGGAGGTAGGGACGCAGCCCGTGCATGACGGTGTGCGCCTCGCCGTGCACGAACACGTGCGGCTGCCCCGGCCACCAGTCGGCGGCACGGACCGCGGCGATCAGCGGGGCGTTGTCTCCGGCGCGGTCGTCGCCGACCTCGTTCGCGCCGCCGCCGCGGTGAATCCAGGTGACCGCCGCGTCGGCGGTTGTGCGCAGCTCGACCTCGTCGTCCGGGCCGGCGACCTCGACGAACACCTGCGCCCGCGCACCGGCGGGCAGGGCCTCGAGCGCGGTCGCGATCGCCGGGACCGCGGACTCGTCCCCCGCGAGCAGGTGCCAGTCCGCCTCGGTGCGCGGAGCGTAGGCACCGCCGGGGCCACGGAGCCGCAGCTCGTCCCCGGCGCTCGCGGCGGCCGCCCATCGCCCCGCGATCCCCTCGTCGCCGTGGACGACGAAATCGATTGCAATCTCCCGGTTCCCGTCGTCGATGCGGCGGACCGTGTAGGTCCGCAGCACCGGTTCGGCGTCGCTGCCGAACACCAGCTTCACGTAGGCGTCGGTGTGACCGTTGGGCACGAACTCGTCGAACCCGGGGCCGCCGAGGTGCACGCGCACCAGGTGTGGGGTGACGTACTCGGTGCGGAGCACCGTGAGGGTGACGGTCGGTCGTGTCATCCAGAACCTCCACTTATTAGGATTACCTAACTATAGCCGTTCGGCGGAGCCGAGTCCGGTGGCCACGATTCGGTTCACCCGCATCGAGGCGGCTGCCATACTCCTTCGGTCGCAGCCCGTTCCATCGGAGGATCATGAATCTCGCTCGCCGCATCGCGCCCGCCGTCCTGCTCGTCGCCGCCGCCGTACTGACCGGCTGCTCGTCCACGTCCGAGGCCGGCGCGGCCGCGGACACCGGGTGTGTGGACGCCACCCTCCCGAACGCGACCGCGGAGGAGATCGTGGACGCGGCCCGCCCGCAGCCCGCGGGCGATCCCGACGACGTGTACCGCCGGCTCGCCGCCCAGTTCGAGGAGTCCCGTGCCGCGCAGGTCCAGCACGTCGCGGCGAGCAGCGTGTTCACCGCGGTCCCCGAGGGCGGCGACGCCGAGTTCGCGAAAGCCGTGTGCGGACAGTCCCGTTGGGCCGACCGCACCGCGGCGGACGGTGCCACCGTGCCCGGCCTGCGCGCCCAGCGTGCCGCGATCGTGTCCACCGGTCACACCTTCTGCGACACCTACGAGCAGCTGAAGCCGTCCGCGGTGGCCACCGGCGCGTGGTCGGACTGGAACGGTTACGTGGAGATGATGGCCCGCGGGGACGACAGCGACGGCACCCGGCAGATCGCCGACGCCGCCCTCGCCCACGTCTGCCCGCAGTTCCGGAGCTGACCCGTTCGGCCGGCCGGTCACCCGGGGTTCCACCCGACCCGGGACATCAGACCGGCCGGCACCCGGTCCGCGAGCAGGCCGGTCAACACGGCGGTCTCGTCGGGAGTCAGGAAGCTCGGGTTCGACATCCGCGGCGCGCGAAACTGCTCGCACCGCTGCAACACCGGCGTCGCCCCCATCACCGCGCGAGGCAGCTGCGATCCACGATCGAGCCGGACCGCGTCGAACTCGACGCCACTGCAGGGCGACGCCGCCTTCTCCCGGTCGACCGCGTGTTCGGCGTCGAATCCCTCGGGCCAGTCGAGTGCCCCGTCGCTCGTGACCCTCCCGAATTCGTAGATGCCGGGGTCGTGCGGTCCGGTGATCCACAACGCGACCAGGTCGCCACTCTCGATCAGTGCGGTGCGAGCCGACCGGGCGCTCAGACTCCACCGGCCCGAAACCATCCGCGCCGGCGCACCGGCACCGTCGCCGAGGCTGCCGAAGCAATCCCGGACGCCGGGGTTGCATTTGACGATCCAACACCCCACGTCACGTCGCGACTTCGTCACGGTCTCCCCCTTCTTCCGACGTCGACAATTCGGGACATCGACACACCGGGACCCCGAGCCCCACTTCTCAAGTCCGCCGGAACCAGCCGGTGTCGTCCTGCCCGACCAGTCCCTCCAGCTCCAACGCGGGCAGCGCGCCCCGCACCGCCGCCAGCGGCAGCCCCGACGACTCCGAGAGCGCGCGCACCGCGACCGGTCCGGCCGTGGGCAACGCCTCGTACACCCGGGCCTCGGTCGCCGAGAGCACGTCGAGCCGGCGCACCGGCCCGGATTCGTCGTCACCCACCGCGACCGGGCCCGCCGACTCGATCACGTCGGCCGCGCGGGCCACCAGCTGCGCGGTTCCCTCGCGGATCATCCGGTGACAGCCCACCGACGCGGCGGAGGTGACCGGGCCCGGCACCGCGAGCACCGGGCGCCCCAACCGGGCCGCCCAGGCCGCGGTGTTGCGGGCGCCGCTGCGGGCGCCGGCCTCGACGACGAGAACGGCGTCGGACAGCCCGGCGACCAGGCGGTTGCGGGCCAGGAACCGGTGTCGGGCGGGAGTCGTGCCGAGCGGATACTCACTGAGCACCAGGCCGGTGTCGGCGACGTCCCGCAGCAGCCGCGCGTGCCCGGCCGGGTACGCCCGGTCGAGCCCACAGGCGAGGACCGCGACGGTCGGGGCGCCGGCGGCGAGCGCGGCCCGGTGCGCGACCCCGTCGATCCCGTAGGCCGCGCCGGACACGACGGTCCAGCCGGCGCCCGCGAGATCGTCGACGAACTGGGTGGTGACGTGTTCGCCGTAGCCGGTGGCGGCGCGGGTACCGACGACACCGATCGCGCGGTCGGTCAGCTCCGCCACCGAGGCGGCCCCGAGGGTCCACAGCGCCAACGGGACGGCGGCCTCGCGATCGCGGCGCGACTCGATGCCGTCGAACGCCAGCAACTTCCACGCCGGCCAGTCCTCGTCGTCCGGGGTCAGCAACCGTCCACCGAGCCGCAGCAGCCGGTCGAGGTCGCGTTCGGCGGTGTCCAGGTGCCGCCGGGCCTCGGTACGGGTGCGCAGCACCTCGGGCAGGTCGGCGGTCCGGACGGCGTCGGCGGCCGCCTCGGGGCCGACCGCGGCCGCGAGCTCGACGAGCGGCGCGCACGGTCCGAGTGCCACCTGCGAGAGGTACGCCCACGCCAGCGTCCTGGCGTCGGTCGGGGGGCTCATGCGCCCCACCGGTCGCGGAATCCGAGCGCGAGCCCGACCTCGTCCCCGCCCGGCACCGTCAGACCCGCCAGGTCGGCCAGGGTCCAGGCGACACGCAGTGCCCGGTCGGCGCCGCGCGCGGTGATCTCGCCCGCCCGCAGCGACCGCTCCATCGCGGCCAGCGCGTCCCGCCCGAGCCGGAACCGTTGTCGCAGTGCGGGACCGGGCACCTCGGCGTTGGTGCGCCACCCGAACTCGCTCCACCGGTCGACCGCCGCGGCCCGGGCCTGCTCGACACGCGCCCGGACCGCCGCGGTGCTCTCCCCGGCCTCGCCGTTGAGGTCACCGACCGACACCGCGAACATCTGCACGCGCAGGTCCACCCGGTCCATCAGCGGACCCGACAGCTTGCCCAGGTAGCGCCGCCGCGCGGTCGGCGCGCAGATGCAGTCCTCGGTTCGTGGCGGCGCGCACGGGCACGGATTCGCGGCCAGGATCAGCTGAAATCGGGCGGGGTAGCGGGCGACGCCGTCGCGGCGCGCGATCCGCACCTCCCCGTCCTCGAGCGGGGTGCGCAACGCCTCGAGGGTCTTGACGCCGAGTTCGGCGCACTCGTCGAGGAACAGCACCCCGCGATGCGCCCGGCTGACCGCGCCGGGCCGGGCCATCCCCGATCCGCCACCGACGAGCGAGCTGATCGAACAGGTGTGGTGCGGCGCGACGAACGGCGGGTCGGTGATCAGCGGGCGGTCCGCGGTGAGCAGGCCGGCGACCGAGTGGATCGCGGTGACCTCGAGGGACTCCTCCTCGCTCAGCGGCGGGAGGATCCCGGGAAGTCGTTGCGCGAGCATCGTCTTGCCGATGCCGGGCGGCCCGGTGAGCAGCAGGTGGTGGGCGCCGGCGGCCGCGACCTCGAGCGCGATTCGGGCCTCCTCCTGACCGGCGACCTCGCTGAGGTCCGGCACCTCCCGCTCCGGGTCCCGGTCCACCGCACCGGGTTTGGCGAGCACCAACTCGCCGCGCAGCCACTCCACGACCTCCCGCAGGTCGCGCGCCCCGAGCACCTCGATCCCGTCGACCAGGCCGGCCTCGGCGAGCGCGACGTGCGGCACCACGACCGTGGTCCACCCCGCATGCTTCGCGGCGAGCACCGCGGGCAGGATCCCCCGCACGGTCCGCAGCCGCCCGTCGAGGGCGAGCTCGCCGAGCAGCACGGACTTGTCGAGGTCTCCGACCGGGACGACGCCGGCCGCCGCGAGGACCGCACACGCGAGTGCCACGTCGAAGGCGCTGCCGCCCTTCGGCAGCGTCGCCGGCGACAGGGCCAGGGTGACCCGCGAATCCGGCCACTTCTCGCCGGTGTTCGTCACCGCGGCCCGTACCCGGTCCCGCGACTCCTGCAGCGCGGTGTCGGGCAGCCCGACCAGGTGCACACCCGGCAACCCGCGCCCGAGGTCGGCCTCGATCTCGACGAGCTCGCCCTCGACGCCGCGCACGGCGACCGAGTGGGCGCGTCCGAGCGCCATCAGAACACCGCCTCGAGATGCGTCACGTCGGGCCGGCATCCCGGCGCCAGCACAACCGCGACGACGTCGAACCGCACCCGCACCCAGCCCCGCTCCTGCTCCCGCAGCCACAACCCGGCCAGTCTCCTGATCCGCGCCTGCTTGGCGAACGTGACCGCCTCCGCCGGAGTCCCGAACGCGCGCCCGGTGCGGGTCTTGACCTCGACGAACACGACCGTCCCGGCGCGCTCGGCGATCACGTCCAGCTCGCCGTACCGGCACCGCCAGTTGCGCGCGAGGACAACCATTCCCCGTTCCACCAGGTGCCCGACGGCCAACTCCTCGCCGAGCGCCCCCACCTCCACGTTTCGTGCCATGGCACGACCCTGCACCCCGCCGCCGTCCGTCCCCGCCGGCCGACCTGGGCTTTCGCCGCGCCTGTGGATGGAAATCGAGGCTGTGGACAGCCGTCGCAAGCGGAAGGTCACAGCGCGCTCACCGAGTGCGCACGATGGGAATTCGGTCCACCCGGGGACGGGTCGCCGGTGCCCTGCTCGACCGGCGACGTGAACACTCGCTGTCGGACCGGCCAGCTAACCTCGTGCGGGTGAGCTCGGAGAAGATGCTGGTCCGGATCGGCGGGCTGCTGCGGCAGGCGGAGTCCACCGACAACCCGCACGAGGCGGAGGCGTTCATGGAGGCCGCGCAGCGGCTCGCGACCGCCACCGCGATCGACCTCGCGGTCGCCCGCGCGCACACCGCGGCCCGGGAGCGCCGGGCGACACCGGTCCAGCGCGCGATCCGCATCGGCGAGCCCGGCCGCCGGGGCCTGCGCACGTACGTGCAGCTGTTCGTCGCGATCGCGGCGGCCAACGACGTGCAGTGCGACGTCGCGCACAACTCGACGCAGGTGTTCGCGTACGGCTTCGACTCCGACATCGACGCCTGCCAGGCGCTGTACTCGAGCCTGCTGATGCAGATGGTGCGCGCCTCCGACGGCTACATCCGGTCGGGCGCGCACCGCCCGGTCGCCGGGGTCACCGCGCGCCTCAACTTCCAGCTGGCGTTCGCGGCCCGGATCGGCGACCGGCTGGCCACCGTGCGACGCGACGCCGAGGCCGACGCCGTTGGCGCCGGCACCGAAGACGAACCGACCGGCACCGCACTCGTGTTGCGGGACAAGCAGATCGAGCTGCGGGACTTCTATTCGCGGACCTCGCAGGCCCGCGGCACGTGGCGTGGAGCGAAGGCGACGACGGCCCGGTCGGACAAGGCGCGCCGTGCCGGCGACCGCGCCGGCCGCGACGCCCGCCTCGGCCCCTCGACGGAACTGCCCGGCGCCCGGAAGCGGCTCGCGTGAGGCTCCGCGACGACCAACGCTCGCTGGTGTACGACGCGGAATCGGTCGTGCGCGGGATCTTCGACCGCGCCGACCGGGGCACGGGGCGGCAGCTCGAACTGTTCGGCTCGCACCTGACACTGCCGGTCGAGCGCCGCTTCGCGTCGGTGGAGTCGGTGCAGGACTACGCGGACCGGGTGCTGGCCTTGAACTGGGTCCGTGCCCGCTGGCCGCGGTCCGCGGTACCGGTGACGGTGCGGGCTCGTGCCGGCGCGAAGGCGGCGCACTACGAACCCGCCACCGCCACCCTCGCCGTGCCCGTCGTGTGCGGCCAATCCCGCTGGGCACTGCGGGAACTGGTCGTGCTGCACGAGCTTGCGCACCACCTCGAACCGGACGGCGCCGGTCTGGCGCCGCACGGCCCGGAGTTCGTCGACCGCTACCTGGTGCTCGTCGAGGAGATCCTCGGCGGCGAGGCGGCCTTCGTGCTGCGCACCGTCTTCGTCGAGAACGGAGTCCGGCCGGGCTGACCCGGCGGCGTGATCCCGGGTGGCGCGGAGATCAGGATCCGAACGGTCCGTTGTCGGGCAGCCGCAGGTCCGACTTCTCGAGTTCCTCGATGTTGACGTCCTTGTAGGTGATCACCCGGACGTGCTTGACGAACCGGGCGGGCCGGTACATGTCCCACACCCAGGCGTCGGCCATGCGCACCTCGAAGTAGATCTCCCCGTCCGCGTTGTGCGGGACCAGCTCGACGGAGTTCGCCAGATAGAACCGGCGTTCGGTTTCGACGACGTAGGCGAACTGGCCGACGATGTCCTTGTACTCACGGTAGAGCGAGAGCTCCATCTCCGTTTCGTACTTCTCGAGATCTTCGGCACTCATCTGTTTCGTCGTCCTCCTGCTGTCCGGTCGTGCGCGCGGACCCGGTGTCGCGTCCGCCCCTGGCTCACCATCATCCCGCACCCATCGCGGCGGTGTACATCTCACCCGCCCGGGCCGCCGGGAGCAGGGCGGCACGGACGTTCGCGTACGACATCCGGTGCTCGTGGGTCGGTCCGAGTTCGGCCAGTGCGGCCGTGTGCACGGCGGTGCTGTAGCCCTTGTGCCCGGCGAACCCGTATCCGGGTAGGTCGGCATCGAGCGCGACCATCGTCCGGTCCCGTGACACCTTCGCGAGCACGCTCGCGGCCGCGATGCACGCCGCCGAGGCGTCGCCCCCGATCACCGGCAGCGAGGGCACCGGGAGCCCGGGAACGCGGAACCCGTCGGTCAGCACGTATCCCGGTGACATCGACAGTCCCGCGACCGCGCGGCGCATGCCCTCGATGTTCGCGACGTGGACGCCGAGCGCGTCGACCTCGGGAGCCGGGATCTCGACGATGCACCACGCGTGGGCGAGGCGCTGAATGGCCGGGAACAGCTCCTCACGGGCCCGCTCGGTCAGCTTCTTCGAGTCGTCGAGTCCGGCCAGGGCCCGGTGCGGTTTCGGCCCCAGGATGCACGCCGCGACCACCAGCGGGCCGGCGCACGCCCCCCGGCCCGCCTCGTCGACCCCGGCGACCGGACCGAGACCGGTGCGGATCAGGGCCGACTCCATCGTCCGCAGGCCGGCGGCTCTGCGGATGACGGTGCGGGGTGGCCATCTGGTCAATTCGGCTGTGTCAGTTCGTCTGGGGGTTCGGCGAGGAGATCGTGCCCCACCGCGACGGCGGCAGCACGATCGCCACGGCCTTGCCGATCACGTTGTCGATCGGCACGGTTCCGTTGTACTCGTCCCCCACGTGGTAGCGCGAGTCCGCGGAGTTGCTGCGGTTGTCGCCCATCACCCACAGATTGCCCTCCGGCACCGTGTACGGGCCGAAGCAGCGTCCGGACTTGATCGGGGTCGTGCAGTCCTGGGTGCCCGGATGGAACGGGAAGTCGTACACGATGTACGGCTCGTCGAGGGGCTTGCCGTCGACGAGGACCCGGCCCTGGGCGTCGCAGCACTCGACCTTCTGCCCGCCGGTCGCGATGACCCGCTTGACGAGGTCGTTCTCGTCGGGCGGGACGAGACCGACGATGGAGCCGAGTTCCTGGAAGCCCCGGACCACGACGTTCGAGGAGCGGGTGGACTTGAATTCGGTGTTCCAGGAGTCGGGTCCCTTGAACACGACCACGTCGCCGGGGCTGGGGTCGCCGAAGTGGTAGCCGATCTTCTCGACGAGGATCCGGTCGCCGGTGCAGCCGGCGCAGCCGTGCAGGGTGGGTTCCATCGACTCGGACGGAATGAGATAGACCCTGGCGATGAACGTCTGCAGCACGAAGCTCATCAGCAGCGCGACGACGATGAGAACGGGCAGTTCCCGCCAGAACGAGCGGGGCTTCTTCCTGGGGCTCTCCGACCGTGTGTCGGGGCCATCGGCGCCGCTGCCGGGCGCCGTCGATTCCTGCGGGGTATCTACCACCGGAACAGGTTAGCGTCTACACACTTCCGATATCCGGCTCCTCGGGCCATGCCGTTCGAAAGCGGAAGGCCCGGCCCGGAAATTCCGGGCCGGGCCAACACGACCGAGAGCGAGAGCTAGCGCACTCGCGAGCGGAAGCTCAGCGCTTTTCCTTGATCTTCGCGGCCTTGCCACGGAGGTCGCGCAGGTAGTACAGCTTCGCGCGACGGACGTCACCGCGGGTCAGGACCTCGACCTGCGCGATGTTGGGGCTGTGCACCGGGAAGGTGCGCTCGACGCCGACACCGAAGGACACCTTGCGGACGGTGAAGGTCTCGCGGATGCCGCCGCCCTGACGCCGGATCACGACGCCCTTGAAGACCTGCACGCGCTCCTTCGAGCCCTCGATGACCTTGACGTGCACGTTCAAGGTGTCGCCGGGACGGAACTCCGGAATGTCGCTGCGGAGGGACTGGGCGTCCAGGAAGTCCAGTGTGTTCATCGGTTGATCCATCCTTGCGTTTCTTCGCATGAGCAGAGGACCCGAGCGGCACCGGTTTCCCGGTGCTCGGCTGGTTCGTACTCCGAGTGAGTGGGTGCGCCTGTGCAGGCAACCCGTCAATTGTGCCAGACGGGCTGGTCGACGGAGAAATCCACCGTCAGTGCCGGACGTGCGCGCCGTGCAGGGACGGCGGCGCGGGCTGCACGGTCCGCTCCAGCTCCGCCTCCGTCGCGAGCCGGGCGTGTTCGACACTCGGCTTGCCGGCGACCAGGTCCTGAACGTAGATCTTCGCGCGGACGATCGGCCGGCGGTACCGTTTCTCCCGCGTGATCGCCCGCGCCATCTTCTTCGGCTTGTCCCGATACCGCCAGCGCGCCCAGGGTGCGCCGGGCCGGCTCAGCCGGATCGCGCCGACAAGCAGCATCGGGGAGAAGAACAGGCCGAACAGCCCGGTCCAGATCTTCCCCTTCGCGATCACCACCGCCGCGATCGCCAGGCTCAGCAGGGACGACAGCACCAACACGGCCCGCACCCACGGCTCCGGGTTGTCCCGGAAGTCCGTCGGGTTGACGATCGCGTCCGGCCGCGCCCCGAGCAGCAGCAGCCCGGTCACCGCGAGCGCGACGAACACCGCGTCCACCGACGCGCGACCCTGCTCGGACCAGTACACGTCCTTGAGATAGAAGATCAGCGCGAACTCGTCCAGGACCAGCGCCGCACCGACCCCGAAGCACGCCGCGAGCACCGCACCCGACACCTGGGTGCCGTCCTCGTAGGTCGCGATCATCGCGCCTCCGGACGCGATCATCGCCACGACACCGAACACGACGTGGTGGACGTGCTGCCCGCCGGGGGTCACGTTCCCCGGCCACCACCGGACGTCGGCGCGGATCATCCGGACACTGAACCGGATGAACAGGAACCCGGCGATGAATCCGAGGAAGAAGAACAGCAGCGGCAGCCGGCCGCGGGCGATGATCTCGTTCTCCAGCCAGTGCCGCATCGGTGTCGCCTAACCCTGCTGCGGGCCGTCGCCCCTGACGATGCAACGGAATCCGACGTGGCAGGTGGACGTCTCCTCGGTCTCCCCCTGCCGCGCGGCGGGGCGGTACCGCAGGCAGTAGTTCGGGGCGCACAGGTGCGATCCCCCCTTGATCACCCGGCGCGGGTACACCTCGCCGTCGCGGGTGATCGCCGCCTCGACCCGCGGGTTCCGGGGGATGCAGCAGGAACTCGCCGGGGCGAGGTTGCGACCGGACGTGCTGTGGTCGCCGGTGTGGAAGTCCGTCGTCCACTCCCACACGTTCCCGGCCATGTCGACGAGGCCGTACCCGTTGGGGCGGAACGACCCGACCGGGGACGTCCCGGCGAACCCGTCCTCGACGAGGTTCTGCCACGGGAACTGGCCCTGCCAGGTGTTGGCCTGCTGACGGCCGCCGGGGGCGAACTCGTCACCCCACACGTAGGTCGCGCGGTCCAGACCGCCGCGGGCCGCGAACTCCCACTCCGCCTCGGTCGGCAACTCCTTGCCGGCCCACTGCGCGTAGGCGAGCGCGTCCGCGTACGCGATGTGGGTGACCGGGTGGCGTTCCCGCCCACCGACGTTGCTGCCCGGACCCTCGGGGTGCCGCCAGTCGGCACCCGGGGTCCAGGACCACCACCGGGTGTAGTCGTCGAGCGACACCGGCCCGGGCGGCGGGGTGAACACCAGCGAGCCGGGGACCAGCGCGGTCGGGTCCGCACCCGGGTAGTCGGCCGGGTCGGGGGCGGTCTCGGCGACGGTGACGTGTCCGGTGTCCTTCACGAACCGACGGAACTCGGCGACGGTGACCGGGTGCGTGTCCATCCAGAAGCCGTCGACGTGCACCTGGTGAACCGGCCGTTCCTCCGGGTAGAAGTCCTCCGACCCCATCCAGAAGGTGCCGCCGGGAACCCATGACATGTTCTTGCGCGACGTGGTCGGGCGTGACGACGACGTCAACGGCTGCGGCTGCATGTGACGAGCATGGCATCTCGGTCGGCCCGGCCGCACCCCGCCATCCTCACCCGTTGCGGGTGGTTCGCCCTGCCGCGACGGCTGACACCATCCGCAGCATGGGAACAGCCATCGGTGACATCCTTCCGCTCGCGCTCGGTGTCGCGATCAGTCCGATTCCGATCATCGCCGCCATCCTGATGTTGCTGACGCCGAACGCCGGCGGCACCGCGACCAGCTTCACCGCGGGCTGGGTGCTGGGCATCGCCGGCGGGTACGCGGTCCTCGTCGTGATCGCGAGCGTCGTCGGGCTCAGCACCGGTTCGGGTGGCAACCCCACCGCCGCGACGATCAAGATCGTGCTCGGCGTCCTGCTGCTCCTGCTCGCGGCGAAGCAGTGGAAGAGCCGTCCGGCGCCGGGTGCGACCCCGGAGATGCCGGCGTGGCTCGCGGCGATCGACAAGGTGACCCCCGGGAAGGCGTTCGGCCTCGGGGTGCTCCTGTCCGTCGTGAACCCGAAGAACCTGCTGATGATCGTCGGTGCGGCCGTCGCGGTCGCCCAGCTCGGCGTCAGCGGCGTGACCCTCACCGTCGCCGGTGTCGTGTTCACGGTCATCGCGGCGAGCACGGTCGCGGTCCCGGTGATCGCCTACTTCGCGGCACGCGACAGTGTCACCGGCTGGCTGAACAACCTGAAGGCGTGGCTGACCGCCAACAACGCGGCGGTGATGGCCACCCTCCTCCTGGTCATCGGTGTCGTGATGATCGGCAAGGGGCTCGCCACCTACTGACGGCCGCGCCGCCCGTGAGTGAATTTCCCGCCGGCCGGGGCGAATTCACTCACGGGCGCGGAGCACCTACTGCCCGAAACCGGCCTTGCGCAGGGCGTCGGCCATCGAGCCGCCGGCGGGCCGCTGCTCGGACCGACCGCCACCGCGGCGGTCGCCCCCACGACCCTGACCACCCTGCTTGCCACCGGCGCCACCCGAACGCTGACCGCCCTGCCGCGGCCCCGACTGCTTGGGCGCGCCGGGTTCGTCGTCGAGCCGCAGGCTCAGGCCGATCCGCTGCCGCGGCACGTCGACCTCCATCACCTTCACCTTCACGACGTCGCCGGACTTGACGACCTCACGCGGATCCTTGACGAAGGTGCGGGACATCGCGGAGACGTGCACGAGCCCGTCCTGGTGCACGCCGATGTCGACGAACGCGCCGAACGCGGCGACGTTGGTGACGACCCCCTCGAGGACCATGCCGGGCTTGAGGTCCGCGACCTTCTCGACCCCGGCCGCGAACGTCGCGGTCTTGAACTCCGGCCGCGGGTCGCGGCCCGGCTTCTCGAGTTCGGCGATGATGTCGGTGACGGTCGGGATGCCGAACCGGTCGTCGGCGAAGTCCTGCGGCCGCAGCGACCGCAGCAGCGCGGTGTTGCCGATGACCTCCTTCACCGTCGTCCCCTGGGTGTCGACGATCCGCCGCACCACCGGGTACGCCTCGGGGTGCACCGCGGACGCGTCGAGCGGGTCCTCACCGTCCGGGATCTTCAGGAAGCCGGCGCACTGCTCGAACGCCTTCGGTCCGAGCCGCGCCACGTCCTTGAGGGCCGCACGGGTGCGGAACGGGCCGTTGGCGTCGCGGTGCGCGACGATCGACTCGGCGAGCGATCCGGCGATGCCCGAGACCCGCGACAGCAGCGGCACGGACGCGGTGTTGACGTCGACGCCGACCGCGTTCACCGCGTCCTCGACGACCGCGTCGAGCGACCGTGCCAGCAGCGACTCGGAGACGTCGTGCTGGTACTGGCCGACGCCGATCGACTTCGGGTCGATCTTCACCAGCTCCGCGAGGGGGTCCTGCAGCCGGCGGGCGATGGAGACCGCGCCGCGGATCGAGACGTCCAGGTCGGGCAGTTCCTGGGAACCGTAGGCCGACGCCGAGTACACCGACGCACCGGCCTCGGACACCATCACCTTCGTCAGGCCCGCCTCGGGGAACTTCGTGATCAGATCGGCGACGAGGGCGTCCGTCTCGCGGGACGCGGTGCCGTTGCCGATCGCGACGAGGTCGACCGCGTACTTGGCGGCGAGACCGGCGAGAGTGGCCAGCGACTGGTCCCACTTGTTCGCGGGCTGGTGCGGGTAGATCGTCTCGTACGCGAGGACCTTGCCGGTCGCGTCCACGACCGCCACCTTCGTGCCGGTCCGGAAGCCGGGGTCGAGACCCATCGTGGCGCGGGTCCCGGCCGGCGCCGCGAGCAGCAGGTCCTTGAGGTTCGCGGCGAACACGTCGACGGCGTCGCGTTCGGCGGACTGCCGCAGCCGCATCCGGGTGTCGATGGCGAGGCTGACCGCCAGCTTGGTCTTCCACGCCCAGCGGACGGTGTCGAGCAGCCAGCGGTCCGCGGGACGACCGCGGTCCGCGACGCCGAACCGGGCGGCGATCCGGCCCTCGTAGACGGTCGGCTCCCCCGGCGTGGGCTCCTCCGAGTCGGCCTCGATGCCGAGCGAGAGCACCTCCTCCTTCTCGCCGCGCAGCAACGCCAGGATCCGGTGCGAGGGCAGCTTCTCGAACGGCTCGGAGAACTCGAAGTAGTCGGCGAACTTCGCGCCCTCGGTTTCCTTGCCCTTGCGCACCGAGGACGTCACCTGGCCGCGCCGCCACATCGTCTCGCGCAGCTCGCCGACCAGGTCCGCGTCCTCCGCGAACTGCTCGACCAGGATCGCGCGGGCGCCCTCGAGCTGCTCGGCGGTGTACTGGGCGGGGTCGACGGACGGATCGGCCAGCAGTGTGTCGGCGACCGGCTGGTGTCCGGCCTCCCGTGCGATCTGCGCCTTGGTGCGCCGCTTCGGCTTGTACGGCAGGTAGATGTCCTCGAGGCGGGCCTTGGTGTCGGCGAGCATCAGCTGGTTCTCGAGGTCATCGGTCAGCTTGTCCTGCGACCGGATCGACTCGAGGATCGCCACCCGCCGCTCGTCGAGTTCACGGAGGTAGCGCAGGCGTTCCTCGAGGTGACGCAACTGGGCGTCGTCGAGGCCACCGGTGACCTCCTTGCGGTACCGGGCGATGAACGGCACCGTCGCCCCGCCGTCGAGGAGGTCGACGGCCGCACGGACCTGCTCCTCCCTGACTTCGAGTTCCTCGGCGATGCGCTGGTTCACGGATTTCAGAGCTGCGGTCACGGCGAACGACCCTACCGTGAGGGCCCGACACCCGAATCCCTCCGCACGCGCGTGGCGGCACCGTCCCTCGTCCGGGGCACCGGCCGGAGGTCGCGACGCCATGCCCTACCCTCTCCGGGACACCGGTACGGACACGGACCACCTGGGGGGTCGATGCGGAGGAGCGTTGCGGCGATCGTCGTCGCCGCCGCGGTGCCGCTCGGCGTGTGCGGGTGCACCGTTCCGACCCAGACCGTCGACGCCGCCCCGGCCGCCCCGGCGACATCGTCGGAGCGGCCGCCGACGACGCGGCACACCCCACCGCCGATCCCGGCGCCCGTGACGTCCGCACCACCGCAGATCCCGCCGGCACCACCGGCTCTCGCGCCCGCGGCCCCGATGGCGCCGACCCCTCCCCCGGCGCCGGCCACGTCGGCTCCGCTGCCGCCCGGCGTCGCGTCCCGGATCGCCGCCGCCCACGACGCCGCGGCCGCACGCGGCGCCGACCTCGCGGTCGCGCTCCTCGACCGCAGCACCGGCGAACGGTTCGGCACGTCCGACGGCGACCGCGTGGAAACCGCTTCCGTGGCAAAGTTGTTCATCGCCGACGCGATGCTGCACCAGGGTGCGATCTCCGCCGCGGACCGGGACCGGCTGGCCCGGATGCTCGAACGGTCCGACGACAACGCGGCCAACGAGCTGTGGATCGGCCACGGCGGCGACGCCGTGATCCGGGACGTCGCCGCCCGGTACGGGCTGGGCGCGACGACACCCCCGTGGGACGGGAACTGGTGGAACACCGAGACGACCGCGGACGATCTGGTCGACTGGTATGCGGGGCTGCTCGACGGGCGCGGCGGGCTCGACCGCGCCGACGCGGACGCGATTCTCGGGCATCTCAGGGCGTCCACTCCGCTGGCCGCAGACGGCTACGACCAGCGGTTCGGTGTCCCGGACGCGCTGCCCGCGCAGCCTCCCGACGAGGTCGCGGTCAAGCAGGGCTGGATGTGCTGCACCGACGGCCGCTGGGTGCACCTGTCGACCGCGGTCGTCGGGCCGGACGCCCGATACGTCCTGGTGGTCGCGGCACGCGAGACCGTCGACTACGGCGACGATTCCGGCCACTGGGCGGTGCGCAGGCACCGCGACACCGACGCCGCGGTGGTCACCGACGACGCCGACCCCGAGAGCACCAGCGAGGAACCGATCCCGCTGCTGCCGGACACGTCGATCGACTCGGCGGCCGACGACGCCAGCGCCGCGCACGCACGGGAGACGATGACCGAGGTGGTGCGAATCCTGTTCCCGGAGGGTCGGATCGGCTGAGCGGCCGTGGTCAGGCGTCGGCGTCGGGCAGCAGGTCGGGGCGACGCTCCGAGGTCCGCTGCAGCGACTGCTCGCGCCGCCACTGCTCGATCCTCGCGTGGTTGCCGGACAGCAGCACGTCCGGGACGTCGAGCCCGCGCCAGCTCACCGGACGCGTGTAGCTCGGACCCTCCAGCAGTCCGTCGGAGAACGAATCCTCCTGGTGGGACTGCTGATTGCCCAGGACGCCGGGCAGGAGCCGGACCACGGCCTCGGCCATCACGAGCACCGCGGCCTCGCCGCCGATCAGGACGTAGTCGCCGATGCTCACCTCCTCGACCCGCACCCGGCGCGCGGCGTCGTCGAAGACGCGCTGGTCGATCCCCTCGTACCGCCCGCAGGCGAAGACGAGGTGCTTCTCCTGCGACCAGCGGTGCGCGGTCTCCTGGGTGAACGGGACCCCGGCGGGGGTCGGCACGACGAGCAGGGCGTCGTCCGGGCACACCGCGTCGAGGGCGTCGCCCCAGATGGTCGGTTTCATGACCATGCCGGGCCCGCCGCCGTACGGGGAGTCGTCGACGGCCTTGTGCACGTCGTGCGTCCAGTCGCGGAGGTTGTGCACCCCGACGGACACGAGGCCCTTGTCGATGGCCTTGCCCAGCAACGCCGTTCGCAGCGGCTCGAGGTACTCGGGGAAGATGGTGATGACGTCGAGGCGCATGGTCACTCCGGGTCCAGCAGTCCCTCGGGCGGGTCGATCTCGACGAATCCGCCGGCCACGGAGACCACCGGGACGATCGCCGTGACGAACGGGATCAGGATCTCGCCTGTCGGCGGTGACTTCGAGTCCGGCCCCGATTCGCGGCCCGCCGGGCGGACCGAAAGCAGCTCGCCTGCCGCGGAGTGCAGCACCTCGATCACGGTGCCGACGACGGTGCCGTCGCCGAGCCGGACCTCGAGACCCTCGAGTTCGTGGTCGTAGAACGAATCCGGATCCTCGGACGGCGGAAGATCCGCGGTGTCGACGACGAACAGGACACCGCGCAGCGCATCGGCGGCGGTGCGGTCGTCGACGCCCTTCAGACGCAGCAGAAGCCGCCCGGAGTGCTCCCGGGCGGCTTCCACCGTGTAATCGGTCAGTTTCCGATCACGAGGCTTGCGGCCGTGGAGGACCGCACCGACGGCGAAGCGCAGCTCCGGCTCGTCGGTGCGGATCTCGACGGCGAGTTCGCCCCTGATGCCGTGTGACTTGGCGACACGGCCGACGACGAGTTCCACCGAACTACTGGTCGGTGTCGATCACGTCGACGCGGATGCCCTTGCCACCGATACCGGTGACGAGAGTCCGCAGGGCGGTGGCGGTGCGGCCGCCACGGCCGATCACCTTGCCGAGGTCGTCGGGGTTGACGTGGACCTCGACGGTGCGCCCGCGACGCCCGGTGATCAGTTCGACCCGGACGTCGTCGGGGTTGGCGACGATGCCGCGAACGAGATGTTCGACGGCGTCGGCGACAATGGCACTCACTTGTCAGCAGCCTCGGAATCCGCGGCGGCCTCGGCCTCGGCGGGAGCCTCGGCGGCCTCGTCCGCGTCCTTCTTGGCGGCCTTCTTCTTCGGGGTGATGGCCTCGGCGACCGGCTCGTTCTCGGCCTGCGCGAGCGCGGCCTGGAACAGCTCGAGCTTGGAGGGCTTGGCCTCCGCCTTCTTCAGGGTGCCCTCGGCGCCCGGGAGGCCCTTGAACTTCTGCCAGTCACCGGTGATCTTCAGCAGGTTCTCGACCGGCTCGGTGGGCTGGGCGCCGACGCCGAGCCAGTACTGCGCGCGCTCCGAGTCGATCTCGATCAGCGACGGCTCTTCCTTCGGGTGGTACTTGCCGATGGTCTCGATCGCACGGCCGTTGCGGCGGGTGCGAGAGTCCGCGACGATGATGCGGTACTGCGGGTTGCGGATCTTGCCGAGCCGCGTGAGCTTGATCTTGACAGCCACGATGGAGCCTTTCGGTTGGTCACGGCGCAATTCAGCGATGCGCAAGGCATGCGCACCCGGTTTTGCGTTGGGGGGTGTTGTGACCGCCGCGCGGTACGTAACCGGAGACGGGCGAACAGCGGTCCATTCTGCCAGACCGGCCCGCCGCTGGGCGAATCGCCCGGCCGCGTGACCCCGTCGGCGGCGAACCCGACACGCGTTCCCGCGACGCGCCACCGCGATGGACAGCGCCCCGGGTCCCGGTCTGCCTACACTCCGGTCAGCCGCGGGCCGCCGGTCCCGTTCGACGTTCCCGAAGGGGGTTCACGTTGCCGTCCACGCCGGAATCGAGCCCGACCCCGAGCACCCCGCCCGCCGCCGCTCCACGCCCCGATCCGAGCCCGGCGCCGTTCCCCAGTTTCACCGACGGCCCGCCCCCGCCCGAGCGCGGACGGGCCACCGCGCTCGCCGGTGTGGTGCTGCTGCTGGGGGTGGCGGCGCTGCTCACCGGCCTCGGCCCGTATCTGCGGGTGCAGACCTCGTCCGGCACGGTCACCCTGAGCGGATTCGTGACACCCCAGGGGCTGATGGTCGTCGCGTGCCTGCTGTTCTCCGGGCTGGTCGCCGGTCTGTCGATGCTGCCGCGACTGACCCACCTCCGCGGTGCGACCCCCGTCCTGCACGCGGTCTCGACCGCGTCGGCGACGGTCGGCGCGCTGCTCGCGCTGTTCCTGCTGATCGTCGTCAGCAACGCGGCGCAGCTGAGCGAGAACCTGCTCACCGGCACCGACTCGACGATGGTCGCAGGCCTCGGCTGGGCCGGCGTCACGATTCTCGCCCTCGCGGTCGTGCAGGCCCTGACCGCGTTCGCCGCGCTGGCCTTCGACGTCGGCCTCGCGCAGGCCCGGCGCACCCCGCTCGCCCCGGCCCCCGCCGGCGAACCGGCGCCCGTCGAGATTTCGCCGTCCCCGGCCCGACATCGCGAAGCGACGGCGACCGGCACCGCCGGCGAGCCGGCACCCGACGGAAAGCTCGCCGGTGCCGGCGCCGCCGCGACGGATCGGCAGCCCGACCGCACGCCGGCCGCATCTCCCGAGGGCGACGGCACACGAGCCGGCCGGCCCGAGACGAAAGCCGAGACCGCATGACCGACAGCGCGCCACCGCCCGCGACCCCGGAACCCGCGACCCCGGAGCCGCCGAACCCGGAACCCGCGACCCCGGAACGGCCGCGGCCGCCGCTCTCGGCGCGGGGCTGGCTCGTGGTCCTCACCGCGGTCGCCGCCGTGCTCTGCCTGCTCGCCGGAGGCGGCTACCTGATCAACCGGGCGCTCGCGGACGCCAACTCGTCCACCGTGACGGGCAGTGCCGCCGCCGAGGCCACCACGACCTCCGGGGCGCCGGACGCGAGCGCGTCCGACACCGGTGAGACGGTGGCCGTCGCCCCGGCCGCGGTCCTTCCCACCTGCGTGACGCTGCCACCGGCCGTCGACTCCACCGGCCGCCCCCACGCGTACGAGGCCACGAACACCATCGACGGCGACGTCACCACCGCGTGGCGCTGCCAGGGCACTCGGGGGCAGACACTCGCGGTCAGCTTCCCGTGCGGCGTGCACCTCGCCACCGTCGGACTCGACCCCGGTCACGACAAGACCGACCCGGACGGCTCCGACCGCTTCGCCCAGAATCGCAAGATCACCCGGGTCAAGTGGACGTTCGACGACGGCAGCTCCGTCGAACAGCAGGTCCCTCCGCAGCGTGGGATCCAGTCGATGCCGGTCGACGTGACCGCCCGCACCGCGACCCTCACCGTCCTCGACACGGTCGACGGTCAGCCGGTCGCCGGCCGCACCGGCCAGCAGTCGGCACCGTTCAACGACGTCACCTCGATCAGCGAGATCCGATTCACCGCCCGCGCCGGCGACGGCGGCGACGGCTGCGTCCGGTAGCCCCGTCCGGGGATCCGCACGCGCCGGTTTCGACCGTGTCGCGGGAATCGCGGGCGTAGGCTGCCGGGGTCGGTGCCGAACGTTCGGGGGTGCGACGTGCAGGCCACAACGATCGACGACGTGCTGTCGATCCTGCCCGGGATCGTCGACGACACGAGATCGCGGCGGGACCCGCTCGGGTACTTCGCCGCGCTGTACCGCCAGGTGACGATCGAGGTGAAGAAGGGGATCGACGGCGGGGTCTTCGACGACGGGCCGCGGATGTCCCGCTTCGACGCGTCGTTCGCCAATGCCTATCTGGCCGCGTACGAGACGTTCAACGCGGGCGGGCGACCGAGCGGCGCATGGGGGTTCGCGTTCGAGCGGGCCCGGTCCGGGACGCCGATCATCCTGCAGAACCTGCTGCTCGGGATCAACGCCCACATCAACCTCGATCTCGGAGTCGTGACCGGCACGGCGTTTCGGGGATCCGAGCTGCCGGGGTTCCGCGCCGACTACGACCGGCTGAACGCGATCCTGGCCGCACTGGTCCCCCGGGTGCGCGCGGTCGTCGAGGGCTTCTCCCCTCGGCTGGGCGAGCTGACGGAACTCGGTGGCCCGACCGCGGAACTCGCGCTGCGGTTCAGTGTCGAGACGGCCCGGGACGACGCCTGGCTCGCCGCCACGGTGATCTCGGTGACGCCGCGGGACTTCCGGGGTGCGGCGATCGACGTGCTCGACGGCAAGGCGAAACTCCTCGGGCGGATCGTCGCCGACCAGCCCGAACCGGCGGCCACCGTCGTGCGGCACATCCGCGATGCGGAGAGCACCGACGTCGGCGCGATCATCACCGCCCTGGACGGCATCGCGCGGCCGTAACCGAACCGCTAGGCGAACCGCCCGCGCCGGGTGACCACCCGGCCGCGCAGCACCACCAGGTCCGGCCGCGCCAGCACCTCGGGTCCGTACCGCGGATCACGGTCGTAGACAACGAGATCCGCGGGCGCCCCGGCCTCGAGCCCGGGGTGACCGAGCCAGGTCCGGGCGTTCCAGCACGCCGCACCGAGCGCGGTTGTCGGACCCAGGCCGGCCGCGGCCAGAGCCGCGACCTCGTCGGCGAGCCGGCCGTGCCGGATCGACCCGCCGGCGTCGGTGCCGGCGTAGATCGGGATCCCGGCGTCGTGCGCCGCGCCGATCGTCGCGCCGACCCGGGCGTGCAGGTCCCGCATGTGGGCGGCGTACACCGGGAAGCGGGTCGCCGAATCCGCGATCTCCGGGAACGTCGCGATGTTGATCAGGGTCGGCACCAGCGCGGTGCCGTGCTCGACCATCATCTCGATCGTCTCGTCGGTCAGGCCGGTGCCGTGTTCGATGCAGTCGATCCCGGCGCCGATCAGGCCGGGCAGGGCGTCCTCACCGAACACGTGCGCGGTCACCCGGGCGCCGACGCGGTGTGCGGCCGCGACCGCCTCCTTCAGGACAGCGTCGCTCCACAGTGGGCGCAGGTCACCGACCTCGCGGTCGATCCAGTCCCCGACGAGCTTGACCCAGCCGTCCCCGCGCAGCGCCTGCTCGGTGACCGCGTCCGGCAACTGCGCCTCGTCCTCGACATCGATCGGCAGGCCCCGGATGTAGCGCTTCGGACGCGCGAGGTGCCGGCCCGCGCGGATGATCCGCGGCAGGTCGGCGCGCTCGTCGAGGTGCCGCGTGTCGACCGGCGACCCGGCGTCGCGCAGCAGCAGGACACCGCAGTCGCGTTCGGTTTCGGCCTGGGCGATCAGGCCGTCCGGGTCCTCGTGCCCCCCGCCGTACCGGATCCCGACGTGGCAGTGTGCGTCGACGAGGCCGGGCAGGATCCAGCCGGTGTCGGTCAGTGTCTGCGCGCCCGGGACCGGCTCGGTCCGGATCACACCGTCGTCGTCGATCCACAGCTCGACGTCCCGCTCGTCCGGCAGTCCGCGGCCGAGCAGTCGCAGCGCCATCGGCTACTTCTTCGGCAGCTTGAGCTGGGACAGGTCGAACCCTTCGAGGCCCGGAGGCAGCTCGTCGAGACCCTTCGGCATCTGCGACAGGTCCATGCCCGCGGGCAGGCCGGGGAAGCCGCCGCCCGGCATCCCCGGGAAGCCGCCCCGGATCTTCGGCGGGGTCGGCCCGCGGCCGCCCTTCTTCCCCTTCTTGCCCTTCTTCGAGCGCTGCGAACGGGCACCCGGCATGCCCATCCGGCCCGCCATCGCCGCCATCATCTTGCGGGCCTCGAAGAACCGGTCGACCAGCTGGTTGACGTCGGACACCCGGACGCCGGAACCGTTCGCGATCCGGAGCCGGCGGGATGCGTTGATGATCTTCGGGTTGGCGCGCTCCTGCGGCGTCATGCCGCGGATGATCGCCTGGATCCGGTCGAGCTGCTTGTCGTCGACCTGCGCGAGCGCGTCCTTCATCTGGCCGGCGCCGGGCAGCATGCCGAGCAGGTTGCCGATCGGGCCCATCTTCCGGACGGCCATCATCTGCTCGAGGAAGTCCTCGAGCGTCAGCTCACCGGAGCCGATCTTCTGCGCCGCGACCTCGGCCTGCTTCGCGTCGAACACCTGCTCGGCCTGCTCGATCAGCGTGAGCACGTCGCCCATGCCGAGGATGCGGCTCGACATCCGGTCCGGGTGGAAGACGTCGAAGTCCTCGAGCTTCTCACCGGTGGACGCGAACATGATCGGCTGGCCGGTGATCTCCCGGACGCTCAGCGCGGCACCGCCGCGGGCGTCGCCGTCCAGCTTGGTGAGCACCACGCCGTTGAAGCCGACACCCGACTGGAACGCCTCCGCGGTGTGCACGGCGTCCTGACCGGTCATCGCGTCGAGCACGAACAGGACCTCGTCCGGCTGGACGGCGTCCCGGATGCCCGCCGCCTGCGACATCAGCTCCTCGTCGATGCCCAGACGTCCGGCGGTGTCGACGATGACCACGTCGTAGTGCTTGGCGCGGGCCTCCTCGACGCCGCGCCGGGCGACGTCGACCGGGTCCGCGGCGGACTGGCCGAGCGCGTTATCGCCGCCGCCGATCGAGGTGCCGGGGTGCGGCGCGAACACCGCCGCACCGGCCCGCTCACCGACGATCTGGAGCTGGCCGACCGCACCGGGACGCTGCAGGTCACAGGCGACGAGCAGCGGGGTGTGGCCCTGACCCTTGAGCCACTTGGCCAGCTTGCCTGCGAGGGTGGTCTTTCCGGAGCCCTGCAGACCGGCCAGCATGATCACCGTCGGCGGGGTCTTCGCGAACTGCAGCCGCCGCGTCTCGCCACCGAGGATCCCGACGAGCTCCTCGTTGACGATCTTGACGACCTGCTGCGCCGGATTCAGCGCGCCCGAGACCTCCGCGCCCTTCGCACGCTCCTTGATCCGCGCGATGAAGGACCGGACGACCGGCAACGCGACATCGGCCTCGAGCAGGGCGAGCCGGATCTCCCTGCACGTGGCGTCGATGTCGGCGCCGGACAGCCGGCCCTTGCCGCGCAGGTCCTTGAGGGCACCTGTCAACCTGTCGGAAAGGGATTCGAACACCGATCGGGCTCCTGGCTGTCTGGGCGGACTGGTCTGGACGCTCGTCCGCCCCCACACGGGCTCCGGTCACGGACGCTGGTCCTGTTCATGGACGCGGCTCGTCCACGGACACTGCGGTCCAGCCTAGCCGCTGCCGGCGGTGCCGCCGTTCTCCCCGTCCTTCTTGGCCGGCGGTGGCGCCGGCGCGACGGCGAGAATCGCGGATTCCAGGTCCTCGCGCGTGACCCGCGAGTCGGCGTCGCCGAGGTTCAGGCAGAACGCGTCGACGACGGACTTGCCGAGCGTTGCGACCTTCGCCCACTGGACGTCGACGCCGTGCTGTTCGAGTGCCGCGGCCAGCCTGCACAACAGCCCGAGCCGGTCCTCGGTGCGCAGTTCCACGATCACCTGGCCGTCGACGGCCGTCTCGAACCAGATCAGACGCGGCGGCGCCTGCGCGTACTGCACCGGAACCCCCGCGACCCCGAGCTCGAGGGCCTGCTCCTCCTTGGCGACGCGCTCCTTCTCCTCGAGCATCGCGAGCAGGTCCAGCTCACCCGCCGTGGCGCGGATCAGTTCCTGGCGCAGCAGCCCCGCCTGCGGCGGAGCCCCGAATCGCGGCGACACCGTGAACTCGTTCACCGCCGCACCCGCGTGCGAGCCGACCGACGCCGACAGCACCCGCAACGAGTGCAGGGCGAGCACGCCGGCAGCATCGGAGAGCAGCCCGGGAACGTCCGGTGCGATCACGGTCACCCGGAACGTGTGGGGCCCCTCGGCCGGGGTCAGCATCACGTGCACTCCGCCGCCCTCGGCCAGCGTCGCGTGCTCGGGGTCGATCGGATCCGGTTTCGGCAACGGCTCACCGGCCATCACCAGCCGGCACCGCCGGACCAGTTCCCCGATCAGCGACGCCTTCCAGTCGCCCCACACCCCGGGTCCGGTCGCCAGCGAATCCGCCTCGGCGAGTGTGTACAGCAACTCGAGCAGCACCGGGTCGTGACCGAGCGCGTCGGCGACCATCTGCACGGTCGCCGGGTCGTCCAGGTCGCGGCGGGTCGCGGTGTGCGGCAGCAGCAGGTGGTGCCGGACAACGGCGCTCAGCAACGCGACGTCCGACGGCCACAGCCCGAGCCGGTTGCCGATCTGGTTGACCAGCTCGGCACCGACGACGCTGTGGTCACCGCCGCGCCCCTTGCCGATGTCGTGCAGCAGGGCGCCCAGCACCAGCAGGTCCGGTCGGGTGACGCGGGTCGTGAACGCGCTCGCCTGCACCGCGGTCTCGACCAGGTGCCGGTCCACGGTCCACGTGTGCACCGCGTCGCGCGGCGGAAGGTCCCGCACCGCACCCCACTCCGGCAGCAGCCTGCCCCACAGCCCGGTCCGGTCGAGGGCCTCGACGACCGCGGCGGTCCGCGGACCCGACCCGAGCAGCACCAGCAGGTCGGCGAGCGCCTCCTTCGGCCACGGTTCCCGCAGTTCGGGGGCACTGTCGGACAGCCGGCCCAGGGTGGACGCGGAGATCGGCATGCCGGTCTGCGCGGCCGCGGCGGCCACCCGCATGATCAGCCCCGGGTCCTTCGTCGGTTTCGCGTCCCGGGCCAGGACCACCTCGCCACCGTGCTCGACGACCCCCTCGTCCAGTGGCCGGCGCACCGGCATCCGGCGCAGTCGGGACAGCCCACGGCGCGGCAGGCCGTTCGCGGCGGTCCGCAGGCCGACGTCGACCGAGTAGCCGATCGTGCGTGCCGAGTCGCTGAGCATCCGGGCCAGATCGAACCGGTCGCCGATACGCAGTGCGGCGCCGATCTCGTCGGCGTCCTGGGCGCGCAGCTGGTCACGTGCGCGGCGGGCGACGCGGTGCAGCTCGGTGCGAACGTCGAGCAGCCGGTCGTGTGCGGAGGCCAGTCCCCCACCCGGGACGTCCGGGCCCAGGCCGACGGAGACGTCGGTCAGCTGCGCGATCGCCAGGGCGTCGAGCAGATGCACGTCCCGCAGGCCGCCGCGACCGTTCTTGACGTCGGGTTCGGCCCGGTGCGCGATCTCGCCGCTGCGCGCCCACCGTGCCGTCGTCAGCTCGACCAATTCGTCGAAACGCGAACGGATTCCGGTGCGCCACTGCCGCCGTATCCCACCGATCAGCAGGTTCGTCAGCTCGATGTCGCCCGCGATGTGCCGGGCCTCGAGCAGGCCCATCATCGCGGTCAGGTCCGACGCGGCGACCTGCAACGCCTGCGGCACGGTCCGCACACTGTGGTCGAGCTTGATGTGGGCGTCCCACAGCGGGTACCAGAGCTGGTCCGCGACCTGCGCGACCACCCCCGGATCCATGTCGTCGTGCAGCAGCACCAGGTCGAGGTCCGAGTAGGGCAGCAGTTCGCGACGGCCCAGTCCCCCGACCGCGACGATCGCGAACCCGCTGTCGGGGGTGATGCCCACCTCGGCGCCCTTGGTGGTCAGCCAGAACTCGTGCAGGTCGACCAGGGCCTGACGCAGCGCCGGTGCGTCGAGCCGGCGGGTGCGGGAACCTCCGTCGAGCAGTTGCTTCCGGGCCCGGGCGAGGTCGTCGGCGGCGACGGTGTGCGCGTGTGTGTCGTGGCCACCAGACGCGGGTGGCCCCGACCCCGCCGGCGTTGCGACGGGATCGGGGCCACCGGAACCGGACCCGGTCGGGTCAGATTGCATCCGCGCCCCGCTCGCCGGTGCGGACCCGGATGACCGACTCGACGGGCGTGACCCAGACCTTGCCGTCGCCGATCTTGCCGGTACGCGCGGCCTCGACGATCACCTCGACGACCTTGTCGACGGCACTGTCGTCGACGACGACCTCGACACGGACCTTCGGAACGAAGTCGACCGAGTACTCGGCACCGCGGTACACCTCGGTGTGACCCTTCTGCCGGCCGTAGCCCTGGACCTCGCTGACGGTCATGCCCAGCACGCCCGCCTGCTCGAGTCCGGTCTTGACGTCCTCGAGAGTGAACGGCTTGACGATTGCGGTGATGAGCTTCATTGTCTTCATGCCTCCATGACGGTCGTGCGCACCGGTGCCGACGAGAATGCCGATCCTGCCGTGCCTCCGCCGAGTGCGACGAAGTCGTAGGCGTTTTCAGCGTGCTCAGTATCGTCCAGACCGCGGCTCTCGGCTTCGCCACTCGCCCGCAGACCGATCGTGTACTTCACGATCAGCGCGACGACGGTCGTGGCGACGAGCGAGTACAGCAGCACCGCACCCGCACCGACCGCCTGACGCCACAGCTGGTCGAAGCCACCACCATAGAACAGGCCCTCGACCGCCGCGGGTGCCTCCTTGGTGGCGACGAGACCGACCATCAGGGTGCCGACGATGCCGCCGACGAGGTGGACACCGACGACGTCGAGCGAGTCGTCGAAGCCGAAGCGGTACTTCAACCCGACCGCGAGGGCGCACAGGACGCCGGCCGCGGCACCGATGGCGAGGGCGCCGACCACGTTGACCGAGGAGCAGGACGGGGTGATGGCGACCAGGCCGGCGACGATGCCCGACGCGGCACCGAGGGTGGTGGCGTGGCCGTCGCGGATCCGCTCGACGAACAGCCAGGCCAGCATCGCGGCGGCGGTCGCGACGAAGGTGGTGACGAAGGTGGCACCGGCGACGCCGTTGGAACCGACCGCGGAGCCCGCGTTGAAGCCGAACCAGCCGAACCACAGCAGCGCCGCGCCGAGCATCACGAACGGCAGGTTGTGCGGGCGGAACGGGGTGCCCGGCCATCCGCGACGCTTGCCGAGGACCAGCGCCAGGACCAGACCCGCGATACCGGCGTTGATGTGCACCGCGGTGCCACCGGCGAAGTCGATCGCCTTGAGCTTGTTCGCGATCCAGCCACCGTGCTCGGCGGTGACCCCGTCGAACGAGAACACCCAGTGCGCGACCGGGAAGTACACGATCGTCGCCCACAGGCCGGCGAACAGCAGCCACGGCCCGAACCGCAGACGATCAGCGACCGCACCGGAGATCAGGGCGACGGTTATGACCGCGAACATCGCCTGGAACGCCACGAACACGGTCGCCGGGATGGTTCCGACGAGCGGGATCGCGGCGGGGGCACCGGTGCCCGCGTTGGCCAGGTAGGAGCCACCGAACAGACCCGAGAGACCGAAGAACTGGAACGGATCGCCGACCAGGCCGCCCTTGTCCTCACCGAAGGCCATCGAGTACCCGTAGAGCACCCACAGGACGCCGACGACGCCCATCGCCCCGATGCTCATCATGATCATGTTCAGGACGTTCTTCGCGCGAACCATGCCGCCGTAGAAGAACGCGAGACCGGGCGTCATCAGCAACACCAGCGCGGCGCTGATCAGCATCCACGCGGTGTCGCCGGCGTCCGGCGCTCCGATAGTCGGGAAATCCACCTTGTGCCTCCTCCTTCTTCTCCTGTCGCTCCGCGTGTGTGCGGATCTTCGACTTGATGAGAAGGGTGGTCACCGGGTGTTTCCGCTGTGACGCTCCGATGTTTCGCCCGAGTGAACGCATCCCGGAACTGTGTTGCTTTCAGGTTTCGTGGTGAAACCCGGCGACAACAGCGGTCCGGGACGGCGTCCGATCAGCCCAGCAACGCGTCGACGAACGCCTCCGGTTCGAACGGCGCGAGGTCGTCGGCGCCTTCGCCGAGCCCGACCAGCTTCACCGGCACTCCCAGCTCGTGCTGAACCTGGAAGACGATGCCGCCCTTGGCGGTTCCGTCGAGCTTGGTCAGCACCACACCGGTGATGTCCACGACCTCCGCGAACACCCGCGCCTGAACGAGGCCGTTCTGGCCGATCGTGGCGTCGAGCACCAGCAGCACCTCGTCGACCTCGGCGCGCTTCTCGACGACCCGCTTGACCTTGCCGAGTTCGTCCATCAGACCCGTCTTGGTGTGCAGGCGTCCGGCGGTGTCGACGATGACGACGTCCACCCCCGTCTCGATGCCCTTGGAGACCGAGTCGAACGCGATCGCGGCGGGGTCGGCGCCCTCCTTGCCGCGCACCACCTCGGCGCCGACGCGTTCCGCCCACGTCTGCAGCTGGTCCGCGGCGGCGGCCCGGAAGGTGTCCGCGGCGCCGAGCAGCACCCGGCGGCCGTCGGCGACGAGCACCCGCGCGAGCTTGCCGGTGCTGGTGGTCTTGCCGGTGCCGTTGACGCCGACCACCAGCAGCACACCGGGCGTCGCGTCGTGCGGCAGCGCCCTGATCGACCGGTCCATCTCCGGGTGCAGGGCCTCGACCAGGACCTTCCGCAGCATCGCCCGGGCCTCGGCCTCGGTCCGAACCGTGCCGGCGGCGATCTCGGTGCGAAGTTTGCCCACGACCTCGTCGGTGACCGCGCTGCCGAGGTCGGCGATGATCAGCGTGTCCTCGATCTCCTCCCACGCGTCGTCGTCGAGGTCACCGCCGCCGATGAGACCGAGCAGCGACTTGCCGACGGCGTTCTGGGACCGGGCCAGCCGACCCCGCAACCGGTCCAGGCGGCCGGCGGTCGGGGCGATCTCCTCGAGGACGGGCGCAGCCGCGGCGGTCGGCGCAGCCACCTCCGGCTCGGCAACCGCCGGCGCGGTGTCCTCGACGACCGGCTTCTCGGTGACCGGCTTCTCGACAACCTCCGGCTCGGCGACCGGCTCCTCGACGACCTCCGGCTCGGCGACCTTCTCCTCGGCGACCGGCTCCTCGACAACCTCCGGCTCGGCAACCTTCTCCTCGGCGACCTTCTCCTCGGCGACCGGCTCCTCGGCGACCGGCTCCTCGACGACCTCCGGCTCGGCGACCTTCTCCTCGACGGGCGGCCTCTCGGCGACCGGCGGCTCGGGGATCTTCTCGACGACCTTGGGCTCCACCGGTTCCGGCGTCGGCTTCGGCGGTGCGGTCGCGGTGGCGCCCTCGCTGAAGCTGAATCCACCGGCGGACTTGTACCCCCCGGACCGGTCCTTGGCCTCGCCGAGCGCCTCGGGCTGCTCCGACTTCGGCGTCAGGCTGACCTGCCGCCGGCGGTACTGCACCGCGCCGACGACGAGCGCGACAATGAGGACGGCCAGTACGGCCGCGATGGCGATCCAAGCTCCGGTAGTCACCGCCTCATACTGTCAGGCCGGGGCGAGGACGGTGAACCGCGGCGCGTCCGCGGTGTCGGTCAGCCCGGCGACCCGGGAGCCGACAACGCCGGGAACCAGATGTCGGTGAGCACCTCGGCGGCCTGCTCGCGGGTGACGTCGATGGTGCCCTGCAGCGCCCAGCGGGTGAAGAACCGTTCGAGCTGGGTGACGAGCAGCTCGACCCGCAGCCGTGCCTCGTCGTGCCGGGCGTCCGGCCAGCTCGCCAGGTATTGCGTCATCGCGTTCGGCAGCGCCAGGATGCCCTCGCGCGAGGTCTCCCGGAAGTCGGGCTCGAGGACCGCCGCCTCGTCCCAGGCCGGCAGCATCTGCTTGTTCTCGTCGAACCAGTCGATGGCTCGATTGACCCAGGCCGTGAACTCGGCCCGGGAACGGGTGTCGAGGACACGGTCGAGGTCCTGGTAGAACGCCAGCGCGCTCGGCACCATCTTCTCGACACTGATCGTCCGCAGGATCTCCAGCTTGCTGGGGAAATGCAGGTAGAAGGTGGCCCGGCTGCAGCCGACCGCGGCCGCCACGTCGTCGACCGTCACCGCCGCGTATCCGCGCGTCTCGAACAGCTCGCGCGCGGAATCCACGAGCTTCGCGCGCGTCGCTCTCTTCTGCTCCTCACGCAGCGTGCTGCGCCTTCCCTTGACATCGCCGCTTGCCGTGCTCACGTTCACCACCCTGGTCCACGTCGTCCGATCGGGCAAATCTGCCCGTCACTGAGAATACCTCTCGTCATTCACTTGACAGTACGTCAGTGAACTTGGAATATGGCGTAGGTCACTCACGCGAGTGTCGATGGCGCCGACCACACCGCCGTCCGCCGCCGACCGATGACCGCACACGCACAGAAAGCGAGCACCATGAGCTCCACGACCCTTCCGACCGTCTGCATCATCGGCGCAGGCCCCTCCGGGATCACCACCGCCAAACGCCTCAAGGACCACGGCATCCCGTTCGACTGCTTCGAGGCTTCCGACGAGGTCGGCGGCAACTGGTACTACAAGAACCCCAACGGGATGTCGGCCTGCTACCAGAGCCTGCACATCGACACCTCCAAGTGGCGGCTGGCCTTCGAGGACTTCCCGGTCCCCGCCGAGTGGCCCGACTTCCCGCACCACTCGCTGCTGTTCCAGTACTTCAAGGACTACGTCGACCACTTCGGCCTGCGGGAGAGGATCACGTTCAACACCTCCGTCGAACACGCCGAGCGCGACGACGACGGGCTGTGGACCGTCACGCTGTCCAACGGCGAGGCGCGCACCTACGACGCGCTGATCGTGTGCAACGGCCACCACTGGGATCCGCGGACCCCGGACTACCCCGGCGAGTTCGACGGCACGCTCATCCACAGCCACGCGTACAACGACCCGTTCGACCCGATCGACATGCGTGGCAAGAACGTCGTGGTGGTCGGGATGGGCAACTCCGGCCTCGACATCGCCTCCGAGCTCTCGCAGCGCTTCCTGGCCAAGACGCTGACCGTCTCCGCCCGCCGCGGGGTCTGGGTGTTGCCGAAGTACCTGAAGGGCACGGCCGGCGACAAGATGACGATGCCGGCCTGGATTCCGCGCCCGCTCTCCCTGGCGCTCAAGCGGCGCTTCCTGAACAAGAACCTCGGCTCCATGGAGGGCTACGGTCTGCCCAAGCCCGACCACCTGCCGTTCGAGGCGCACCCGTCCGCGAGCGGCGAGTTCCTCGGCAAGGCGGGCTCGGGCGACATCGCGTTCAAGCCGGCCATCACCGCGCTGGAGGGCAAGCAGGTGCGCTTCGCCGACGGCAGCACCCTGGACGTCGACGTGATCGTCTGCGCCACCGGCTACCACATCAGCTTCCCGTTCTTCACCGATCCGAACCTGTTGCCCGACAGCGAGAACCGCTTCCCGCTGTTCAAGCGGATGATGAAGCCCGACATCGACAATCTGTTCTTCATGGGCCTCGCGCAGCCGATGCCGACCCTGGTCAACTTCGCCGAGCAGCAGAGCAAGCTCGTCGCCGCCTACCTCGCGGGCAAGTACCTCCCGCCGTCTCCCAGCGAGATGGGCGCCGTCCTCGCCGCCGACGAGGAGTACTACCTCAAGCCGTACTACAAGTCGCCCAGGCACACCATCCAGTGCGAGTTCGATCCCTACGTACGCAACCTGAAGAAGGAAATCGTCGACGGCGGCAAGCGCGCCCAGGCCGCGGGCAACCCGTTGCCGGTGCCCGCCCGCGCCCTGCAGAACGCCTGAGAAGGAGATTCGATGACACTGACACAGGGATCCTGCGCGGAGGGCTTCGAGTCGGTTCGCGAGGCGCTCGAACTGCAGCTCGCCTCCCGGGAGGAGCTCGGGGCGTCCGTCTGCGTGACCGTCGACGGCGAACCCGTCGTCGACATCTGGGGCGGACACACCGACACCGCCCGCACCACCCCCTGGGATCGCGACACCATCGTCAACGTCTTCTCCATCACGAAGACGATGACCGCCCTGTCCGCGCTGCTGCTGGTGGATCGCGGCCTGCTCGACCTCGACGAGAAGGTGGCGCACTACTGGCCGGAGTTCGCCGCCAACGGCAAGGCGGACGTCGAGATCCGGCACCTGCTCGCGCACACCTCCGGGGTGTCGGGTTGGGACCGGCCGATCGAGCTCGCCGACATCTACGACCACGACGCCGCGGTTGCCCGGCTGGCCGGCCAGGCCCCGTGGTGGGAGCCGGGCACTGCGTCCGGGTACCACGCGCTCAACTACGGTCACCTGATCGGCGAGGTGATCCGGCGGGTCGACGGCCGCACCCTTGGCCGGTTCTTCGCCGAGGAGCTGGCCGGGCCGCTGGACGCCGACTTCCACATCGGCACCGGCCCCGAGCACTTCGACCGGATCGCACCGCTGGTGCCGCCGCCGGCCCTCGAGTTCGACCTGTCCACGCTCGATCAGGACAGCATCCTGGTCAAGACGCTGACCAGCCCGCTGCTCGACTACGAGCGCACCGCGGACCCGCAGTGGCGGCAGGCCGAGATCGGGGCGGTCAACGGCCACGGCAACGCCCGCTCGATCGCCCGGCTGCAGTCGATCGTCTCCGGTTGCGGCGTCCTCGACGGCCGGACCTGGCTGTCGACCGAGACCGTCGACGCGATCTTCCGGGAGCAGGCCGACGGTGTGGACCTGGGGATCCTGACCCCGCTGCGGTTCGGGATCGGCTACGGGCTGCCGCACGCTCAGACGGCGCCCGCCGTTCCCGACGGCAAGGTCTGCTGGTGGGCAGGGGTCGGCGGGTCGTTCGTCGTCAACGACCTCGACCGCGGGATCACCTTCGCCTATGCGATGAACAAGATGGCGCCCGGCCTCATCGGTTCCGACCGTGCCGACGCCTACCTGAATGCGACCTTCGAGGCGGTGGCGTGATGCGAGCACTACAACTGACCGATCCCGGCGTTGTCGAGATCCGGGAGGTCCCGGTGCCGGAGATCGGCCCGTCCGACCTGCTGATCCGGGTCGGGGCGGCCGGCATCTGCCACTCCGATCTGCACCTGCTGCACTTCCCGGTGAAGATGCGGGAGGAGCCGCTGACCCTCGGGCACGAGATCGCAGGCACCATCGAAGCGGTGGGCAGCGAGGTCGACGGCCGCCATGCGGGCGAACGCGGGATCATCTACCTGTGCTGGTCCTGCGGGGTGTGCCGCGAGTGTGTCAGCGGCAACGAGAACGTCTGCCTGGCCGCGGGCCGCACCGCGATGCCCCCGTGCCCGGGCCTCGGCCCGGATGGCGGCATGGCCGAATACGTCCGGGTACCGGCCCGTTCCTTCGTGCCGATCGGCGACCTGGACTTCCAGCAGGCCGCACCGATGGCGGATGCCGCGCTGACCAGCTACCACGCGATCCGCGGTGCCCGGGACCACCTGCGACCCGGCTCCACCGCGGTGGTCATCGGGGTCGGCGGACTCGGGCACGTCGCGGTGCAGATCCTGCGGGCGGTCAGCGCCACCCGGGTCGTCGCGGTCGACGTCGGCGAGGCCCAGCTCGACCTCGCGAAGCGGTGCGGGGCCGAGATCGCCCTGGAGTCCGGGCCGGAGACCGCACGCCAGATCCTCGATCTCACCGAGGGTCGCGGCGCGGACGCGGTGTTCGACTTCGTCGGGATCGATGCCACCGCACGGATGTCGGTCGAGTCCGTCGCGCCGAACGGCGCCTACCGGATGATCGGGCTCGGCGGCGGGGTCCCCGGGGTGACGGCCGACCCGGCCGGCGGCCCCGGCTGGCCGTGGGGAGCGTCGGTGCGAAAGTCCTACGGCGGCACCAGGAGCGACCTCGTCGACTCGATCGCGCTCGCGCAGGCCGGCCTGCTCACCGTGGAGGTGGACCGGTTCGACCTCGCCGACGCACGAACCGCGTTCGACCGGCTCGAGGCCGGGCAGATCCGCGGCCGCGCGGTGCTCGTCCCGTGACCACACACCACCATCGAAAGGAACCACAGTGACGAAGTCCGTTGACCCACAGGCGTACATCGCGTCCGTGATGGCCGGGCTGACGGGCCCGGGCGGGCGGTTCGAGCTCGGCGTCGAGGAGGTGCTCGGCGCCGAGATCCCGGTGATGAAGAACCGGGACCGGTCCCTCGGCGACGTGCTCGCGGCGTCGCTCGGGTACGGCGACCGCGACTACCTGGTCACCGAGGATCGCCGGATCAGCTACACGGAACATGGGGCCGCCGCCGCCGCGTTCGCGACCGCGCTGCGCGAGCGGTACGGCGTCGGCAAGGGCGACCGAATCGGCATCCTGGCCGCCAACACCCCCGAATGGCTCGTCGCCTTCTGGGCGGCGCAGTCACTCGGCGCAATCGCGGTCGGCTTCAACGCCTGGTGGGCGCCGCGTGAGGTCGAGTACGGCATCGACCACACCAAGCCCACCGTCGTGGTCGCCGACGCCAAGCGCGCCGCGCTGCTCGGCGAGCTCGGCGCCGACGTCCCCGTGCTGACCATGGAGGAGGACGTCCCGCGCCTGGTCGCCGAGTTCGCCGGCTCCGACCTGCCGCACACCGATGTGGACGAGGACGATCCGGCGCTGATCCTCTACACCAGCGGGACCAGCGGCCGACCCAAGGGCGCCGTGCACTCGCACCGAAACGTGCTCGCGACCATCGACTACCACCGGTTCAGCGATGCGCTCGCCGCCGCGTTCACCGGCGGCGACCCGAACTCGGATGCCCCGAGCGACCGGCGGTACCTGCTCACCTCGCCGCTGTTCCACATCGCCAGCCTGCACAACCTGGCCGTCCCCCGGCTGGCCACGGGCGGCGCGGTGGTGATCCACCAGGGCTCGTTCGACGTGGACCGCATGCTCCGGCTGGTCGAACGCGAGCGCGTGACCAACTGGGCCGCCGTCCCCACCATGGCGAATCGTCTGCTCGAGCACGAGGATCTGTCGCAATACGACCTCTCCTCGGTCACTGCGTTCGCGCTGTCGGCGGCGCCGTCGTCCGCGGCATTCCAGGACCGCCTGCGCGAGAAGGTGCCGTTCGCGCGCAACTCCCTCGTCGACAGCTACGGCCAAACCGAGAGTGCCACCGCGATCTCCGTCGCCACCCCGCTCGATCTCGCGCAGTTCCCCGGAACCCTCGGCCGGCCCATCATCGGGGTCGCCGTTGAGGTCAGGGACCCGTTCGGAGTAAAGGTTCCCGACGGGGTGGAGGGCGAGATCTGCGCGCGCAGCCCCTACGTGATGCTCGGCTACTGGGACAACCCGGAGGCCACCGCCGCAGCGATCACCGAGGACCGTTGGCTGCGCACCGGCGACTTCGGTGTGATCGAGAACGGCATGGTCCGGCTCACCGGGCGACGGTCGGACCTGATCCTGCGCGGCGGCGAGAACGTGTACCCGATGGAGATCGAGCAGTGCCTGGACGAGCACCCCGAGATCCTCGAGTGCGCGGTGATCGGCGTCGACCACCCCGACCTCGGCCAGGAGGTGGCCGCGGTGGTCGTCGCGCGGTCGGAGGGCGCCGTCACGGAAGAGGAGCTGCGGGCCTTCGCCGCCGAGCGCCTCGCCTATTTCAAGGTCCCGGCTCGGTGGCGGATCACCACGTCGCCGTTGCCGCGCAACGCGACCGGCAAGACGATGCGCACCCAGGTGGTCGTCTGATGGCCCCACGGTCGGCAACAGCGGTTCGAGATTGGAGTGATCTGCGATGAGCTACGACGTGATCGTCAAGAACGGCCGGTGGTTCGACGGCACCGGCGCACGGTCCGAGACCAGGAATCTCGGCATCCGCGACGGGCGGGTGGCCTCCGTGTCGGTCGATGCACTCGACGAGACGGACTGCCCGCAGGTGATCGACGCCGCCGGGAAGTGGGTCATCCCGGGCATCGTCGACATCCACACCCACTACGACGTCGAGGTCATCCTGAGTCCTGGGCTCAAGGAGTCGGTGCGGCACGGCGTCACCTCGATCTTCCTGGGGTCGTGCTCGCTGTCGGCGGTCCACGCCGATCCCTCCGACGCGGGCGACCTGTTCGGCCGGGTCGAGGCCATCCCGCGCAAGTTCGTGGTCGACACCCTCACCGCGTCCCAGACGTGGACCTCGGCGCACGAGTACGTCGAGGCCCTCGAGGCACTGCCACTGGGCCCGAACGTGGCCTCCTTCATCGGCCATTCAGACATTCGGGCCGCACAGATGGGCCTCGACCGGGCGACCCGCAAGGACGTCAAACCCACCCCGGCCGAACTCGACGCGATGGCGGCCAAGCTCGAGGAGGCGCTCGACGCGGGCTTCATCGGCATGTCCTCGCAGGAGCTGCTGTTCGACAAGCTCGACGGCGAGGTCTGCCGGTCCCGGACCCTGCCCTCGACGTACTCGACACGGCGGGAACGTCGCAGGCTCAGTGCGATCCTGCGACGCCGGGGCCGGGCATTGCAGGCCGGCCCGGACGTCGGCCGCCCGCAGTCCATGGTCGCGTTGGCGCTGAGCAGCGTGGGGCTCTTCCGCCGCCCGTTGAAGGTGAGCCTGCTCTCGGCTGCCGACGTCAAGGCGATACCGGCTGTGGCGCACGTGTTCCCGGCGATGGCACGGGCCGTCAACGGGATGCGCGGCAACTTCCGGTGGCAGCACCTGCCGGTGCCGTTCGAGGTGTACTCGGACGGCATCGACCTGCCCGTGTTCGAGGAGTTCGGGTCGGGTGCGGCGGCGCTGCACCTGTCCAATCAGATCGAGGAACGGCGCGCGCTGCTGGCCGACGAGTCCTACCGCCGCCGGTTCCGCAAGGACTACGACAAGAAGTACGGTCCGCGGGTCTGGCACCGTGACTTCTTCGACGCCGAGATCGTCGAATGCCCGGACGAGTCGGTGATCGGCAAGACCTTCGGCCAGGTCGGGGTCGACCGGGGTGGGGTACATCCCGTCGACGCCTTCCTCGACCTGGTGGTCGAGTACGGCACCAAGGTCAGGTGGCGCACCACGATCTCGAACCACCGCCCCGAGGTGCTCAACAAGTTCGCCTCCGACCCCGGTGTGCAGCTGGGCTTCTCCGATGCCGGCGCACACCTGCGCAACATGGCCTTCTACAACTTCGGGCTCCGCCTGCTGCGTCGCGTGCGCGACGCCGAGCGAGCGGGGAATCCGTTCATGTCGGTGGAGCAGGCCGTGCACCGGCTCACCGGCGAGCTCGCCGACTGGTACGACCTCGACGCCGGGCACCTGCGCGAGGGTGACCGGGCCGACCTCGTCGTGATCGATCCGGCGCACCTGGACGAGTCCCTCGACGCCTACGCCGAATCCCCGGTCGCCGAGTACGACAACCTGTCCAGGATGGTCAACCGGAACGACGAGGCCGTCACCGCCGTGTTCGTCGGGGGCGAGTTCGTCTTCGGCGAGGGACAACCCGCACCGGCGCTCGGCACCCGGCGCACCGGCCGGTTCCTGCGTGCCGGCGTACGGGACGCGCGCTGACCAACGGCATCACCTCACGACATCACCCCCGAGGACGGAGCAACAGTAGTGAGTGAGAACAGATTCGACGGCATGACCGCGGTGGTCACCGGCGCCGCGTCCGGGATCGGCGAGGCCATCGCTGTCCGGCTGATGGCCGAGGGCGCGAACGTCGCGGGCATCGACGTCGCCAAGGACGCCCTCGAACGGATGGCCGACGAGTTCGGCCGTTCGTTCCTGTCCGCACCCGCCGACGTGACCGTCGAGACCGAGGTCGCCGCGGCGCTCGATGCCGCGGCGACCCGGTTCGGCCGGATCGACCTCGCCTTCAACGTCGCCGGCGCCTCCCGGGTGGGTGCGATCGTCGATCTCGCCGAGTCCGACTGGGATTTCACGGTCGACCTCGTGCAGAAGGGCGTCTTCCTGTGCACCAAGCACGAGGCCCGGCACATCCGCGCGGGCGGCCGCGGCGGCGCCATCGTGAACGTGGCGTCGCTGAACGCCGTCGTGCCGATGCCGGCCGGGAGCCCCTATTCGACCGGCAAGGCCGGCGTGGTGATGTTCAGCAAGACGGCGGCCGTCGAACTGGCCCCGGACGGCATCCGTGTGAACGTGGTGCTCCCGGGGCTGGTGGACACCCCGCTGGTGGCCCCGGTGCTGGCGTACGAGCCGGCCCGCGACATGTTCCTCGACCGCATCCCGGCAGCGCGGCCGGCGACGCCCGAGGAGATCGCGGGGCCGTGCCTGTACCTGGCCAGCGACGACGCCAGCTACGTCACCGGCTCGAGTCTGGTGGTCGACGGCGGCTGGGAGCTGTCGAACTACCCCGACCTCCGACGCCTCGGCGGGTGACGGTCGCGGCTACTCGGCGACGGGCACGGGTGCGGCGAGGTTCTGCCCGCGCATCCGCTGGGAGATCACCTGGGTGATGCCGTCGCCGCGCATGCTCACGCCGTAGAGGGCGTCGGCGATCTCCATCGTCGGCTTCTGGTGGGTGATGACGATCAGCTGCGACTTCTCGCGCAGCTGCTCGAACAGCCCGATCAGCCGTCGCAGGTTGGTGTCGTCGAGGGCGGCCTCGACCTCGTCCATCACGTAGAACGGCGACGGCCGGGCCCGGAAGATCGCGACCAGCATCGCGACCGCGGTCAGTGACTTCTCACCGCCGGAGAGCAGCGACAGGCGCTTGACCTTCTTGCCCGGCGGACGGGCCTCGACCTCGATGCCGGTGGTGAGCATGTCCGACGGATCGGTGAGCACCAGTCGTCCCTCGCCGCCGGGGAACAGCTTCCCGAACACCTGCACGAACTCGCGTTCGACGTCCGCGTAGGCCTCGGTGAACACCTGCAGGATGCGGGCGTCGACGTCGGCGACCACCCCGAGCAGGTCCTTGCGGGCGTTCTTGACGTCCTCGAGTTGCGTGGAGAGGAAGTTGTAGCGTTCCTCGAGCGCCGCGAACTCCTCCAGCGCGAGCGGGTTGACCTTGCCGAGGGTGGCGAGGTCCTTCTCGGCGCGCTTGGCCCGGCGTTCCTGCGTCGACCGGTCGTACGGCATCGGCGCGGGCGCGACGACCTGCTCGCCGCGCTCGCGCGCCTGCTCGTACTCGGCGATCTCGAGTGGCGACGGCGGCAGCAGCACGTCGGGCCCGTACTCGGCGACCAGGTCGTCGAGACCGATGCCGTGCTGTTCCGAGATCGCGGCCTCGAGCTGTTCGATCCGGGTGGCGGCCTGGGCGCGGGCGACCTCGTCGCGGTGTACCGCATCGGTCAGGGCGCCGGCCTGCGCGGTGAGCTGCCGGACCCGTTCCTTGACCCCCTCGACCTGCTGGGCACGCTCGGACCGTTGCCGGGTCAGGTCCTCGCGATGCGCCAGTGCGGCCGCCACGACGGTGTCGAGATGGGCGGCGACCTTGGTGCCCGACTCGGCGACGGCGGCGGCGACCGCGGCGGCGTTCTTCCGGGCCGCCATCGCCCGCTGCGCCCGCTCCCGTGCCTCCCGTTCGGCCCGGGCCGCGCGCCGCAACGAATCCGCTTTGCCCCGAACCGATTCCGCGCGCTCCTCGGCCGTCCGCAGCGTCAGTCGCGCCTCGACCTCCACCGACCGCACCTCGGCCAGCGCCGCGGCCGCGGCCTCCCGCTCACCGCTGTCGGTGGCCGGGGAGTCGGAACCGGTGGACTGCTCCTGCTGCGCGAGCGCGAGACGTTCCTCGAGCTCCTGCAGGGTCGCGATCGCCTCCTCGCGTCCGCTCTCCGCCGCCGTGCGTTGTGCGGCCAGCCGGTCGGATTCCGCGTGCGCCGCCCGCGCCACCTGCCCGAGCCGGCCGAGTTGCTCGTAGATCGCGGACATCGCGGCGTCGGACTCGTGCAGGGCGGCCAGCGCGTGCTCGGCGGTCTCGGCGCGGTCGGCCTGCTCCGCGAGTGCCCCGGACAGCGCGGCCGCGAGGTCCTCGGCGCGGCGCCGGGCGTCGGCGAGTGCCGCGGTGGATGCGTCGATCGCGGACTGCACCTCGATCGTGGACGGCCTGCGCTCGGAGCCGCCGACCATCCAGCCGGCCCCGGCGAGGTCGCCTGCCCGGGTCACGGCACGCCACTGCGGTTGCGCGGCAACGAGATTCGAGGCCGCCTCGAGGTCGTCGACGACGACGACGGACCCGAGCAGCGCGGTGAGTGCGCCCCGGAGCGATTCGGGGTGGTCGACCAGGTCGAGGGCGGGGCGGGCGTCGGGCGGCAGTCCTCCCGACGCCGGTGACGCCGCGACCGGCGCGTCACCGACCACCAGCGCGGCGCGGCCACCGTCCGCCGCACTCAGCGCGCTCAACGCGGCGTGGGCCGACGCGGCGGTGTCCGCGGAGACGGCCTCGGCGGCCGGTCCCAGCGCGGCCGCGAGGGCGACCTCGTAACCGGGTTCGATGCGGAGCAGGCCCGCGACGGACCCGGCCAGCCCGTCCCCTGCCCGGTGCTCGAGCAGCCAGGCGGCACCGTCCTTCTGCTCGAGCCCGATCGCCAGGGCGTCGATGCGGGCGCCGAGCGACGCGACCTCCTGCCCGGCGGCGCGTTCCGCGTTCTGCAGGTCGGAGACGCGGGCGGATGCGACCTCGAGCGCGGCGACGGACCGCTCGTGGTGCGCGTCCAGGCCCAGCTCGCCGGCATCGAGCTCGTCGACCTTCTCCTGGACCGACTCGAACTCCGCCTGGGCGGCGTCCCCGCGGGCGCGGGCGTCGTCGATGGCGAGGGTCAGCCGCGCGACCTCGGCGTCGATGGAGTCGGCGCGGGTGCGCAGCGTGTCGACCTGACCCGACAGCCGGGCCAGGCCCTCCCGCCGGTCGGCGATCGCCCGGACCGCGGCGAGGTGCGCGCGTTCCGCGGCCGCGGACGCCTCCTCGTACTCGGCGAGCTGCTCCTTCGCCGCGTCGAGGGTCGCGCGGGCGATCTCGACCGCCTCGTGCAGCTCCCGCTCCTCGGCGGCGACCCGGTCGGCCTGCTCCTCGAGCTGGTCCGGGTCCTGGCCGCGGTGCGCGACGGGTTCGCTGCCGAAGTGCCGCGCCCGCTCGGTCGCGATCCGGACGGTGGCGCTGACGCGTTCGGCGAGCGCGGACAGCTGGAACCAGGTCTGCCCGGCGGCCTCCGCACCCGGGGTGAGCCGGGCGAGGGCCTGCTCGTGCAGGCCGAGTTCGGCGGTCGCGGCCTCCAGCTCGGCCTGCACGTGCTCCTGCTGGGCCCGCGCGATCGCCTCGCTCTCCGCCTGCGACGCCAGTTCGGTCCGCCGGGTCACCAGATCGTCGGCGGCGAGGCGGAGCCGGGCGTCGCGCAGTTCGGCCTGCACGGTCTGCGCGCGCCGCGCCACCTCGGCCTGCCTGCCGAGCGGTTTGAGCTGACGGCGCAGCTCGGCGGTCAGGTCGGTCAGCCGAGCGAGGTTGGCCTGCATCGAGTCGAGCTTGCGGACCGCCTTTTCCTTGCGTTTGCGGTGCTTGAGGACGCCGGCGGCCTCCTCGACGAAGGCCCGCCGATCCTCGGGCCGGGACTCGAGGATCGCGGAGAGCCGGCCCTGCCCGACGATCACGTGCATCTCGCGGCCGATGCCGGAGTCGGACAGCAGTTCCTGGACGTCCATCAGACGGCACGACGAGCCGTTGATCTCGTATTCGCCGGCACCGTCCCGGAACATGCGCCGGGTGATCGACACCTCGGAGTAGTCGATCGGCAGCGCGCCGTCGCTGTTGTCGATCGTCAGCGTGACCTCGGCGCGGCCGAGCGGCGGACGGCCCGCGGTCCCGGCGAAGATGACGTCCTCCATCTTGCCGCCGCGCAGCGCCTTCGCGCCCTGCTCGCCCATCACCCAGGTCAGGGCGTCGAGAATGTTCGACTTGCCGGATCCGTTCGGACCGACGACGCAGGTGATGCCGGGCTCGAACCGCAGAGTCGTCGCGGAGGCGAAGGACTTGAATCCCTTCAGCGTCAGACTCTTGAGGTGCACAGCCGATGAGATTACGGCACCGCACCGACCGATCCGGCCATTGCACGGTCGGACCGGACCCGGGCGGACGCGGCCCCGGTCACGACGCCGCGGGTGCGCCGACCGTGAACCGCGCCCCGAACGGATCGGTGACATCCGCGGTCCGCCCGTACGGCATGGTCGTCGGGTTGTCCGCGGTGCCGCCGGCGGCGCGGGCCGCCGCGACGGCCGCGTCCGCGTCCTCGACCTGGAAGAGGGTGCCCCACGCCGACTCGGGCGCCGCCGGGTCGCCGACGATGCCACCGATCTCGTGCCCGTCGGGGCGGCGCAGGAACGTGAAGTCCAGCCCCGGCAGATCCTCGTTCCCGTCGAGGGTGAAGTCGAAAACCGTCGTGTAGAAGTCCCGGGCGGGCCCCGGGGTCGCGGTCACCAGGTCGTTGCGCAGCAATGTGCCGGGCTCGTTGACCAGTTCGCAGCCGACGTGCGCCCGACCCTGCCACAACCCGAACTGCGCCCCGGACGGATCCCGCAGTATCGCCATCCGGCCCTCGCCCATCACGTCCATCGGCTCGCCCAGCACGACCGCGCCCGCGTCGCGGGACCGGGCGACGGTGACGTCGACGTCCTCGGTGGCGAGGTAGACGTTCCACCAGAACTCGGTCGCCCCCGGATCCGGATTCGCCATCAGTGCGGCGACCTTCTTCCCGCGCAGCAGGCACATCGTGTATCGGCCGTACTCCTCGGGGCCGATGTCGAACTCCCATCCGAACACCGCGCCGTAGAACGTCATGGCCCGATCGAGGTCGGGAATCCCCAGGTCGATCCAGGTGGGGGTGCCCAACGGTTGGTTCGTGGTGACGACGCTCATCACAGCTCCTGGGGCGGTCGGTGCGGCGTGGCCTGCCGGATGCCGCCGGCAGGCCAGTGGACGGACCCAGCCTCCTCCCACCCCGATCGCGGCGCAATGTGAGCCGACGTCAGGCGGTCTCCGCACCGGAGCCCAGTCGAGGGAAGGGCTCGGTCGAGAACACGACCTCCACCGCCACCTCGAAGTACGCGGCGATCCGCAGCGCGAGGTGCAGGCTGGGGCTGTACTCGCCGCGTTCGAGGTACCCGACGGTCTGGTAGTGGACGCCCAGCGCCTCGGCCAACTCCCGCCGCGAGATGCCCCGCTCGGCACGCAGCATCGCGATGCGGTTGTGGATGACCTCAGAAGGCACGCTGCATCGCCTTCTCTCGCCGTGCCGCCATATTCGACCCGGATTCGTGACGCGCCATGCGCCGCAACACTACCGGTGCGATCAGCAGCCCTGCGACGGCCCAGACGCCGAGCACGGCAGCTGTCTCGATGTGCCGCCAGGACTCGCCGATCTCGATGGCGACGGCGTCCGGAGGCAGCAGCGCCGAGCGCATTCCGAGCCCGCTCCAGTAGATCGGGAACACCTGTGCGACGCCCTGCAGCCAGCCCGGCAACGCGGTGATCGGGTAGAAGATGCCGGAGATCGCAACGAGTCCCATGAGCGGCATCGTCAGCAGGAACGTCGCGCGCGGTCCGTCGAGGACGGCGCCGAGGATCGCCCCGACCGGCAGTGCGGCGAGCAGACTGAGCAGCAGAACCCAGACGAACGTCAGCCACGCCGCGGCCCCGTCGAGCGAGGACCCGCCGATGATCGCCATCCCCACCGCCAGCACGACCGCCACCTGCACGACAACGGATCCCGCGGCGGAGACGATCTTGCCGACGACGTAGCCGGTCATGCCGCCCGGCACCGCCTTGGCCCGCAACAGTGTTCCGTCCTCCCGGTCGAGCACGAGAACGTTGGTGATCGCGAACAGACCGTTGAACACGATGATCGACCCGATCAGCCCGGGCAGTGCGAGTTCGGCGACGGAGAGGTCGCCACCCGGGTACTCGCGATTGCGCAGCAGGTAGAGCACGACCAGTGCGATGGCCGGGGTCAGGAACTGACCGATCAGGTCGGGCGCGGCGGTGAACAGTTGACGAAGCTCGATCCATCCGCGGGTGAAGCCCGCCCGGACCGCATTGGACGTGGGGTTCATCGTGCGACCTCCGAGAGTGTGAGCACCCCGGTCGGGGCGTCGCCGGACTCGTGACGGCGGACCAGGGCCATGTAGGTGTCCTCCAGCGAGGCGCGGCGCACCTCCAGTTCACCGATGGAATCGCCGTGCTGCTTGAACAGTTCGTGGACGAACTTCGTCGACTCGGTGGTGGTGTGCACGAAGCGCTGGTCGTCGACGGTCCAGCGCACCTCCGCCTCACCTGCGATCGCGCGGGTCAGCTCGTCGGGCGAGCCGTCGGCGACGATGCGCCCGCCCGCCAGGATCAGGATCCGGTCCGCGATCTTCTCCGCTTCGTCGAGGTCGTGGGTGGTGAGCAGCACCGTCGTGTCCTCGAGGTCGGCCAGGCGGTGCACGAGGTCGTGGAAGTCACGACGGGCGGCGGGGTCGAAGCCCGCGGTGGGTTCGTCCATGAACAACAACTCCGGACGGCCGACGATGCCGATCGCGACGTCCAGCCGACGCCGCTGACCACCGGACAACGTGCCGATTTTGGCGCCCGCCTGGTCGGTCAGCCCAACAAGCTCGATGAGTTCGGTAGTGTCCCAAGGCTGTTGGATTCGATCACCGACGTAAGGCCGATAGAACACGGCGAGGTGCTCGAGCAGATCGCGCACGCGCCACTTGGCGTGGTCGCGCCAGGACTGCAGGACGACGCCCACCCGGGCGCGCCAGCGTTCGTCACCGTGTTCCGGATCGACACCGAGGACGGCGACACCACCCGCGGACCGAGTGCGGAAGCCCTCCAGGATCTCGATGGTGGTCGTCTTGCCCGCCCCGTTGGGGCCGAGCATGACCAGCACCTCGCCGCGGCGCGCCTGGAAGGTCACCCCGCGCAGAACGTCGGTGTCGCCGTATCGCATTCGCACAGCGTCGACTTCGAGCACAACACCGTCCCTCGAACCCATGACCCCTCCCCATAATCAACCTTCGGTTTTTCGTAGCATATCTACTACATTTCGATGCGGCAATACTCCGGATGCGCATCGGATGCAGTCACCCCACGCCCTCGGTCGGGAACGGGGTCGGCGCAGACCACACAGCGGTGCGATCCGGGGCGAGGGGCGCCGAAACGGCAAGCGGGAGACGTGCCCTAAGCTGCGGCCAGTGATCGATGAGGCGGCACCGGCCGCAAAGCATGGTGAGGCGGGTGTCCCGGACAAGGGACTGCGGTCGGGGTCACTGACCCTGACGTCCAGTGTGGTGATCGGTGTCGCCTCGGCGGGACCTGCCTACAGCATTGCCGCCACTCTCGGGTTGGTGGTCGCGGCGGTCGGCCTGCAGGCGCCGGTGATCGCGCTGCTGGCCTTCGTCCCGATCCTGTTCGCCGCGTTCGGATACCAGCAGCTCAACCGGGTGGACCCCGACTGCGGCACCACCTTCGTGTGGGCGGCACGCGCATTCGGCCCGTCCTGGGGGTGGATGTGCGGCTGGGCGATCGTCGTCGCGGACGTCCTGGTGATGGCGAGCATGGCGCAGGTGGCCGGCCAGTACACCTTCCTGCTGTTCGGCGCAGACGGCATCGGCCACGACCCGACGCACGTCGCGGTCCTCGTGCTCGGTGTCGCGTTCATGCTCACGATGACGTGGCTGTGCTTCCGCGGGATCGAGATCTCGGCGCGGGTGCAGTCGGTGCTGCTGACCGTGGAGTTCGTCGCGCTCGTCGTGTTCGCGGTGGTCGCGCTGGTCCGAGTGTGGCTCGGCCACGCGGGCGCGGCGGCGTCGACGCCGCAGTGGAGCTGGTTCAACCCGTTGGAGATCGGCTCGTTCTCCACGTTCGTCAACGCGATCCTGCTGATGGTGTTCATCTACTGGGGCTGGGACTCGGTGGTCTCGGTCAACGAGGAGACGGTCGACGAGCGGCGCACCCCCGGCCGATCGGCGGTGATCTCGACCATCGTGCTGGTCGCGCTCTACGTGCTGGTCACGGTCGCGGCGCAGTCGTTCGCCGGGGTCGGCACGGAAGGCACCGGGCTGGCGAACCCCGAGCACTTCGACGACTTCTTCGCCGCGCTGGGCACCGCGGTGTTCGGGGAGGGCCCGGTCGGGGTGGTGCTCGTCCACGTGCTGCTGCTGATGATCCTGACCTCGGCGATCGCGTCGACGCAGACCACGATCCTGCCGACGGCGCGCACGACGCTGTCGATGGGCGTGTTCAAGGCGCTGCCCGAGGCGTTCGCGAAGGTGCATCCGCGGTTCATGACCCCGACCGTGTCGACGCTCGCGATGGGCGCGGTCTCCGCGGCGTTGTACATCGCGTTCAACTTCATCGCGGCCGGTGACCTGATCTTCGACTCCGTCTCGGCGATCGGGATCGCGGTCGGCTTCTACTACGGAATGACGGGTGTGGCGTGCGCGTGGCTGTACCGGGGCGCGCTGCGCGCAGGCGGCCGGGCGCTGTGGCTGCGGGTGGTGCTGCCGCTGGCCGGTGGAGCGCTGCTGCTGTTCGCGGCCGGGTGGACCGCGGTCACGTCGTTCGCGGCCGACTACGGCGAGACGTCCTGGACCCTGCCGTTCGCACCGCACTGGCAGGTCGGCGGCGTGTTCCTGCTCGGTGTCGGCTCGATGGCGGCGGGGCTGCCGCTGATGTGGTGGTGGCGGCGCCGGGAGCCCGCGTACTTCGACGGTGACACCGTCTCCCGCGGGCTCCCGGACGCCGACCTCATCGGCTCCTGACCGTCACCAGGCGTTCAGGGTGTCCAGGATCTGCGGCCGGGCCTTCCACAGCTCGGACTCCCAGTACGGCCACGAGTGGGTGCCGTTGGCCGGGAAGCTGTAGGTGGCACCGACGCCGAGGGTGTCCAGGCGGACTTGGAACGCGCGGCTGTTGGCGAGCGCCAGGGCCTCGAGGCCCATCGCGTTCGCGGTGTTGTAGTAGTCGATCGGCGCGCTCGGGTGGTCGAGCGGCCCGGGCAGACCGCTCGAGGCCGACACGTACAGCGAGAGCCCGCGCAGCTGCGGTGCGAACACGAACGGGTCGTTGCGCAGCCACGACTGGCTCCACGGCGGACCCCACATCGAGTCGACGTTGAAGCGGCCGGCGTCGAGCATCGCGACGCGGATCGCCTCCCGCATGCCCGGCGCCGAGATGTTCAGGTACCCCGACAGCGAGCCGGCGAACTTGAACTGGTCGCGGTGGTAGGCCGCCAGCGTCAGCGCCGCCGAGCCACCCATCGAGAGACCGAGCACACCGTTGTTGCTCCGCGAGACGCCGCGGGTCGCCAGGTAGTCCGGGAGCTGCTTCGTCAGGAACGTCTCCCACTTGTAGGCGTTCTGCTGGCCGTTGAAGTTCGACGGCGCCATCCAGTCGCTGTAGAACGAGGATTCGCCGCCGACCGGCATCACGAGCGTGACGTTGTCGTTCGCGTACTGCGCGAGCGCGTTGGTGTCGCGGGTCCAGGCGTTGTAGTCGTTGCGGGCGCGCATGCCGTCGAGGAGGTACAGCGCCGCGCTGCCACCCCGCTTGGCCCACTGGATCTGGACCTTGATCGGGCCCATGTCGGAGGGCACCCACACCTCTTCGTAGCCGCCCCACGGAGCACGGTGCACCACCGGGGCGGCACCCGCGACCGCGCCTCCGGCCGTGCCGGAGATCACTCCCGCGACCACCGCGGACGCGGACAGCATCCGCAGCCCACGTCTGAACCGGCCGGACATTCCAGCTCTGAACATTCGATGAAGACCTTTCCCCCTCATCGAACGGCAGCCGACGGCCGCACCCACCCCGCTGGGACGCGCCCCATACCGCCGCTCGACGAATGTATCGAGATTCTCGTGTGTTTCCCCGACGCACCGGACAGTGTTACAGATGGCGCGCGGCGATGCACCGAGGCGTGCCTCGTTCCGAGATGGGGGGCGTGTCTCGTTGCGAGATGTCCGGGCGGATTCCTAGAGGATCGCGACGGCGACGATCAGGCCGAGCGCCAGGTGCGCGGCCGCGACGACCAGCACCTCGGGCGTGAAACGGTCGCGGGCGAGCACGTCCCCGATGTCGATGGCGGTGACCAGTTCGACGAATCGGACCGAAAAGACCTGTGCGGCAATTCCGACGAGTCCGAACACCGCGCTGTAGATCAGCCCCTCGACGAGCCGCCCCGACGAGGCGTAGATCGCGAGCACGATGATCAGCGCCATGCTGACCATCCCGGACGCGGTGACGATCGCCGCGTTCGGGCGCCCCTCCCGCACCAGTTCGCGCAGCTTCCCGGGCGTCGTCCAGTCGATGGCGAAGAATCCGAGAACCATCAGTGCCAGACCGAGAATCGCGTACAGAACGATCGCGGACACGCCGTGGCCGAGCGTGGACCAGTAGTCGCTGCCGAGGGCTGCCACCGCAGTGGTCATCGAGGTTCTCCGTTCGTCGGTGTCGGTGAGGTGTCGGCGTGCGGTGCCGGCCGGGGCGGTGCGCCGCTACGCCTGGGGAATGCGGTGCGGCACGAACGCGGCCCCGTCGTCGGTGACCAGGCCGGCGGTCTCCCGGATGCCGAGTCCGGCGGCCTCGTCGCCGACGATCCACGCGCCGAGAGCCGGTCGCATGCCGTCGAATTCGGGCAGCGGGTCGAGGAGCTGGTAAACGAACCCCTCCTCGCCGTAGATGCCCCCGGTGCTGGTGTCCATGCCTGCGCCGACGATGGAGACGTTCGCGCCCTCGCGGCCGAGCTTCGGTTTGCGGACGTATTCGGTGAGCTCGTGCGGGTCGTCGAGGTAGGCCGGGAGCAGGTTCGGGTGACCGGGATACATCTCCCACAGCACCGCGAGGATCGCCTTGTTGCTCAGGATCGCCTTCCAGAGCGGCTCGATCCACAATGTTTCCGGGAGAAGTTCGACTGCGCGCCTGCCGAATTCGTCGTCGAGCACCCACTCCCACGGGTAGAGCTTGAACAGCGAGGAGATCGGCGCCTCCTCGAGATCGACGAAGCGGTGCAGATCGCTGTCGAATCCGATCTCCTCGATCGCGAGGGCGACGGTGTCGAGTCCGGCTTCCGCGGCGCACTCCTGCATGTACGCGACGGTGACGTTGTCCTCGCCACTGAGGTCGGCACTCGACCACGACAGGTGCAGCTCCGCGCTCGGCAGCTGAGCACGGATCTCGGACCATCGCGCAACGAGCTTCTCGTGCAGCGAATTCCACTGGTCGTCACCGGGATGGGTGTCGGTGAGCCAGTGCCACTGCAGGATCGACGCCTCCAGCAGCGTCGTCGGCGTGTCGGCGTTGTACTCGAGCAGTTTCGCCGGCCGGCGTGCGTCGTAGCGCAGGTCGAAGCGCCCGTACACGTGGGGGTCGCCACGCTGCCACGACTGTGCGATCGGCTCCCACGTCCACTCCGGCAGACCGAAGTCGCGGTAGCGCTCGGTGAGCACGACGTGCTCGACCGCGTTCAGGCACATCGAGTGCAGCAGTTCGACGTCCGCCTCGAGGGCGAGAATCTCGTCCATGTCGAACGTGTAGTGCACGGACTCGTCCCAGTACGGGCGGTTGCTGCCGTCCGCCATCCGGGCCGGCGTGCCGTACACCATGCCCTGGGCGGCGACGGTCTGCTGCCATCCCGACCGCGGGGTACCACGGAGTCTGCGCATCAGGTCCCACTGCTTCCGGAGATCTTGCTGCCGAATCCACCACGCTGAATCGTGGTGCCGGACTTCGTCTTGATCGTCACGCCCTTCGGGGTGACGACGGTGCCGCCGGACACCTTCGTGCCGACGCCGCCGCTGCTGCCGCCGTAGTAGTACCGGTACGTCGAGCCGGCGTAGATGAACACGCCGCCGGCACCGGGAGTTCCGGAACTGCAGTAGGAGTCGTCGACCACGACCTCGGTGTTCGGGTCGATGCAGGTGGCGTCGACCTCGTCGGAGGACAGGACCGTGTACCCGAGCGCGACCAGTCCGACGACTCCGACGACCGCGACGCCGCCGATCATCGCGCGGCGCCGGGTGCGGCGCTTCGCCTCGTCCTTGGCCGACTGCTCGGCCTCGAGCCGCTGTTGTTCCTCCCGGGCACGGCGTGCCTTGTCCCGGGCCCGCGACTCACCGACCGTCGGGGGACGCGGTGTCGTCGTGCCGGGTTCCTGCCTGCGGATGCGGCCGGGCGCCGGGCCCGTGCCGGGCGCCGGCTCGGACGGTGCGCCCGGCTCGGCGGCCGAGGCGCCCTCGCCCGGTGCGCCCTCGCCCGGTGTGGCCTTCGCCGGTGGCGGCTCGGACGGCGCCGCGTCGGCCGCCGGCTCGCCCGCGTCGCGCGGGCCCTCCCCCTCGGGTCCCATCGACCCTGTCCCCTCATCTGTCGACACGAATCTCCGACCCTAGCGTTCGACGAATCCGACCAGCCCACCGGCTGCGTCGGACCAGCTCTCGACGACGAGATCGACGGTGCCGGGGGTCGCGCCGGAGCGCAGCAGATCGAGCAGCCGCTCGCAGTCGCGTCGGGGTCCCTCCGCGATGACGAGCACCCGCCCGTCGGGCCGGTTCGTGGCGTGCCCGACGAGGCCGAGTTCGAGCGCGCGGGCTCGGGTCCACCAGCGGAACCCGACGCCCTGCACGGTGCCGTGCACCCACGCGGTCAGCCGCGCCCGGTCGCCGCTCTCCGGTGCCGCTCCTGCGCCGCGTTCGTCCACGACAGCTCCGGTCAGCTCGCCGGCGGCGTCAGGCGGTGCACCGACCCGTCGAATCCGGTGGTGTACAACGACGCCGGGTCCCAGCCGGCACCGGCCCCGAACCGGACCGAGGAGGTCAGCGGCAGGCCGGTCGCGATCTCGCAGGTGTTCCCGGTCGCGGGATCGACCCGGACGACCTTGCCTGCCCCGTTCAGTGCCATGTACACGGACCCGTCGCTGCCGACCGTCAGGTCGTCGCCGGCGTTCGCGGGCCCGGGACCGGGCAGCGTGACGGTCGTCACGTCACCGGTCAGGTTCGCCGCGTCCAGCGCCCGGAGCTCGGTGGACTTGTCGAAGGTGTTGCCGACGTACACGGTGGATCCGTCCGGTGACACGAAAAGTCCGTTGGCCGAGCCGATGTCGGTGCGCACCCGCTCGGGCTCGCTCGGATCGGTCGCCGGGATGCGGGTCAGACCGGGCCGGTCGCCGAGTGCCTGGGTGACGAGCAGGTCACCGTCCGGCAGGGCGGCGAGCCCGTTCGGCATCGTCAGCCCACGCGCGACGGTGGTGCGGTCGCCGCCGTCCAGGCCCACCGATTCGACGGTGCCGTTGGTGCCGTTGTACAGCCCGGCCATCACGTTGTCGCCGGTGGTGAACAGCACCCGGCCGCCGCGAACCGTGATGCCGCCGGGCGAGGCGACGTCGGAGACGAGGGTGCCCTTCGTTCCGGCGGGGGTCAGCGTGCGGATCGCGCCGTCACCGAACGCGGGGCTCTCCGAGAGCAGCATCGCGCCGCGGCCGTCGAACGCCAGGTTCTCCAGCACGCCGAATCCGTCGGCGACGGTACTGACCTTCCACGAGGTGCAGGCGGCGGCCGGTGCGACGGTGGTGCTCGCGGCGGACGTCGTGGTCGTCGCGGCCGACGTGGCCGGAGCGACGGCAACCGAGGTGGCCGGAGCGACGGCGACCGCCGGGGTGCTCGGCGTCGCGGTCGTGGTCGGTGCCGCGGTCGTGCTCGGCGCCGCACCCGGAATCGGCGGCAGCACGGGCTGCGGCACGGGCGGAATCTGGACCGGGAGCGGCGGGAGCGCGGGCTCGACCGGAACGGGCTGTGCGGCGGCCAGTGGTGCACCGACGACCACGCCGGCGACCACCGCGCCGACCATCGCAACGCGGGACAGAGTCATGGCGCCTATCAGATCACGAATCGGTTTCAATCGAAAGCTGAACGACGGTGCCGGTTTTGAGGGTGCGGCCGACCGTGCACACCTTGTCGATCGACTTCTCCACGACGGTGATCAGCCGCTGCTGCGCCTCGGGGTCCAGTTCGCTGAGGTCGACCTCGAGCACCTCCTCGAGCAGCGGGTACACCTCGTTCACCCGGTCGGCCGCGCCGGACACCCGCACGGTGGCGTCGTAGTCGTCGCCGAGCCGGCGCGACAGCGGCAGGTCCGAGCTCATCCCGCTGCAGGCCGCGAGCGCGATCTTGAGCAGCTCGCCGGGGGTGAACACACCCTCGACCGACTCCGACCCGATCAGGACCTCGGCGCCGCGGGAGCTGCGGCCGGTGTAGCGGCGGGTACCTGTGCGCTCGACCCACAGCTCGGTGGCGGCGGGCGTGGTCGCGGGGCTCTGGTCGGTCATGACCCAATCCTGCCATTGCCGCCGCGCGGCATCGCGGGCGACCGCATCGGACGCGGCCGCGGGGCTCACTCCTGGAAGCGGTAGCCCATCCCCGCCTCGGTGATCAGGTGCCGGGGCGTGGACGGGTCGTCTTCGAGCTTGCGCCGCAGCTGGGCGAGATAGACACGCAGGTAGTGGGTTTCGGTGGCGTACGCCGGACCCCACACCTCGCGCAGGAGTTCCTTCTGGCCGACGAGCTTGCCCTTGTTGCGCACCAGCATCTCGAGCATGCCCCACTCGGTTGGGGTCAGGTGCACCTCCGCGTCGCCCTTGGTCACCTTCTTCGCGGCCAGGTCGACGGTGAACGAGTCGGTCACCACGACCGGGTCGGCGGTGTCGGGTGCGGCCGCTCCGCGACGGACCGCCGCACGCAGCCGGGCCAGGAACTCGTCCATCCCGAACGGCTTGGTGACGTAGTCGTCGGCGCCGGCGTCGAGCGCGGCAACCTTGTCGGCGGAGTCCGTCCTCGCCGACAACACGATCACCGGTGCGCTCGACCAGCCCCGCAGCCCGGCGAGCACCTCGATGCCGTCCATGTCCGGCAACCCCAGGTCGAGGACGATCACCTCGGGGTGCCGTTCGGCGGCGGCCCGCAGCGCGGCACCACCACTGCTCGCGGTCGTCACCTCGTATCCGCGCACGCTCAGATTGATCCGCAGCGCGCGCAGGATCTGCGGTTCGTCGTCGATCACCAGTACCCGTGTCACTCAGTCAGCCTTTCCGATTCCCTCGAGATCCACCACCATCGTCAGCCCACCACCGGGCGTGTCGGTGGCCGTGACGGTTCCACCCATCGCCTCGACGAACCCGCGTACCACCGACAGCCCCAGCCCGACCCCGGTGCTGGTGTCGCGGTCGCCGAGCCGCTGGAAGGCGTCGAACATCTGTTCCTCCGCGCCGCGGGGAATCCCGGGTCCGGAGTCGGCGACCGTGATCAGCACCCGGTCCTTCACCGCCGCCGCGGCGATCCGCACCACCGTGTCCGGTGCATATCGCAGTGCGTTGTCGACGAGGTTCGCGACGACCCGTTCGAGCAGTCCGCTGTCCGCGAGGACGGCGTGCGCACCGACGTCAACCCGGACGCGGTCCCGCGCCGCGGGGCCGGCACCCCACGCCGTCCCGGCCACGACGCCGACGAGGGCCCGGTGCACGACCTCGTCGAGGTACACCGGGCGCAGCGTCGGCCGCACGACACCGGCCGCGAGCCGCGAGGAGTCCAGCAGGTTCCCGACCAGGTTCGTCAACTGGTCGGTCGACTCCTCCACCGTCGCAAGCAGTTCCGCGGTGTCCTCCGGCGAGAACTCGACGTCGTCGCTGCGCAGGCTGGACACCGCCGCCTTCACGGCGGCCAGCGGCGTGCGCAGGTCGTGGCTGACCGCGGACAACAGAGCGCGCCGCAACCGGTCGGCCTCGGCGAGGGCCCGTGCCTCGCTGGCCTGCGCGGCCAGCTGCTCCTGGCGGATCAACCCGACCGCCTGGTTGGCGACGGCCGTGAGCACCCGGCGATCCCGCGCCGCCACCTCGGGCCCGCACAGCGCCAGCGCGTACTCCCCGTCCCCGGCCTCGCACACCGTGTCCGCCTCGTCGAGGGTGCGCGGCGGCGTCTCCCCGACCGCGCTGATCACCCCGTCGCTCCGGTGGACGACGCTGACGGCCCGCTGGCCGTAGGTTTCGCAGACCTTGGCGAGCAGCGCGGACAGGTCGGCTCCGCGCAGCACCGAGCCGGCGAACAGTGCCAGTAGTTCCGCTTCCTGCGACGCCCGACGCGCCTCGCGGGTGCGTTTGGCCGCCTCGTCGACGAGCACCGCGACCGCGACCGCGATCACCAGCAGCACCACCGTGGTGATGAAGTTGTCGGGCTCGGCGATCGTGAAACTGTGCACCGGCGGCGTGAAGTAGTAGTTCAGCAGCAGCCCGGAGATCAACGCCGACAGCGCCGCCGGTGCCACACCGCCGAGCAGGGCGACGAGCAGCACGACGATGAAGAACAAGGCGTTCTGGCCGCCGACGTCCCACAGGCTGTTGACCGCCGCCATCACCAGCGCCGCCAGTGACGGCACCAGCACCGCGGCGATCCACGACACCGCGCGCCGTGGGCGGGACCCGGTCGGCAGCCAGCGTCGCGGCGGTGCCGTCTCCCCGTGCGTGACCATGTGGACGTCGATGCCGCCCGACTGCTGGACGACGGTGGCGCCGATGCCCTGGTCGAGGATCCGCGCCCACCGGGACCGGCGGGAGGTGCCGAGCACCAGCTGGGTGGCGTTGGCGGAGCGGGCGAAGTCGAGCAGGGTCGCGGGGACGTCGTCGCCGACGACGCTGTGCAGGGTGGCGCCGATACTCGACGCGAGCTTGCGGACCTTCCCCATCTCCGGTGCCGACACCCCCACCAGGCCGTCGCCGCGCACCACGTGCACGACCATCAGCTCCGCACTGGCCTTCGACGCGATCCGGCTGGCGCGCCGGATCAGCGTCTCGGACTCGGGACCGCCGGTGACCGCCACCACGACCCGCTCCCGCGCCTCCCACGTGGCGGTGATCGCGTTCTCGGCCCGGTACTTGGCGAGGGCGGCGTCGACCTGGTCGGCCACCCACAGCAGCGCGAGCTCGCGCAGCGCGGTGAGGTTGCCGCGGCGGAAGTAGTTGCTCAACGCCGCGTCGACCTTCTCCGCGGTGTACACGTTTCCGTGGGAGAGCCTGCGCCGCAACGCTTCCGGCGTGATGTCGACCAGCTCGACCTGGGTGGCGGCACGCACCACCTCGTCCGGCACCGTCTCCTGTTGGACCACCCCGGTGATCTGGTGGACGACGTCGTTCAGCGACTCGAGGTGCTGGACGTTGAGGGTGGACAGGACGTCGATGCCGGCGGCGAGCACCTCCTCGACGTCCTGCCACCGCTTCTCGTTCCGGCTGCCCGGCGTGTTCGTGTGGGCCAGTTCGTCGACGAGCACCAGCGCCGGGCGCCGCCGCAGCACCGCGTCGACGTCCAGCTCCCCCATCGACGTGCCGCGGTACTCGATGATCTTCGGCGGTATCACCTCGAGGTCACCGATCTGGGCGGCGGTGCGGGCGCGACCGTGGGTCTCCACCACGGCCGCGACCACGTCCGTGCCGCGTTCCCGGCGCCGGTGCGCCTCGCCGAGCATCGCGTAGGTCTTGCCGACGCCCGGCGCGGCACCCAGGTAGATGCGCAGTTCACCTCGGCGACGGGCGGTGTCGCTGTCACTCACCCCGGGCCTGCGCGCGGACTCGGTACCACTCACCCCGCCATCATCCACCCGCGGTACCGCAACCCGGCGCCGTGCGACCGACCGCGAGGTTCAGCTCGAGCACGTTCACCCGATCCGCGCCGAGGAACCCGAGCTGGCGTCCCTCGGTGTGGTCGGCGACGAGCGCCCGCACCCGGTCCTCGCTCAGGCCGTTGACCTGCGCGACCCTCCGCACCTGCAGCTGCGCGTAGGCGGGACTGATGTGCGGGTCGATGCCCGACCCGGATCCGGTGAGCGCGTCGACCGGCACCTCGTCGGGCCGCACACCTTCCCGATCGGCGATCACGGCGCGGCGCGCCTCGACGAAACCTGCGAGGATCTCGCTGCTCGGCCCCTGGTTGGTGGGCAGCGCGGCCGCGGGATCGCCGGGGGCGAACGGATCGCCGGCGGAGACCGAGCCGGTCACCCGGGCGTGGAAGAACGGGTCCGGTGCGCCGGGGTCGACCTGAGGATCGACCCCCACCCACCGGCTGCCGACCACACAGCCGTGGGCGTCACGGACCGGAGAACCCTCCGCCGAACCCGGCATGATCCGGCCGATCCCCCACACCGCCGCCGGGTACCCGATCCCGAGCAGCGCGGTCAGCGCCAGCAGGACGACGAGCCCCGCGCGCACCTGGCGCAGGAGTCCGAGTGTGAATCGCATCGTCACTCACCCGATTCCGGGGATCAGTCGGACGACGAGGTCGATCAGCCAGATGCCCACGAAGGGCGTGATCACACCGCCGAGTCCGTACACCAACAGGTTTCGGCCGAGCAGCGTCGACGCGCTCGCGGGCCGGTAGCGGACGCCCTTGAGCGCCAGCGGGATCAGCGCGACGATGACCAGCGCGTTGAACACGACCGCCGACACGATCGCCGACTCCGGGGTGGCCAGGCGCATCACGTTGAGGGCGTCGAGCTGCGGATAGACGACGCTGAACAACGCGGGCAGGATCGCGAAGTACTTCGCCAGGTCGTTGGCGAGCGAGAACGTCGTCAGGGCGCCGCGGGTGATCAGCAACTGCTTGCCGATCTCGACGACCTCGATCAACTTCGTCGGGTCCGAGTCCAGGTCCACCATGTTCCCGGCCTCCTTCGCGGCGGAGGTGCCGGTGTTCATCGCAACGCCGACGTCGGCCTGCGCGAGCGCGGGAGCGTCGTTGGTCCCGTCGCCGGTCATCGCGACCAGGCGACCGCCACTCTGCTCGCGCCGGATCAGCTCGAGCTTGTCCTCGGGCGTCGCTTCGGCCATGAAGTCGTCGACGCCTGCCTCGTCGGCGATCGCCTTCGCGGTCAACGGGTTGTCGCCGGTGACCATCACGGTCCGGATGCCCATCGCCCGCAGCTCCGCGAACCGCTGCGCGATACCGGGTTTCACGACGTCCGAGAGCTGGATGACGCCGAGCACCCGGACCGCATCCGCGGAGGCGACCGCGACGACGAGCGGCGTGCCACCAGCGGAGGCGATGTCGTTGACGGTGTCCGTCACCGCGGCCCCGACACTGCCCCCCTCGGCCGACACCCACGCGAGGACCGCGTCACCGGCGCCCTTGCGAATACGCTCACCCACGCCGACCGAGCCGTCGCTCCCCCCAGCGGCAGGCAGATCGAGGCCGCTCATCCGGGTCTGCGCGGTGAACGGCACGAACTCGGCGGCCTTCTCGGCGTCGGACGGGTCGGCGGCCAGTCCGAACTCGGCCTCGCACAGATCCACGATGCTGCGCCCCTCCGGGGTGCCGTCCGCGAGGCTGGACAGCCGCGCGGCGGCGGCGAGGTCGGCGACGTCCACACCGGGCGCCGGGTGCAGCGCGGTGGCCCGCCGGTTGCCGAACGTGATGGTCCCGGTCTTGTCCATCAGCAGCGTGTCGATGTCGCCGGCGGCCTCGACCGCGCGACCGGACATCGCGAGCACGTTGCGTTGCACGAGTCGGTCCATCCCGGCGATTCCGATCGCGGACAGCAGGGCGCCGATCGTCGTCGGGATCAGGCACACCAGCAGGGCGATCAGCTTGATCGGGTCCTGCGCGTGACCGGCGTACAGACCCATCGGGCCGATCGCGACGACGGCGAGCAGGAAGACGATCGTCAGCGACGCCAGCAGGATGTTCAACGCGATCTCGTTGGGCGTCTTCTGTCGCGCCGCCCCCTCGACCAGCGCGATCATCCGATCCACGAACGAGTGCCCGGGCGCCGCGGTGATCTCGACGACGATCCGGTCCGACAGCACGACGGTGCCACCGGTGACCGCGCACCGGTCGCCCCCGGATTCGCGCACCACCGGCGCCGATTCGCCGGTGATCGCCGACTCGTCGACGGTGGCGATGCCCTCGACGACGTCACCGTCACCCGGGATCACCTCGCCGGCGACCACGACCACCCGATCCCCGACCGTCAGGTCGGTCCCGGGCACCGCCTCGATCGCACCGCTGGTCGTGATCCGGTGGGCGGTGGTGTCCTGCTTGACCTTTCGCAGGCTCGCCGCCTGCGCCTTGCCGCGGCCCTCGGCGACGGATTCGGCGAGATTCGCGAACAACACGGTGAACCACAGCCAGCCGGCGACGAGCCACGAGAACACCGACGGGTCGGCCACCGCCATCACGGTCGTCACCACCGACCCGGCGAACACCACGAACATGACCGGGTTGCGCGCGAGGTGCCGCGGGTCGAGCTTGCGGACCGCGCCGGGCAGCGAGGTCACCATCTGCCGGGGGTCGAAGACTCCGGCCTGCACCTGTTTCGGGTGCGGATCACCACCGGATTCGGCGAACGTCACGGGACGTTCCTGGGTGTGCACGGTCATTGGAGCGCCTCCGCGATCGGGCCCAGCGCGAGGGCCGGGAAGAAGGTCAGTGCCGCGACCAGGACGACGGTCCCGGTGAGCAGGCCGGCGAACATCGGTCCGGTGGTGGGCAGTGTGCCGGGCGTGGGTGCGGTTCGCTGCTGCGAGGCCAGCGATCCGGCGAGGGCCAGCACGAACAGGATCGGCAGGAAACGCCCGAGCAGCATGCACACGGCGAGGGAGGCCTGGAACCAGTCGCTGGTGACGGTGAGCCCGCCGAACGCGCTGCCGTTGTTGTTCGACGCCGACGCGTACGCGTACAGCACCTCGGTGAACCCGTGGATGGCCTGCGGGGTGCCCGGGTCGCCCGAGTTGCCGAGGTAGCCGATCGTCGAGCCGAGTGTCACGGTGATCGACGTCCCGATCAGCACCAGCGCAGGCATCACCAGCACCGACAGCGCGGCCAGAGTGATCTCCCGGCGTCCCAGCTTCTTGCCCAGGTACTCGGGGGTACGGCCGACGAGCAGTCCGCCGACGAACACCGCGACGATCGCGAGCACGAGGATGCCGTAGAGCCCGGTGCCGACGCCACCCGGCGCAATCTCACCGAGCATCATGTTCAGCAGCACCGCGCCGCCACCGAGCGGGGACATGCTGTCGTGCGCGGAATTGACCGCGCCGGTGGATGTTCCGGTGGTGGCGACCGCGAACAGGGCGCTGCCGGGGATGCCGAACCGGACCTCCTTGCCCTCCATCATCGCGCCGGCCGCCGACGCGGCGACACCACGGGTACCGGACTCCGCGGCCAGTGTCACCGCGAGCAGGCCGCCCCACAACACGCCCATCACCGCGAGCAGCGTGAGGCCCTGCTTGCGCTCGCCGACCATCGTCCCGAAGGTCCGGGTCAGGCACACCGGGATCAGCAGGATCGCGAGGATCTCCACGATGTTCGTGATCGGGGTCGGGTTCTCGAACGGGTGGGCGGAGTTCGCGGCCAGGATGCCACCGCCGTTGGTGCCGAGCTCCTTGATCGCCTCCTGCGAGGCGACCGGGGCCAGCGCGTTGGTGACCACGTGGCCGTCGAGGCCCGTCGAGGTGAAGCCGGTCCGGACGGACTGGATCACGCCCTGGCTCAGCAGGATCAGCGCGATCAGGAACGAGAGCGGCAGCAGGATGCGCAGGCAGCTGCGGGTCAGATCGACCCAGAAGTTGCCGATCGCACCGCCGTGTGAGACCCGGACGAATCCCCGGATCAACGCGACCGCGACGGCCAGGCCGACACCCGCGGACACGAAGTTCTGCACCGCCAGCCCGAGCGCCTGCGTCAGGTTGCTCATCGTCGTCTCGGGTGTGTACGACTGCCAGTTGGTGTTCGTCACGAACGAGGCCGCGGTGTTGAACGCGACCGCCGGGCTCACGGCCTCGAGGCCGCCGCTCAGCGGCAGCACTCCCTGGACGCGCTGCAGGAGGTAGAGGAACAGCACGCTCGCGGCGGAGAAACCGAGAAGGGAACCGGCGTAGCCGTACCAGGACTGGTCGGTGCGGGCGTCGATCCGGCAGAGCCGGTAGAGGACCGTCTCGATCCGCAGGTCGCGGGATCGGAGGTCGGGGTCGGGGCCGTACACCTTGGCCATGTGGTCGCCGACGGGGACGTAGACGATCGCGAGCACTCCGAGCACAAACGCGATCTGCGGTCCCGCGGCGAGTGCGGGATTCACAGGGCTAGAACCTCTCCGGGTCGACGAGCGCGACGAGCAGGTAGATCACCAGAGCCGCCGCGAGCGCGATCAGCACGACGCTCACGGTGCCGGCCGCGGTCACCGGGCCCGCTTCGGCTGCAGTCCGCGCAGCACTGCCGCGCACACGGCGAAGGTTCCGATGATCAGCATCACGTAGGCCAGATCAGCCATCACGCATTCCTCTTCACACTGCGAAAGGGCCGCCGTCCGTCGGCGCGCCCGGCCCGTCTCGGGCCACAGTGCAGAGTGCTCCCCGAAAAGCCCCGAACGGGGTTCTCTTACGGCTCGCTAACGCGGCCACCCGGGCCGCTTTACGGGATCTTGACGCCCCCGCGTCAGGGTGTGACGTGCGACCCACTCACAGGCGGCGCAGCCGCGGACGCGGCTGGCAGGTCGGGCAGCTGTAGGACGAGCGGTTCATGAACTTCTCCCGCCGGATCGGCGCACCGCACCGCGCGCACGGTTCGTCCTCGCGGCCGTAGGCCGACAGGGAACGGTCGAAGTAGCCGGACTCGCCGTTGACGTTGACGTACAGGGCGTCGAACGAGGTGCCACCCTGGGCGAGCGCCTCGCCCATGACCGCGCTCACCGACTCGAGCAGCAGCCGCACCTGGGGTCGGGTCAGCCGATCCGCCGGGCGGTTTCCGTGAATCCTGCTGCGCCACAACGCCTCGTCGGCGTAGATGTTCCCCACCCCGGACAGCACCGTCTGGTCGAGAAGGACGCGCTTGATCTCGGAGTGCTTCGACCGGATCGCCGCGACCACGGCGTCCGGGTCGAACAGCGGATCGAGAGGGTCGCGGGCGATGTGCGCCACCGGCTCCGGTACCGCGGTACCGCCGGAGTCGACGAGCGGGGCGAGCGCCCAGCCGCCGAACGTGCGCTGGTCGACGAACCGCAACTGCCGGCCGCTGTCGAGTTCGGCGAGGATGCGCAGGTGCTTCTCGCGGGCCACGTCGGGCGACTGCACGAGCATCTGCCCGCTCATGCCCAGGTGCACGACGACGGCGAGCTCGCCCCCGTCGACCTCGAGCCAGAGATACTTGCCACGCCGCCGCGCGGCGGTGACCTCGGCGCCGGTCAGCCGAGACGCCAGGTCGGCGCCGCCGGGCAGGTGCCGACGCACCGCCCGCGGGTGCAGCACCTCGACCGCGGCCACCCGGGAGCCGACGACGTGGGCGTCGAGCCCCCGACGCACCACCTCGACCTCGGGCAGTTCGGGCACGGTGTGTTACTCGCCGGGCGTCTCGTCGCCGTCGGACGACGAGGAGTCCGACCGTCCGTCGGTCAGGGCCTTCCAGGCGGCGCCGGCGGCCTTCTGCTCGGCTTCCTTCTTCGACCGTCCGACACCCGTGCCCAGGGGCACACCGGCGACGACCACGGTCGCGGTGAACTCCTTGTCGTGATCGGGGCCGGTCGCGCTGATCTCGTACGACGGCACACCGTCGCCACGTTCGGCGGTCAGCTCCTGGAGGCTGGTCTTCCAGTCCAGGCCGGCGCCGAGCTTGGGAGCCCGCTCGAGCAGATCCGCGAACAGCCGCAGCACCACCGCCCGTGCGGTGTCGATGCCGTGCTCGAGGTGCACGGCACCGAGCAGCGACTCCATCCCGTCGGCCAGGATGCTGGCCTTGTCCCGGCCGCCGGTCAGTTCCTCGCCCTTGCCGAGCAGCAGGTGCGCGCCGAGTCCGCCTTCACCGAGTCCGCGCGCGACCTCGGCCAGCGCGTGCATGTTGACGATGCTGGCCCGGATCTTCGCGAGCTCGCCCTCGGACTTGTTCGGGTGCGCGATGTAGAGCCGCTCGGTGACGGACAGACCGAGGACGGAGTCGCCCAGGAACTCGAGCCGCTCGTTGGTCGGCAGACCACCGTTCTCGTACGCGTACGAGCGGTGCGTCAACGCCAGGGTCAACAGCGAATCGTCCAATTCAACGCCAAGAGCGGCGAGGAGGGACGCATGTTTCCCCTCCTCGCCGCCGGCGGGAGCCTTCGGGCTCGTACTGCTTGTCACTGCGACTAGACCGCAGCGGTGACCTGACGACCCTTGTAGGTGCCACAGGACGGGCACGCGATGTGGGGCAGCGTCTTCTCGCCGCAGCCACGGTTCGGGCAGGTGATGAGGGTGGGCGCAGTGGTCTTCCACTGGCTGCGCCGCGACCGGGTGTTGGACCGCGACATTCTGCGCTTGGGGACAGCCACTTCTACTTCTCCTCGGCTTCGGTGTTCACACGACTCGTGCTGGACTCTGCATCGGCATCGACACCAGCGGCGTCAACCAACTTCCCCGCGAGGGCAGCCCAGCGAGGATCCAGTATCTCATGCCCATGCCCGGATTCTGCAATCGCCAGGCGAACCCCGCATTCGGGGCACAGTCCCTGGCAGTCTTCGCTGCACAACGGCTGCAGCGGAAGTTCGAGACCGGCGGCGTCGACGATGACCGGTTCCAGGTCGATCAGGTCGTCGACGATCCGGTAGACCTCGTCCTCCTCGGTGGTCTCCTCGGTGACGCTGTTCGGGTAGGCGAACAGTTCGGTCAGGTGGAGGTCGAGTTCGCCCTCGAACGGCTCGAGGCAGCGCGAGCACTCCCCCGTCGTCGCGGCGCGGACGGTGCCGGTGACGAGGACGCCCTCGGAGACCGCCTCGAGGCGCAGGTCGAGTTCGACGTCGGACCCGGCGGGAACCGCGATCAGGTCGAGCCCGATCCGATTCGGAGTGGGCACCGTGCGGGTGAGTGTGGTCATCGATCCCGGACGGCGACCGAGCTTCCGGGTGTCCAGCACGAAACCGCCGGCGTGCGGACGGGGCGCGGTGGAGCGATGGGAGGACACGCGAACACTCTTTCCTTGTGGACCCTGGACGAGACCCGGATTGGGCAACCACCCCAGGGTACGCGACGGCCGCGTGCACGCGAAACCGGCGTACCCGGGTCGGCGGCGCGGTTTCGACCTGCGCCTCCCCTCGACCGGGTGGATGATGACACCAGTCGATTCATCCGAGCCGCGCGGCGGCGCCGCAGTCGACGGTCCCCGGGACGGGGTACCGGCAGGCGGTTTCTCGTCGCGCCGACGAGGGCGAGGGGTGTTCCGTGGGAAAGAAGCACGGCGGCAAGAAGCACGGCGGCGGCGAGCACGGCGGGAAGTCCGGGCGCACCCCGGTCGGCGCACAGGCGACCTCCTCCGGAGATGAGCTTCTCGCACCCGGCGCACCACCGACCCCGCCCGACCGGATGAAGTACAAGGAGTACCGCCACCTCCTCGTGCCACTGCAGGCCGAACTCGTCGCGATGCAGGAATGGGTCAGATCCTCCGGCGCCAAGATCTGCATCGTGTTCGAGGGCCGCGACACCGCGGGCAAGGGCGGGGTCATCAAGGCCATCACGGAACGCGTCAGCCCGAGGATGTTCCGCGTCATCGCCCTGCCCGCTCCTACCGAGCGCGAGAAGTCGCAGATGTACATCCAGCGGTACGTGCCGCACCTGCCCGCGGCCGGCGAGGTGGTGGTCTTCGATCGCAGCTGGTACAACCGCGCCGGGGTCGAGCGGGTGATGGGCTTCTGCGCCGAGGAGCAGTCGCTGCAGTTCCTCGAGGCCATCCCCGCGGTCGAACGCACCATCGTCGAATCCGGCATCATCCTGCTCAAGTACTGGCTCGAGATCAGCGAGGAAGAGCAGACCCGGCGACTGCAGAGTCGCATCGACGATCCCCGCAAGATCTGGAAGCTCTCGGACCTCGACCTCGAGTCGTACAGCCGCTGGTACGACTACTCCCGGGCCCGCGACGACATGTTCCGGCTCACCGACACCGGGTGGGCGCCCTGGTTCCTGGTCAACACGGACGACAAGAAGAGGGGCCGGCTCAACGTCATCAGCCACCTGCTCGACCAGGTGCCCTACGAACCGCTGGAACATCACGACGTCGAACTGCCGCCGCGGCAGTCCGCGGACGGCTACCAGCCCACGCACCAGCCACTGCACTGGATTCCCACCCCGTACTGAGGAGTCTCCGGTCATGTCCACCACCGAGCACCAGCCCGCCGCCCAGGCCACCGCCGACACTCCCCCGGTTCGGCCATGGCACACCCAGGACCCCGACGCGGTCGTCGCGGCGCTCACCTCCGATCCGCTGGCCGGGTTGACCGGGACGGACGCGGAGGAACGCACCCGCCGCTACGGCACGAACGAGATCGCCGCCGAGCCGTCCCCCTCGATCTGGGCGACCGCGCTGCGACAGCTTCGGGATCCGATGAACCTGATGCTGGTCGCGGTCGCCGTCGTGAGCATCGTCATCGGGGAGATCCCGACGGCGATCGTGGTCGCAGCGTTGGTTCTGCTCAACGTGGTGCTGGGCACCCAGCAGGAACTGAAGGCGCGGGCCAGTGTCGACGCCCTGGCGAAGATGCAGACACCGCAGGCACGGGTGATCCGCGACGGCACGCTGACACAGCTGGACGCGACCGCTCTCGTCCCGGGCGACATCGTCGAACTCGAGGCCGGTGACATCGTGCCTGCGGACGGGCGGCTGCTCCGGTCGGCGACCCTCGAGACGCAGGAGGCGGCGCTGACCGGCGAGAGCGCCCCGATCGGGAAGGACCCGGCCACACTGACCGGGGCCGACGTTCCGCTCGGCGACCGCAGCAACATGGTCTTCCAGAACACCTCGGTCACCCGCGGCACCGCCACGATGGTGGTCACCGACACCGGGATGCACACCGAGATGGGCCGGATCGCGTCGATGCTCTCGGCGGTCGAGCCCGGCAAGTCACCGTTGCAGCGCGAACTGGACTCGCTGACCAAGGTTCTCGGCCTGATCGCGTGGGTCGCGGTGGCGATCATCGTGATCATCGGCGTGATCCGTGGTCAGAGCATGACGACGCTGCTGCTGCTCGGCATCTCGATGGGGGTCTCCGCGATCCCGACCGGTCTGCCGACGTTCGTCCAGGCCATGCTCGCGTACGGGGCCCGGCAGCTCGCCGATGCGAAGGCGGTGGTGAAGAACCTGACCGACGTCGAGACGCTCGGAGCGACCAGCGCGATCAACTCCGACAAGACCGGCACGCTCACGATGAACCAGATGACGGTGCGGTCGTTGTACCACCACACCCGCTGGTACACGGTCGAAGGCGAGGGCTACGCGAAGTCCGGGAGGATCACCCACGCCGCGGGCGAGGCGGTGCCCGCCTTCACGATGCTCGCCTACGGACTCTGCCTGGACAGCGACGCCACGGTGTCCGACTCCGGCGAGATCGTCGGCGACCCGACCGAAGCCGCGCTGGTGGTGCTCGCCGCGAAGATGGGCGTCGACGCACCGCTGACCCGCCGGAAGTACCCGCGGGTCGCGGAGGTGCCGTTCGACTCGGCGTACAAGTTCATGGCCACCTTCCACCACCTCGAGATCGACGGGACCACCCGGCTCCTGGAAGTCGTCAAGGGTGGACCCGACGTCGTGATCGACCGCTGCACCACCGTGTTCCGACCCGACCGGCAGGCGGTGCCGATCGACGAGGTCCGCGAGGAACTGGAGGCGGCGAACCGGGCCATGTCGGAGAAGGGTCTCCGGGTGCTCGCCTTCGCCGCGCGCGACGTCGAGGGACAGGAGGACGCGGTCCGGGCCGATCCGATGCACTTCGTCGAGGACCTCACCTTCGTCGGGATGGTCGGCATCATCGACCCGTTGCGACCCGAGGCCGTCGAGGCCGTGCGCACCGCACACGAGGCCGGCATCGAGGTCCGGATGATCACCGGCGACCATGCGATCACCGCGTCGGCGATCGGCGCCGAACTCGGGCTCGGTCCGGGTGCGATCGGCGGTCCCGAACTGCAGACGCTGACCGACGAGGAGCTGGCGGCCCGCCTGCCGAACCTGCACGTGTTCGGGCGCGTCACACCACAGGACAAGTTGCGCCTGGCCGACGTCATGCAGCGCAGCGGCGCGGTGGTCGCGATGACCGGCGACGCCGTCAACGACGCCGCGGCCCTGAAGAAGGCCGACATCGGGGTGGCGATGGGCTCGGGCAGCGAGGTCACCAAACAGGCCGGCAAGATGGTGCTCACCGACGACAACTTCGGGACGCTGATCACGGCGATCCGGTTGGGCCGCAGCATCTACGAGAAGATCGTCTCGTACATCCGCTACCAGATGTCCAAGCTGTTCTCGCTGGTTCTGCTGTTCCTCGTCGCGAGCGTCTTCGACATCAACGAAGGGGTGGCGCTGACGCCGTTGATGGTGCTGTTCCAGCACTTCTTCATCACTCTGTTCCCGGTCGCCGTCATCATGGTCGACCCGTCGCCGCCGAACCTGATGAACAAGCCGCCGCGCGATCCCGAACAGCCGATCGCCAACCGGGGCGCGTTCGTCCAGTGGCTGGCCTACGGGATCCTGCAGTTCGCCGTCACACTCGCCGCGATGCTGCTCGCACCCGGCGAGATGAGTACGACCGAGGCGAACGTTCCGATGACCATGGCGTTCGTGGTGCTCTCTCTCGGATCGATCATGGCCGGGCTCGTCATGCGTCGGGATCCGGAGTCCGGGCTCACCGCACCCGTGCTCGGCGCACTGAAGATCCTGTCGGTGCCGGTCGTCGTGACCGTGCTGGCGGTCGAACTCGGTTTCCTGCAGGACCTGCTGATGACGACGTCGCTGACCGGGCGGCAGTGGCTCGCCTGCCTCGGCTGGGCCCTGATCGTCCCGGTCGTCGTGGAGGCCGAGAAGGCGATCCGGCGGCGACGCCGGCCACCGGCGACCGCTCCGATCTCGACGGCGGATGCCGTGACGCCCCGACGGGCGCGGACCCACTGACACGACCGGCGGACGGCCGGGTCCGGTCGCGGGCCCGCTCCCGTCAGCGCCGCCAGTCGGAGCGCCGCTCCTCGCCCTCGTCGTAGGTCGGCACCCCGGAACCGGTCCGCAACTGCTGCCGGCCACGGCCCACCGACCGGATCGTGCCGGTGAGGAACTCCTCGAACTCGGCGAGCTTGTTGTCGACGTACAGGTCGCAGTCGCTGCGCAGCCGATCCGACTCGGCGTGCGCGGCGTCGATCACTCGCGCGGACTCCGCGTGCGCGGCCTGCACCACCTCGGTGTCCGACACGAGGCGTTCCTGCTCGGCGCGGCCGTCCGCGATCGAGCGTTCCTGCGCGGCACGCCCGGACTCGACCATCCGCTCCGCTTCGGCGGCGGCCCGGCCGGTCACGTCCTCGTACTCGCGGCGCGCGGCCGCGACGGTGCGCTCGGCCTCGTCCTGGGCGTCGGCCACGAGTTGCTCGGCGTGGGCCTGGGCCTCGGAGACCATCCGGTCCGCCTTGTCCTTGGCGTCGGCGAGGATGCGGTCCGCGCTGTCCCGGGCACCGGTCAGCGTCTCCTCGGCTTCGGCGTTGGCCCCCGACACCGTCTGCTCGGCGTGGGTGCGCGCGTCACCGACGAGTTTGTCCCGATGGTCGAGAACGTCCTGGGCGTCGTCGAGTTCGCCCGGGATCGCGTCGCGGACGTCGTCGAGCAGTTCGAGGACGTCGCCCCTCGGCACCACGCAGCCGGCGGTCATCGGGACACCGCGGGCCTCCTCCACGATCGCGACGAGCTCGTCGAGCGCCTCGAATACCCGGTACACGCCACACCCCTTCCTCGACAGCGGCTTGTCGTCGTCAATCTTGCCGCAGCGGGCGACGGCGACGCGGCGACGCGCCCTACCGGGAAGTCCCTAGTGAGCGGCCTTACGTTCGGCGATCCGCTCGAGCAGGCGGGCGTGCACCTGTTCGGGCAGCATGTCCGCCACCTCCCCGCCGTACGTCGCGACCTCCTTGACCAGCGAACTGGACAGGTAGCTGTAGCGGGGGTTGGTCGCGACGAACAGGGTGTCGACGCCGGTGAGCTTGTGGTTCATCTGCGCCATCTGCAGCTCGTAGTCGAAGTCGTTCGCGCCGCGCAGACCCTTGACGATCGCGGTCGCACCGTGCGCGGTCGCGTAGTCGACGAGCAGACCCTGCCACGAGTCGACACGCACGTTCGGCAGGTCGGCCGTCGCCTCCCGCAGCATCTCCAGCCGCTCGTCGATCGTGAACATGCCCTGCTTGTTGGGGTTCACGACGACGGTGACGACGACCTCGTCGAATTGCACCGCCACGCGGGCGATCACGTCGAGGTGACCGTTGGTGACGGGATCGAAGGAACCGGGGCAGACCGCCTTGCTCATGACTGCAGACGGTAACAGGCGATCTCGACGCGGGTGTCACCGTACTTGCGGACCCGTTCGACCTCGAATCCGTCCGGCCACACCGTCTCCGGCGACCGGGCCGCCCGCTCGACGACCACGAGCGAGCCCTGCCCGATCCAGCGTTTCGCCGCGAGATCGGCGAGCACGCGGCCGAGTTCGCCCTCTCCCAGCGCGTACGGCGGGTCGAGCATCACGATGTCGTACTCGCCGTCGGGTGTCCCGGCGACGACGGCGGCCGCCGGTGCGGTCGTCACGACCGCACCGGGCAGGCCCACCTCGGCGACGTTCGCCCGCACCACCGCGGCGGCCCGGGCGTTCGACTCGACCAGCTGCACGTGCCCCGCACCGCGCGAAAGCGCTTCGAGCCCAAGGGCTCCCGAGCCGGCGTAGAGGTCGAGCACGCGCGCGCCGTCGAGGTCGATGCGCGCGTCGAGCGCGCTGAACAGGGCCTCGCGCACCCGCTCGGACGTCGGCCGGGTGCCCTGTTCGGGCACCCGGAGCCGACGTCCGCCCGCGGCGCCGGCCACGATCCGGGTCACTGCGGGCCGTCCTCCTCGGCGGCGACGACGGAGATGACAGCGAGGAGGTCGCCGCCCTCGACCTGCTGGACGGGTCCGATCGCCAGACGGGAGACGGTGCCGCCGCGGGTCGCGGTGATCGCGGCCTCCATCTTCATCGCCTCGATCGTGGCGACGGTGTCCCCGGCCGCGACCTTCTGGCCCTCGGCGACCGTGAGGGTGACGACACCGGCGAACGGCGCCGCGACGTGACCGGGGTTGGCCCGGTCCGCCTTCTCGGCGACGGGCACCTCGCTGGCGATCGACCGGTCCCGCACAGCGACCGGCCGCAGCTGGCCGTTGAGGATGCACATGACGGTGCGGTAGCCGCGCTCGTCGGGTTCGGAGATCGCCTCGAGACCGATCAGCAGCTCGACACCCTTCGCGAGCTGGACGCGGTGTTCCTCGCCGCGACGCAGGCCGTAGAAGAACTGGTTCGCCGACAGCCGCGAGGTGTCGCCGTACTTGTCGCGGTGCTCGCCGAACTCCCGGGTCGGGCCGGGGAACAGCAGCCGGTTGAGAGTGGCGCGCCGCTCCTGCGGGGTGCCGGCCAGACCGGCCTCGTCGGCGGGCGCGAGCGGCGTCTCCGGCTTCGCCGGACCGCGGCCCGAGAGGGCCTTGGTGCGGAACGGTTCGGGCCACCCACCCGCCGGGGTGCCGAGTTCCCCGCGCAGGAAGCCGACGACCGAGTCCGGAATGTCGAAACCGGCGGGGTTGTCGGCGAACTCCTCGGTGTCGACACCGGACCCGACCAGGTGCAGGGCGAGGTCGCCGACCACCTTCGACGACGGGGTGACCTTGACCAGGCGACCGAGCATCCGGTCCGCGGCCGCGTACTTGGCCTCGACCTCCTCGAACTGGTCACCGAGACCGAGTGCGATCGCCTGCTGCCGCAGGTTCGACAGCTGACCGCCCGGGATCTCGTGGGTGTAGACACGTCCGGTCGGCGCGGGAAGCCCGGACTCGAACGGGGCGTACACCTTTCGCAGCGCCTCCCAGTACGGCTCGAGGTCGCACACCGCCTGCAGGTCGAGGCCGGTGTCGCGCGGGCTGTGCGCCGCGGCGGCCACGATCGCGGACAACGCGGGCTGGCTCGTGGTGCCGGCCATCGCGGCGCTGGCGCCGTCGACGGCGTCCGCGCCGGCCTGCCACGCCGCGAGATACGTCGCGAGCTGGCCCCCGGGGGTGTCGTGGGTGTGCACGTGCACCGGCAGGTCGAAGTTGCTGCGCAGCGCGGACACCAGCGTCGCGGCCGCCGGGGCGCGGAGCAGGCCCGCCATGTCCTTGATCGCGAGCACGTGGGCGCCCGCGTCGACGATCTGCTCGGCGAGCTTGAGGTAGTAGTCGAGGGTGTAGAGGTCCTCGTTCGGGTTCGACAGGTCACCGGTGTAGGAGAGGGCGACCTCGGCGACCGCGGTCCCGGTCTCCCGGACCGCGTCGATCGCGGGCCGCATCTGGTCGACGTTGTTCAGCGCGTCGAAGATGCGGAAGATGTCGACGCCGGTGGCGGTGGCCTCGCGGACGAACGCCCGGGTCACCGTCTCCGGGTACGGGGTGTAGCCGACGGTGTTCCGGCCACGCAACAGCATCTGCAGGCAGATGTTCGGCATCGCCTCCCGCAGGGCGGCCAGGCGCTCCCACGGATCCTCGTGCAGGAACCGCAGCGCGACATCGTACGTCGCGCCGCCCCACGCCTCGACCGAGAGCAACTGCGGGGTCATCCGGGCGACGTGCCCGGCGACGGTGAGCAGGTCGCGGGTGCGCAGCCGCGTCGCCAGCAGCGACTGGTGCGCGTCCCGGAACGTGGTGTCGGTGACCGCGAGCGCGTCCTGCGCGCGCAGCGCCGCGGCGAACCCCTCCGGACCGAGCTCCGTCAGGCGCTGCTTCGATCCGGCCGGCGGCGCGACCCTGAGGTCGATGTCGGGCAGCTTGTCGTGCGGGTACACCGCGGTCGGGCGGGCCCCGTGCGGCTTGTTGACGGTCACGTCCGCGAGGTACGTCAGGATCTTCGTGCCGCGGTCCGCGGACGCCCGCGACGTCAGCAGCTGCGGCCGCTGCTCGATGAACGAGGTGGTCACGTTCCCGGCGATGAAGTCCGGGTCGTCGAGCACCGCCTGCAGGAACGGGATGTTCGTCGCGACACCGCGGATGCGGAACTCGGTGACCGCGCGCCGGGCACGCGCGACCGCCGCGCGCAGGTCCCGGCCCCGACAGGTCAGCTTGACCAGCATCGAGTCGAAGTACGCGCCGACCTCGGCACCGAGGTTCGCGCCGCCGTCGAGCCGGACCCCGGCGCCGCCGGGGGTGCGATAGGCGGTGATCCGGCCGGTGTCCGGGCGGAACCCGTTCGCGGGATCCTCGGTGGTGATCCGCAACTGCAGGGCCGCACCCCGGAGCTTGATCGAATCCTGGCTCAGGCCAAGGTCTTCGAGGGTTTCGCCGGACGCGATGCGCAGCTGCGCCTGCACCAGGTCGACGTCGGTGACCTCTTCGGTCACCGTGTGCTCGACCTGGATTCGCGGGTTCATCTCGATGAAGACGTGGTTGCCGCGGGTGTCGAGGAGGAACTCGACGGTGCCGGCGCAGGTGTAGCCGATCTGCCTGGCGAACGCGACCGCGTCCGCACAGATCTTCCGCCGCAGCTCTTCCGGCAGGTTCGGCGCCGGCGCCAGCTCGATCACCTTCTGATGCCGGCGCTGCACCGAGCAGTCCCGCTCGAACAGGTGGATGACGTTGCCCGCCCCGTCGGCGAGGATCTGCACCTCGATGTGCCGCGGGTCGACGACGGCCTGCTCGAGGAACACCGTCGGGTCACCGAACGCGGACTCGGCCTCGCGGGCCGCCGCCTCGATCGACTCCCGCAGCTGCGCGCGGTCGGCGACCCGCCGCATGCCACGGCCGCCACCACCGGCGACGGCCTTGACGAAGATCGGGAACTCCATCGACTCCGACGCGGCCAGCAGCTCGTCCACGTTCGACGACGGCTCCGACGATGCGAGCACCGGCAGCCCGGCGGCCTTCGCGGCCGCGATGGCCCGGGCCTTGTTGCCGGTGAGCTCGAGCACCTCGGCGGACGGGCCGACGAACGTGATGCCCTCGGCCGCGCACGCCGCCGCGAGGTCCGGGTTCTCCGACAGGAAGCCGTAGCCGGGGTAGATCGCGTCGGCACCGGCCTTCTTGGCCGCCGACACGATCTCGTGGATGGACAGGTAGGCCCGCACCGGGTGTCCCTGCTCGCCGATCTGGTAACTCTCGTCGGCCTTCAACCGGTGGACCGAGTTGCGGTCCTCGTACGGAAAGACGGCGACGGTGCCCGCACCCAGCTCGTAGGAGGCACGGAAGGCCCGGATCGCGATTTCACCGCGATTGGCAACCAACACTTTTGAGAACATCGCTGAAAACTACCCTTGCGTTCACGGCGAACATGGCTCGACGTCCCAACATCTGGGAAGCACCCGTTCATTGGGAAACCTGTAACGATGCAGTACGCTACCGTGCCCCACCTCACACAGCCACAGCGCCCGATGTGAACCGGACCTGGGACTATCGTCCGTTTCGCGGCCGGCCCTGCATCACGTTGGCGCGGCTCCACGTGACCGACGCCCACTGAACCGCGAGCAGGGCCATCGCCGCCCACGCGACCAGCAGTCCGTATCCCGGGTCCGACGGCCGCACCTCTATCGGCAGCGACTGCTGGGACCACCGGGCGAGCAGCCCGAACACGAAGCCCATCGCGGTTCCGATCATCGCCAGCCACGACAGCGCCCACCGTCGGGTGAGCACCGCGAGCGCCGACACCCCGATCCCGAACACCACGACGAAGCCGAGGAACAGTCGCAGCGGCGCCGTCGCGGTGGCGTCGTCGGCCCCGGCGAGCACCGCCAGCGCCGAAGACGTCCCGGCGTGCGGCAGGAACAGGGTGAGCACGAGCACCCCGATCGCGGCGAGCACCGCCGGCCGCCTGCGGCCGAACGAGAACTCCCGCGTGACGCGCCGTTCGATCGCGGACAGTTCGGTCTCGTACGCGGACAGGTCGTCGGACGGAGCCGACAGGTCGTCTGGCATGACACTTCCTCTTCGGTCGGAACGGCGTCGGCGGCGGCGGACCGGTGGGCGCCGCCGCCGAACACGCTAGGACTTGTCGAGGAAGTCGAGTCCCGCGGCGTCGAGTCCGGCGGTCACCATCGAGGCCAGGCCGGGATGCGCGGACAGGTCGGGGTCCTCGGCCACGACCGCGTGCGCGAACGCGCGGGCCGACTCGATGACCTCCTCGTGGTCGAGCAGCGACAGCAACCGCAGCGTGGTCGCGGTGCCGGACTGCGCGGCGCCGAGCACGTCGCCTTCGCGTCGCTGCGCCAGGTCGAGCTGGGCGAGTTCGAAGCCGTCGTTGGTGCCCGCGACAGCGCTCAGGCGCCGGAACGGGGGCGCCTCGGGCCGCGCGGCGGTGAGCAGGATGCACAGTCCCTGGTGGGCACCGCGACCGACGCGGCCGCGCAGCTGGTGCAGCTGGCTGACGCCGAACCGGTCGGCGTCGACGATGACCATGACGGTGGCGTTCGGGACGTCGACCCCGACCTCGACGACGGTCGTGCACACCAGGACGTCGATGTCGCCGGCGGTGAAGTCCCGCATCGCGGTGTCCTTCTCGTCGGACGGCAGCCGGCCGTGCAGCAGCCCGACCCGGACCGACGCGAGCGGGCCGGCCCGGAGCTGGTCGAACACGGCGAGGGCGGCCGCGGTCTGCGGCGCGTCGGAGCCCTTCGGCGGCTTCGCCTTCCGGGTCGACGACTTCGTCACCGGCGCCGGGCTCCCGTCGCCGGTGAAGAAGTCGTCGACCAGCAGTTCGCCGCCGTCGTCGGGCTCCTCGTCGCCGTCGCCGATCCGCGAGCACACCACGTACGCCTGCCTGCCCTGCGCGACCTCCTCGACGATCCGGGCCCACGCCCGGTCCACCCAGGCCGGTTTCTCCGTCGCGGACACCACGTTGCTGACGATCGGCGAACGACCGCGCGGCAGCTCCCGCAGTGTCGACGTCTCGAGGTCGCCGAGCACCGTCATCGCGATCGTCCGCGGGATCGGGGTCGCGGTCATCACCAGCATGTGGGGACTCAGCCCGTCGCGGGCGCGGGCGCGCAGCACGTCGCGCTGCTCGACGCCGAAGCGGTGCTGCTCGTCGACGACGACCATGCCGAGGTTGTTGAACTCCACGCCCTTCTGGATCAGCGCGTGCGTGCCGATCACGATGCCCGCCGCCCCGCTCACCGCGTCGAGCAGCGCGGCCTGCCGCTCCCGCGCCGGCATCGACCCGGTCAGCAGCGTGACGCGGGTGGCGTGGTCGTCCGCACCGAGTTCGCCTGCGAGAGCGAGACCGCCGAGCATCTGACGCACCGATCGGGCGTGCTGCACCGCGAGCACCTCGGTCGGCGCGAGCAGTGCGCACTGGTAGCCGGCGTCGATCACCTGCAGCATCGCGCGCAGCGCGACGACCGTCTTGCCCGACCCGACCTCCCCCTGCAGCAGCCGGTTCATCGGGTGCGCCCGGGTCAGGTCGGCCGAGATCTCCCCGGCGACGGCGAGCTGGCCGTCGGTCAGCGTGAACGGCAGCTGCGCCTCGAACGCGGCGGCGAGGCCGTCCGGTCGTGGCGGGCACGCCGGGGCGACGCGCTCGTCGACGGCGTGGCGGCGCCGGGCCAGGACCAACTGCAGGGCCGCGGCCTCGTCGAACCGCAGCCGCTCGCGGGCGCGGTCGACGTCGTCCTTCGTCTCGGGCCGGTGCACCAGGCGCAGCGCCTCGTCGAGTCCGATCAGGCCGAGCTCCTCCCGGATGCCCGCCGGCAACGGGTCGGGCACCGGGTCGAGCTGGTCGAGGACCTGCCGCACGCACTTGGCGAGCGTCCAGCTCTGCACGTCGCGGGTGGACGGGTACACCGGGATCAGTGCACGGTCGAAGATCTCCATGTCGACCGCGGAGTCCGACCCCTGCGCGATCCGGGCCATGTCGGCGAGTTCACCGGAACCGCGGACGCGGCCGCCGACGACCGGCTCGGCGTCGGCGGCCGGCAGGATCAGGTAGCTCGGGTGGGTCAGCTGCAGCTGCTCGCGGAAGTACTTCGCGGTACCCGAGAACATCGCGCGCACACCGGGTTTGATCGCGTGCGCGACCTTCTGCGGGTTGAAGAAGGTGGCGTCGACCCGCTGGGTGTCCGCGGCCAGGACGGTGCGCAGCATCTTGCCGCTGCGGTTCTTGAACGGCACGACGTCCGCCTTGACGACGGTGGCCACCAGCGTGATGTGCGCCCCCTCGGGGGGTTTGCTCTCGCCGAGCTCCGCGCCCTGTGTCGCGTACCGGTGTGGATAGTGCCGCAGCAGGTCCTCGACGGTGTGGATCTCGAAATCCGCGGCCAGCGGCTCGGCCACCTTCCTGCCGAGCAGGTGGTCGAGGCGGTCGCTCAGGGTTGCCATCGGTGCGTCCTTCGTCTCACACGAGTAGTCCTACTACTCGACACCGACCTGTAACAGATCGACGTCCTGCCCCCCGGGGTAGACGAGGACCTCGACACCCGGATGATTGCGCGCGACGTGGTCGGCGAGCAGGTCCCCGAGCTCGTCCGGGGCGTGCACCCCGAGCAGCAACGTCACCAACTCGCCACCGACGCCGAGCACCTGGTCGAGCAGCCGGCGACCGGCCTCGGCGGCGTCCGCGGCGATCACCACCACCTCGTGGCCGATCATGCCGAGCCCGTCACCGGCCTCGCAGGTCCCCATCAGCGTCAGCGACCGCTCGGCCGCGACGCGCACCGACCCCCACCGGGTCGACGCGGCCGCCTCCGACATCGCGAACCCGTCGTCGACGGCGGCCCGGGTGTCGTCGTGCACGGCCAGGGCGGCGAGCCCCTGCACCATCGACGACGTCGGCAGCAGCAGCACGGAACGGTTGTCGTCGCGGGCCGCGACACCGACCGTGACCAGCTCCTGCGCGGGGAGCGCCCCGTTCGGCAGGACCAGCACCTCCGAACATCCGAGACCACGGATCGCGGTCAGCAGCCGCTCGGGGGTGACCGGTTCGTCGGCGCGCAGGATCTCCGCGCCCTCGGCGGCGAACAGGTCGGCGGCGCCGTCGCCGGACACCACCGCCAGGATGCACCGCCGCCCCGGGACCGGTGTGGCCGCGCCGGCCACCCCGCCCGAGCGGATCGCGTCGAGCGCGAAGCAGGAGATCCTGATGCCGTGCACCCGTCCCGCGGCGAGGCCGGCCTCCACCGCGGCACCCGGGTCGAGGCAGTGCACGTGCACCGACCACGATCCGGAGCCGTCGCCGACGATGATGACCGAATCGCCGAGCGCGTCGAGGCGCAGCCGCAACTCCCCGACCAGGGCCTCGTCGCTGCCGGCCAGCAGGAACATCACCTCGTAGTCCTGGGCGCCGGGATCGTCCGGGCACGGGGCCGGCGGCGGAGACGCCGCCGGCGCCGCCCCCGCCTCCCCGACCTCGTGCGGCCCCGGAGTGAGCGCGAGATCGGTGCGGTCCGGCGTCACCCCGGTGACGACCCCGACGAGCGCGTCGAGGATGACGACCAGTCCGAGACCACCCGCGTCCACGACGCCCGCGCGACCGAGCTCCGCCAACTGTGACGGCGTGTGTTCGAGCGCCTCCACCGCGCCGGACGCGGCGGCGCGCACGACCCCGGCGAGGTCGGTGCCTGCGGGGCAGGCGTCGGCGGTGGCCGCGGCGTGCCGCAGGACGGTGACGATGGTCCCCTCGACCGGGATGCTGATCGCCTCGGTCGCCAGGACCGCCGCCTCGTTCAGCGCGCCCCGGACGGTGTCGGCGTCGAGGCGCCCGTTCCGGGCGACCTCGGCGATGCCGCGCAACACCTGCGACAGGATCACCCCGGAATTTCCCCGCGCGCCGGACACCGCACCGCGGGCGAGCGCGGCCGCGACCTCCCCGACCGGGGCGTCGACGGCGGCCGAGAACGCCCCCTCGGCGGCGGCACGCATCGTGTACAGCAGGTTCGTCCCGGTGTCGGAGTCCGCGACCGGGAACACGTTGACGCGGTTGATGTCGTCGCACCGGTCCGTCAGCCCGTCGACACAGCCGCTCGCCCAGCGGCGTAACGCCACCCCGTCCACGTTCGTCAGGGCCTCGAGCACCGTATTTTCCGTCCCTCCGCCCTGGTATCGTCGACTGCGCAAAGATTAGCGGCAGCACCCGGCGGCTCGCTCACCTCACGCGAGGTGGAGGTGCCGGTTTGGTCAATGACCCACCTTCCCGTTAATCTGGCACGGTTGCCCGGCACGGTTCACTTCGGTGTCACCCGTGCGCAACTGAAACCATCCGCATCACATCAAGGAGTTCGCGACTATGGCTGCCGTCTGCGACGTCTGCTCCAAGGGACCCGGCTTCGGTAAGTCGGTCTCGCACTCGCACCGGCGTACCAACCGTCGCTGGAACCCGAACATTCAGACTGTCCGGGCCCAGGTTGGATCCGGTACCCGTCAGAAGCTCAACGTGTGCACCTCCTGCCTGAAGGCCGGCAAGGTCGTCCGCGGCTGATCTTCTCCAGCATCGACAGTGCCCCGACACCTCCCGGTGTCGGGGCACTGTCGTTTCTGCCGGACGCCTCGACCGCTCGACGGGAGTGCGGGCGTGGGCGCCTGCCGGCCACCGATATGGTTCAGCGGTGACTTCTCTCGACGGCCTCAGCCACGTCCGCCTCGACGGCGGCGTCCTCCGCATCGCCATTGCCACCGCCGACAACGGCACGTCCCTCGACTCCACCGGTGTCAACCAGGGCACCACCGCACTGCGCGCACTCGCGGCCGGTGAGATCGCCGCCGGTGCCGTGCTGCTCGTCGGGGACGGCGGCAACTTCTGCGCCGGCGGCAACGTCCGGGCCTTCGCCGGCGCCGACGACCGCGCCGCCTACGTCCTCGGTGTCGCCAACGAACTGCACGAGTTCGTCCGGGCGCTGGCCGCGGCGACCGTTCCGGTCGTCGCCGCGGTGCACGGCTGGGCGGCCGGTGCCGGTATGAGCCTGGTGTGCGCGGCCGACGTCGCGATCGGCGGCGCCTCCACGAAGATGCGTCCCGCCTACCCGGGCATCGGGTTCACCCCCGACGGCGGCATGTCGTGGACGTTGCCGCGGATCGTCGGTGCCCGCAAGGCCCGCGAGATCATCCTCACCGACGCGATTCTCGACGCCGAGGAAGCCGTCCGGCTCGGCGTGCTGACCCGGATCGTCGGCGACGACGACGTGCAGGCCGAGGCGATGACCCTCGCACAGTCGCTCGCCTCGGGCCCGACCAGCTCCTACGCGGGCATCAAGTCGCTGCTCGCCCGCTCCGAGGAGTCGAGCCTGTCCGATCAGCTCGACGCCGAGGCCGCGTCGATCTCGGCCGCGGCCGGGGGGCCCACCGGCCGCGAGGGTGTCGACGCGTTCGTCGGCAAGCGCAAGCCGGACTTCAGCTCCGCCCGCTGACCCGCCGGCGTGTGAGCGGACCGTCCCGTCGATCGGATCGACGGAACGGTCCGTTCACTCGACCCCCGGGCGGGTCAGGCCAGGCTCCAGTCGACCGGCTTCTCGCCCTGTTCCCCGAGAAGCCGGTTGACGCGGCTGAACGGCCGCGACCCGAAGAATCCCCGCGATGCCGACAGCGGCGACGGGTGCGCCGACTCCACGTACGGGGTGTCACCGAGCATCGGCTTCAGTGTCGCCGCGTCCCGGCCCCACAGGATCGCGACGAGCGGTCGGCGGGCGCCGCTGGGGTCCGTGCGGGCGACGAGCGCGCGGATGGCCTGTTCGGTGACCTCCTCCCAGCCCTTGCGTCGGTGCGACGCGGCCTGGCCGGGCTGCACCGTGAGAACCCTGTTGAGCAGCAGCACGCCCTGCTGCGCCCACGGAGTCAGGTCACCGTTCGACGGAGTCGGCACACCGAGGTCGGTGCCGAGTTCGGTGAAGATGTTCGCCAGACTGCGCGGCACCGGCCGCACGTCGGGCGCGACCGAGAAGCTCAGGCCCACCGCGTGTCCGGGCGTCGGGTAGGGATCCTGCCCGACGATCAGGACCCGCACGTCGTCGAACGGCTGGGTGAACGCGCGCAACACGTTCTCCCCGGCCGGCAGGTAGCCGCGGCCGGCCGCGTTCTCCGCGCGCAGGAACTCCCCCATCTCGGCGATCCGCCCGGCGACCGGGTCCAGGGCCTCGGCCCACCCGGGGTCGAGCAGGTCGGTGAGCGCACGCGGCGACATCAGTCGAGCCTGCGCAGCGCGTCACGGTAGTACGCCGCGTTCGCGGCGTACGTCTTGACGTTCACGTCGAGGTGCCCCTCCGGCACCTCGTGCCCGTCCCGGATCTTCGCCGGCACCCCGAGTGCCATCCGCCGCGGCGGCACCTCGAACCCGAACGGAACGACCGCGCCGGCACCGACGACGGATCCGGCGCCGATCCGCGAACCGTTGAGCACGACGGAACCGGACGCGATCAGGCACTCGTCGCCGATCGTCGAACCCTCGATGTGGGCGGCGTGCCCGACGACGCAGCGGGCGCCGATCACCGTGGGGTCGATCGGCGTGCAGTGGATGACGGTGCCGTCCTGGATGTTGGTCTGCTCGCCGATCGTGATCGTGCCGTAGTCGGCCCGCAGCACCGCCTGCGGCCACACCGACGCGCCTGCGGCCAGGGTCACCGCCCCGATCACCACGGCATCGGGGTGGACGTAGGCGTCGGGATGGATGTCGGGCTCACGATCGCCGATTGCGTAGATGGGCATGGGTGCAACCTATCTAAGAGAAGCTCTGCCAGCCGCCGGACCCCGCCCACGGGCGCCCGCCGACACGCACACCCGAGCCGGAGCCGACGACACCGATGCGGCGCCAGCCGTCGGGCAGCGCCGCGTCGGCGGGGAAGGTCGCGGCGAGGGCGTGGTCCTCTCCCCCGGTCAGCACCCAGTCCAGAGGGTCGCCGCCGAGCGCCGCCGCGGCCGCTCGCAGCGACGGGTCCGGTTCCAGGGCGGCCGGATCGAGGTCGATCGACACGCCCGACGCCGTGCACACATGTCCGAGATCGGCGACGAGGCCGTCGGAGACGTCCGTCATCGCGGTCGCACCCGCCCGCGCGGCCGCGGGCCCGGACTCGTACGGAGGTGCTGGGACCTGGTGCGCGGCAACAAGGTCCGTGTACCCGTCGGCACCCGCGAGCAGAACCGCGAGTCCCGCGGCCGACCACCCGAGCCGGCCGGCCACCGCGACCTGGTCACCCGGCCGGGCACCCGACCGCAACACCGGAGGCCTGCCACGCAGGTCACCGAGAACGGTGATCGAGAGCACGACCTGGCCGGACTGAACCGTGTCGCCGCCGACGACGCCGGCGCCGAGCGCCGCCGCCGCCGACCAGATCCCCTCGCTGAGCGCGTCGGCCACCGCGACCGGAGTGTCGGGCGGGCACCCGAGTGAGACGAGGAACGCGGTCGGCCACGCCCCCATCGACACGATGTCGGCGCCGTTCTGCGCGACCGCCTTGCGGCCGACCTGTTCCGGGGTCGACCAGTCGAAACGAAAGTGCCTGCCCTGAACCAACATGTCCGACGAGACGACGACGCGGCCGTCCGCGGTTCGGACGACCGCGGCATCGTCGCCCGGCCCGAGCAGCGTGGTCTCCGGTTGCGCGCGCCCGGCGACGGCACGGTCGATCACGGCGAACTCGCCGAGGTCGGCCACGGTGCGACCGGAGTCCGGGTCCCGATGCCGGTCCGGGTACGCGCCGGTGTTCCCGCTGTCTGTGGTGTCGGTGTCGATGACGCGCCTTTCGTCGAAATCGGCCGCGGTACGCTTGGGTGGCGGCCGGGAACCGACCCGGCCCTGCAGGACGAGCCAGGCCCCCGCGACTCTACCGAGCGTGTGGTGGCACTGTGCTGGGAAGGGGCCCACCCGTGGCGCAGGCGTTCATTCTGATCCAGACCGAGGTGGGCAAGGCCACGGTGATCGCCGACCAGATCCGGCAGCTGCCCGGCGTGCTGACCGCCGAGGACGTCCTCGGCCCGTACGACGTCGTCGCTCGGATCGAAGCGGGCAACGGCGCCGGTTTCACCCCGATCGTCAAGGGCATCCAGCAGCTCGCGGGGATCACCCGGACCCTCACGTGCGAGGTGGCCTCGACCGCGTGACCACTCCCGACCACCCGTCCCGCACCACACCCACCGACACCGAAACTCCCGTGAGCGACACAACGAATCCCGTGAACGACACCACCGACACGACCGACCCCGACACCACCGACCCCGACACCCGCCGCAGTCCCGCCCTGATCGCCGCAGCGGTCGCGCTGCCGGTCGCCCTGATCGCCGGGATCGTGGTCGCGGCCGTCGTCGCGGGCCGCAATCCCGCGCTCGAGCCGGTGGCCCTGGGGTCCGTGCCCGCACCGGCCTCCGGGTCACCACAGTGCGCGGCCCTGATCGACGCCCTGCCCGACAAGCTCGGCGACTTCACCCGCGCCGAACTGGTGAACCCCGCGCCCGAAGGCGCGGCGGCCTGGCAGTCGGCGGACGCGCAGGAGATCGTCCTGCGGTGCGGACTGGACCGACCCGCGGAATTCGACGCCGCCAGCGCACTGCAGGTCGTCGACGGCGTGCAGTGGCTCGAGATCCCCGGCGGCGAGGGCGTCGACGCCAGCACGTGGTTCGCGGTGGACCGCGGTGTCTACGTGGCCGTCACGATCCCGCACGGCCTGGGGCCCACCCCGCTCCAGGATGCGTCGGTTGCCGTGTCGACGCTGCCTGCCGCGCCGATCGACCCGGCACCGGTCCCGGTGCCCGGCTCCTGAGCCCACCGCACCCGACAGCTCTGCTGTCGGGTGCGGATCAGCGCAAGCCGGTGCCGCGGGCCAGGGCGGTGTCGACGAGCGTCGAGACCAGGGTGCGGTAGTCGATTCCGGTGGCATCCCACATCCGGGGGTACATCGAGATCGAGGTGAACCCGGGCATCGTGTTGATCTCGTTGATGACGGGACCGTCCTCGGTGACGAAGAAGTCCACTCGCGCCAGCCCCTGGCAGTCCAGCGCTTCGAAGGCACGCACCGCGATCGCGCGGATCTCGTCGCTGACCGCGTCGTCGAGCTTGGCCGGTACGTCGAATTCGCAGACGTCGTCGAGGTACTTGGTGTCGAAGTCGTAGAACGCGCCCTCGTCGTCACTGATCTCGGGCATGCGGATTTCGGCGACGACACTGGAACGCACTGTGCCGTCCGGGAATTCGAGCACCCCGCACTCCACCTCACGGCCGACGATCCCGGCCTCGACGATGACCTTCGGATCGTGCAGGCGGGCGTGCGCGATCGCCGCGTCGAGACCGTCCCAGCTCGACACCCGGGTGATCCCGATCGACGAGCCGCCGCGGGCGGGCTTGACGAACACCGGCAGGCCGAGCGCGTCGCGATCGGCCTGCGACACCGTCGCGACGCCCGGACGCAGCACCACCTGGAGGCCGATCGGCAGGCCCTCCGCGGCGAGGAGCTTCTTGGTGAACTCCTTGTCCATGCCGGCGGCGCTGGCGAGAACCCCGGGACCCACGTACGGCACTCCGGCGAGTTCGAGCAGGCCCTGAATGGTGCCGTCCTCGCCGTAGGCACCGTGCAGAACCGGGAACACGACGTCGACCGAGGCCAGGATCTCCCCGGCCCGGTCGGTGTCGAGGGCGACGACCGCGCCGGACCTGGTCGGGTCCGCGGTGATGGTCAGCGCGGCGCCGGACGCGTCGACGGTCGGCAGCGCGCGTCCGTCGATCGCCAGCGACGACGGATCCTCCGGACCGAGCACCCACGCTCCGTCCGGGGTGATGCCGATCGACACCACCTCGTAGACCTGCGGGTCGAGGTTGCGCAGCACGCTGCCGGCCGAGACGCAGGACACCGAGTGCTCGCTGCTGCGGCCGCCGTACACCACGGCCACCCTGGTACGAGGATTGTTCACCGGGAAACCGTACCGTTCTACGGCCTCCCGCGGCTCACTCGGGTTTGATGCGCCGTCCGAGCAGCAGCCCGACCGCCTCCGGCACCGACAGTCCCTCGTGGCAGACCCGGTGCACCGCATCGGTCAACGGCATCTCGACGCCGTGCCGCTGGGCGAGCGCCCGCACCGAGGTGCACGACTTGACCCCCTCCGCGACCTGCCCGTTGGTCGCCGCCTGCGCGCTGGCGAGCGTGCCGCCCTGCCCGAGACGCGCGCCGAACGTGCGATTGCGGGACAGCGGGGACGAGCACGTCGCGACGAGGTCCCCGACGCCGGCCAGGCCCGCGAGGGTCGCGGGGTTGGCGCCGAGCGCGACCCCGAGCCGGATCATCTCGGCGAGACCGCGAGTGATGATCGACGCGTTGGTGTTCTCACCGAATCCGAGACCGGACGCCATGCCGCAGGCCAACGCGATGACGTTCTTGCAGGCGCCGCCGATCTCGCAGCCGATCACGTCGACATTCGTGTATGGACGGAAATATCCTGTGGCACAGGACTTCTGAACTTCGACGGCGCGTTCGTGGTCGGCGCAGGCGATCACCGTCGCGGACGGCTGACCGATCGCGATCTCGCGTGCGAGGTTCGGGCCCGACAGCACCGCCACCCGATCCTCGGAGACCCCGGCGACCTCACGGACCACCTCGCTCATCCGCATCAACGTGCCCGACTCGATGCCCTTGGCCAGGGACAGCAACGTCGCGTCCGGTTCGATCGACTCGGCCCACCCGACGAGGTTGGCGCGCAGCGACTGTGACGGGACCGCGAGCACGACGAGCCCGGCACCCGCGAGCGCCTCGACGGGATCGCTCGTCGCGGTCAGCGTGGCGGGCAACTCGATGCCGTCGAGGTAGAAGGGATTGGCGTGCTCGCCGCTGATGGCGGCTGCGACCTCCGGGCGTCGGGCCCACATCGTGACCTCGGTTCCGGCATCGGCCAGCACTTTCGCGAATGCCGTGCCCCACGAACCCGCACCCAGTACCGCCGCCCTGACCATCCTCGTCCTCCGACCGCTCGCGCCCCAACAGTTCGCAGTGACGACACTAGTCCGCCCGGCCGGTCCGGGCGGGGCGGGACGTCTCCCCGGATCGTCCGCGGCGGCACCGTCGGTCCACCGGCGCCCGGGCTGGCAGGATGGCTCGCATGACCGCCGCGCCCCCACCCCCGACCGCGGTGCGCGCGCACGTCCTGATCGCCGTCAAGGATCTCGACCGAGCGAAGACCCGCCTGGCCTCGCGGCTCGACGCCGAACGGCGCACCGCGCTGGTACTGGCGATGCTCCGGGACACGCTCGCGGCGGCCGGCGCGTCGGAGGCGGTCGGGGAGATCACCGTCATCACACCCGACCGGGCGGTCGCGGCGGCCGCCGAGTCGGCCGGGGCGCACTGGTTCCCGGACCGCGGCGGACCCGGCCCGGATCGGCTCAACGCCGTGCTGCGCTCCGCCGCCGGGGCCGGCGGCCGCGGTCCCGTCGTCGCACTGCAGGGGGACCTGCCCTGCCTGACGGGCCGCGAACTGACCGAGGCACTCGTCGCGGCGCGTCCGTACCGGCGGGCCGTCGTGATCGACCACCACGGGACCGGGACCTCGGCGCTGATCGTGGCCGATCCCGCGGAGGGCCTCGCGCCGCAGTTCGGTCCCGACTCGGCGCGACGCCACATCGACTCCGGGGCAACAGCTTTGGCCGGACACTGGCCCGGGCTCCGACTCGACGTCGACACCCCGGACGACCTCGACGCCGCGGCGGAACTGGGACCGGGGCCCGCGACCGCCGAGGTGTTGCGGACCATCGGATGGCGGGACCCGTCGCGGCAGTGCTGACGATGCGGCGTCGCGCGGAGTTCATGTGGAATGCCCCTCGTCGGATTGTCGCGTGCTCGCGATCTGAGGGATGATCGACCGGTGAGCAACGGCAACGACGTGGGACGCGAGACGGTGGAAGTGGCAGCGCTCGACGGGGAGCGGGACGGGGGGCCCTCGACCGTCGGACACCTTCCGGTGATCCCGACTGCACCCCCGGCACCGACCCCGCTGGTCGTCGACGGTTCCCTCGCGCCGCTGCCCGAGAACAGGTATCTCAACCGCGAACTGAGCTGGCTGGACTTCAACTCCCGGGTTCTCGCGCTCGCCGAGGATCGGTCGCTGCCGCTGCTCGAACGCGCGAAGTTCCTGGCGATCTTCGCCTCGAATCTGGACGAGTTCTACATGGTGCGGGTCGCCGGTCTCAAGCGCCGCGACGAAACCGGTCTGTCCGTTCGTTCGGCGGACGGACTGACGCCGCGGGAGCAGCTGGCGCTGATCAACGAGCGCACCCAGGAGATCGCCGAACTGCACGCCCGCACGTTCCTCGACCAGATCCTGCCGCAGCTGGCGGCCGAGGGCATCTCCATCATCCGCTGGTCCGACCTCACCGACGACGAGGCCGCCCGGCTGTCGGCCTACTTCCAGGATCAGGTGTTCCCGGTGCTGACGCCGCTGGCGGTCGATCCCGCGCACCCGTTCCCGTACATCAGCGGGCTGAGCCTCAACCTCGCGGTGACGGTGAAGGATTCCGCGACCGGCGGCGAGCACTTCGCGCGAGTGAAGGTGCCCGACAACGTGGATCGGTTCGTCCGGGTCACCCGCGACGGGTCGCCGACGACGATCCCGGCCTTCCTGCCGATGGAGGCCCTGATCGCCGCGCACCTGCACGTGCTGTTCCCGGGTATGGAGATCGTCGAGCACCACGCCTTCCGGATCACCCGCAACGCCGACTTCGAGGTCGAGGAGGACCGCGACGAGGACCTGCTGCAGGCCCTCGAGCGGGAACTGGCCCGCCGCCGCTTCGGATCTCCGGTCCGGCTCGAGGTCGCCGACGACATGACCGAGCACATGCTCGAACTGCTGCTGCGCGAACTCGACGTCGACCCGGGCGACGTGATCCAGGTGCCGGGCCTGCTGGACCTGTCGAGCCTGTGGCAGGTCTACGGCGTCGACCGGCCCGCACTCAAGGACGCACCCTTCGTGCCTGCGACCCATCCGGCGTTCGGCGAACGCGAGACACCGAAGAGCGTCTTCTCCACGCTCCGCGAGGGCGACGTGCTGGTCCACCACCCGTACGACTCGTTCTCCACGAGTGTGCAGCGGTTCATCGAGCAGGCGGCCGCGGACCCGCATGTGCTCGCGATCAAACAGACGCTGTACCGGACCTCCGGCGACTCCCCGATCGTCAACGCACTCATCGACGCCGCCGAGGCAGGCAAGCAGGTCGTCGCGCTGGTGGAGATCAAGGCGCGCTTCGACGAGCAGGCGAACATCAAGTGGGCGCGCAAGCTCGAGCAGGCCGGCGTGCACGTGGTCTACGGCCTGGTCGGTCTGAAGACCCACTGCAAGACGTGCCTGGTGGTGCGCCGCGAGGGCTCCACGATCCGACGCTACTGCCACATCGGCACCGGCAACTACAACCCCAAGACCGCGCGCCTCTACGAGGACGTGGGTCTGCTGACCGCGGCACCGGAGATCGGTGCCGACCTGACGGACCTGTTCAACTCGCTGACCGGGTACTCCCGAAAGGCCCAGTACCGCAACCTGCTCGTCGCGCCGTACGGCGTCCGCGCCGGCATCGTCGAACGCATCGAGGCCGAGATCGAGCACAAGCGCACCGGTCGATCCGCCGGGATCCGGCTGAAGGCCAACGCCCTGGTCGACGAACAGGTGATCGACGCGCTCTACCGGGCCTCTCAGGCGGGCGTGCCCGTCCAGGTGGTCGTGCGCGGCATCTGCGCGCTGCGTCCGGGGGTGCCGGGGCTGAGCGAGAACATCGAGGTCCGTTCGATTCTCGGGCGCTTCCTCGAACACTCGCGCATCCTGCACTTCCAGGGAGGCGAGGAGTTCTGGATCGGCAGTGCCGACATGATGCACCGCAATCTGGATCGTCGGGTCGAGGTGATGGCCCAGGTCAAGGATCCCCGGCTGACCCGCCAACTCGGCGACATCTTCGACTCCGCGCTCGACCCGACCACCCGGTGCTGGGTGCTGCAGCCCGACGGCCACTGGGCCGCGTTCCCGGCCCGCGGCGAGCAGGTGCGGGAGCACCAGGGCGAACTGATGCGCAGCCGGCGATCCGGCGGCGCATAGGGATCCGGCGACTCGACAGGAGGAATCGTGTGACCGCGACACCGGACCGCCCGCGCGGGTCGACCACGATCAAGGCCAACATCTTCGCGGCCGGCGTCGTGTTGTGGCGTAAATCTCCGCGGAACCCGTACGAGATCGAGATCGCACTGATCCACCGCCCCAAGTACGACGACTGGTCCTTCCCCAAGGGCAAGCTCGACCCCGGCGAAACCCCGGCGGTCGCGGCGCTGCGGGAGGTCGAGGAGGAGACGGGCTTTCGCGTCCAGCTCGGCCGGCACGTCACCCGGGTCTCCTACGAGGTGCCCGGGCACCGTCGGCGCAAACGCGTCGACTACTGGGCGGCAGAGGCGCGTGGCGGTGTGTTCGTCCCGAACTCCGAGGTCGACGAACTGAGGTGGCTGCCTCCGGAGGAGGTGCCCGGTGCGCTGTCGTATCCGGTGGACCACAAGGTCACCCGGCGTTTCCTGAAGGTGCCCGCGGACACGACAACGGTTCTCGTGGTCCGGCACGGGAAGGCCGGACGGCGCGGCCGGTACAAGGGCGACGACACGCTCCGTCCGCTCGACAAGCACGGCCGTGCCCAGGCCGACGCGCTGTCGCCGCTGCTGCAGGCATTCGGCGCGACCGAGGTCCATGCCGCAGACCGGACCCGATGTGTCCAGACCGTCGAACCGCTCGCGCGGGTCCTCGGAGTGCCGGTCGAGCTGGAACCCGCGCTGACCGAGGAGGCGTACCGCGACGACCCGGCGGCGGCCCGAGCACGAACCCGCAAGATCTCGACCCGCGGTGGTGTCCAGGTGATCTGCAGTCAGGGCCGGGTCATTCCCGACCTGCTGCAGTGGTGGGCCGATCGAGACGGCGTGACGCTGCCGCCGGCGCGCAACCGGAAGGGCAGCATCTGGGTGCTGTCGCTGTCGGGCGGCAAGTTGGTGGACGCCAACCACATCGACAGCGCACTGCCCGAGACGTGAGACGCCGTTCCCGGGCGCGTCACCCGGGAACGGCGTGCCGAGCGAGTGGCCCGACCACTCACAGCACACGGAAAAGGGTGGCGGCGGATCGAATCCGTCGCCACCCTCTTCCGTCGGTGGGTCAGCGCTTGCGCGCGGTGGTCTTCTTGGCCGGCGCCTTCTTCGCGGGAGCCGCCTTCTTGGCCGGCGCCTTCTTCGCGGGAGCCGCCTTCTTGGCAGCGGTCGCCTTGGTGGCGGCGGCCTTCTTGGCCGGTGCCGCCTTCTTGGCAGCGGTCGCCTTGGTGGCGGCGGCCTTCTTGGCCGGTGCCGCCTTCTTCGCAACCGTCCGCTTCGCGGGGGCCTTGGCGGCGGCAGCGGTGGTCTTCTTCGCGACCGTCGCCTTCTTGGCCGGTGCCGCCTTCTTCGCGACCGTCTTCTTCGCGGGCGCAGCCTTCTTGGCCGGTGCCGCCTTCTTCGCGGCGGCGGCCTTCTTGGCGGCGGCCTTCTTGGCGGGAGCCGCAGCAGCGGAACCACGCTTGACGGCCGGGCCGGTGGCCGGGAGCTTCTGCTTGCCCGCGATGACGGCCTTGAACTGCGCGCCGGGACGGAACGCCGGAACCGACGTCGGCTTGACCTTCACGGTCTCGCCGGTGCGCGGGTTGCGGGCGACGCGAGCCGCACGCTGACGCTGCTCGAAGACACCGAAACCGGTGATGGTGACGTTCTCACCGGCGTGCACGGCACGCACGATGATGTCGACGATGTGCTCGACCGCCTCGGTCGCGCTGCGCCGATCGGACTCCAACCTTTCGGTCAGCTGATCAATGAGCTCTGCTTTGTTCATTGGATGATTCCTCCGCAAACCAATGGCCCATTGACGGACCGACTAGCAAACACGGTAAACCGGAAATGGGCAAGAGTCCATGTGCCACGCCAATTCTCATGCCTCTCTCAGCGGCGTGGCGCCCCATTTCCGGCCTCCGGTGTGCTTAGCGCTCCTATGCTTCCCCGTCCGAGACGTGTGCGGGCAACGTCGCCGGTTTCCATGACGGCCTTGCCTTTTCGTACTCGTAAATCGCCTCTACCTGGCGCAACGTGAGTCCGATGTCGTCGAGACCCTCCAGCAGACGCCACCGCGTGTAGTCGTCAATGGCGAAGGGCACCACCAAAGTTCCGGCGCTCACGGTCTTCGACGTGAGATCCACGACAATTTCCAGACCGGGGTGTTCCTCGAGCGCCTTCCACAGCAATTCGACGTCCGACTGCTCCACCTGAGCGGCGAGCAACCCGGCCTTGCCGGCGTTGCCGCGGAAGATGTCCGCGAACCGGGACGAGATCACGACCCGGAATCCGTAGTCCGACAGTGCCCACACCGCGTGCTCGCGGGACGAGCCGGTGCCGAAGTCCGGACCCGCCACCAACACGCTGCCCTTGTCGAACGGCGCGGTGTTGAGGATGAACCCGGGGTCGGTGCGCCACGCGGCGAAGAGCCCGTCCTCGAATCCGGTGCGGGTCACCCGCTTCAGGTAGACCGCAGGAATGATCTGGTCGGTGTCGACATTGGAACGCCGCAGCGGGACGCCGATGCCTTTGTGAGTCGTGAAGGCTTCCATCGAGATATCTCCTACTCGTTCCGATGCCTAGTCGAGATCTGCCGGGGCCGACAGCGTGCCGCGCACCGCGGTCGCCGCCGCCACCTGGGGCGAAACCAGGTGGGTTCGACCACCCTTGCCCTGCCGACCCTCGAAGTTCCGGTTGGACGTCGACGCCGAACGCTCACCCGAGGCGAGCTGGTCGGGATTCATGCCCAGGCACATCGAGCACCCGGCCTGCCGCCACTCCGCTCCTGCCGCCGTGAAGATCTCGCCGAGGCCCTCTTCCTCGGCCTGGGCCCGCACTCGCATCGAGCCGGGGACGACCAGCATCCGAACCCCGTCGGCGACCTTGCGGCCCTTGAGGACTCCGGCGACCGCGCGCAGGTCCTCGATCCGGCCGTTGGTGCACGACCCGACGAACACGGTGTCGACGGCGATGTCGCGCAGGGGGGTTCCGGCTTCGAGTCCCATGTACGCGAGCGCCTTCTCGGCCGCGGCCCGATCGCTCTCGTCGGCGATTGCGGCCGGATCCGGCACCGTCTCCCCCAGCGGCGCACCCTGACCCGGGTTGGTTCCCCAGGTCACGAACGGGGTCAGGGTCGACGCGTCGATGTGCACCTCGGCGTCGAAAACCGCGTCCTCGTCGGTCTTCAGCTCGTCCCAGGCGGCGACGGCAGCGTCCCAGTCGGCACCCTTCGGGGCGTGCGGACGCCCCTTGACGAACTCGTAGGTGATCTCGTCGGGCGCGATCATGCCGGCCCGCGCCCCGGCCTCGATCGACATGTTGCAGATCGTCATTCGGGCTTCCATGGACATCGCCCGGATCGCCTCGCCCCGATACTCGAGGACATAGCCCTGACCACCGCCGGTGCCGATCTTCGCGATCACGGCGAGGATCAGATCCTTGCTCGAGACCCCGGCGGGCAGTTCGCCGTCGACGGTGATCGCCATCGTCTTGAACGGACGCAGCGACAGCGTCTGCGTGGCCATCACGTGCTCGACCTCGCTGGTGCCGATTCCCATTGCGAGAGCGCCGAACGCGCCGTGGGTAGAGGTGTGACTGTCACCGCACACCACGGTCATGCCCGGCTGGGTCAGACCCAGCTGCGGACCGACCACGTGCACGATGCCCTGGTCCAGATCACCCATCGGGTGCAACCGCACCCCGAACTCCTCACAGTTGCGGCGCAGGGTCTCCACCTGCGTGCGCGAGACCGGGTCCGCGATCGGCTTGTCGATGTCGACGGTCGGGACGTTGTGGTCCTCGGTCGCGATCGTCAGGTCGGGGCGCCGAAGCGCACGACCCGCCAAGCGAAGTCCGTCGAACGCCTGCGGGCTCGTCACCTCGTGGACGAGGTGCAGGTCGATGTAGATCAGGTCGGGCTGCCGGGCACTGCCCTCACCCTCACCCCGGACGACGACATGCTGGTCCCACACCTTCTCCGCCAGTGTGCGCCCTCTGCTGGCCATGTGCTCCACCTCTTCGTGATCGGTCGGCTCACGGGCTACGGGCTGGCCCGCTCGGTCCGACCTCCATCATCTCTCGGTTCACGTCGGTGCCGTCGTCCCGGGATGCGCATCCGTACCGGACGTGCATCTCAGAATGCGGGACGATAGTATCGACCTATGAGACAGCATAGCGCCTCCGGCCCCACCAGCGGGATCGGGGTTCTCGACAAGGCGATGACGGTGTTGCGCGCCGTCGCCGACACTCCGTGCAATCTCGGAGAGCTGTGCGCCCGCACCGGACTTCCCCGCGCGACCGCACACCGGCTGGCCGTCGGGCTCGAGGTGCACCGGCTGCTGACCCGCGACACCGACGGGTTGTGGCGCCCCGGCCCCGGCCTGGCGGAACTCGCACCCACCGCCAACGACAACCTGCTCGAGGCCGCGGCACTGGTGCTGCCCCGGCTGCGCGAGATCACCGGCGAGAGCGTCCAGCTCTACCGTCGCGAGGGCCTGCATCGGGTCTGCGTCGCCGCGATGGAGCCCCCGACCGGACTGCGCGACACCGTCCTCGTCGGCGCACGCCTGCCGATGACCGCCGGTTCGGGCGCCAAGGTGCTGGTGGCGTGGGCGGATCCGCAGGTGCAGCGGGCGGTCCTGCCCGACGCCCTGTTCAGCGAGCGCGTGCTGGTCGAGGTCCGGAAGCGGGGCTGGGCACAGAGCGCGGCCGAACGCGAACCGGGTGTCGCCAGCGTCGCCGCACCCGTCCGCGACCGCAGCGGCACCGTCGTCGCCGCGATCTCGGTGTCGGGCCCGATCGACCGGATGGGCCGCCGACCCGGCGCCCGCTGGGCTGCGGACCTTCTCGCCGCCGCCGAAGCACTGCAGAAGCGTCTCTGAGTCGAGATCCCCGTTCCCGGCGCGACCCCCACGTGGCACAGTGCTCGTGAGAACACGTTCCAACTCACCGAACGGGAGGACGACGCAGTGGGCACCAAACAGCGCGCTCAGGTCACGATGACCGAGGCCGAGATCACCGAATTCGTCGAACACAGTCGAGTCGCGACGATGGCCACCATCGGGCCGAGTGGTGCCCCGCACCTGATCGCGATGTGGTACGCGATCGTCGACGGCGAACTCTGGTTCGAGACGAAGGCCAAGTCACAGAAGGCCGTCAACCTACGCCGCGACGACCGCATCACCGTGATGATCGAGGACGGCGAGACGTACGACACCCTGCGCGGCGTCTCCTTCGAGGGCACCGCCGAGATCGTCGACGACGCGGCCGCGCTCTGGGCCGTCGGCGTCAGCATCTGGGAGCGCTACACCGGCCCCTACACGAAGGACGTCGACCCGGCGATCGAGATGATGCTCAACAAGCGCGTGGCGGTACGGGTGAAGCCTGAGCGGGTTCGCTCGTGGGACCACCGCAAGCTCGGCCTGCCGGCGATGCCCGTCGGCGGCAGCACCGCCGAGTACCTCTGACCCCCACCGGCTGAAAATCGAGCGGCGGCACCGCCGCCGTCGCGGTACGGTCACGATGCGACCACCCATCGGACGGATCATCCAGGAGGAACGCATCGTGACCGAATCCGAGAGCGAACAGATCAAGGAACAGTTCCGCGCGGCACTCGAGCGCAAGAACCACCAGCACTCGATACACGGCAACGCACCGGCCGGCGACTCGAAGGTCCATCACGCCCACGGCCCCGCCGACCACAAGCGTGAATTTCGCCGCAAGAGCGGCTGACCCGACCCGAGAAACACGAAGACCCTCCGGCGAACCGGAGGGTCTTCGTTCGTAGCCCCGACGGGATTTGAACCCGCGCTACCGCCTTGAGAGGGCGGCGTCCTAGGCCGCTAGACGACGGGGCCAGGACTTCGATCGATGATTCGATCGAGCAGAATCGGCACGCTCTCCGTGGTAGCCCCGACGGGATTTGAACCCGCGCTACCGCCTTGAGAGGGCGGCGTCCTAGGCCGCTAGACGACGGGGCCAGGGGGACGTGCCGTGTACTGCATGGACACCCGATGATCACTCACCGGATTTCCGCTGGGGTACCAGGACTCGAACCTAGAATGGCTGAACCAGAATCAGCTGTGTTGCCAATTACACCATACCCCAATGGCTTGTCCCGACGTCCTTCGCTGCGAGGCGGAGGCCGTCGTTCGAACCGAGGAGAACTTTAGCAAAGCCCACCCGTCATCCTCCAAATCGGCTGGTCAGGGGCATGAAACCGGGCCACCCGACCAGCCGACGAGGTCACTGGGTGATGGTTTCGCGGGCGGCACGCAGCCGTGCCATCGTGGTCTCGCGACCGAGCAGCTCCATCGACTCGTACAGCGGCGGGCTGACGTGCGAACCGGTCACCGCGACCCGAACCGGGGCAAACGCCTTGCGCGGCTTGAGCTCGAGACCCTCGATCAGGGCGGCCTTCAGCGACTCCTCGATGTCGGCCGTCGCCCAGCTGCTCAGGCCGTCGAGCGCGGCGATCGTGGCATCGAGAACCGGCGCCGCGTCCGCACCCAGGTTCTTCGCCGCCGCGGCGGGATCGACGACGAACTCGGCTTCGTCGACGAACAGGAACTCGAGCAGGTCCCACGCGTCACCCAGCACCACGATCCGGGTCTGCACGAGTTCCGCGGCGACCGCGAACTGGTCCGCGGTCAGCGCGTCGACGGGACGCCCGTGCGCCTCCAGGAAGACACGCAGGCGGGCCGCGAAGTCCGCCGGCTCGAGCATCCGGATGTGCTCGGCGTTGATCGCATCCGCCTTCTTCTGGTCGAACCGGGCGGGGTTCGAGTTCACCTTCGTGATGTCGAACGCCGCGACCATCTCGTCGAGGGTGAACACGTCGCGGTCGTCGGCGAGGCTCCAGCCGAGCAGCGCCAGGTAGTTCAGCAGACCCTCGGGGATGAAGCCGCGATCCCGGTGGATGAAGAGGTTCGACTCGGGGTCACGCTTGGACAGCTTCTTGTTGCCCTGCCCCATCACGAACGGGAGGTGACCGAACTCGGGTGTGAGATCGGCCACCCCGATGCGCTGCAGCGCCGCGTACAGCGCGAGCTGCCGGGGCGTCGACGACAGCAGGTCCTCGCCGCGCAGGACGTGGGTGATCTTCATCAGCGCGTCGTCGACGGGGTTGACGAGCGTGTACAGGGGGATGCCGTTGCCGCGGGTGAGCGCGAAGTCCGGGACGGTTCCGGCCTTGAACGTGGTCTCGCCGCGCACCAGGTCCACCCACGTCAGGTCGTGGTCCGGCATCCGCAGCCGGATCACCGCCTTGCGGCCCTCCGCGCGGTAGATCTCCTTCTGCTCCTCGGTGAGGGTGCGGTCGAAGTTGTCGTAGCCGAGCTTCGGGTCCCGCCCGGCGGCGTGGTGCCGCGCCTCGACCTCCTCGGGCGTGGAGAACGACTCGTACGCCTCGCCGGCCTCGACCAGCCGCCGCACGATGTCCAGGTGCAGGTCGCGCCGCTGGGACTGCCGGTACGGCTCGTAGGGGCCACCCACCTCGGGCCCCTCGTCCCAGTTCAGCCCCAGCCAGCGCAGCGCGTCGAGGATCGCCTGGTACGACTCCTCCGAGTCGCGGGCGGCGTCGGTGTCCTCGATGCGGAAGACGAACTTGCCGCCGTGGTGTCGCGCGTAGGCCCAGTTGAACAGGGCGGTGCGGACGAGCCCGACATGCGGGGTTCCGGTGGGAGACGGACAGAAACGAACGCGCACTTCGCTGGTGGTCATGGCTCACTTGGGTCGCAGGGGAAAGCGGTCCCCTACAGGTTAGTCCCCGGATCGCGACCAGCAGGCGGGACGCACGCTCGCTCCCGGAAAGCGCGCGGCCCGCGAGCGCGGCCGGATCACCCCTTGGCGGCGACCGGATTCGTCAGGGTGCCGATGCCCTCGACGGTGATGCTGACGCTGTCACCGGCGACGATCGGGCCGACCCCCTCCGGGGTCCCGGTGAGGATCACGTCACCCGGCAACAGCGTCATCACCGCGGAGATCCACTCGATGATCTTCGGGATGTCGTGCAGCAGAAGAGAAGTGCGGCTGCGCTGCTTGACCTCACCGTTGACCTCGGTGCGGATCTCGACGTCGGACGCGTCGAGCTTCGTCTCGATCCACGGCCCGAGCGGGCAGAAGGTGTCGTGCCCCTTCGCGCGCGTCCACTGACCGTCGTGGCGCTGCTGGTCGCGGGCGGAGACGTCGTTGGCGACGGTGTAGCCGAGCACCACGTCGAGCGCCTTCGAGGCAGGCACGTCCTTGCACGGCCGGCCGATCACGATCGCGAGCTCACCCTCGTAGTGGACCTCGTTCGAGCTGGGCGGCAACACGATCGGCGCACCGGGGCCGACGATCGCGGTGTTCGGCTTGATGAAGATCACCGGGTCCGCGGGCGCCTCGGATCCCATCTCGGCGGCGTGCGCAGCGTAGTTCTTGCCGACGCAGATCACCTTGCTCGCCAGGATCGGGGCGAGCAGCCGGACGTCGGCCAGCGGCCAGCTGCGACCGGTGAAGGTCGGCGTCCCGAAGGGATGCTCGGCGATCTCCTTCGCGACGCGCGCATCCCCCTCCCCCTCGATCGACACGAAGGCGACCCCATCCGGGCTGGCAATTCGTCCTAGACGCATGGGCGCAGTCTATCGACCCGATTCCGGCACACGGGTTTCCGCCCGCCTCGGGCGGGTATACACTCGGGCCATTGTTTCACTTTTTAAGATCAATGTTTCACATATTGGGACGGTGAGCATGAGCATTCAGGTCCGCACCGACCGGATCGGCACGACCCGACGATGGACGATGCTCGCGCTCGGCGTCTTCGCCCAGGCGGCGGGCGCGATCTTCTCGAACGGACCGGCGTTCCTGATCCCGACCCTGCACGACGAGTACGGAATGAGCCTGGCGCGCACCGGGTTGATCGCGGCCGCGCCGACCGTCGGCTTCCTGGTGAGCCTGATCGCCTGGGGTGCGGTGGTCGACCGGATCGGCGAACGCCGCGTGCTGGCGATCGGTCTGGGAGCCGCCGCGGTGGCGGGTGCCGCGGCCGCGCTGAGCTCCTCGTTCGTCGCACTGGGAGCGTTCCTGCTGCTCGGCGGCATGGCGGCGTCGAGCGCCAACGCCGCGAGCGGTCGCGTGGTGGTGGGCTGGTTCCCGCCCGAGCGGCGTGGATTCGCGATGGGCATCCGGCAGATGGCGCTACCGCTCGGCGTCGCCGTGGCCGCGCTGACCGTCCCGCGCCTGGCCGCGGGCCCGGGGATCGGCTGGGCGCTGGCGGTGCCCGCCGTCGTGTGCGCCGTCGCCGCCCTGGCGTGCCTGCTGCTGGTCGTCGACCCGCCGCGGCCGACTCGGGCCGCGGCCTCGGAACAAGGGCTGCTGGACAACCCGTATCGCGGTCGGGACGTGTTGTGGCGGATCCACGCCGTCTCCACCGCGTTGGTCGTCCCGCAGTATCTGGTGTGGACGTTCGCGCTGGTGTGGCTGATGACCGACCGGAACTGGTCGGCCACCGCCGCCGGGGTGCTGATCACGGTGACCCAGCTGTTCGGTGCGCTGGGGCGGATCGGCGCAGGCGCCTGGTCGGATCGGGTGGGCAGCCGGATGGGTCCGTTGCGGACGGTCGCGCTCGCCGCCGCGGCTTGTATGGCCGCGCTGGCCCTGACGGACTGGCTGGATTCGCCCGTGTCGGTGCTGCTGCTGGTGGTGGCCTCCGTCGTCACCGTCGCGGACAACGGCCTGGCCTTCACCGCGGTGGCCGAGATCGCCGGGCCGTACTGGAGCGGCCGGGCGCTCGGCGCCCAGAACACCAGCCAGTACCTGGCGGCGTCGGTCGTCCCGCCGTTGTTCGGGGCGCTGATCGCCGCGGCCGGGTTCCCGGTCGCGTTCGCGGTCGCCGCCGTGTTTCCCCTCGCGGCCGCCCCCCTGGTGCCGGACGACCCCGCCGGAACCGTGCCGTGAGTGGAGGTTCGGTCCCGTCGGACGCCCCGTGCCCGGCGCGACCCCGGGGTGAACACGGCGCCGCCCGCGCACCGAACGGTGCGCGGGCGGCGCCGTGCGACCGTACTAGAGCGCGGCGGCGATCCGGTCTCCGACCTCGGTGGTCACGATCGGGCCGTCGCCACGGGACGCGAGATCGGCCTCGACGGCCCGCTCGACCCGGGCGGCGTCCTCCTCGCGGCCGAGGTGCCGCAGCAGCAACGCCGCGGACAGGATCGCGGCCGTCGGGTCGGCGACCCCCGTGCCCGCGATGTCCGGAGCGGACCCGTGTACCGGCTCGAACATCGACGGGTTGGCGCCGGAGGCGTCGATGTTGCCGGACGCGGCGAGACCGATGCCTCCGGTGACCGCGCCGGCCAGGTCGGTGATGATGTCGCCGAACAGGTTGTCGGTGACGATCACGTCGAACCGGCCCGGGTCGGTGACCATGTAGATGGTCGCGGCGTCGATGTGGCAGTACGCCGTCTCGACATCCGGGTACTCGGCGCCGACCGTCTCGATCGCGCGGGTCCAGATCGCACCGGCGTTCGAGAGCACGTTGGTCTTGTGGATCAGCGTCAGGTGCTTGCGGCGGGTCTGGGCCAGCGCGAACGCGTAGCGCACCACCCGCTCGGCGCCGAACCAGGTGTTGATCGAGACCTCGGTCGCGATCTCGTGGTCGGTGCCGACGCGGATCGCTCCGCCGTTGCCGGTGTACGGGCCCTCGGTGCCCTCGCGGACGACGACGAAGTCGATGTCCGGGTTCGCGGCGAGCGGCGACGTCGAGCCCGGGTAGGTGCGGGCCGGGCGCAGGTTCACGTGGTGATCGAGCTGGAACCGCATGTTCAGCAGGAGGCCACGCTCGAGGATGCCCGGACCGACGAGGCGCGGGTCGCCGATCGCGCCGAGCAGGATCGCGTCGTGCTGACGGATCGCGGCGAGCTCGGCTTCCGGCAGCAGTTCACCGGTCTCGTTGTAGCGCTTGGCGCCGAGGTCGTACTCGGTGGTCTCCAGGTCCGGGACGAGCTTCCGCAGCACCTTCAGCGCTTCCGCGGTGACCTCGACACCGATGCCGTCACCGGGGATGACTGCAAGCTTCATGAACACACTCTCTTTTCCTCGTGGCGCCAGGCGGAGGCTGGGCCGTGAATCCGACTGTGGCCGTGACCGTTTCGTCCAACGGTCACGGCCACAGTCGATGTCGGGAACCGATCAGGACAGGTCGACCTGGGCGACGCGGGCGTCGAGCTTCTCGACGATCTGCGCGACCTCGGCGTCACCGACGACACGGTCGACGCGCAGGATCACGGTCGCACCCTGGCCCTCGGCGTCCTGGCTCAGCGCCGCGGCCTGGATGTCGACGCCGGCGTTGCCGAGCACCGTGCCGAGGGTGCCGAGCACGCCCGGGCGATCCGTGTAGTGCACGACGATGTTGTGGCCCTCGGCACGCAGGTCGAAGCTGCGGCCGTTGATGTTGACGATCTTCTCGACCTGCTGCAGCCCGGTCAGCGCGCCGGACACCGCGGTGACGGTCCCGTCGGCGGCAACCGCGCGGACCTCGACGGCGCTGCGGTGGGTCAGGGCCTCGCTGTGCTTGTCGACCTCGACGCCGACACCACGCTGCTCGGCGAGCTGCGGGGCGTTGACGAACGTGACCGCCTCGTCGCTGCTGGCCGAGAACAGCCCGCGCAGGGCGGCCAGACCGAGGATGTCGACGTTCTCGGCGGACAGCTCACCGCTGGCGATGACCTGGACGTTCTGCACGGCCTCCGGGGACAGCGTGCCCGCGATCAGACCGAGCTTGCGGACCAGCTCGAGCCACGGCGCGACCTCCTCGCCGACCGGACCGCCGGAGACGTTGACGGCGTCCGGGACGAACTCGCCGGCCAGGGCCAGCAGGACGCTCTTGGCGACGTCGGTACCGGCACGGTCCTGCGCCTCGCCGGTCGAGGCACCCAGGTGCGGGGTCACGACGACGTTGTCGAGGTCGAAGAGCCTCGAGTCGGTGCACGGCTCGGTGTTGAACACGTCGAGGCCGGCGGCGCGCACCTTGCCGGACACGAGCGCGTCGTACAGGGCGTCCTCGTCGATCAGACCGCCGCGGGCCGCGTTGACGATGATGACGCCGTCCTTGGCCCTCGCGAGCCGCTCGGCGTTGATCAGGCCGGCCGTCTCCTTGGTCTTCGGCAGGTGCACCGAGATGAAGTCCGCACGCTCGACCAGTTCGTCGATCTCGACCAGCTCGATGCCGAGCTGCGCGGCCCGCGCGGCGGGCAGGTACGGGTCGTACGCGATGACGTTGGTCTCGAAGGCGGCCAGGCGCTGCGCGAACAGCTGACCGATGCGGCCGAGGCCGACGACGCCGACCGTCTTGCCGAGGATCTCGGTGCCGTTGAAGCTGGACCGCTTCCAGGTCCGCTCACGCAGCGTGCGGTCGGCGGCGGGGATCTGACGCGCGGTCGACAGCAGCAGCGACACCGCGTGCTCGGCCGCCGAGTGGATGTTGGAGGTCGGCGCGTTGACGACCATGACGCCACGCTCGGTGGCGGCCGGAATGTCGACGTTGTCGAGGCCGACGCCGGCACGGCCGACGATCTTCAGCTTGGTCGCGGCGGCCAGCACCTCGGCGTCCACCGTGGTCGCGGAGCGGACCAGGAGGGCGTCGGCCTCGGGCACCGCGGCGAGCAGGGCGGGGCGGTCCGGCCCGTCCACCCAGCGCACCTCGACACCGTCTCCGAGCGCATCGACGGTCGATTGTGCGAGCTTGTCGGCGATCAGGACAACGGGACGGCCATTCTGGCTCACGAGTGAACTCCCTGTGCTAGATGTCTGGGCGGATCGTCCTCGAACCCGGGGGTCGACTCGGGCCTCACCCCCGGAGTTCGTGACCTGGACAGCTTAGTGGCCCCGCTGCTCACGTATCACCCCGCGGGTCGGGCGTACCACATGGTGGACGCGCCGGTCGTCGATTCCGCTAGCGATTCCTCTCGGCCTCGAACGCCTCGACGGCCGTGTCGATCGTCGGGTGGAAGCGGTCGGGCCCGAACCGCTCCCCCAGGCCGAGCCTGCGCAACTTGTCCTTCACCGGGTCCTTCATCTCCGCGAACACGAGGTGAATTCCGTTGCCGGACAAGAACTGGTCGAGTTCGACCAGCTCGTCCATCGCGGTGGTGTCGATGTCGGTGATCGGCTCCGCCGCGATGACCACCCACCGGACCGTCTCCGGCGCGGCGGCGACGATCCCCCGGGTGTAGTCGTCGAAGATCGCACCGTTCGCGAAGAACAGTTGTGCGTCGAACCTCACGATCACCAGACCCGGAATTCGACGCCCGGTCGGGTTCCGCATGATGTCGTGGTAGCCGTCCACGCCCGGCACCGCCACGAGCTCGGTGCGGTACGGACGCCAGGCGTGCACGACGACCGCCACGAACGACAGCCCGATCGCGATGAGGATGCCCTCGAGCACGCCGACCAGGGCGACCCCGAGGAACGCGGCGATCGCCAGACCGGTCTCGATCCGGCTCATCGACCACATCGAGGTGAGGCTGCGGACGTCGACGAGCGAGGTCGCCGCCACGATCACGACCGCGGCGAGGGCGGCGGACGGCAGGTAGGCGGTCACCCGCGGCGCGACCAGGATGAACACCACGATCAGGACCGCACCGACCACGCCGGCCAACTGGGTTCGCGCACCGTTCTGTTCGGCGACCGGGGTGCGGGACGAACTCGCCGACATCGGGAAACCGCCGAGGAGACCGCTCGCGACGTTGGCGGTGCCGATCGCCCGCATCTCGTGGCTGCCGTCGACGGATTCCCCACGCCGGGCGGCGAAGGTGCGGGAGAGCACGCCGGTGTCGGCGAACGCGACCAGCGCGATACCCGCGGCCGGACCGATCAGCTCGGCCACGTCCGACCACCGCAGCCCGCCGAGCGCGGGCGCGGGCAGGCCGTGCGGCAGTGCGCCGGCCATCGGGATCGCGTCGGCGAGGCCGAGCGCGTAGCAGACGACGATCGATCCGATCACGGCCACCAGCACACCGGGGATTCGGCTGTGCAGCAGCTTGAACCCCACGATCACCGCGATGCCGCCGAACCCGATGGCCGCGGCCGTGCCGTCGACCTCGCCACCGGCGATCGCGGACACCGTCAGCCGGATCTCGTCGATCAGGTTGACCCCGTCTATGGAGAATCCGAGCAGTTTCGGGATCTGACTGACGACCACCACCAGGGCGATGCCGTTGAGGTAGCCGATCCGGATCGGTTTGGACAGCAGGTCGGTGACGAAGCCGAGCTTGAGCAGGCCGCCGACGATCAGGATCGAGCCCATCAGGATCGCCAGCAGGCCGGCGAGCGCGACCGCGCGGGCCGAGTCACCGGCCGCCAGGGGGAGGACGGCGGCGCCGATGATCGGAGCGAGCGAGGAGTCGGGGCCGAGGACGAGGATCTTCGACGGTCCGACGAGGGCGTATACGAGCAGGGGGACGATGGTCGCGTACAGGCCCGTCTCGGGTGGCAGCCCCGCCGCCTGCGCGTACCCCATGCCGGCCGGGATCAGGAGCGCGGTCAGCGCGATACCGGCGGTGACGTCCTTGCGAAACCAGGGCCGCTCGTAGTGTCGCGCGACCTCGACGCCGGGAAGCCACTGCTGCATCACCGATTCACGTGTCATCGACCACCTGCCTGAAGCACAAAAGCCCGATGTCCTTCCGGACAGTGTGCACCGTTCGGAAGGACATCGGGCGTTGACATGCGCTTCGCGCCCGTGAGTCGTTCCGGCCCGCAACGGGACCGGAGGACTCACGGGCGGCGCAGCCGCCTAAGCGGTTTCGGTGATCGGGCGATCGACCCAGCTCATCAGGTCGCGCAGCTTCTTGCCGACGACCTCGATGCCGTGCTCGGAGTTCTGCTTCCGCAGGCCCTCGAGCTCGGTGTTGCCGTTCTCGACGTTCGCGACGAGACGCTTGACGAAGGTGCCGTCCTGGATGTCCTTCAGGATGTCCTTCATGCGCTCCTTGGTGCCGGCGTCGATGACCCGCGGGCCGGACAGGTAGCCGCCGAACTCGGCGGTGTCGGAGACCGAGTAGTTCATCCGGGCGATGCCGCCCTCGTACATCAGGTCGACGATCAGCTTGAGCTCGTGCAGGCACTCGAAGTACGCCATCTCCGGCGCGTAGCCCGCCTCGACGAGCACGTCGAAGCCGGTCTTGACGAGCTCCTCGGTGCCACCGCAGAGGACGGCCTGCTCACCGAACAGGTCGGTCTCGGTCTCCTCCTTGAAGTCCGTCTTGATGACGCCGGCGCGGGTGCCGCCGATGCCCTTCGCGTAGGACAGCGCCAGGGCCTGGCCCTCGCCCTTCGGATCCTGGTGCACGGCGATCAGGGCCGGAACACCCTTGCCGTCGACGAACTGGCGGCGCACGAGGTGGCCGGGGCCCTTCGGGGCGACCATGCCGATGGTGACGTTCGCCGGGGGCTTGATCAGGCCGAAGTGGATGTTGAGGCCGTGGCCGAAGAACAGCGCGTCGCCGTCCTTGAGGTTCGGCTCGATCTCGTTGGTGTAGATCGACGCCTGCGCGGTGTCGGGCGCGAGGACCATGATCACGTCCGCCCACTCGGCGACCTCGGCCGGGGTGCCGACGGTCAGGCCCTGCTCCTCGGCCTTCGCGCGGGACTTCGAGCCCTCCTTCAGGCCGATGCGGACGTCGACACCGGAATCGCGCAGGCTCAGCGAGTGCGCGTGGCCCTGGCTGCCGTAGCCGATGACCGCGACCTTCCGGCCCTGGATGATCGACAGGTCGGCGTCATCGTCGTAGAACATCTCGACTGCCACTGGTATTACCTCTCCTCTGGATTAAAGCCGTGCGTGAATGAGTAGAACTTAGCTAGCGGGTGGCCGTGATCGACTTCGGGCCACGTCCGACCGCGACGACACCGGACTGCACGATCTCCCGGATGCCGTACGGGTCGAGCATGCGCAGCAGCGCGTCGAGCTTCGACCGGGTGCCGGTCGCCGCGACGGTGAGCGACTCGGGCGAGACGTCGATCACCTTGGCGCGGAACAGGTTCACCGTCTCGATGACCTGTGTGCGGACGCTGGCGTCGGCCCGCACCTTGATCAGGACGAGCTCGCGCGCCACCGACGCCTCGTCCTCCTGCTCGACGATCTTGATGACGTTGACCAGCTTGTTGAGCTGCTTGGTCACCTGCTCGAGCGGGAACTCGTCCACCGTGACGACGATCGTCATGCGCGAGATGTCGGGCACCTCGGTGCCGCCGACCGCGAGCGACTCGATGTTGAACCCGCGCCGGGAGAACAGTGCCGCGACTCGCGCCAGCACGCCCGGCTTGTCCTCGACGAGAACGCTCAGGGTGTGGCTCGTGCTCACTTGGTGTCCTCCGTCTTCTTCGCAGCGGACTCGCCGGTCCGCTGCTCGCGTTCCATCGCCTCGTGGATGACGGCCGGCTCGGACGCCGTCTCGTCGTCGTCGAACAGCGGCCGGATGCCCCGGGCCGCCTGGATCTCGTCGTTGCTGGTACCGGCCGCGACCATCGGCCACACCTGCGCGTCCGCACCGACGATGAAGTCGATGACCACGGGCCGGTCGTTGATCGACTGGGCCTCGCGGATCGCCGCCTCGACGTCCTCCTCGCGTTCGACGCGGATGGCGTGGCAGCCCAGCGCCTCGCCGAGCTTGACGAAGTCCGGGATCCGGACGGCGCCGTGGGTGCCGAGGTTGGTGTTCGAGTAGCGCTCCTCGTAGAAGAGGGTCTGCCACTGCCGGACCATGCCGAGGTTGCCGTTGTTGATCAGCGCGACCTTGATCGGCACACCCTCGACCGCGCAGGTCGCGAGTTCCTGGTTGGTCATCTGGAAGCAGCCGTCGCCGTCGATGGCCCAGACTTCCTTGTCGGGCATGCCCATCTTGGCGCCCATCGCGGCGGGCACGGCGTAGCCCATCGTGCCGAGGCCGCCGGAGTTCAGCCAGGTGCGCGGCTTCTCGTACTTGACGAACTGCGCGGCCCACATCTGGTGCTGGCCGACGCCCGCGCAGTAGATCGCGTCGGGACCGGCGAGCCGGCCGACCGCCTCGATCACGTACTCCGGCGACAGGGCACCGTCGGACGGCTTGCCGTACGCCAGCGGGTACGTCTCGCGCAGGTCGTTCAGGTACGCCCACCACTTGGTCAGGTCCATCGTGGTGCCGGTGGCCTTGTCGGCCCGGATCGCCTCGATCAGCTCGACGATCACCTCACGGCAGTCCCCGACGATCGGCACGTCCGCGTACCGGTTCTTGCCGATCTCGGCGGGGTCGATGTCCGCGTGGATGACCTTGGCGTCGGGCGCGAACGAGTCGAGCTGGCCGGTGACGCGGTCGTCGAAGCGGGCGCCGAGGGTGATCAGCAGGTCCGCCTTCTGCAGCGCGGCGACGGCCGCGACGGCGCCGTGCATGCCGGGCATGCCGCAGTGCAGCGGGTGGCTGTCCGGGAACGCACCGCGCGCCATCAGCGTGGTGACCACCGGGATGCCGGTCAGCTCCGCCAGCTCGAGCAGCTCCGCGGACGCCTCGGCCTTGATGACGCCGCCACCGACGTAGAACACCGGCGACGTGGACTCCGCGATCAGGCGCGCCGCCTCGCGGACCTGCTTGCCGTGCGGCTTGGACACCGGGCGGTAGCCGGGCAGCCGCATCTCCGGCGGCCACGAGAAGGTGGTCTGCGCCTGCAGCACGTCCTTCGGAATGTCCACCAGAACCGCGCCCGGACGACCCGAGGACGCCAGGTAGAACGCCTCGGCCATGATGCGCGGGATGTCGATGCCGTCGGTGATGAGGAAGTTGTGCTTGGTGATCGGCATCGTGATGCCGGAGATGTCCGCCTCCTGGAAGGCGTCGGTGCCGATCAGGCTGCGCCCGACCTGGCCGGTGACCGCGACGACCGGCACCGAGTCCATCTGGGCGTCGGCGAGCGGGGTCACCAGGTTCGTGGCACCGGGGCCGGAGGTCGCCATGCAGACACCGACCTTGCCGGTGGCCTGCGCGTACCCGGTCGCGGCGTGTCCGGCACCCTGCTCGTGCCGGACCAGGACGTGCCGAACCTTCTTCGAGTCGAACAGCGGGTCGTAGACGGGGAGAACCGCACCGCCCGGGATGCCGAACACGGTGTCCACCTCGAGCTCCTCGAGGGCGCGGACCACGGACTGGGCGCCGGTGACCCGCTCGGGGGCGACCTGGCGTCGAGTTCCGGGCTGGGGTGCCGCCGTGGGGCCGGGCTGAGCCGGGGCCCCCGACTTGCGCGGCGTGGGCTGCGGCCGTGCGGTTGGTGCGCTCACTGGTGATTCCTCTGGTGTTGACGGTTCGAACAGAGTCCGGGCAACAAAAAACCCCCGTCAGCATTGTCTGCTGTACGAGGGTGGCGCGTCGTGCTTTTCGAGTTGACGAGAATCGACTCAGGCGACGACGCGCCGGCCGATTACGAGCAACTCATTCTGCTTCACGCGCTCGAAGGTAGGCGCGTCAAGGGTAAACAGTCAACTTTGGTGAGTCTGCTGTCCCAGAATGTGAGAGCGCCGGCCGCAATGCGAGGATGGTGCTGTGTCGTCCCCATCGCAGCCCGTGCCACCGTCTCCATCCTCCCACACCGCCGAACCGGCTCCGCAGTCCATCCACATCTCCAAGCTCGGCCTCCTCGGAGTGTTCCTGCTCGCGTTCGGCCTGAGCTTCGTGATCTTCCCCAGCCCCCCGTGGGTGTCGGTGCTGTGGCTGGTCCCGGTCGCCGTCGCGTACTGGATGCTGCGCGTGCGCACCGTCGTCGACGCCGAGGGCCTGCACGTCCGCCGGACGTTCTCCAGCGAGACGATCGGCTGGGACCGGGTCACGGGCTTCCGGTTCCCGAAGAACGGCTGGGCGCACGCCGAGCTGACCGACGGCACCGAGAGGACGCTGCCGGTGGTCACCTTCGGCCGACTGCCGCAGATCGCCGAGGCCAGCGGCGGCCGGATCACCGACCCGTACGCCGTCGCCGACCGCGTCGAGCGGGAGCGTCGCGAGCAGGAGCGGACCGAGAAGGACGCGGCCGTGACCGAACGGACCGCGGCGACCGACCCGGACCGCGCGACCGAGTCGGATCCGGACGCCGACTAACACGCGCGTACCGTTGACGGCAAGCACCCGACGCCGGTCGGGCGGTTCGTCGTTCCCGACTACCGTCCCGCAGACCGCCCCGCGCGCCGGGTTCCCCCGATCACGGCACGCCCGTTCGACCCCAGCCCATCCGGGCCGGCGGACGTGCCCCGATGAGTGAAGGACGCCCATGCCCCCGCTGAGGTCACGCACCACCACCGCCGGACGCAATGCCGCCGGAGCCCGCGCGCTCTGGCGCGCCACCGGCATGACGGACTCCGACTTCGGCAAGCCGATCGTCGCGATCGCGAACTCGTACACCCAGTTCGTCCCGGGTCACGTGCACCTCAAGGACGTCGGCGAGATCGTCGCGGAGGCCGTCCGCGCCGCCGGCGGTGTGCCGCGCGAGTTCCACACCATCGCGGTCGACGACGGCATCGCGATGGGCCACGGCGGCATGCTGTACTCGCTGCCGAGCCGCGAGATCATCGCCGACTCCGTCGAGTACATGGTCAACGCCCACACCGCCGACGCGCTGGTGTGCATCTCGAACTGCGACAAGATCACCCCCGGCATGCTCAATGCCGCGATGCGCCTGAACATCCCGACGGTGTTCGTCTCCGGTGGCCCGATGGAGGCAGGCAAGGCGGTCGTCGTCGGCGGCGTCGCCCAGGCTCCGACCGACCTGATCACCGCGATCTCCGCGTCCGCCAACGACGCCGTCACCGACGACGGGCTGGACGAGGTCGAACGCAGCGCGTGCCCGACCTGCGGATCCTGCTCGGGCATGTTCACCGCGAACTCGATGAACTGCCTGACCGAGGCCCTGGGCCTCGCGCTGCCGGGCAACGGATCGACGCTCGCCACCCACGAGGCCCGCCGCGCGCTGTTCAGCAAGGCCGGCACCACCGTCGTCGAGGCCGCGCTGCGGTGGTACCGCGACGAGGACGAGTCGGTTCTGCCCCGGAACATCGCGTCCCCCAAGGCGTTCCGCAACGCGATGGCACTGGACGTGGCCATGGGCGGCTCGACCAACACCGTGCTGCACACGCTCGCCGCCGCCCAGGAAGGCGAGGTCGACTTCGACCTCGCCACGATCGACGAGATCAGCCGTGGGGTGCCGTGCCTGTCGAAGGTCTCCCCCAACTCGGACTACCACATGGAGGACGTGCACCGGGCCGGCGGCATCCCGGCCCTGCTCGGTGAACTCCGCCGTGCCGGACTGCTCGAGACCGACGTCTCCACCGTCCACACCGCGAGCTTCGACGAGTGGCTCGACACCTGGGACATCCGTTCCGGCAAGGCGTCCGACGAAGCACTCGAACTCTTCCACGCCGCACCCGGCGGCGTGCGCACCACCGAGCCGTTCTCGACGAACAACCGGTGGTCCGCGCTCGACACGGACGCCGAGGGCGGATGCATCCGCGACAAGGAGCACGCGTACACCGTCGAGGGTGGCCTGTGCGTCCTGCGCGGCAACGTCGCCGTCGACGGCGCGATCCTCAAGACCGCGGGCATCGACGAGGAGCTGTTCTCCTTCCAGGGCCCGGCCGTGGTGGTCGAGTCGCAGGAGGAGGCCGTCTCGGTGATCCTGCAGAAGCAGATCAAGCCGGGCGACGTCATCGTGGTCCGCTACGAGGGCCCGAAGGGCGGACCGGGCATGCAGGAGATGCTGCACCCGACGGCGTTCCTCAAGGGCGCGGGCCTCGGCAAGGAGTGCGCACTGATCACCGACGGCCGCTTCTCCGGCGGCACGTCCGGCCTGTCGATCGGCCACATCTCCCCCGAGGCCGCGGCCGGCGGCGTGATCGGCCTGGTGGAGAACGGCGACCAGATCCGCATCGACGTCGCCACGCGCACCCTCGAGGTGCTCGTCGACGACGCGGTGCTGGCCGAGCGGCGCGCGAAGATGGAGGCGTCCGAGCGCCCCTGGCAGCCGGTCGACCGCCAGCGCACCGTCACCACCGCGCTGCGCGCCTACGCCGCGCTGGCGACCTCCGCCGACAAGGGTGCGGTCCGGCAGGTCCCGTGACCGTCACCCGGTGACCGGAACACCCGGGCTCGGCCCCGGCGCGAATTCACCGCGCCGGGGCCGAGCCGTCGGTGGGCCGGTTCAGGCGGCGACGCGCGCCGCGTCGATTCGCTTGCGCGCCAACGCGACCGCGGCGGTGTCGGGGTCGCTTCCGGTCACCGCGGCCTGGTGCAGGATCTCGTCCACCACCGCGCCGATCCGGTCGACGCGGCCGACGAACTCGTCCTCGCCGCCGACCTCGGCCGCGCAGGAGATCAGCCCGCCCGCGTTGGAGACGAAGTCCGGGACGTGCACGATGCCGCGGGCGGCGAGGGTCGCGCCGACCCCCGGCCCGGCGAGCATGTTGTTCGCGGCCCCGACGACCGCCCGCGCCCGCAGGCTGCCGGCGACCGCCTCGGTCACGGTCAGGCCGGGACCCGCCGGGCACACCACGTCGACGTCGGCGAGCAGCACCTCGTCGAGCGTAGTCGCGGTGGCACCGTGCGCCTCGACGGCGAGCGCGACCCGTCGCGGGTCGGGGTCGGCGACGGTCACCCGCGCCCCCCGGGCGGTGAGCTGCTCGACGATCCCGAGGCCCACGTTACCGATCCCCTGCACGGCGACCCGCAGCCCGTCTAGCCCGTTGTGCCCGATCCCGTTGCCGGCCAACCGGTTCGAGACGGTCTCGATCGAGGCAACGACACCGCGCGCGGTGTAGGGAGACGGGTCGCGGCGGTCACTCGACACCCGCGGCGCATGGCGGCCGATCACGGCGAGGTCGGCCGGCCCGGTGCCCATGTCGGCGCCCGGGATGTACCGACCGCCGAACGCCGCGACGTGCCTGCCGTGGGCCTCGAGCATCTCGACGGACTTGTCGTCGTGCGGGTCGGCGTTGATCACGGACTTTCCGCCACCGAGCGGCAGCCCCGCCAGCGCGGCCTTGAACGTCATCGCCCGGGCCAGCCGCAACGCGTCGGCGGCGGCGAGATCGTCGGTGGCGTACTTGCGGATCCGCACACCCCCCAGCGCGGGTCCGAGGGTGGTGTCGTGCACGGCGACGATGCTGGCGAATCCGCCCGCGATGCGCTGGATGGACAGCTGCTCGAAGCCCTGTTCGGCGAGGGTGTCGACTGCACTCACTCATGCTCCTGACTGCTCCGCACCCACGACCGCCGTCACCCTCGTGGGGCGCGTGCGCTGTGGGGCAATGGGTTACGGGGATTCCCGCGAGGTGAACTGTAAGCCACGTCACACGATTGTCAACAGACCTGAGCGAGATGACAGCCCACCGGATTCGGGGATGCGCACGATGCGCAGCTGCGCCGCCGGCGCCGGCGCCCGTACTGCGCAGCGTGCGCACCTGCCGTCCCCGATGTTGCGCGATCCCCGTCCCGGTGCTTGTCTCGTCTCGCCGATGAGACCCACATCACATTGTGTGGCCCAGTCCAATCCCGGCCCACGAGGCCGCCGGAGCACACCAAGGAGCACGCCCATGCCCGGATCCGGTATCTGGCGTACCAAGTCCGTCGAGCAGTCGATCGCGGACACCGACGAGCCCGGAACCAAACTCCGAAGAGAGCTCACCGCGCGCGACCTGACCGTCTTCGGCGTCGCGGTCGTGATCGGCGCGGGCATCTTCACCCTCACTGCCCGGACCGCGGGAAACGTTGCCGGACCGTCCATTTCACTCGCCTTTGTCCTGGCCGCCTGCGCCTGCGGGCTCGCCGCGCTGTGCTACGCCGAGTTCGCGTCGACCGTCCCGGTCGCGGGCAGCGCGTACACCTTCTCGTACGCGACCTTCGGTGAGTTCGTGGCGTGGATCATCGGCTGGGACCTGATCCTCGAGTTCGCGCTCGCCTCCGCGGTCGTCGCCAAGGGTTGGTCCCTGTATCTGGGCACCGTGTTCGGAGCGGGCGGGTCGACGACGATCGCGCTCGGACCGATCAACGTCGACTGGGGAGCCCTGCTGATCGTCGGCGTCCTGACCGTGGTTCTCGCGGTCGGCACCAAGGTGTCCTCGCGGGTGTCCGCGATCGTCACCGGCATCAAGATCCTGGTCGTCCTGCTGGTCATCGTCGTCGGCATGTTCTACATCGACACCGACAACTACGGGCCGTTCATCCCGCCCGCCGAGCAGTCCACCGCCACCGCCGCCGGTCTGCACCAGTCGCTGCTGTCCTACTTCACCGGTGCCGGCGGCAGCACGTACGGCTGGTACGGACTGCTCGCCGCGGCCAGCCTCGTGTTCTTCGCGTTCATCGGGATCGACGTCGTCGCCACCACCGCGGAGGAGACGAAGAACCCGCAGAAATCCCTTCCCCGAGGAATTCTCGGGTCGCTCGCGATCGTCACGGTGCTGTACGTCGCCGTCACCCTGGTGCTGACCGGCATGGTCAAGTACACCGACCTGCGCACCGGCAGCCCCCTGGTCGGCGACAGCAGCGCGACCCTGGCCACCGCGTTCGCCGCGCACGGCATCACCTGGGCCCAGATGGTGATCGCATTCGGCGGTCTCGCCGGCCTGACGACGGTGGTGATGGTGATGATGCTCGGCCAGACCCGGGTGCTGTTCGCGATGTCCCGCGACGGGCTGATGCCGCGCGGCCTCGCGAAGACCGGACGTCGCGGCACGCCGGTGCGGATCACGGTGATCGTCGGGGTCGTCGTCGCGGTGCTCGCCGCAGTGTTCCCGATGGGCACGCTCGAGGAAATGGTGAACATCGGCACCCTGTTCGCGTTCGTGCTGGTGTGCATCGGGGTGGTCGTTCTCCGTCGCACGCGGCCCGACCTGCCGCGCGGGTTCCGGGTGCCGCTGGTCCCCGCGGTTCCGATCCTCGCGGTGCTCGCCTGCGGATGGCTGATGCTGAACCTGTCGGTGGAGACCTGGATCCGGTTCGTCGTGTGGATGGGCATCGGGGTGGTCGTGTACTTCTCGTACGGCTACCGCCGATCGGTGCTCGGCCGGCGGCTCGCGGCACCGGCCGAACCGGCCCCGGCACCCGCCGCGGAGATGACCCCGGCGACGCTGCCGGTCTGACCACGTCCGTCCGGACGCCCGCCGTGCCGCACCCCCGACCGGGGTGCGGCACGGCGGCATCGCCTCCCCGCGAGACACGGACGGCCGCACTCACGCGTCGCGCCGCTTCCCCGAGGGAGAGCGGCGCGACGGCGAGCGGGCGGCGGTGGTGTCACCCGACGGGGTTCGCACCGTTCAGGAAGACCCACAGGCACACCCCGCCGGCCACGCCCAGGATCAGGGCCAGGAACGAACCGACGTGCGGACGGGTCGCCCACTTGCGCCGGCCCTCGATCGAGATCCGGCCCGGACCGGACAGGATGATCGCGACCAGCGTCGCGGCCAGCAGCAACTCGAGCTCGGGGCCGGTCGGCGCGAACCACTGCAGGCCCGGCTCGGCGGCCTGCCGGACACACCACGCGTTGATCAGCACCGCGAGCAGGCCCGCCGCGGCGAGCGGCGTCAGCAGCCCGACGATCAACGCAACACCGGCGACCACCTCGCCGACCGCCCCGGCGACGGCGAGCAGATGCGCCTGGCGGAAGCCGGCCTCGACGAGGACCGTTTCGAACCCGCTCAGCCCCGGACCACCCCACCACCCGAACAGCTTCTGCAGGCCGTGCGCCAGGGCCACGGCCCCGACGGCCACGCGCAGCACCAGCAACCCGAGGTCGAGGGTGCCGCGCGGGGTGACCGGCGCCGGAGTCGGTGGGACGACGGCCGGCTCCGCGGTCGGGGCGGCCAACGCGGCCGCCAGTTCCCGGTCGTACGGGATCTCCGCCCCCGACCGCGTGCCGACGGACGTCTCCACGGGCAGCTCCTCGGGCCGGGCCCCGCCGGGACGCAGTTCCTCGGTCCGCAACTCCCCCGTCGGATACCGGTCCGGGGTGCCGAACTCCGCGGGGTCGGGAGCGGGCGGTATCGGCGCCCCGGTGTAGGTCGGGATCTGCTCGGTCGGCATCAGACCGAGCTCGTCGTCGGTCGTCGGGATCCGCTCGGTCGGCCGGTCGAACGGACTCGACGCACCGCTGGGAGCGCGGTCGTGGTCCGGGTGCTGTCGCGGGGTGTCGGTCACGCAGCCCAGCCTAGGGCGCGAACCCGCCCACCCCACCGGCTCGCCACGCGCGCCGCCGGTTGTCGTACGGTTCGTGGCATGGCGATCTCACGTGCGGCGCACCGCACCGCGGTGCTGTCCACCTCCGCCTTCCTCCTCGCGGCCGCCGTGACCGGCTGCGCACGCTTTGACGACAGCGCGTCGAGCCCGTTCACCCCGGTTCCCACGTTCTCCGCCGGCGAGCTCCAGCCGCGCCCGCCGAGCGGTCCGCCCAGCAGCACCCCCGATCCGAGTCAGCCGACCCGCGAAGCCGCGCCGTGCGTGGACCCCGACCCGGCCGTCGTCGCCACCTGCCTGGGCACCACCGGTGGCATCACGATGCTGCCCGGTGGGCAGTCCGCGCTGGTGACCGAGCGCCGGACCGGCCGGATCCTGCGCATCGACCCCGGCACACCGACACAGGAGGTGGCCCGGCTCGACGTCGACGGGTCCGGCGACGGCGGCCTCCTCGACGTCGCGCTCTCCCCCACCTACGCCGAGGACACCCTGCTGTACGCCTACGTCACCACTCCCGTCGACAACCGGGTCGTGCGCATCGCGCCCGGCGACACCCCCAAGGACGTGCTGACCGGGATCCCGCGCGGTGCCGTCGGCAATCGCGGGGCGCTGGTGTTCACCGCTCCCGGTGAGCTCACCGTCCTCACCGGTGACGCCGGAAACCCGGTCGCGGCAACGGATCCCGCATCACTCGCCGGGAAGGTGCTGCGGGTGACCGCACTGACGCCGGCCGCCGCACAGCCGATGCCGCAGGTGGCGCTGTCCGGCATCGGCACCGCCGGCGACGTGTGCCTCGACCCGCGTGGCGGAGTCTGGGTGACCGACCGGACCGTCCTCGAGGACCGACTGCAGCGCGTCACGGCCGACGGCGGCACCGGCACCCCCGTGTGGACGTGGCCGGACCGTCCGGGCGTGGCCGGATGCACCGCCGTCGACGGTGGCGTCGCGGTGTCGATGGGCGACGGAAAGGCGCTCGCGGTGATCCCGCTCGACGCGCACACCGGCGCGGCGCAGGCCGCGCCCGCACTGATCGCGAAGGACCGCTACGGCCGCCTGGGCGGCGCCGCGGCCGGCGCCCAGGGCGAGGTGTGGGTCACGACGGTCAACACGTCCGGCGGTGAGCCGACGCCGACCGACGACCGCGTCGTGCGCATCCCCGCACCCCAGGGCGGCGGCGGTTTCGACTGAGGGCGCGACGCACCACGGTTCCGCCGATCACGACAGTGTGAACTCGGGCGGCGCCGACTCGACGAACGCGGACCCGACGTTGCCCAGCAGCCCGGGTGCGGCGAGGTCGAGCCTGCGGCAGGAGGTGAAGTCGGCGTCGGCGAGTCGGGTCCACACGATGTTCGGGCTCAGCGACGACTCGTAGAAGTAGGTCCCGGTCGTCAGGTCCGCGATCGTCCGCCAGATCGTCGCCGAGATGTTCGGCCGGTCCGGGTCCGGCTCGCCGAACGGCTGCGCCGCGTTGCGCATGACGCTGAGCAGTGCCGCGTATGCCCGCTCCGGCGTCCGGGTGGCCGGCAGCCGCTCGAGGTAATAGCCGGCCCGCACGAACCGATCCGCCGCCTCGGTCGTTCCCGGCAACGGCTGCGTTCCGCCGAATCCGGTGTACCGCTTGCGCAGTTCCAGTTGCTCGTCGTACGGCGGGGAGTTCGTCATGACCGTGTTCGCGCGGTCGTGGTGCAGTCGGACCGACCCGTCGATGTGCTCGACGATCAACGAGTCACCGGTCGCGTCCTCGAGCGCGAGATGCACGGTCGCCTGACGGCCCGAGCGCGGCTCGACGAGCGGCCGGACCTGAAAGGGCTGTTCCGCCATCAGTTCGATGCACTCGGCGACCGACGCGCACCGGTCCAGGAAGAGCTGCGGCCACAGCGAGACCGCGAGGGCGGGCACGCCGGGATCGCGCTCACCGAAGTCGGCCTCGGCGAGCCACAGCACGTGGGCCGCGAGGCCCCGCTCGTTGATTCCGTCGCTCGTCGCGGTGTCCCAGACCGTCGCGACGATGCTGCCGTGACGCGCGGTCCACGACAACGGATTCGGGTCGGCGTCGTGGCCCACCCGCTCCGCACCCCGGGGCAGCACCCACAGATTGGTGTCCATCTCCTCACGCCAGTCCATGTTCCGGCCGACCAGAACGCCGTGCCCGCTCTCGGTCCACAGTGCTCGTGTGCACATCGCAACTCCTCGGTTCGCTCGAACGGTCGTCGGATTCCCGGGGGTGTGCCGATCGCCTCAGGTCCCGGTCTCGAGGTCGGCCCGCTGCGCGGGAACCGCCGGGGGCACCGGGGTCCGACCGAGGAGCGAGGCCGCCGTCGGCAGCAGCAGGACGGTGATCGCCCCCGCGGCGACGAGGATCGACGCGTTCGCGGACGTCATCTGGCCGGCGTCGACCGCGACGCCGGTCACCGCCACGATCAGCGGCAGACCGGTCGCCGCGTAGAGCGCGACCTGCCCGCGTCGACGCGGGTTCGGCGGCGCGCCGGTCCCGTCCTGACCGCGGTCGAAGCGCTCCGCGAAGTACACCGGCAGCCCGCGCACGAGCAGGATCAACACGAGGAAGGCCACCAGCACACCGGGTTTCGCGGCGACCGCGGACACGTCGATCGCCATCCCCGAGGTGATGAAGAAGATCGGGATCAGCAGCCCGAACGCCAGCCCGTCGAGCTTGGCCTCGAGGCGCTCGTCGCCGCCGGGGAACGCCCGGCGCAGGATGAAGCCGGCCGCGAACGCGGCGAGGATGCCGTCGACGTCGAATATGCTCGCCAGCGCACCGAGCGCGACGAGCAGCAGGATCGTCAGCCGCACCGTGGTCTGGGCGGTCGTCTCGGACCCGAGGCGGATGATCGAGAGCACCTTCGAGCCCTCGCGGCGCACCGTCGCCGGGACGAACGCGACGCCCACCGCCGCAGCCGCGAACAGCGCCAGCACGATCAGCGAACCGATGGTGCCGCGCGACCCGAGCAGCACCGCCATCGCGACGACCGGGCCGAGCTCGCCGAACGCGCCGTGATTGAGCACCGACCGGCCGAGCGGCGTCTGGATGAGGCCGCTGTCCTTGAGGATCGGCAGCAGTGTCCCGAGCGCGGTCGAGGTGAGCGCGATCGCGACCGCGATCTCCGCGTGGATCGCGCCGGTCAGGCCGAGCAGCCCGATCACCGTGAAGGCCAGACCCAGGCACACCAGCCAGGTGATCAGGGCACGCCGTCCGCCGCGCCCGGTGAGCTCGTCGGTGTCGATCTCGTAGCCGGCGAGCAGGAACAGCATGCCGAGACCCAGGTCGCGGAGCAGCTCGATCTCCGGTCCCTGCACCGCGAGATCGAGGACGTGCGGGCCGATCACGATGCCCGTGATCAGCAGCAACACCACCTCGGGCACCAGCTTGCGCGGCACGAGTCCGGCGATCAACGGCGAGATCACCGCGCACAGGGCTATCCAGAAGAGGGAGGCTCCGACCGAGGGCATTGCCCGATTATGGCGGCCGCGCCGCCCGTTTCGGGTCAGCGCGCGCCGGTACCGCCCGTCGAGTGTGCAGATTCCGGGGTGTCGGCCGAGGGGCCGCGCCCACCACTGCACACCCGACGGTGGCGCGGAAGGGTCAGGCGCAGGCCTCGATGACGAGTTCCTTGACCCGGGCCGGGTCGGCCTGGCCCTTGGTGGCCTTCATGACGGCGCCGACGATGGCGCCGGCCGCCGCGACCTTGCCGCTGCGGATCTTCTCCGCGACATCGGGATTCGCGGCCAGCGCCTCGTCGACCGCGGCCTTGATCAGGGTGTCGTCGCGGACCACGACGAGTTCGGGACGGGCGGCGACGACCTGCTCCGGGTCGCCCTCGCCGGCGAGCACGTGGTCGACGACCTGCCGGGCGACCTTGTTGTTGAGCTTGCCGCTGTCGATCAGCGCGATCACCTGCGCGACCTGGGCCGGGGTGATCGGGAGTTCGGCGAGCTCGACGCCGCGGGTGTTGGCCTGCTGGGCGAGGTACGACACCCACCAGGACCGGGCGGCGTCGGCGGGCGCGCCCGCCTCGGTGGTCGCGATCACGAGGTCCAGGGCCCCGGCGTTCACCAGGTCGCGCATCACCTCGTCGGACACACCCCACTCGGCCTGGATGCGGGCCCGGCGCAGCCACGGCAGCTCCGGCAGGGTGCCGCGCAGCTCCTCGACCCACTCGGCGCTGGGCGCGACCGGCTCGAGGTCGGGCTCGGGGAAGTAGCGGTAGTCCTCGGCGGTCTCCTTGCGACGCCCGGCGGACGTGGTCCCGTCGGCCTCCTGGAAGTGCCGGGTCTCCTGAATGACTTCGCCACCTCGCGTCAACACCGCCGCCTGACGACGCATCTCGTAGCGGACCGCCACCTCGACGGACTTGAGCGAGTTCACGTTCTTGGTCTCGGTTCGGGTGCCGAACTCCTGCGCGCCGATCGGCATCAGCGAGATGTTGGCGTCGCAGCGCATCGAACCCTGGTCCATCCGGACGTCGGAGACGTCGAGGGCCTTGAGCAGGTCCCGGAGCGCGGTGACGTAGGCGCGCGCGACCTCGGGTGCCCGTTCCCCGGCACCGGTGATCGGCTTGGTGACGATCTCCACCAGCGGCACACCGGCCCGGTTGTAGTCGAGCAGCGAGTGGCTCGCACCGTGGATACGACCGGTGGCGCCACCGACGTGCAGCGACTTGCCGGTGTCCTCCTCCATGTGCGCCCGCTCGATGTCGACCCGCCACGTGGTGCCGTCGTCGAGGACGACGTCGAGGTGGCCGTTGGTCGCGATCGGCTCGTCGTACTGGGAGATCTGGTAGTTCTTCGGCTGGTCCGGGTAGAAGTAGTTCTTGCGCGCGAAGCGTCCCCACGGGGTGATCGAACAGTTCAGCGCGAGACCGATCCGGATCGCGGACTCGACCGCGGACTGGTTGACCACCGGGAGCGAGCCCGGCAGGCCCAGGCACACGGGGCACACCTGGGTGTTCGGCTCGGCGCCGAACGTCGTCGGGCAGCCGCAGAACATCTTCGTGGCGGTGTGCAGCTCGACGTGCACCTCCATGCCCATCACGGGCTCGAACTTCGCGAGCACGTCGTCGTAGGCGAGCAGGTCATCGGACATGGCGGCAGTCATGCCCCCGATTTTAGCGACCCCACCCCGCCCGTCCGGCCCGAGCCGTCCGTCCCCGTCAGCCGAAGATGACGCGCATCTCCTGATACCGCTCGAGCGGCACCCGCTTGTGGTCGACGAGGGCCTCGTCGAAGTGCACCGCCGCGATGTCGGTGCCGTGCAGCGCCACCATGTTTCCCCACTGCCTGCGGGCAACGAGGTCGGTGACGGCCATGCCGAGCCGGGTCGCGAGCACTCGGTCGAAGGCCGTCGGGACACCGCCCCGCTGGACGTAGCCGAGCACCGTCGCCCGCGTCTCGATCCCGGTGCGTTCCTCGATCATCGGCGCGAGCACCTCGCCGATGCCGCCGAGCCGGGGCCGGTCGAAGCCGTCGAGGCCCTTCGTCGAGTAGACCTCCGTCATGCCCGGCAGCGTGAATCCCTCCGCGACCACGACCATCGGCGCGCGACCCCGGTCCCGGACGCTGGTCACCCAGGCACAGATCTGCTCCATCGTCTCGGGGTGTTCGGGGATCAGGATGGCGTGCGCACCGCCCGCGGTCCCGGCGTGCAGCGCGATCCACCCGGCCCCGCGGCCCATCACCTCGAGCACCATGCACCGCTTGTGCGAGTTTCCGGTCGTGCGCAGCCGGTCGATCGCCTCGGTCGCGATCTCGACGGCGGTGTCGAAACCGAACGTGTAGTCGGTCCGGTCGAGGTCGTTGTCGATGGTCTTCGGCACCCCGACGATCTTGATGCCCTCGTCGTACAACCGCTGCGAGGCCGCGGCCGTGCCCTCGCCGCCGATCGCGATCACGGCGTCGACACCGAGACGGTCCAGGGTCCGGGCGATGTTCTCGGCCCCGCCGTTCGGTCCCTGATACGGCCCGAACCTGCTGGTGCCGAGGATCGTTCCGCCCTCGTGCGACAGACCCCGCACGGTCGGGCGGTCGAGGTCCATGACGTTGCCCTCGACCAGGCCGCGCCAGCCGTCGAGGAAGCCGACGAACTGCTGCCCGTGGACGGTCGTGCCCTTGAGCACCGCGCCGCGGATGACGGCGTTCAGGCCCGGGCAGTCGCCACCGCTCGTGAGAATCCCGACCTTCGTCATCGACAACCCCTGTCCGCGGATGGTGGGTCCGTGACCAATACTGCACCCACCCGTCTCGCCCGGCATCCCGGCGGATCCGCTGCGCACCTCCCCACGCGCTCCTACCGTGGACCCATGAGCCGGGACACGGAGGCAGAGTCGGCGATTGCGCTGCTGCGCGATCACTTCGAGCGGATCCGCGAGCTGATGGTCGCCGTCACCGACGGACTGACACCGGAGGTGTCCGACCATCGCCCCGGCCCGCGGGCGAATTCGATCGCCTGGCTGCTCTGGCACCTCACCCGGGTGCAGGACGATCACATCAGCGACGCGGCCGGAGTGGAGCAGGCGTGGACGTCGCGGGGCTGGCGGGAACGATTCGACCTGCCGTTCCCGGCCGCCGACACGGGATACGGGCACGGCAGCGCCGAGGTCGCCGCCGTGCACGCCGATGCAGGGCTGCTCGCCGGGTACCACGCCGACGTCCACCGCGCGACGATCGGCTACGTCGACGAGCTCACCCGTGCCGAACTCGACCGCATCGTGGACCGGCGGTGGGACCCTCCGGTCACGGTCGCGGTGCGACTGGTCAGCGTCGTCGGAGACTGCCTGCAGCACCTGGGGCAGGCCGCGTATGTGCGGGGGCTCCTCGCGGAACCCTGATCGATTCGTCCGCGACCCGGAACCGGATTCCCGACGCTCCGCGGCCGTCGCCCTCGCGGGGAGCGGCTCAGCCCGGGACGACGACCCCGGTCTCGTAGGCGAGCACGACGGCCTGGGCGCGATCGCGCAGGTTCAGCTTCCCGAGGACCTTCCCGACGTGCGTCTTGACGGTCTGTTCGGCGACGAACAGGGTTTCGGCGATCTCGGTGTTCGACAGTCCCCTCGCGACCAGTTCGAGCACCTCGCGTTCCCTCGGCGTCAGGGTCGCCAACCGGGCGGGTTCCGGCCTGCGGGCCGCGCGTCGACTGGTGACGTCGGCGATCAGCCTGCGGGTCACCGACGGCGCGAGCAGGGCCTGTCCGTCGGCGACGACCCGGACCGCGCGGATCAGCTCCTCGGCCGGCGCGTCCTTGAGCATGAATCCGCTCGCACCGACCCGCAGCGCCTCGTACACGTAGTCGTCGATGTCGAAGGTGGTGAGCATCAGCACCCGCACCGGGGGCTGCAGCGAGGCGGACAGGATGCGCTGCGCCGCCTCGAGGCCGTTCAGTTCCGGCATCCGCACGTCCATCAGGACGACGTCGGGACGAAGTCGCAGGACCTCGTCGACGGCGACCTTCCCGTTGGGCGCGTCGCCGACGACGCTGATGTCCGGCTGCGCGGCCAGCAGGGCCCCGAATCCCTGTCGCACCATCGCCTGGTCGTCCGCTATGAACACCGTGATCGCCACCCGGCCAGCCTAGAACCGACCGGTGACGGGCCCCGTGACCGACTCCGCGCCCGGGTCCGTCGCGACGACCGGAAGTCGCGCGTGGACCGCGAATCCTCCGCCCGGCGTCGGGTGCGCGGTCAGCGTCCCGCCGACCGACAGCGCACGGTCGCGCATCCCGGCGATGCCGTGCCCGCCGCTCGAGCCCGACGCGGAAATCTCCTGCGCGGCAGCCTCGTTCGTCACGACCAGCTCGACCCCGTCGGCGGTCGCGGACAACCGCACCCGCACCGGTGCGCCCGGCGCGTGCCGGGCCACGTTGGCCAGCGACTCCTGGAGGATGCGGTACAGCGCCAGGCCGCACGTCCCGGACAGCTCGGGCAGGGGCGCGCGGTCGACGGTCACGGTCATCCCGGCGCGGCGGCTCGCGTCGATCAGCTCGTCGACCCGGTCCAGTCCCGGCGCCGGAGCTTTCTCGGGCTCCTGCCCGTCGCTGCGCAGCACACCGAGCATGCCGCGGATTTCGTTGAGCGCCTCGCGGGCCGTGGCGCCGATCGACTCGAACTCCGCCTTCACCTCCGGGGACACGCCGTCGATCCGGTAGGGCGCACTCTGCGCCTGCACCACCACCAGCGACATGTGGTGCGCGACCACGTCGTGCAGGTCTCGCGCGATCCGCGCCTTCTCCTCGAGGATCGCGCGCCGGGCCCGCTCGACCTCGTTGACCTCCTCCTGCTCGGCGAGCTGGCGGCGGGAGAGCACGAGCCAGCGGATCAGCAACCCGAACAGGACCAGAACGGTCAGTCCGACCGCCCAGCCACGCCCGTCCTGCCCCGGGGCGTCGGCGAGAAACAGCAGTGCGGTCGCCATCCACGCCACCGCGACGACGGGAAGTGGCGAGCGCATGCTCACGGCGAGCAGCAGCGCCATGATCACCATGACGTGCACGACCTGCCACGGGAAGTCGAAATCGTCGGTGCGCTCGTACACGATCGGGATCACCAGCGCACCCGCCGCCGAGATCGCCCACCCGAGAGCGGGATTCGCCCGGATCAGCAACAGCGGCAACGCGGCGAGGCCCGCGATCACCGGTTGCACACCGGCGGGCACGTGGTGAGTGACCTGCAGTGTCGGCCAGGCGATCGCGTACAGGACGAGGCTGACGAAGACCACCAGGAGATCCACCCACTGGCCGGTGGTCATGCGTTTCAGTCTCGGCGTGACCGCCGCGGCGGCGTCACGGGCTGCCTTGTCGAGCACCTTGTCCTTGTCACTCACACCGCAAACACTAGGAATCCCGGCCCGAAAAGTCCTCATACCTCAGGGTGAGATGCGCACCGGTACCCAGGTACGAGATGCACCCGACGCCACCTCCGGGGTGGGACCCGATGACCGTGCCGCAGGGTGATGTGCCCGTGTGCAGGCGATTCCTAGCGTCGACGGCATGCGGAAAACCACCTGGACAGCGCTCGCCGTCGGCGGCGCCATCGCCCTCACCGCCGCGCTCGCGCCGCACCCCGCCGGCGCCACGGCCCGCCCCGCGCAGGGCACCGCCGCGCATCAGGCCCGGGCCTCGGCCGCGCATGCGATCGAGACGGTCACCTCCACCGACCCCGCGAGCGCCGCCGCCGCCGCGATGCCCGCCGACTTCGACGCGGTGATGGGTTACCGGCCGGTGCAACTCGACGGGATGCTCGTCGACCCGAACGGCGACTGCTCCTCGCCGGTTCCGCTTCCGGCCGAGTTCGACACCGCCTGCAAGGGCCACGACCTCGGCTACGACCTGCTGAGGTACGCGGACCTCGCCGGCGCGCCGCTCGGACCGTGGGCCCGCCGGAGTCTGGACCGGCAGCTCGACGAACGCATGCACGCCGCGTGCACCTCGCGACCGAACGACGAGTCCCGGAGTTCGTGCTACCTGATGGCCAATGTCGCTGCCGCCGCGGTGAACTCGAATTCGTGGCGACAGCGCTTCGACGCTCCCCGGCCCGAGCCGATCGGCGCGTACGCGGCCGCAGGCGGGGCCGGCCTCCTGCTGATCTCCGGCGCCGCGGTGGTGTCTCGCCGCCGGCGGTCACCAGCAGCCACCGCGGCCGCGACGGCGGTGCCGGCATGACCGCGGCGGAGGTGACCGCACCGTTCGCGGTCCGGGCCGGCCTCGTCGTCCCGCGGATCGCGACCACGGTGTGTGTGACCACCGGGGCTGTGGTCGCGCTGGCGCCGTCGCTGCTTCCCCGCGGGGTCGCGGTGCAGGCGATCCTCACCGGCCTTCTCGCGGCACTGGGCTGGGCGATCTCGAGGGCGTGGTATCGGGTCGGCGAACGGTCAACGGCGACGGGCGGATCCGTGTCCCGGGCCCGCCTCGTGGTCGCCACGGCCGGTGCCGCGACGCTCGGCGCGGCGGTGCTGGCGGCGGACCGGTGGCAGAACGGATTGCGCGCGGCGATGGGCCTGTCGAGTGTCGGGATGTCCCACTGGGTGGCGGTTCTCGCCGGCGGCGGCGTGGTCGCCGGCGTCCTGGTGGGGGCCGCGTCCGGCGTGGCCGCGCTGGTGCGCCGACTCGGCCGGCGGCGGCTGGCGGCGGTGCTCCTGGTCTGCGCGGTGATCGGGACGCTGCGGCTGGGTCCGTCCGCCACCCCGGTCGCCCAGGCCCTCGGTGCGTCGAATGCCGCCTCGGACCTGTCGCTGCCGCGACCGGAGTCGCCGTCGATGTCGGGCAGCGCGGCGTCGCTGACGCCGTGGGAGACCCTCGGCGGTCACGGACGGCGGTTCGTCACCGCACCCGCCGCCGCGTCGACGGTGCGCACGTACGTCGGCCTCGACAGCGCACCCGACCTCGACGCTCGCGTCCGGCTGGCCGTACGCGAACTGGAGCGTGCCGGTGGACTGACACGCTCCCACGTCGTGGTGACCGTGCCGACCGGGTCGGGCTGGATCGACGGCAACGCCGTCGCCGGGTTCGAGCGCCGGTTCGCCGGGAACGTGGCCGAGGTCGCGGTGCAGTACTCGGCCGCGCCGAGCTGGGTGACGTTCGTGTTCGACCGGGACAGCGCACGCCGCTCGGCCCGCGCCCTGTACGCGGCCGTCGCGGACCGGGTGTCGCACATGCCCCCGGACGCGCGCCCGGCCGTCCACCTGTACGGGCAGAGCCTCGGCGCGGTCGGTGCCGCGGCCACCGACGCCGCGTGCGGGGTGTTGCTGGCCGGCCCCCCGGCCGGCCGGACCCCGGGGCCGGGTGTCACGGTCCTCGCCAACGCGTCGGATCCGGTGGTGCACTGGTCTCCGGGCCTGATCCTCTCGCCGCCGCGGCTGGACGGGACGCGCCCCGACGCACCCACGCCGCGGTGGCTCCCGGTGGTCAGCTTCCTGCAGACCTCCGTCGACCTGCTCACGTCCCTCGATGCGGCGCCTGGCCACGGACACCGGTACGGCACCGATCAGGGCACCGCGCTGCCGGACTGTTGACCCTGTACCGGCGGCCCGGATCCGGGGATACTCGAATGATGCACACCGTGCTGATCCTCGGCGCAGGGTTCGGTGGGTTGGAACTGGCTGCGTCTCTGTCGGAGTCGGTGCCGGACGAGGTCCGGGTGACGCTCGTCGATCAGGCCGACGGCTTCGTGTTCGGCTTCTCGAAGATCGACGTGCTGTTCCGCGGCCGGTCGGTCGACGAGGTCCGGATTCCCTATGCCGACCTCGACCGACCGGGAGTCGAGTTCCGGCGCGAAACCGTCACGTCGATCGAGCCGCGGACCCGCCGCGTCGTCACCGACCGGTCCGAGTACCAACCCGACACCCTCGTCGTCGCGCTCGGCGCGGAGTACGACCCGGGGGCCACCCCCGGATTCGTCGAGGACGGTCACGAGTACTACTCGGTGGCGGGCGCGGGCCGGCTCCGCGACCGCCTCCGCTCGTTCACCGGCGGGACGATCCTGATCGGTGTCCTGAGCGTCCCGTTCAAGTGCCCACCCGCCCCGTACGAGGGTGCCCTGATGCTGCACGACGAACTGGTGCGGCGCGGCCTGCGCGACGCCACGGACCTCCGGGTGATCAGCCCGATGCCCTCCCCGATCCCGGTCTCCGAGTCGACGTCGGCGGCACTCGTGCAGGCGCTGACCGACCGTGGGATCGGCTACACGCCGGGCAGTCGGGTCCGCGCGCTCGACCCGGCCACGCACACCGCCCTGAACCGAACCGGCGACCTGCGCTACGACCTGTTCATCGGCATCCCCCGGCACACCGTCCCGCGGGTCGTCGCGGAGTCGGGTCTGACGGAGGGCGGCGCGGACGGCTGGATCCACGTGGACCCGGCCACGCTCGCGACGCCCTACCCCGGGGTGTACGCGGTCGGCGACTGCGCCGACGCCCCGGTCCCGCGGGCCGGTGTGTTCGCCGAGAACGCCGCGCGCACCGTCGCGGCCAACATCGTCGCGGCACTGCACGGCGGACCACCGCCGGACCGGTACCGCGGCCAGGGGTCGTGCTACATCGAATTCGGCGACGGGCTCGTCGGCAAGGTGGACGCCGACTTCCTCTCCGGGCCGGCACCGGTGGCACCGTTGTACGGGCCGTCGGCCGAACTCGCCAGGGAGAAGGAACAATTCGCGATCGACCGGCGCAAGCGCTGGTTCGGGCCGTAGGCCGGTGGAGCGGTCACGGGGCCCGTGACCGCACCACCGGCGCGCGGCGTTACGCGATCGGCCCGCGGGCGGCCTCGTAGGCCGCGGCGACCCGGTAGAGCCGCTCGTCGGCGAGAGCCGGGGCCATCACCTGCAGGCCGACCGGCAGGCCGTCGTCGGCGGACAGGCCGGACGGGACCGAGATCGCGCAGTGCCCGGCCAGGTTGGTCGGCAGGGTGCACAGGTCGGACAGGTACATCGCCAGCGGATCGTCGACCTTCTCGCCCAGCTTCCACGGCGTGAACGGGCTGGTCGGCGAGACCAGGACGTCGGCCTTCCGGTAGGCGGCGTCGAAGTCGCGGGCGATCAGCGTGCGGACCTTGAGCGCGGAACCGTAGTAGGCGTCGTAGTAGCCGGACGACAGCGCGTAGGTGCCGATCATGATGCGCCGCTTGACCTCCTTGCCGAACCCGGCGGCGCGGGTCGCGGCCATCACCTGGTCGGCGCTCATGTCGCCGTTGTCGACGCGCATGCCGTACCGCATCGCGTCGAAGCGGGCCAGGTTCGAGGACACCTCACTCGGCAGCACCAGGTAGTAGGCCGCGAGGGCGTACTCGAAGCTCGGGCACGAGACCTCGACCACCTCGGCGCCGAGGGCGGTCAGCTGCGCGACCGCCGCGTCGAACGAGGCGATCACGCCGGGCTGGTAACTGTCGGAGTGCAGTTCCTTGACCACACCGACCCGCACGCCCTTCAGGTCGCCGGTCGCGCCCTGCCGGGCGGCCTCGACGACCGGCCGCACCGGAGTGTCGATGGACGTCGAGTCGCGGGGGTCGTAGCCGGCGATCACCTCGTGCAGCAGCGCGGTGTCGAGCACGGTGCGCCCGCAGGGCCCGCCCTGGTCCAGCGAGGACGCGCACGCGACCAGACCGAACCGGGAAACGGTGCCGTAGGTGGGCTTGGTGCCGACGGTCGCGGTCACCGCGGCCGGCTGGCGGATCGAGCCGCCGGTGTCGGTGCCGATCGCGAGCGGCGCCTGGTACGACGCGAGCGCCGCCGCGCTGCCGCCGCCGGACCCGCCGGGGATCCGGCTGGTGTCCCACGGGTTGCGGGTCGGACCGTACGCGGAGTTCTCGGTGGACGACCCCATCGCGAACTCGTCCATGTTGGTCTTGCCGAGCACCGGGATCCCGGCCTCGCGCAGCTTGGTGGTCAGCGTCGCGTCGTACGGCGCCATCCACCCCTCGAGGATCTTCGACCCGCAGGTGGTGGGGGCGTCGGTCGTGGTGAAAACGTCCTTGAGCGCCAACGGGACTCCCGCGAGCGGCGAGGCCGGCCCGTCGCCCGCCGCGAGGGCGGCGTCGACCCGCGCGGCGGCGGCGAGCGCCGCCTCGCCCGAGACGTGCAGGAAGGCGTTGTAGTCGCGGTCGACGGCGGCGATGCGGTCCAGGTGCGCCTGGGTGACCTCCACCGAGGACACCTCACGGGCGTGGATCTTCTCGGCGAGGACGGACGCCTCGAGCGCGGTCAGGTCGGTCACTGCTCTTCTCCGAGGATCTGCGGGACGGCGAACCGGTCCTGTTCGACTGCGGGCGCACCGGAGAGCGCCTGCTCCGGCGTCAGGCACGGCAGCACGACGTCGGGCCGGGTGACGTTGGTCATCGCGTAGGGGTTCGCGGTGGGCGGGACATCGTCCGCGGCGACCTCTGCGACGGTCTTGACGTGGCTGAGGATCGAGTCGAGCTGACCGGCGAACTCGTCGAGTTCGGCGTCGGTCAGCGCGAGCCGGGACAGCCGGGCGAGGTGGGCGACCTCGTCGCGGGAGATGGCAGGCACCCGTGGGCCCCTTTCAGGTCGGCGAAGGGCGGTCGCCGTCCAGCCTATCGGGCTCCGGCGATCGCCCCGCATCCACCGCCGCCGATCGGGCACTGTTTCCGTCCGGGGACGCGCGCGTGTCGTGCGGGTGACGTTTCCGGCGGCGAACAGCGCGTTCGCCCCGATCGCTCCAGTTCGCCACCGCACCGGCCGGTTCCGGGTGGAAGGATGGTGGTGGCGGGGGCATCGACGACTCCCGTGCGACCGGGTGTGGCCGGTCGTCCTGTTGTGACCGAAGGATTTCCGTGTCGTACCTCTTGCGCGTCCAGCTACCCGACCGACCCGGCAGCCTGGGCGCCCTGGCAGTCGCGCTCGGTTCGGTGGGCGCGGACATTCTCTCCCTCGACGTCGTCGAGCGGGGCGCCGGATTCGCCGTCGACGACCTGGTGGTGGACATCGCGCACGGCTCGCTGCCCGACGCGCTGATCACGTCCGCCGAGAAACTCAGTGGGGTGCGGGTGGATTCGATCCGCCCCTACACCGGGCTGCTCGACACCCACCGGGAACTGGAACTGATCGACCAGGTCGCCACCGCCCGCGACGACCGCCTGCAGGTGCTCGTCGACGGCGCCGCCCGCGTGCTGCGCGTCAGCTGGGCGACCGTGGTGGGCGTCGGCCCCCGCGGAGCGTTCCGGGTGGTCGGCAGTGTCGGCGCCCCGGAGACGCACGCCGGTGACGTACCGTGGATGCCCCTGCAGAAGCCGACCGTGCTCGACGCGCGGGCCGACTGGGTTCCGGACGTGTGGAAGGACATGGACACCACGCTGGCCGCGGCGCCACTGGGGCACTCGGGCCGGGTGCTGGTGCTGGGCCGCTCGGGCGGACCGGAGTTCCGGCCGTCGGAGGTGGCGCGACTGGGTTACCTCGCGGGCATCGTGGCGACCGTCCTCGGCTGAGGGCGTCCGCGGAACCCGGAGGATCAGACGATCTCGCGGACCAGCACCGTCAGCGGCATGCCGGGAACCGGCTCCCAGTCCCGTTCCGGGTGGTGCACGAAGTCGTTGCGGTCGTAGATCCGGCGAGCGTCGACCATCTCCGGTTCGGTGGAGATCACCACCCCGTGCAGCCCGCGGTCGTAGGCGGTGTCGAGGACGTGCCGGACCAGCGCCGAGCCGGCGCCCTTGCCACGCGCGGCCGACGAGACGGCCAGCATCCGGAATTCGAGCTCGCCCGGCTGCGCCACGTCGGAGAACGGGGTGTTCGGCTCGGCGATCGTCACCGAACCGATGACCTCGCCGTCCCACTCCGCGACGAGAACCTCGGCCTGCTCTGCCCGGCTCGCGGTGTCGCGCAGCCGGGCGACATAGCTGCTCGCCTCCGCCACGAATCCGCCCCCGACGTAGGAGTCGACGGTGAGGTCGGCGACGGCGTCGAAATCGGCGGGGTCGGCGGGGCGAATGGTGATCATGGCGTCACTATCGCAGCAAGGCCGCACACGCCTCAACCTGTCCGATCGGGCGGGTGCGGGGGCGGGGCGCCCGCATGACGGACCTCCGTCCCCCCGCGTCGCATGCCTCTCACCTGGTCGGATCGCGGAGCACGCCGAGTGACGGCCGCACCGCCGACGCGGTGGGCGCACCAGGGTGGCGTGATGTTCACCACCACGACCGGAGGGTGGACCGGCGCGCGTCAGGCGTACACGTCGGCCAGCGTCACGGTGCGCAGACCGCGGCTGACGATCAGGTCCACGAGCTGTGGGTACGACTGCGGGATGACGCGCTGGTTGGCGTGCCCGAGCACGATCGCCTGCGGCGTGAACGCGCCCTGCGCCGCCGCGACGACGTCCCCGGCGGTGACGATGCGGGAGTCCCCGAGCGTGCCGCTCCACAGCGTGATCGTGCGGTAGCCCAGGTCGGCGGCGACCCGGTCGGTGGCGGCGTTGTGCCTGCCGTAGGGCGGCCGGAAGAACGGAGCACCGTCCACCCCGAAGGTGTTGCGGAGGAAGTCGCGGTTCCGGGTGATCTGGTCGGCGACCGCGGACGTCGAGATGGCGGTGACGTCCGGGTGCGACCAGGTGTGGTTGCCGAGCTGGATCTGACCGGAGTCCACCATCGGCCGCAGCAGGGGCGCGTTGTCGGTCCACGACCGGTAGACGCCGTTCGGGAAGAACGTCAGCCGGAACCCGGTGTCCCGGCACAACGTCGCGTACGCCGCGACGACCTCGGGGCTGGTCCCGTCGTCGATGGTCAGCGCCAGCATGTTCGACTCCCCGGGCAGCCGGGTGATCGTGCCCGCAGGCGCGGGGACCTTCGGCACGAGCGGGGGCAGCGAGATCGGTGGCAGCCCCGGCACCGGCACGGCCTGTGGCAATGTCGGGAGCGGGGGCAGCGCGACCTCGGGCAGCGGCGGCAGCGCGACCTCCGGTAGCGGCGGAAGTCCCGGAACAGGCGGCCAGGGTGGCAGCGGGATCTCCGGCATCGGGTTCGCGGCGGCGACGCGGACCCCGCCGATCGCGGCCAGCACCGTGATCGCGGCCGCACGCAGTGCGGTGCGCCGGTCCATCGGTGTCCGCACCGCTCGCGTCAGCGCATCAGCTCGGTTCGACGACCTTGCCATGGTCGGAGGCTACGCCCGCGGGCCGTCGAATACCGCTGCAACAGAGCGACTCTCAGGATCACGATTGCGCATCGCCGAGCTCCGGCCGAGTCCCGCGCGCGGCGGGCGCCGACCTCGTCGACGCCGTTCTCGTCAGTCGACGGCCGCCAGGTACTCGCTGTAGAACAACGCGAGACCCGCCGCCGACGCGACGGCCGCAACCAGCCAGAACCTGATGATCACGACCGTTTCGGGCCAGCCCCCGAGCTCGAAATGGTGGTGCATCGGCGCCATCCTGAAGACGCGGCGACGCGACGCACGGAAGACGGCGACCTGAACCACCACCGACACCGCCTCCGCGACGAACAGCGCGCCGACCGCGATGGCGAGCAACTCGGTCCTGGTCGTGATCGACAGACCCGCCAGGAGTCCGCCCAGCGCGAGCGAGCCCGTGTCGCCCATGAAGATCTTCGCCGGAGCCGCGTTCCACCACAGGAATCCCACGCACGCGGCGGCACCGGCCGCACAGATCACCGCGAGATCGAGCGGGTCGCGCACCTCGTAGCAGCCCGCGCCCGGAGCCGTCTCGCACGCGTTGCGGTACTGCCAGAAGGTGATGATGACGTAGCCGCCGAGCGCCAACCCCATCGACCCTGCCGCGAGGCCGTCGAGCCCGTCGGTCAGATTGACCGCGTTGGACCACGCCACCACGGCGATGCAGGTGAACAGGACGAAGCCGAGGACACCCATCGAGATCGTGGTGTCCCGAACGAAGGACAGGTCCGTGCTGCCCGGGGTCAGCCCGCTCCCACCGCGGAACTTCAGTACGAGCACGGCGAAGATCGCGGCAGCGGAGATCTGTCCCACGTACTTTCCGGTTGCCGTCAGGCCGAGGTTGCGTCGCTTCCGGAGCTTGATGTAGTCGTCCAGGAATCCGACGCCCGCGAGGGCGGTGGTGAGTCCGAGCACCAACAGGCCCGAGGCGGACGGACCGTCCGCGTGGGACCCGACACCGAACAGATGCGACCCCAGGTAACCGGCCCACAGGCCGCACAGAATCGCGACCCCACCCATCGTCGGGGTCCCGCGCTTGGACTGATGGCTCGCCGGCCCCTCCACTCTGATCTCCTGGCCGAATCCCTGGCGCGAGAACGCCGTGATCAGCAGCGGCGTCAACAGAATCGACACCACGAGCGCAATTCCCGCCGCGACAAGGATCTGCCTCAACACTCCCCCAGGTGGTGCGGTCTCCGCAGTCGTCGAACCCGATCGAGCACAGGAGATGTCCGGTGAAACACGTCGGTGGGCGAACCCGCATCCCGAGCCTGTCCAACGGAGTCCGCTCGGGTTGACGGACGATCCCCGGTGACACCGTAGCGGCTGTCCGCAGCCCCCACGCGGAACCGGCGACACGGGCCGGCGACACGGGCCGGCGATCCCGGTCGAGACGAGAACTCCTTGCCGTCAACCGCTTCGGCGCCCATCCTGGAAGTTGAAGTTCACTTGACGTCACCGGGAGGGACAGCGTGCGGACGACGGACCTGCTCACGATCGGCGAGATGACCCGGCGCAGCGGACTGGCCGCCTCCGCGCTGCGGTACTACGAGAGCCAGGGTCTGATCGAGTCGACCCGCACGTCGGGCAACCAGCGCCGGTATCAACGCAGTGTGCTGCGCCGGATCGCGTTCATCCGCGCGGCACGCAGCATCGGCCTCAGCCTCGACGAGGTCGCCGCGGCACTGGCCGACCTGCCGGGCGGTCGCACCCCCACCCGCGCGGACTGGGCCCGCCTGTCCCGGCACTGGCGCGCCCGGCTCGACGAGCAGATCGACGCGCTGGTCGCACTGCGCGACGGCCTCGACTCGTGCATCGGCTGCGGGTGTCTCTCGCTCCAGACGTGTGCGCTGTCGAATCCCGGCGACCGGGCCGCCAGTGTCGGACCGGGCGCGGCCTTCCTGCCGAAGGCGTTGCACCGGGACGCCGCCGGCCCGGGCACACACTGAGTGGTGTCCGGGCCGGCGGTCGCTCGCACCGCGTGTCGCGGTCAGACCTCGCTGCTGAGGTCTCGGGCGCGGGTCTCGGGCATGAACACGACCGTGAGGAGGGTGACTCCCATCAGGGCGATCGCGTACCAGTTGAACGCGTTGGGCAGTCCGCGGTCCGCGAGGAACGTCTGCAGGTAGGGCGCGGTTCCTCCGAACAACGCGACAGCGAACGAGTACGGGACACCGAGCCCGGCGGCGCGGATGCCGGTCGGGAACATCTCGGCGTAGACGGCGGGCGCGATCGAGGAGATGCATCCGATCAGCACCATCGCGATCGTCATCGCGACGAACAACTGCCAGGCCTCGCCGCGGACGATCGAACCGAGCGGGAACAGCAGGACCATCAGCATCACGGCGCCGAACATCAGGACCGGGCGGCGGCCGATCCGGTCGGAGAGCATGCCCCACAGCGGCAGCGCCACGAGGAACACCAGGCTGGCACCGACACCGGCCCACAGCGCCTGGGTTGCGGGCACACCGCGGACGCTGATCGCGTACGCCGGCGCGGACACGGCCCACACGTAGTAGACGACCGTCCCGCCGATCGTGAGCCCGACGACGCGCAGCAGCAGTCCCGGCCGTTCCCAGATCTTGCGCCACATCGACTCGCGAACCGGCTGGGCCTCGGCGGCCTCCGCGGCCTTCGTGAACGTCTCGGTCTCCGGCATCCGCGACCGCATGTAGAGCGAGAACAGCCCGAACACGCCGCCCAGGAGGAACGGGACGCGCCAGCCGAAGTCGTGCATCTGCGCACTGCTCAACGTCGTGGACAGGATCGCGGCGAGCACGGTGCCGACGACCACGCCGAGGGTCCCGGAGAAGTAGATCAGGCTCGACCACAGCCCACGTCGTTCCCGTGGGGCCACCTCGGTGACATAGGTCTGCGCGGACGGCAGCTCACCGCCGTGCGCGAGGCCCTGGAGCAGCCGGCAGACCAGCAGGACCAGCGCGGCCCAGGCCCCGATCGAGCCGTAGGTCGGGGTCAGTCCGATCACGAGGCTGCCCGCGGCGGCGAGCCCGACCGCGAGGGTCATCGACAGCTGACGGCCCTTGCGATCGGCCAGCCAGCCGAAGAGCATCCCGCCGAACGGGCGGGCGACGAAGCCCACCGCGAAGATCGCGAGCGTCTTGAGCATGTCCGACACCGCGTCTCCGCTGTGGAAGAACTGGGGCGCGAAGAACGCCGCGAAGGTCGCGTAGATGTTCCAGTCGAACCACTCCATCGCGTTTCCCGCACCGACTCCGACGAACGTCTGCAGTCGGCTCGCGGTCCGGCCGTTCTCCGGCCGCGGGGTCGCGCCGAGGTTCGTCGCGTCGATTCCGGAGTCCATGGCGCTCACCTTCATCGTCGGGCTCCTGTCACGTGGGCGAGTCGTTCGACGGCCAGCGCGGAGTACACCGCGGCCGCATCGGGAAGCACGCCGTCGAAGAACTCGGCGCGCGGGGAGTGGTTCATCGGGGCCGCCGCCGGGTCGATGCCGGGCATGCAGGCCCCCAGGCCGATGAACGCGCCGGGAACCGCGTCGAGCACCCGCGAGAAGTCCTCCGATCCGCTGCTCGGCCGGTCCAGCTCGCGGTACCACTGCTCCCCGATCACGTCCCGGATCACCCGCTCGCCGAACGCCACCTCGTCGGCGTTGTTGACGGTCACCGGGTACTGGGGCCGGAAGTCGACGTCGACCTCCACGCCGTGCGCCAGGGCGACGCCTTCGAGGACCCGCCGGATCGTGGTGTTCAACAGTTCCTCGCTGGCGGCGGAGTACAGCCGGACCGTCGCCTCGAAGGTGGCCGTGTCGGGGATGATGTTGCGGCGGGTGCCTGCCCGCAGCACACCGATCGTGATGACCACCGGGTCGAAGATGTCGACGCTGCGAGTGACCATGGTCTGCAGCGAGGTGATCATCTCGGCCGCCGCGACGACGGGGTCCTTCGCGGTGTGCGGGGCCGAGCCGTGCCCGCCTGCGCCGCGCACGGTCACGTCGAGGCGGTGAGACGCCGACAGCATCGGGCCCGGACGGCTGGCGAACATCCCGGCCGGCAGCTGGTTCGCGAACACGTGCATCCCGTACGCGTAGTCCGCACGCCGTCCCGCGGCGTCGAGGACGCCCTCGGCGATCATCGTGCCGGCGCCGTCGAATCCCTCCTCACCGGGCTGGAACATCAGCACCACGTCGCCGGCCACGTGGTCCCGATGCCGGCTCAGCAGGTGCGCGGCGCCGACGAGCGCGGTGGTGTGCAGGTCGTGGCCACAGGCGTGCATCGCACCGTTCCGGGAGGCGAAGTCCGTCCCGGTGCGCTCGTCGACCGGGAGCGCGTCCATGTCCGCACGCAGCAGCACGGTCGTCGGCTCGGCGGCGTCACGTTGGCCGCCGCGCAGCACCGCGGTCACCGAGGTGGTCGACGAGCCGGTGCTGATCTCGAGGGGCAGGCCCTGCAGGGCCTCGAGCACCCGCTCCTGGGTGCGCGGCAGGTCGAGCCCGATCTCCGGCTCGCGGTGCAGGGCGCGACGAAGGGCGACCAGCTCGTCACGCATCTGCACGGCGTCGTCTTTGAGGTCCATCGGTATCCGTTCTCGGTGTCCAACGATCTGGATAGAGTGTGTGGTGCCACACAGTCGGGGCCGCAGAATTGACCACAAGTGACCACGTGACGACGCATTCGGGAACGAAACGTGCACGACACCCTGACAGAAGACGACCTCGCGCTCATCCACGCGCTGCAGATCCGGCCCCGCGCCGCCTGGTCCGAGCTGGCACCGATCCTCGACACCAAGCCGGCGACCCTCGCGCGGCGCTGGGACCGGATCTCCACGAGCGGGCTGGCCTGGATCACGGCGTACCCACGGCACATCGTGCGCTCCGACACCGTGACCGCACTCGTCGAGGTCGACTGCTCGTTCGATCGGCTCGACGAGGTGTGCCGGCGTCTGGCCGCCGATGCCCGGATCGCGACACTCGAGCACGCGGCTCGCGGCCGGGACCTGATCCTGACCGTCCTGACCCCGTCGATGGATGACCTGTCGGCGCTGCTCCTCGACGAGCTGCCGCGCATCGGCGGGCTCCGCTCGACCCGCACGCACGTCGCGAGCCAGATCTACTCCGAGGGCAGCCGATGGCGGCTCGACGCGTTGGCGCCCAGCCAGATCTCGGCGCTCGGTGCCATCGACCCGCAGTCCGGTGCACCGGGAGGGCAGGCCGCCGGCACCATTCCCGAATCCGGTCTCCCGATCGCCGAAGCGCTGGCGCGCGACGGCCGCGCCACGGCCGCGGAGATCGGCGAGCGGATCGGCCGGCCGGCCTCGACCGTGCGCCGGCAGCTCGGCACCCTGATGCGGTCCGGGTCACTGGTGTTCCGGTGCGAGGTGGCACAGTTGCGGACCCGGTGGCCGATCGCGGCGACGTGGTGGTGCCGCGTTCCGTCCGCCGAGCGCGACCCACTCGTCACCGCGCTGCGCGCCGAACCGCGGGTCCGCGTGTGCATGGCATTGACCGGCCCGACCAACTTCCTGGTCACGATGTGGACGAGTTCGCTCACCGACCTGATGCGCGCCCAGGAGCGGATCGAGGCCCTGCTCGCGCACGGCGAGATCGTCGACACGTCGGTGATCCTGCGCACGCGCAAGCGGATGGGGTGGATCCTGCACCCCGACGGCCGGGCGACCGGCGAGGTGGTTCCGCTCAGCTCGGCCCGGTAGGGCGGGCGCGGATCGGTTCAGCCGACCGGCTGCGCCCCCTCGGACTCGTCGCCGGCATCCGCGGACTCGTCCCCTGTGTCCGGGGCCGCGGTGACCGCGTCGGGTCCGCCGGCGAGCAGCCGTACGAAGCCCGCCTCGTCGAGGATCGGGACACCGAGCTGTTCGGCCTTGTCCGCCTTCGACCCGGGCGCGTCACCGATGACGACGAACGCGGTCTTCTTCGACACCGACCCCGCGGCCTTGCCGCCGCGCTGCAGGATGGCCTCCTTCGCGCCGTCCCGGGTGAACGCGGTCAGCGACCCGGTGACCACGATGGACAGGCCCTCGAGGTTCCGCTCGATCGACGCGTCCCGCTCGTCCTCCATCGAAACGCCTGCGGCACGCCACTTCTCGACGATCTCCCGGTGCCAGTCGACGGCGAACCACTCGACCACGGCGGCGGCGATGGTGCCACCGACGCCGTCGACCGCGGCGAGTTCGTCCACGGACGCGCGCTCGATCCGCTCCAGGCTGCCGAACTCCGACGCCAGGGCACGGGCCGCGGTCGGTCCGACGTGCCGGATCGACAGCGCGACCAGCACACGCCACAGCGGCTTGTGCTTCGACGAGTCGAGGTTGTCGAGCAGCCGGCGGCCGTTCGCGGACAGCGCGCCGGCCTTGGTGGTGAACAGCGCCGTCTTCATCAGGTCGTCGGCGGTGAGCGAGAACAGGTCGCCCTCGTCGCGGATGACGCCGGCCTCGAGCAGCGCGGCCGCGGCCTCGTATCCGAGCACCTCGATGTCGAACGCGCCGCGACCGGCGACGTGGAACACGCGCTCGCGCAACTGCGCCGGGCACGAGCGGGTGTTCGGGCACCGGATGTCGGCGTCGCCCTCCTTGGCCGGGGCCAGTTCCGTGCCGCACTCGGGACAGTGGGTCGGCATCACGAACTCGCGTTCGGTGCCGTCGCGCAGGTCCACGACCGGGCCGAGCACCTCCGGGATCACCTCACCGGCCTTGCGGATCACCACGGTGTCGCCGATCAGCACCCCCTTGCGCTTGACCTCGGACCCGTTGTGCAGCGTCGCCAGGGACACGGTCGACCCGGCGACGGTGACCGGCTCCATGTACGCGAACGGGGTGACCCGCCCGGTGCGTCCGACGCTGACCCGGATGTCGAGCAGCTTCGTCGTCGCCTCCTCCGGCGGGTACTTGTACGCGATCGCCCAGCGCGGCGCCCGGGACGTCGCCCCGAGCCGGCGGTGCAGCGACATCTCGTCGACCTTGACCACCAGACCGTCGATCTCGTGCTCGACGTCGTGCCGGTGCTCGTCCCAGTAGGCGACCTTCGCGACCACCGCGTCGGCCCCCTGCACCCGCGAGGTGTGGGTGGACACGGGCAGTCCCCACACCGCCAGCGCGAGGTAGGCGTCGTGCTGGCTGACCGGGTCGAAACCCTCGGTCCGGCCGAGTCCGTGGCAGATCATCCCGAGCCGCCGCTTCGCGGTCACCGCGGGGTTCTTCTGGCGGAGCGATCCGGCGGCGGAGTTGCGCGGATTCGCGAACGGCGCCTTGCCGTCCGCGACGAGCGAGGCGTTGAGGGCCTCGAAGTCCTCGAGCCGGAAGAACACCTCACCGCGGACCTCGAGCAGCGCCGGGACCGGGTACTGCTCGCTCGCGGTCAGCGTGTGCGGGATGTCGTCGATCGTGCGGGCGTTGAGGGTGACGTCCTCCCCGGTGCGGCCGTCGCCGCGGGTGGCGGCGCGCACCAGCCTTCCGTTCTCGTACACCAGGTTCAGCGCGACACCGTCGATCTTGACCTCGCACAGGTAGTGCAGATCCGGACCCGTCTCGACCTCGACCCGGGAGATCCAGGTGCGCAGCTCCGCCTCGTCGAACACGTTGTCCAGACTGAGCATTCGCTCGAGGTGGTCGACCGCGGTGAACTCGGTGGCGAATCCGCCGCCGACGAGCTGTGTCGGGGAATCGGGGGTGCGCAGGTCCGGGCGGCGGTCCTCGAGATCGGTCAGTTGCCGCAGCAGCGCGTCAAACTCGCCGTCCGAGACGGTCGGCGCGTCCTTGACGTAGTAGCGGAACTGGTGCTCGCGCACCTCTTCCGCCAGCCGCTGCCACTGCTCGCGTTCCTCGGCGGTCGCTGCCACGTTCTCGGTCACGCCCGCAAGGCTAACGCAGCAGACCGACACCGCCCGACGCGTCAGGACCCGGCGCCGCCCTCCCGCGCACGCAGCCCGTACGTCCCGGCCGTGACCGCGGCATACGAGCGCGCCACCAACTCGCCGAGCACGTCGAGATCGACCGCCGCGAGGTCCTTGAAGTACAGGCACCCGACACCGGAGGTGTGCGGCCCGAGCCGTTCGACGAGGTCGGGATGCGCGCCGACGCCGTCGGCCAGGTACACCGTCGAGGCAGTCCTCCTGGGCGAGAACCCCGCCGCCGGCGCGTCGCCCTCGCGACCGCTCGCGTACCGGTAGTGGTAGGTGCCGAACCCGACGATCGACGGGCCCCACATCGTGGCGTCCGCACCGGTCACGTTCTGCATCAGCGCGAGGAGGGTGTCGGCGTCGCGCCTGCGCACCCGGTGGCTCACCCCGTCCAGGAAGGCCCGCACCGCCGGGTCGACCGATGGTGGCCGAGGGGTCGCCCGAGAATCTGCCATGGCCGCAGCCTACGTCGGCGGCCCGACACCCGAGCCCCTCGAAGCGGGCGCGGCGTCCGAGGGCGTCGTCAGTCGAACTCGGCGCCGTCGGCGAACGCCCGGGCGAGTTCGGAGGCACTGCGCAGGGCACGGCGGGACCACGCGCCGTTCGCGCCGGCCAACCCGCACGACGGCGTCACGAGCACCCGGTCCGCGAGGACGGTGCGGGGGAAGCCCAACCGGTCCGTCAGCGTCACCGCGGGCCGCCCCAGCTCCCGCCAGCCGGGGACCCGTTCGGGCGGGGCGGTCGGCACCAGACCCAGCGCCAACGACAGCCCGTCCTCGAGCAATTCGCCGACCCCGTCGAGGTCCGCCGCCGTCAGGACGCTCACGTCCAGTCCGACCATCGCGGCGCCGCTGCGCCGCAGCAGGTCCAGCGGCGGTGCCGCGGCGCAGCAGTGCACGAGCACCGGCACCTCCACCGCCGCGACGACCGCGTGCAGCACGGCCAGGGCCTCCGGCTCCGGCAGGGCGCGCGGCGTCTGCAGGATCGACACCCCGGTCAGCGACCCGTCGAGCACCGCGCGCAGTCCCGGTTCGTCGAACTGCACCAGCACCGGCGACCCGAGCCGTCGCTCCACGTCGGCGACGTGGGCGCGGACCCCCTCGGCGAGCGACTCCGCCAGATCACGACGGGCGCCGGGGTCGGTCAGGGCGCGGTGCCCGCCGACCAGCTCGACCTGCGACGCGAGCGTGAGCGGTCCGACGGCCTGCACCTTCACCGGCTGGTCGGTGCCGCGGCGGCCGGCGAGCTCCCACGCCTCCTCGAGCGCGTCGAGGTCCCGGGCCAGCAGGTCGCGGGCGAGCCGGGTGACCGGCCCGGGCCGCTGCGCGACCCGGTAGCCGGTGGTCGAGGTGTCGAGCGGCAGGTCGACGAGCAACGCGGCCGCCCGACCGATCATGTCCGCGCCCAGGCCGCGTCCCGGCAGTTCCACCAGGTGCGGCAGCTCGGGCAGCTCCCCGACCACGATCGCAGCGGCCTCACGCGCGTCGACCCCCGGCCAGGAGCCCACTCCCGTCGCGACTCCGACGGGGAACTTCTTCTCGGTCAACGGGATTCGGATCCGGTTCCGGCGATGGTGCCGCTGCCCAGCACGACGTCGCCGCCCGGGTCACGCCGGTATAGCACCACGGCCTGCCCCCGTGCGACGCCGGTCAGCGGCTCCCGCAGCCGCACGTCCAGTCCCCCGTCGACCCCGGTCACGACGGCGTCGGCGAGACCGCCGTGCGCGCGCACCTGAACCGTGCACTCGATCGGGCCGTCGGGTGCCGAACCGGAGGTCCAGATCGCCCGCTCCGCCCGAATCGTCCACACCTGCAGGCGATCCGCGGATCCGACCTTGACGGTCCCGGTCTCCGGTTCGATCGCGGTGACGTACCGGGGCCGGCCGTCCACGGCCGGACCCTCCACACCGAGCCCCTTCCGCTGGCCGATCGTGAAGCCGTGCACGCCGTCGTGGTCGGCGAGTTCGGCGCCGGTGTCCGCGTCGACGACCTTGCCGGGTCGGACGCCGATCTTCGCGCCGAGGAACGCGCGGGTGTCACCGGACGGAATGAAGCAGATGTCGTGGCTGTCGGGCTTGTCCGCGACCGCGAGACCGCGCTCGGCGGCCTCGGCCCGGATCTGCGGCTTCGGGGTGTCGCCGACCGGGAACATCGCCCGGGCGAGCTGCTCGGCGGTGAGCACGCCCAGCACGTACGACTGGTCCTTGTCCTCGTCGACGGCGCGGCGCAGCACCCCGTCCTCGAGCCGCGCGTAGTGCCCGGTCGCGACCGCGTCGAAGCCGAGCGCGATCGCGCGGTCGGCGAGCGCCGCGAACTTGATCTTCTCGTTGCACCGCAGGCACGGGTTCGGCGTCTCGCCTGCGGCGTAGGCCGCGACGAAGTCGTCGATCACGTCCTCCTTGAAGCGGTCCGCGAAATCCCAGACGTAGAAGGGGATTCCGAGCACGTCGGCCGCACGTCGGGCGTCGCCGGCGTCCTCCTTGGAGCAGCAGCCACGCGAGCCGGTGCGGAGGGTGCCCGGAGCCGTCGACAGCGCCAGGTGCACCCCGACGACGTCGTGCCCGGCCTCGACGGCGCGGGCCGCCGCCACCGCGGAGTCCACCCCGCCGCTCATCGCCGCCAGTACCCGCATCAGCGCGTTCCTCCCGTGCTCTCGATTCGGCGCGACCCGGCGCTCGCCAGTCCGGCCGCGCGGGCCCGCTCGACGACCTGGGGCAGCGCGCCCAGCAGCGCGTCGACGTCCGCGTCGGTGGACGAGTGGCCGAGGGAGAACCGCAACGACCCGCGTGCGGTCCGGGGCTCGACGCCCATCGCGATCAGGACGTGGCTGGCGCGGGCCACTCCGGCCGTGCACGCCGACCCGGTCGAGCACTCGACTCCGGCGGCGTCGAGCAGCATCAGCAGGGAGTCCCCCTCGCAGCCGGGGAACGTGAAGTGCGCGTTGCCGGGCAACCGCCCGCCGCCGACGGGGCCGTTGAGGATCGCATCGGGCACCGCCGACCGCACGCCGTCGATCAGCCGGTCCCGCAGGCGGGTCAGCTCGGAGGTACGGAAGTCCCGGTCCGACACCGTCTTCCGCAACGCCGCGGCGGAGGCCACGGCGCCGGAGGTGTCGAGGGTGCCGGCACGCAGGTCACGCTCGTGGCCGCCGCCGTGCAGCAGCGGCACGCACGGCACCTGACGGCCCAGCAGGAGCGCGCCGGCCCCGTGCGGCCCGCCGAACTTGTGCGCGGCGACACTGAGCGCGGCCAGCCCGCTGGCACCGAAGTCGACCGGCAGCTGCGCCGCGGCCTGTACCGCGTCGCTGTGCATCGGGACGTCGAACTCGGCGCAGACGGCGGCCAGTTCCTCGATCGGCATGATCGAACCGACCTCGTTGTTCGCCCACATGACCGTCACGAGCGCGGTCTCGTCGGCGTGGGCGTCCAGCTCGCGGCGCAGGTCCGCCGGGTCGACCCGGCACTGCGCGTCGACCGGCAGCCACGTCACCTCGGCACCCTCGTGGGCCGCGAGCCACTCGACGGCGTCCAGCACGGCGTGGTGCTCGACGGTGCTGGTGACGATCCGGCGGCGGCGCGGATCGGCGTCCCGCCGGGCCCAGTAGATGCCCTTGACCGCGAGGTTGTCGGACTCGGTGCCACCCGAGGTGAAGATGACCTCCGACGGCCGGGCACCCAGGTCCGCCGCGATCGACTCCCGCGCCTCCTCGACCCGGCGCCGCGCGGCCCGGCCGGACCCGTGCAGCGACGACGCGTTCCCGACCGTCGCGAGGACCTCGGTCATCGCGGAGATCGCCTCCGGCAGCATCGGGGTGGTCGCGGCGTGGTCGAGGTAGACCGGCGCGGACCGCGGCGCGTTGGCACGGTCGACCGGTCCGGCGGAATCGAGGCGGGGCGATGTCATGACCCGACCAGGATAGCCCGTCCCCACGGCCGCCCCGGCCGGCGACCGCGCTGGTAGGGCACGCCCGGCGGGATCAGGAGGCGAGGGGCGTCGGCATCGGCAGCATCCGGGCCACGAGGTCGTCGATCTCGCCGCCGCGGAGCAGGCGCTCGCAGCGCGCGGCCAGCTCCCGCCGATCGTCGCCGGGTTCCTGGACCGGGACGAGCCGGACCTCGATCCGCACCTCGCGCAGGCGCACGATCCGGCGCAGCGTCGCGACGAGGGACTGCTCGCCGACGAAGCAGACACCGGTCTCGGTCCTGCCGTCGGGCCGCAGGTAGTGCAAGCCGATCGGCGCCACCACCGCACCGGCGTCGATCGCCGACTGGAACAGGGCCGGCCGCAGCCTGCCGTAGGCGCGCCCGCACCACGTGGTGCCCTCCGGGAACACGACGACGCGCGTGCCGGTGCGCAACCGCTCCGCGGCCTCGTCCACCACACCCGGCAGATCCCGCAGGCGATCCCGGTCGATCGGGAGCACCCGCATGCGGTGCGCGACCCACCCGAGCAACGGCCAGCCGAGCAGGTCGGCACGGGCGACGAAGTCGCCCGGTTCCACCGCGCTCAGCGCCAGCACGTCGAGCCACGACACGTGGCCGGCCACCGCGAGCACCCCCCGCCCGGTCTCGGCGGGGTCGGGACCGCGCTCGTCCCGGACCGACAGGCGCAGGCCGAGCGCCCGCAGCATCGCCCGCGCGTATCCCCGCTGCACTCGGCGCCGCCAGCGCACCGGCAGCACCCCGGCGGCGGGCAGCACCGGCAACACCGACATCGTCGCGGTCAGGCGCGCGTAGCGCAGTCCGACCCGGAACATCCCGGCGCGGTCGCTGTCACGGGACACGCACCCGTCCCCGCACGGGCTCGCCGGCATCCAGGGGTGGCTCATCGCGGAACCACCGGTACGGCCGCGGCGACCGACCGCAGCCGGCTCAGGTACCGCTCGTCGGCGTCGTCGATGCCGAGCAGCGCGACGAAGTCCGCGACCTCGAAGTCGGGGTCGTGGGCGGGCTCGCCGCAGATCCGGGCGCCAAGTCGCAGGTATCCGCGCAACAGCGGCGGCAGAACGGCTTTCGCGGGCGGTGCCACGGCGTCCAGGCCCGGCACCGGGCGGTGCGGGTACACCCGGCGGTCCGGGGCGCTCGCGTGCTGCCCGAGCAGCCGGTCACGGACGGCGCGGACGTTGGCACCGGCGACGTCGCCGTCGGCGAGGCGCATCGGGACCGACACGCACCCGACGGCCCACCGGTGGCCGGCGAGTTCGAGGTAGTTCAGCATGCCCGCCCACATCAGGCCCAGCACGGTCCCGGTCCGGTGGTCCGGGTGCACGCACGCGCGACCGAGCTCCACCAGCGCGGGCCGCAGCGGGTCGAGCGCGGTCACGTCGAATTCCGTTGCCGTGTACAGCCCCCCGGCTGCCCGCGCGGCGTCGGGGGTCAGGATCCGATAGCACCCGACGGTCTCGTCGGTCGCCTCGTCCCGGACCAGCAGGTGCTCGCAGTACTCGTCGAACCGGTCGGCGTCGCGGCCGTCCGGTGCGGAGTGCCGGAAGCCGGGTTCGGCCGCGAACACGGTGTGCCGCAGCCGCTGTGCCGCCTCCCGGTGTTCCCGGTCGGACGACAGCAGGAGCGTGTAGCGGGCGGTCGCCCGGGTCGGCGCCTCGGTGGTGGTCATGCACGAAGCGTCGCGCCTGCGCGGGGCGGTCCGGCATCGTCGGGGTGTCGCGCCCGTGGCAACCCGGTGAACACGTCCGGAGAACGGCGACGGCCCCGCCCCCGGAACCGGGAGCGGGGCCGCACGAGCGGGCGGTGATCTCCACCCCGACCGGGGTGACGATCACCGACGTGGCCTCAGCCCTTGTGAGCCTTGACGGCCTCGGTGAGCTGCGGGGCGACGTTGAACAGGTCGCCGACGACGCCGTAGTCCGCGATCTCGAAGATCGGGGCCTCTTCGTCCTTGTTGACCGCGACGATGGTCTTCGAGGTCTGCATGCCGGCGCGGTGCTGGATGGCACCGGAGATGCCGAGCGCGATGTACAGCTGCGGGGAGACCGTCTTGCCGGTCTGGCCGACCTGGAACTGGCCCGGGTAGTAGCCCGAGTCGACGGCGGCGCGGGACGCACCGACGGCGGCACCGAGCGAGTCGGCGAGCTCCTCGACGACCGAGAACTTCTCGGCGGAACCGACGCCGCGACCACCGGAGACGACGATCGACGCCTCGGTGAGCTCGGGGCGGTCGCCGCCGACGATCGGCTGACGCGAGGTGATCTTGACCGCGTTCTCCTCCTGCGCGGGCACGTCGACCGCGACGCGCTCGGCGGCGGCGGCCTGCGGCTGGGCCTCGACGGCACCCGGGCGGACCGAGATGACCGGGACCTCGCCGTTGGCCTTGGCGTCGACGGTGAACGCGCCACCGAAGATGGAGTGCACGACGCTGCCGTCGGACTTGACGTCGATGACGTCGACGAGCAGACCGGAGCCGATGCGCGCGGCCAGGCGACCGGACACCTCCTTGCCCTCGGTCGAGGCGGCGGTCAGGACCGCGGCCGGGGAGACGGACTCGACCAGCGAGGCGAGGACGTCGACCTTCGGGGTGACCAGGTAGCCGTCGACGTCGTCGGACTCGGCGGCGTAGACCTTGACGGCACCGGCGGCGGCGAGCGCGTCCTGCAGCTTGTCGGCGGTGCCGACCGGGCCGGCGACGACGGCGGCGGGCTCACCCAGGGCGCGGGCGGCGGTGATCAGCTCGGTGCTGACCTTCTTGAGCGCGCCCTCGGCGTGCTCGACGAGCACGAGTACTTCAGCCATTGGTTCTCTTCTCCTACGTGTGTGTCTGCTGGATGCGGGGCGCGAATCAGATGATCTTCTGGCCGACCAGGTAAGCGGCGATCTGCTTGCCGCCCTCACCCTCGTCGGCGACGCGCTCGCCAGCGGTACGCGGGGGCTTCGGGGTGGACGCGGTGACCGTGGTGGCCGCGTTCTCGACGCCGAAGATGGACGGGTCCAGGCCGATCTCGGCGAGGGTCAGGACCTGAACTTCCTTCTTCTTGGCGGCCATGATGCCCTTGAAGGACGGGAAGCGCGGCTCGTTGATCTTCTCGGTGACCGAGATGATCGCGGGCAGCGGAGCCTCGAGAGCGAACACGCCCTCGTCGGTCTCGCGCTCACCGGTGGCCTTGCCGTCGGCGACGGTCAGCTTGCGCAGGTGGGTCAGCTGCGGCAGGCCCAGGTACTCGGCGATGATCGCGGGGACGGCGCCGGCGCGACCGTCGGTGGCCTCGTTACCGGCGATGACCAGGTCGACGCCCTCGATCTGACCGAGCGCGGCGGCGAGCGCGTACGCGGTCTGGATCGCGTCGGAGCCGTGCAGCGCCGGGTCGTTCACGTGGATGGCCTTGTCGGCACCCATGGACAGCGCCTTGCGGATGGCGTCGGTGGCACGGTCCGGACCGGCGGACAGCACGGTCACCTCGCCGCCCTGGGCCTCCTTGATGAGCAGTGCTTCCTCGACGGCGCGCTCGTTGATCTCGTCGAGCACCGCGTCCGCGGCCTCACGGTCCAGCGTGAAGTCACCGTCGGTGAGCTTGCGCTCGGACCAGGTATCGGGAACCTGCTTGATCAAAACGACGATGTTCGTCATGGGTCTTCGTCGACCTCCTGTGTCAGTCTTCTCAGCGAGCGGCTCTGCGACGGCCGAGCTCTCGGGTATTCATCTACTTCGCACGATGACCGTGCGTCACACTACAACACCCGAAGTTACCGGCTGGTAACTTGAGCGGGAATCCCGTTCACGATAAGACGGAAACGCCCCCGAAAGGCCTGTGATGTGGACCACGACGGCCCGTACTGGAACACGTGGCAGTAATCTGGCACCGGTGAGTGACTCATCTGCACCGATGACCGGCACCGCCGGTGCGACGACCGTCGCGGCCGGCGACCACGCGACCCTGCCGCTGACCGGCGAGCGCACGGTTCCGGGCGTGCCCGAGGAGAACTACTGGTTCCGCCGCCACGAGGTGGTCTACCAGCGCCTCCTCGACCGCTGCGCCGGTCGGGTCGTCCTCGAGGCCGGATCGGGAGAAGGCTACGGCGCCAACATGATTGCCGACGTCGCCGAGAAGGTCATCGGCGTCGACTACGACACCTCGGCGGTCGAGCACGTCCGCTCCCGGTACCCGCGTGTCGACATGCGTCAGGGCAACCTCGCGGACCTCCCGCTGGCCGACGCGAGCGTCGGGACGATCGTCAACTTCCAGGTGATCGAGCACCTGTGGGACCAGGCGCAGTTCCTCGCCGAGTGCCATCGCGTCCTGACCCCGGGCGGCGAACTGCTGATCAGCACCCCGAACCGGATCACGTTCTCCCCCGGCCGGGACACCCCGCTCAACCCGTTCCACACCCGCGAACTCAACGCCGCCGAACTGACCGAACTGCTGGAGCAGGCCGGGTTCGAGGTCACCACGATGACCGGCGTGCACCACGGCCCCCGGCTGCGCGAACTCGACGCCGTCCACGGCGGGTCGTTCATCGACGCGCAGATCGACCGCGCACTCGCCGGCGAGCCCTGGCCGGCCGACCTGGTCCGCGACGTCGAGGCGATCACGATCGACGACTTCGCCCTCGCCGAGGCCGACATCGACGCCAGCCTCGACCTGGTGGCGATCGCCCGCAAGCCCGGCGCGGCCTCCGCCGCCCGAGCACCCGAGGCCGACGGATGACCACCCCCCGTCAACCGGGGATGTTCGCCCTGGTGCTGCACTCGCACCTGCCGTGGCTGGCCAACCACGGTCGCTGGCCGGTCGGCGAGGAGTGGCTCTACCAGTCGTGGGCGGCGACCTACCTGCCGGTCACGCGGGTGTTGCGCACCCTCGCCGAGGAAGGCAGGCAGAACCTGCTCACGCTGGGCGTCACGCCGGTGCTCGCGGCGATGCTCGACGACCCGCACTGCCTGTCCGGGATGCACCACTGGCTCGGCAACTGGCAGCTGCGCGCCCACGAGGCCGCCCTGATGCCCGACCGCGCGCGCCGGGACCTCGGTGCCCGCGAGCACCGGCTCGCCGCGCACGCACTCACCGACTTCGAGGAGCGCTGGCGGCACGGCGCGTCACCGGTGCTGCGCCGTCTGATCGACGACTCCACGATCGAACTGCTCGGCGGTCCGCTGGCCCACCCGTTCCAGCCGCTGCTGCACCCGCGACTGCGCCGCTTCGAGCTCGCCGAGGGGCTCGCTGACGCCGAAATGCGCTGGGGCACAAGGCCTTCCGGAATCTGGGCGCCCGAGTGCGGGTACACCCCCGGCATGGAGGTCGAGTACGCGCAGACCGGGATCACCCACTTCATGGTGGACGGTCCCTCCCTGCGCGGCGACACCTCGCTCGGCCGCCCGGTGCGCGAGTCCGACGTGGTCGCCTTCGGCCGTGACCTGCAGGTCTCCTACCGGGTGTGGTCGCCGAAGTCCGGTTACCCGGGCCACGGCGCCTACCGCGACTTCCACACCTACGACCACGACACCGGCCTCAAGCCGTCCCGGGTGACCGGCAAGACCGTCGACTCGAAGGACAAGGCGCCGTACGACCCCGAGCTCGCGGCCGCGGCCGTCGACCGGCACGTCGAGGACTTCGTCGCCACCGTCGTCGAGCGGATCCGGTCCGAGCGCGACCGCACCGGCCGGGACGCGCTCGTCGTCGCCGCGTTCGACACGGAGCTGTTCGGGCACTGGTGGTTCGAGGGACCGCAGTGGCTCGAGAAGGTGCTGCGGGCGCTGCCCGAGGCGGGCGTCGAGGTCGGCACCCTGTCGCAGGCCCGGGCGAAGGGATTCGTCGGCGAACCCGTCGAGCTGAACGACTCGTCCTGGGGCAGCGGCAAGGACTGGCGGGTGTGGGCCGGCGACCAGGTCTCCGACCTGGTCCAGCTGAACTCCGAGGTGGTGCAGACCGCGCTCGACACCGTCGACAAGGCCCGTGACTCGCAGCGCGCGCCGGGCAGGCCCGAGCTGCGGGACCGCGTCAACGACCAGATCCTGCGCGAGGCGATCATGACGGTCCAGAGCGACTGGGCGTTCATGGTCAGCAAGGACAGCGCGGCCGGCTACGCCCGCGACCGCGCACACAAGCACGCGCACGCCACCCGGGAGATCGCCGAGGCGGTGGCGTCCGGCCACCCGGATCGGGCGCGTCGCCTCGCCGACGGCTGGAACCACGCCGACGGACTGTTCCCCGGTCTGGACGCGCGCCGACTACCCGACGATGTCACGGAGGGGTGACATGAAGATCCTGATCGTGTCGTGGGAGTACCCACCGGTGGTCGTCGGCGGACTCGGCCGGCACGTCCACCACCTGGCCACCGAGCTCGTCGAGGCGGGCCACGAGGTCGTCGTGTTGTCGCGGCGGCCGACCGGCACCGACGCGGCCACCCACCCGACGATCACGCACATCGCCGACGGTGTCCTCGTCGTCGCGGTGGCGGAGGATCCGCCGCACTTCGTGTTCGGCGAGGACATGCTCGCCTGGACACTCGCGATGGGACATGCGATGGTCCGCGCCGGCATCGGCCTGGCCCGGCCCGGGATCGGCGAGGGGTGGCGGCCCGACGTCGTGCACGCCCACGACTGGCTGGTCGCGCACCCGGCGATCGCGCTCGCCGAGTACTACGACGTGCCGCTGGTGTCGACGTTGCACGCCACCGAGGCCGGCCGGCACAGCGGATGGCTGTCGGGGACGATCAACCGGCAGGTGCACTCCGTGGAGTGGTGGCTCGCCAACGAGTCCGACTCGATCATCACCTGCTCCGCCTCGATGGAGGAGGAGGTGACCGAGCTCTACGGGTCGAGCCTGGCGCCGATCACGGTGATCCGCAACGGGATCGACGTCGCCACGTGGAGCTACCGGGACCGCGGGCCGCGGTCCGGGCCGCCGCGGCTGCTGTTCGTCGGACGGCTCGAATACGAGAAGGGCGTCCAGGACGCGATCGCCGCGCTCCCCCGGATCCGGCGCAGCCACCCCGGCACCACCCTCGCGGTCGCCGGGGAGGGCACCCAGTACGAGTGGCTGCGAGAGGAGGCCCGCACGCACCGCGTGCTGCGGTCGGTGAACTTCCTCGGCGGCCTCGACCACACCGAGCTGCTCGGCTGGCTGCACGGCGCCGACGCGATCGTGCTGCCGAGCCGGTACGAGCCGTTCGGCATCATCGCGCTCGAGGCCGCCGCCGCAGGCACCCCGCTCGTCGCGTCCACGGCGGGTGGGCTCGGTGAAGCCGTCGTCGACGGGGTGACCGGACTGTCGTTCCAGCCCGGGGACGTCGACGGGCTGACCTCCGCGGTCCGCGAGGTCCTCGACGACCCGGCCGCCGCGCAACGCCGGGCCCGGGCGGCCCGCGAGCGGCTGACCGAGGACTTCGACTGGCACCAGGTCGCGCTCGACACCGCGCAGGTCTACCTGAGCGCGAAGCGCCGGGTCCGGCACCCGCTGGCGCGTCCGGACATCCCGCAGCGGCCCCTCCCGGACCGGTAGGGCACCGCGCCTGTGTGGTTGCGCGAGGCCACCACACAGGCGCGGCGGGCGGCTACTGCGCCGCGGCGGCCGCCTTCTTCCGCTCGATGTCCTCGAGCGCGGCGATGTACTTCGCGCGCTCCTCGGCCCCGGCCTCCCAGGCCTCCTTGCGGTTCTTGACGACCTTCGCCGGCGCTCCGACCGCGATGCTGTAGTCGGGCACCTCGCCCTTGACGACGGCGTGCGCACCGAGCACACAGCCGCGGCCGGTGATCGTGTTCCGCAGCACGGTCACCTTCGCGGCGATCCAGGTGTCGGGGCCGATCCGCACCGGGCCCTTGACGATGCCCTGGTCCTTGATCGGGGTGTTGACGTCGTCCATGCGGTGGTCGAAGTCGCAGATGTAGCACCAGTCGGCGACCAGCGTCGAGGCGCCGATCTCGATGTCGAGGTAGGTGTTGACGACGTTGTCCTTGCCGAACACGACCTTGTCCCCGATGCGGAGCGAGCCCTCGTGACACCGAATCGCGTTGCCGTCACCGATGTGGACCCACCTGCCGATCTCGAGCCGGGACAGGCCCGGCGTCGAGTGGATCTCGACCCGCTTGCCGAGGAAGACCATGCCGCGCAGGATCACGTGCGGGTTCGCCAGTTTGAACTTCGCGAGCCGGTAGTACCGGACCAGGTACCACGGCGTGTACGCCTTGTTCGCGAGCACCCAGCGCAGCGAGTCGCGGGTCAGGAACTTCGCCTGGTCCGGATCGGTCCGCCTGGATCCACGCCACCTCGTGCGCATCGGTGCGCCCCACATGCTGGTCATGACCGAACAGCCTACGTTCAGCGATGGTGAGGCCGGTCACGACCCGGCACCGCCGGTCCCCCGACCAGGTCCATTCCCCCGAGCATCAGCGCGACCGCGACCGCCCCGACCGCGACCACGGCGACGGCGAGCACCGAGTTCGTCATCACACCGATCAGCGCGGTGGCGCCGAGGATCAATCCGATGACGATGGCGACGCCGGCTCCACGGGTTCCGAGCAGGTGGTCGACGTCGCCGTCATCGGCGGCGTTCACGGCTCGTTCCGCCGGGGTTCTGGTGTCCGCCGCGCCTGCCGATCCCATGACCCATTTGAACACAGAAATCGAAAATGAATTGGCTAATTTGAATTACTAACTACCGAAACAATGAAACAACAATGAATTACCGGACAATCGCGATGCCGGAGTCATCCGGTTCGACCATCGTCGCGATCGCCACCGTCACCGGGGCGGGTGCGCAGTCCCACGTCGGCCTCCCGATAGTGTGCAGCGAGCGAATTCCACACGAGGAGAGACGAATGGGGCGGGTCCTACGGTCGGCGACTGTGTCACTGGCGGCGGTGTCGGTGCTGGTCACCGCCGGCTGCGGCAGCGACTCGCAGGTCACGGACATCTATTCCTCCGGAGGATGGCCGGCGGCCCACGGCGACGCCCGCAACAGCGACGGCAGCGCCGTGACGGGGTCCCGCGCGACCTCCCTCGCCTGGTCGCGCCCGCTCGGCGCACCGACTTCCACACACGCCTCCATCGCGTCGACCGGACAGGTGTTCGCCACCACCCACAGCGACAACGGCTGCAACCTCTGGTCGTTCCAGATGGAGAGCGGGCGCAAACGCTGGTGCACCCGGCTCGGGCCCGGAGTCTCGTCGTCGACGCCGATCGTCGACCGCGCCACCAACGTGTACGTCGGCGAGGACGGCGCGATGAATTCGTTCAACGAGCACGGCCAGCTCCGATGGCGGACGGTGGTCAGCGGCACCCCGATCTCCGCCCAGTTCACCGGGGACGGCAATCTGCTGTTCGTCACCCAGTTCGGCATCGTGTCGGTGCTGAGCCCGCAGACGGGCAAGGAGATCGTGCCGTCGTACCAGCTGATCCCGGCGCCGACCGTCGACCAGGCCGAGAACGTGCCGCTCCCGCCCGCAGCCCTGGGCCTCGACCAGTGCGTGACCGGGTCCCCGGCGTGCCCGGTCGGTGGCGTCCCGGCGATCGACCTCGCGTCCGGCCGCTTCTATCTGACCGTGTGGCGGCCGGGCCGTCCCCAGGCCGACCTGGTCGCGATGCGCTACGGCGACGGCGCGCTGACCGAGGACTGGTCCAGCGACGCGATTCCGGGCGGCACCACGGCGACCCCGGTCCTGTCCGCCGACGGCACCACCGTGTACGTCTACGACCGCAGTGGCGCGCTGTGGGCGCTGGATGCCGCGACCGGGCAGCCACGCTGGCACCACGACCTGGGCTTCCCGGCGGTCGGCACGCCGTCGGTGTCCCCGGACGGCGTGATCGCCGCCGCCGGCAGCGGTGACGGGCGCCTGACCGGACTGCGCGATCGGGGCGACCACGCGGAGGTCGTCTGGGAGCGCAAGGATCTGGTCCAGCTCGGCGTCCCCGCGCAGACGGCCGGTGGGACCGGCTACACGGTCGTGCGCGACGGCACCGACCGGCTCGCGGCGCTGACGTTCGACACGGCCACCGGCGCGACGGTCGACCAGGACGTGCTGCCCGGCGCGACCGGCGTCTCCGTCGGCACCTCGATCGGCCCGGACGGCGAGGTGCTCGTGTCGACCCTGATCGGGGAACTGTTCGTCCTGAAGCCGTGACGCGCCCGGGTCGTCTCGCCTGGCGGCGACCGCCGAGGGCTGCTCGGCCGCGAGGGCCGGACGGGTCGCGGCCGTGGGGCACCCCGGAGCACCGGCGCCCCCGGTGGCCGCGTCCTCGGTCGTGAGTGCGCGGGTACGGGTCAGCGCTCCTCCGGCGTCACCTCGCCGGAGGAGCTGGAGCGGACGGCAGCCCGCGGCGTGTCGGTACTACGCCGGGATGCTCGGGATCAGCGTCGCCCGGGCGTAGACGGTCTCGCCCTCCTTCAGCTGCAGCGCCTCGCTGTCGCCGCGCGTCACCTGCGCGGCGAACAGGTCGCCGGTGGCCGCGTTGCGCAGCTCGACCCGCACCTCGAAGCCCAGGTGCACCACCCGCTCGACGGTCGCGCGGGTGACCCCGGTGGACTCGGCGGTGCCGGCCTTCTGCGCGACCGCCATGCTCGGGTCGCGACCGACCCGGATGTCGTGGGGACGCACCAGCTGGCCGTTCAGCCTCGCAACCGGGCCGAGGAACGACATCACGAACTGGTTCGCCGGGCTGTCGTACAGCTCGCGCGGGGTGCCGACCTGTTCGATGCGCCCCTTGTTGAGCACCGCGATCCGGTCGGCGACGTCGAGCGCCTCCTCCTGGTCGTGGGTCACCAGCACCGTCGTGACGTGCACCTCGTCGTGCAGCCGGCGCAGCCAGGTGCGCAGGTCCTCGCGGACCTTCGCGTCCAGCGCGCCGAACGGCTCGTCGAGCAGCAGCACCTGCGGGTCGACGGCCAGCGCCCGGGCCAGGGCCATGCGCTGGCGCTGACCGCCGGACAGCTGCGCGGGGTAGCGGTGCTGGAAACCGTCGAGCCCGACGATCTCCAGCAGCTCGTTCACCTTCTTCTCGATCTCGGCCTTGGGGCGCTTGCGGATCGAGAGCCCGAACGCGACGTTGTCGCGGACGGTCATGTGCTTGAACGCCGCGTAGTGCTGGAAGACGAAACCGATGTCGCGCTTCTGCGGCGGAACCCCGGTGACGTCCTTGCCCGCGATCGTGATCGTGCCGGAGTCGGGATGCTCGAGGCCGGCGATCGAGCGCAGCAGCGTCGACTTGCCGGATCCGGACGGCCCGAGCAGCGCGGTCAGCGACCCGGACGGGATCTCGAGCGTGAGGTCGTCGAGTGCGGCGAAGTCGCCGTAGTTCTTGCGGGCGCCGATCACCGAAATCATGCGTTGCTCCTCTTCCGGTCCAGCAGCGTCATCAGCAGCAGCGTCACCAGGGCGATGCCCATCAGCAGCGTCGCCGCGCAGTACGCGCCGTAGGTGTTGTGGTCGTCGATGTAGCGCGAGTGCACCAGCAGTGTCAGGGTCTGCGAGACGCCGGGGAATCCGGACGACACCATGATCACGGCGCCGAATTCACCGAGCGACCGGGCGACGGTCAGCACGATGCCGTACGTCAGGCCCCAGCGGATCGCGGGAACCGTGATCCGCCAGAACGTCTGCCACTTGGAGGCGCCGAGGGTCGCGGCGGCCTGCTCCTGCTCGTCGCCGATCTCGTGCAGCACCGGTTCGACCTCGCGGACGACGAACGGCAGGGTCACGAAGATCGTCGCCAGCACCATGCCCGGCAGCCCGAAGATGACCCGGAAGCCGAGTGCGTCGAGTCCGCCGAACCAGCCGTTGACGCCCCACAGCAGGATCAGCGACACGCCCACCACGACCGGCGAGACCGCGAACGGCAGGTCCACGACCGCCTGCACCAGTCCGCGGCCGGGGAACCGGCCGCGGACCAGGGCGAGCGCGGTCACCACACCGAAGATCACGTTGATCGGCACCACGATCGCGACGATCAGCAGCGACAGGTTCAGTGCCGAGATCGCCGCCGGCGTCGAGATCGCCTGGAAGAAGCTGACGATGCCGCGTTCGAAGGTGCGCCAGAGGATCACCACGATCGGCACCAGCAGCAGCATCACCAGGTAGCCGAGTGCGATCACCCGGAGGCTGATCCGGGTCGGGGTCGAGACGTTCACGCCGACTGCTCCTCACGTCGCTGGTCGCGGCTCGCCAGGATCCGCAGCACGAACAGCGTGACGAACGCGATCGCCAGCAGCGCGACCGACACCGCGGCGGCGTTGACCGGGCGGTCGATCTCGATCTGCTGCTGGATGTACTGCGACGTCATCTGGGTTTCCCGCGGGATGTTGCCGCCGATCAGCACGACCGAGCCGTACTCGCCGATGGCGCGCGCGAACGCCAGACCCGCACCGCTGATGATCGCCGGCGACAGCGTCGGCAGGACGACCTTGCGGAAGATGGTCCAGTTGCTCGCGCCGAGCGACGCCGCGGCCTGCTCGACCTCGCGGTCCGTCTCGAGCAGCACCGGCTGCACCGACCGCACGACGAACGGCAGCGTGACGAAGGCGAGGGCGACGACGAGTCCCGGCTGGGTCGCGTTGAGCTGCACCCCGATCGGGCTGTTCGGCCCGTACAGCGACAGCAGCACGATGCTCGCGACGATCGTCGGGAGCGCGAACGGCAGGTCGATCAGGGCGTTGACGATCCGCTTGCCGGGGAACTCGTCGCGCACGAGCACCCAGGCGATCAGCGTGCCCATCACGACGTTGATCAGAGCCACGACGACCGACACCCAGACGGTGACGCGCAGCGACGCGAGCGCCGCCGGGCTGGTGATCGCGTCCCAGAAGCCGGCGATGCCGTCCTCGAACGAGGCGACGGTCAGCGCCGCGAGCGGCAGCAGCACGATCACGCTGAGCCACAGCATCGTGATGCCGATGCCGAGCGGACCGACGGTGCCGGTCACGGTGAACCACCGGCGGCGGCGCGGCCGACGCTCGGCCGGCGCGGGGGTGCGGGGCGGGGCGGCGGTGTCCGGTCCGTGGATCTCGGACACCGTGCCCCCTGTCGTCATGGTTCTGGTCACGGTGAGACTACTTGCTCGCGTTGTCGTAGATCACGGCGATCGACCCGGTGTCCTTCTTGAACACGGAGTCGTCGACGGCCTTCCAGCCGCCGAGGTCGGCGATCGTCCACAACTTCGCCGGCGCCGGGAACGTGTCCGTGAACTCCGCGGCGACCGCGGGGTCGACCGGACGGAAACCGGCCTCGGCCCACAGCTTCTGGGCCTGCGGCGTGTACAGGAAGTCGCGGAAGTCGGTCGCCTGCTTCAGGACCTTGCTGTTCTGGAGCACCGCGACCGGGTTCTCGATCTTGAACGTCGTCGGCGGGGTCACGTGCTCGACCGGATCGCCGTTGCGCTCGGTGAACAGCGCCTCGTTCTCGTAGCTGATCAGCACGTCGCCGGTCCCCTGCAGGAACGTCTCGGTGGCCTCCCGGCCGGACTTCGGCTGCACCTTCACGTGATCGGCGACGAGCTTCGAGACGTAGTCGAGACCGGCCTGCGGGTTCTTGCCGCCGTCGCTCTTGGCGGCGTAGGGGGCCAGCAGGTTCCACTTCGCCGACCCGGAGCTGAACGGGTTCGGGGTGACCACCTCGACACCCGGGGCCAGCAGATCGTCCCAGTCCTTGATGCCCTTCGGGTTGCCCTTGCGGACGACCAGCGTGACGACCGATCCGAACGGAATTCCGTTGTAGGCGTCCTTGTTCCAGTCGGCGCTGACCAGGCCGGCGTCGACGAGCCGGGTGACGTCGGGTTCGACCGAGAAATTGACGACGTCGGCCTGGGCACCGTCCTTCACCTTGCGCGACTGGTCGCCGGACGCACCGTAGGACTGCTGGAAGTCGACGTTCGCGCCGGCTTCGGTCTCCCGGAACGCCGGAATGACCTTGTCGAAACCGGGCTTCGGAACCGCGTACGCGTACAGGCTGATCGTGCCGCCGCTGGCGCCGCCGGACGCGCCGTCCGAGCCCCCTCCGGCGACGTCACTGGATCCGCCCGCGCAGGCGGTCAGCGCGACCGCGCCGGCGGTGAGGGCGGCGGCCAGCAGGACGCCGGAGCGGGTGAAACGGGCACGAACACTCATCGGAAATGCCTTTCACGGATTCGCCGGGTGCGGCGAAAGGGTGTCGGTCGTGGCGACCGCCGCGAACCCCGCGGCCGACGGGCTGCGGTGTCGCGGACACAGGAATTGTGAGAAGAGGTGCCCTCTACGTGGGGCGGCCCGGCCGGGGCTCGGGGAGCACTCGGGCTGCGAACAGCAATCCGGCAGACGTTATCGACAACAGTCGATGTCGGCGACTGCGAGCATGCCGACAGCGATCAACGCCAGTTCATGGCGGACCTGGTGCACGGCGGTGGCAGACACGCCGACGAATCTAGCAGAGCGATCGACCGACGCCCAACTGGCGTCACCGGACGATCTAGAGGGTCAACAGCCAGCCGACGAGGACGAGGAGCAGCAGCACGACCAGCACGAGGGTGACACGGGAGCGGGGCATCAGCGCTCACCCGCCGCGGCCTCGACCGACGCCGGCACCCGGTCGCGACCGGCCAGCGCGAGCGCCCGCGCCAACGCGACGTCGAAGATCCGGGCGACTCCGTACGCGCCCGGCAACGCGACCGCCATCACCAGCAGGAGCTGCGGAACGTACGGCAGACCGATGAGCCACAGTTCGAGGCCGTCCCACCAACTGGCGATCGCATTCACGCTCCCACCCTAGCCTGAGCACTGAGGTGGACGACATCGCCCACCAGGCTCATGATGTGCAGATGACGGCCATCGAGCATGACGTCGACGGGCACGACGCGGACGACGACCTGCCCCGGAACCTGCCGGCGACGGTTGACCCCGAGCACCGCAGTTCGTTCCCCCCGATCGACGACTACGCCTTCCTCTCGGACTGCGAGACGACGTGCCTGATCGCCCGCAACGGCTCGGTCGAGTGGATGTGCCTCCCCCGACCCGACTCACCGAGCGTGTTCGGGTCGGTACTCGATCGCAGCGCCGGCCACTTCCGGATCGGCCCGTACGGACAGAACGTCCCGGCCGCCCGGCGCTACCTGCCGGGCGGGCTGATCGTCGAGACCACGTGGCAGACCGAGACCGGGTGGCTGATCGTCCGCGACGCCCTGGTGATGGGGCCGTGGCACAACAACGACCAACGCTCCCGCAGCCACCGGCGCACCCCCACCGACTGGGATGCCGAACACATCCTGCTGCGCACGGTCAAGTGCGTCAGCGGCGTCGTGGAGTTGGAGATGAGCTGCGAGCCGTCGTTCGACTACCACCGGTCTCCGGCGAAGTGGGAGTACACCGGCAAGGTGTACGAGGAGGCGACCGCGAGCTGCGACGGCAGTGCCCTCGGGGAGCATCCGCTGCTGCGTCTGACCACCGACCTCAAGCTGGGCATCGAGGGCCGCGAGGCACGCGCCCGCACCCGGATGAAGGAGGGCGACAACGTCTTCGTGGCCCTGTCGTGGTCGGACCTGCCTGCGCCGCGCACGTTCGACGAGGCCGCCGCGAGGATGTGGCAGACCGCCGAGTGCTGGCGGCAGTGGATCACGATCGGGCGCTTCCCCGACCACCCGTGGCGCGGGTACCTGCAGCGCAGCGCCCTCACCCTCAAGGGACTGACGTACGCGCCGACCGGCGCCCTGCTCGCCGCGTCCACCACCTCGCTCCCGGAAACCCCTGGTGGACAGCGCAACTGGGACTACCGGTACGCCTGGGTTCGGGACTCGACGTTCGCCCTGTGGGGCCTCTACACCCTCGGCCTCGACCGCGAGGCCAACGACTTCTTCGCGTTCATCTCGGACGCGTCCCGGGCCGACGACGGACACCCGAATCCGCTGCAGGTGATGTACGGCATCGGCGGCGAGAAGACCCTCGAGGAGACCGAACTCGGCCACCTCGGCGGGTACGACGGCGCACGACCGGTGCGGATCGGCAACGGCGCCTACAACCAGAAGCAGCACGACATCTGGGGCACGATGCTCGACTCCGTGTACCTGCACGTGCGCTCCCGCGACCAGGTCCCGGACGCGCTGTGGCCGCTGCTCAAGCGTCAGGTCGAGGAGGCGATCAAGCACTGGCGGCAACCCGACCGCGGCATCTGGGAGGTGCGCGGGGAGCCGCAGCACTTCACGTCGTCGAAGGTGATGTGCTGGGTGGCCCTCGACCGGGGGACGAAGCTGGCGAAGCTGCACGGCGAGAAGTCGTACGCGATGCAGTGGGCGGCGATCGCCGAGGAGATCAAGGCCGACGTGCTCGCGCACGGCGTCGACGAGCGCGGGGTGTTCACCCAGCGCTACGGGCATCCGTCCCTGGACGCGTCGCTGCTGTTGGTCCCGCTGCTGCGGTTCCTGCCGCCCGACGACCACCGGGTCCGGGCGACGGTGCTGGCGATCGCCGACGAACTCACCGAGAACGGACTGGTGCTGCGCTACCGCGTCGAGACCACCGACGACGGGCTGTCCGGCGAGGAGGGCACGTTCACGATCTGCTCGTTCTGGCTGGTGTCGGCGCTCGTCGAGATCGGCGAACTGTCCCGCGCGAAGCACCTGTGTCAGCGCCTGCTCGGCTTCGCGAGCCCGCTGAAGCTGTACGCGGAGGAGATCGACACCCGCAGCGGACGTCACCTCGGCAACTTCCCGCAGGCGTTCACGCACCTGGCACTGATCAACGCGGTCGTACACGTCATCCGCGCCGAGGAGTCCGCCGACACCGGCGCCTTCCAGCCCGCCCACTCCCCCACCTGACCGCGGGGTGCAGCGCGTCAGGCGAAGCGGGACAGCAGTCGCTCCGCGTCCTCGGCGATCCTCCGCACGACGTCACCGGCCGGCCGCGCCTCGTGCACCAGGCCGACCGCCTCGCCGGCGTACACGACGCCGCGCCGCGGATCGGCCGGGTCGTAGCCCGACTCGAGCTGCTCGTCGGCGACGTCGGTGCCGTGAAAGTCACGGGTGAAGTCGTTCGCGATCGCCCGCCCGCCCCACCGCTCCGGCCACGGCTGGTGCCGCGCCCGGTCGAAGACGGAGGTGTAGACGGTGTCGGCGCTGCCTGCGTCGACGACGGCGGTGCGCGCGTAGTCCGGGCCGACCGTCTCCGGGCTGGCGAGCAGGGCGGTGCCGATCACCGCACCCTGCGCACCGGCCGCGATGACCGCGGCCAGGCCCCGGCCGGTCCCGATGCCGCCCGCCGCCAGCACCGGCAGGTCGGTGGCGTCGAGGAGTTCCTGCAGCAGCGGCAGCGTCCCGATCCGGCCGGTGTGACCGCCGGCCTCCCCGCCCTGCGCGACGATCACGTCCACGCCGGCGCGGTCGGCGACCCGCAGGTCGTCGAGCGTGTTCACCTGGGAGGCAACGAGAATCCCGGCGTCGTGCACCCGCGGCACGTACGGCGCCGGGTCGCCGAACGACAGCGACACCAGCGTCGGCCGTTCCGCGATCGCCGCCGCCAGCAGCGTGTCGTCGGCGTCGAGCGACCAGGTCATCAGACCGATGCCGACGCGTCCGCCACGCTCACGCGCGACCGCGGCCTCGGCGGCGATCCACTCCGGCGTGGTGTACCGGGCGGCGCCGAGCATCCCCAGGCCACCGGCCTTCGAGACCTCGCCGGCCAGCGCGCCGCCGGCGCGTCCCCCCATCGGGGCGCCGAGGATCGGCACCTCGAGCCCCAACGTCGTCGTCAACCAGGTCTCGAGCACACCGCATCCTTTCCCGGCCCCACCGCCCGTGAGTGATCCACCCCGGTCGGGGTGAGGACCGCTCACGGGCGCGGAGCGTCTACTTCTTGGGCTTGTCCGCCACCGACTCGTTCGACAGCGCCGCGACGAAGGCCTCCTGCGGGACCTCGACCCGACCGATGGTCTTCATCCGCTTCTTGCCCTCCTTCTGCTTCTCGAGCAGCTTGCGCTTACGGCTGATGTCGCCGCCGTAGCACTTGGCGAGCACGTCCTTGCGGATCGCGCGGATGTTCTCTCGGGCGATGATCTTCGAGCCGATCGCGGCCTGGATCGGCACCTCGAACTGCTGGCGCGGGATCAGCTCGCGCAGCTTGGTGGTCATCTTGTTGCCGTATGCGAACGCGCCGTCCTTGTGCACGATGGCGCTGAACGCGTCGACGGCCTCGCCCTGGAGCAGGATGTCGACCTTGACGAGCGCGGCCTGCTGCTCGCCCGCCTCCTCGTAGTCGAGGCTGGCGTAACCCTTCGTCCGCGACTTGAGGGCGTCGAAGAAGTCGAACATGATCTCGCCCATCGGCAGCGTGTAGCGCAGCTCGACGCGGGTCTCCGAGAGGTAGTCCATGCCACCGAGTTCGCCGCGGCGGCTCTGGCACAGCTCCATGATCGCGCCGGTGTACTCGCTCGGGGCGATGACGGTGCACTTGGCCATCGGCTCGTACACCTCGCGCACCTTGCCCTCCGGCCAGTACGACGGGTTGGTCACCTCGTGCTCGGAGCCGTCCTCCATGATCACGCGGTAGACGACGTTCGGCGCGGTGGAGATGAGGTCGAGGCCGAACTCACGCTCGAGCCGGTCGCGGGTGATCTCCATGTGCAGCAGGCCGAGGAAGCCGCAGCGGAAGCCGAAGCCCAGCGCCACCGACGTTTCCGGCTCGTAGGCGAGCGCGGCGTCGTTGAGGCGCAGCTTGTCCAGCGCGTCGCGCAGCACCGGGTAGTCGGAGCCGTCCATCGGGTACAGACCGGAGTAGACCATCGGCTTGGGGTCGCGGTAGCCGGTCAACGGCTCGGTCGCGCCGTTGCGGAAGGTGGTGACGGTGTCGCCGACTCGCGACTGGCGGACGTCCTTGACGCCGGTGATCAGGTAGCCGACCTCGCCGACGCCGAGGCCGACGGTGGCCTTGGGTTCGGGCGAGATGATGCCCACCTCGAGCAGTTCGTGGGTGGTGCCGGTCGACATCATGGTGATCTTCTCGCGCGGACGGATCTTGCCGTCCACCACTCGCACGTAGGTGACGACGCCGCGGTAGGCGTCGTAGACCGAGTCGAAGATCATCGCGCGCGCCGGACCGTCCGCGTCGCCGACCGGGGCAGGCACCTGCTTGACGACCTCGTCGAGCAGTTCCTTGACCCCGACGCCGGTCTTGCCGGAGACCCGCAGCACGTCCTCCGGCTCGCAGCCGACGATGTGCGCGATCTCGGCGGCGTACCTGTCCGGGTCGGCCGCCGGCAGGTCGATCTTGTTGAGCACCGGGATGATGGTGAGGTCCTTCTCCATCGCCAGGTACAGGTTGGCCAGGGTCTGGGCCTCGATGCCCTGCGCGGCGTCGACGAGCAGCACCGCACCCTCGCAGGCCTCGAGCGCGCGGGAGACCTCGTACGTGAAGTCGACGTGGCCCGGCGTGTCGATCAGGTGCAGGACGATCTGCTCGGTGCTGCCGTCCTCGTTCTCGACGGTCCACGGCAACCGGACGTTCTGCGCCTTGATCGTGATGCCGCGCTCGCGCTCGATGTCCATCCGGTCGAGGTACTGCGCGCGCATCGCGCGCTCCTCGACGACACCGGTGAGCTGCAACATCCGGTCCGCCAGCGTCGACTTGCCGTGGTCGATGTGCGCGATGATGCAGAAGTTCCGGATCTTCGACGGATCCGTGAACGTCTGTTCCGCGAAATTGCTGGTCAAACCCTGTTCCCTCATCTCACTCGGCACCGACAACGGCAGGGACCCTTCGCCTGTCCCGCGGCGGCACCGGCTCCCCCGGTCCCGTGCCCCTCTCATCATCCCCTGGACACGGATGTGGGTACACATCGAGGGTCACCCTGCACGGCCGGGCGGTGCATCGGACACCTCGCACCCGCGCGGCGGTTCGGGATCGACCGGGCCCGTCTGCGCGATACCCTCGGGCTCGAACAGTGGTACGCAATCACCAGCGGAGAACTCCCGACTGCAGAGGTGGTGGGCCCGCCATGACCGAAGCGTCTGCGCCCGGCGGTTCCGACTGGACCGGTGGCCGGCAACGGGTGCTCGCGATCCTGCTCGCGATGGCGATGTTCGTCCTGGTCGTGGACACCTCGCTGATGAACGTGTCGATCTCGGCGGTGGTGCGCGACCTGGACACCACGGTCAGTGGGGTGCAGGCGGCGATCGCGCTCGAGGCGCTGGTGTCGGCCGCGTTCATCCTGATCGGCAGCAGGGTCGGCGATCTCATCGGACGCAGGCGCGCCTACGTGCTGGGCCTGCTCGGCTACGCGACGGGCGCCGCGGCGATGGCGCTCGCCCAGAGCCTGACCGCGGTGATCGTCTTCTGGGCCGTGATCGGCGGGATCGGGGCGTCGCTGCTGCTCCCGGCGATGCAGTCCCTCGTGCACGGCAACTTCGAAGGCGCCGTCCAGCGGAAGGTCTACGCCCTGGTCGGCGCCGCGGCCGCGATCGCCGCCGCCGTCGGGCCGCTGCTCGGCGGCTTCGTCACCACGTACCTGTCCTGGCGCATCGCGTTCGTCGTCGAGGTGGTGATCATCGTGGTCGTGCTGTCGGGGATCCGGCTCGTCAGCGACGTGCCGTACACCGGGCCCCGCGGCGTGGACACGGTCGGTGCCGCGCTCTCCGTCGTCGGAATGGGCGGCATCGTGCTCGGAATCCTGGTGTGGCAGGAGGGCGGCGAGGCGGTTGCCGCTTTCCTCGTGACCGGTGCGGTGGCGCTGGCCGGTCTCGCCCGCTGGTTGCTGCGACGCGAACGACGCGGCGAACCCGCCCTGCTGGACCCGGATCTGTTCCGGTCGAAGGTGTTCAGGCTGGGCGTCACCCAGCAGATGCTCCAGCAGATCGCCTTGGGCGGCACGATGATCGCGCTGCCGATCTACCTGCAGATGGTGCTCGAATACAACGCGATGCAAGCGGGTCTGTCCCTCGCTCCCCTGTCGCTGAGCATGTTCGTCGTGGCGTTGCTGGCCGGGAAGAAGGCCGGCGATCGAAGCCCGAGCGGCATCATCCGGTGGGGATTCGTGCTCGCCACCGTCGGGATCGCGATGCTGATCCCGCTCGTGCCCCGGGCCGAGTTCGGGTGGGCGCTGCTGGCACCCCTGGTCGTCGCCGGCTCGGGATTGGGACTGCTGGTCTCGCAGCTGAACAACTACACGCTCGCCCCGATCTCGGAGGAACGCGTCAGCGAGGCCGCAGGCACGAACTCCGCGGCCGGATCGTTCGGGTTGTCGTTCGGTCTGGCCTTCGCCGGCGCGCTCCTGTTGGCGACGCTGTCGATCACGTTCACGGCGATGGCGCAGTCGAGCACGGTGCTCCCGCCGGCCGAACAACAGCAGGTGGCGCAGGTCCTCGAGGACGACGCGGAGGTCATGAGCAACACCGAACTCGACGCGCTGCTCGCCGGCCAACCGCCGGAGATCCGGGACGAGATCGTCCGCATCAACACCGAGGCCCGCCCGGTGGCCCTGCAGGTCGCTCTCCTCGTTCCGGTCCTCGCGGGACTGCTCGGGCTGCTGAACTCGTTCCGCATGCCGCGCGCATCCGCGCCGCCGTCGACCGAGCCGGTCGACGACGCCGATCCGGACCGGCACCCGTCCTGACGCACCGGCGGAATGCGCTGACCACGCGCCCGCCGGACGCCGGTCAGCGCGGCAGGTCGGCGGCGATCATGTCGGCGACGGCCTGCATGCCGCGCTCGTTGAAGTGGATAGGCTGCGCCTCGGACGTCGGGATCAGGCCCTCGAACCACTTGTCCTGCGGCGCCGCGCACGGATCGTGCCCGCCGTCGACGGCCGCCCGGCCGATGTCGACGAACGTCGCGCCGTGGTGTGCCGCGGCGTCGCGGTAGATCTGGTTGAACCGGTCGAAATAGCCGACCAGCCACTTCGCGTCCTCGTCCGAGTACGGCACCGACGGCCAGCAGCCGCGGTTGCCGATCGCGCCGCCGTGCCCGATGATCACGATCCGCGCGTGCGGTGCCTTGGCCCTGATCGCACCGATCACCCGGTCCACCTTCGGGCCCGCCGTGGCGATGCCCTCGACCGCCTTCTGCTCGATGTCCGGGTTGTCCCGGCAGTGCCGATCGGTGTCCGGGGTCCAGGCCATGCAGCCCTCACGAGTGATGACGACATGATTCGAGCCGACGCCGCCGATGCTGATCGTGACCAGGTCGGTGTCCGGGGTGACGGCGTCGATCTGCGGCTGTGACACGGTCGGGCCGAGTTGCTGCGGCCGGTCGACGATGTTCTCGGTGCGGGCCGCGATACACGTGACATCGGTGAACGAGGCGGCGCCGATCATCCGCGCCAGCTTGGAGGGGTAGTTCTGGTCCGAGCGCATGCAGAAGTCGCGGTGCGAGCGGGTGTCGATGAACGGGCCCGCGGCGCGCGAGTCCCCGAGCGCGACGTACTTGATTCCCGCCGGAGCCTCGCCGGCGGCCGCGACCCCGGTTCCCGATGTCAGCAGCGCCAGCACCGCCGACGCCGCCGCAACCACGACCCTTCCGAATGACGAACCCACCGCACTCCCTTTCGTGCCTCCGCCGACGTGTGCGCAGGCATCATGCCCCAGCAACACCCGCCGCGTGCCCCGGTTAGGTTGGATTCATGGCTTCGACGTGGAATCGGATCGGCAGGCAACTCGGCGACATCGTGTTGCGCGAGGCACCGCGCCTGCTCCGTGGATTGCAGCAGTCCGGCGCGGCGCCCCGGAAGAAGTCCCCGGCGCGCGCAGCCGCGCCCCTGCCCGGCCGGCCGGTGGCCGAGGTGGCGGTTCCGACCGCGCACCGCGCCCGCACCGTCGAGTACGCCCCGGACCTCGACGGCCGGGCCGATCCCGGCGAGATCGTGTGGACGTGGGTGACCTACGAGGAGGATCCCGGCCGGGGCAAGGACCGTCCGGTCCTCGTGGTCGGACGCGACCGCGACACCCTGCTCGGGCTCATGCTCTCGTCGAACTCGGATCGGGACGGCCAGCGGAACTGGATGGCGCTCGGCGCCGGGGCCTGGGACGGCGAGCATCGACCGAGCTGGCTACGCCTGGATCGGGTCCTCGACGTGCCGGAAGCCGGGATCCGGCGTGAGGGCGCGGTCCTCGACCGGCGTCGCTTCGACCAGGTGGCCGACCGGCTCCGTCGCGACTACAGCTGGCGCTGAGCCGGCCGACGACGGCTCGTCCGGATGAGGGACTGACGGATTGTCCGGACAGACGAATGGAGCCGCCGCCCGACCGGGCGGCGGCTCCCCTCGTCGTACGGGAGTGTGCAGAGGGACCGTCAGTCGTAGAGGCGGTTGTAGCGACCGAACAGCCCGCGGTAGGCAAGGGCGCCGAGCGCCCCGCCGATCAGCGGGAACACGATGAACGCCCACAGCTGCGCCGGTGCGCCGTTCTGGTACCAGGCGACCGCGAAGCTGCGGGCCGGGTTCACCGACGTGTTGTCGATCGGGATCGACATGACGTGGATGGCGGCGAGGGTGAAACCGATCGCGATTCCCGCGAGCGGGACGTCGGAGATCTGGTCGGTCGCGGCGAGCACGACGAACACCAGCAGAGCGGTCAGGAGCACCTCGACGACGATCATCGCGCCGATCCCGTAGCCGTTCTGCACCACCACCTCACCGAGCGGCCCCTTGATGGCCGACGGGCTGTGCGCACCCCAGCCGTTGGCGCCGAGGCCCGACACCGACCGGTCGTACGACGGCAGGCTCTTGGCGACCGCGTACAGCACGACACCGGCGATGAGACCACCGGCCACCTGCGCCCCGACGTACAACAACGCCTTGGTCGCCTCGATGCGCCCGATCAGGAAGTGCCCGAACGTGACCGCCGGATTGACGTGGCAGCCGGACACCGGGCCGATCGAGTACACCAGGAACAGCAGTGTCAGGCCGAACGCGAGGGCCACCCCCAGGTTCCCGACCTTCGCGCCGGCGACGACGGCGGTTCCGACGGAGACGAACACGAGCACGAACGTGCCGATCCCCTCCGCGATGTATTTCTTGAGGTCCGAGATCTGTTCCTTCTCGACGATTTCCTGCGCTGTAGGGGACATAGGCCACCTTCTGCTCGAGATGTCGGTCGGTTGTGTGAGGAAACTCTCGAACCGGACGGTACGTCAGGAGGGTGGGCACCACAACGACATCGCGCCGTGTCGGCGGCCGCACCCCGGACCGCCCGGAACGGGTCGGCGACGGGTCCCGGACCGGTCGCCGGCGATCGGCCCGGTTTGGGGCATCGGTGCCGACCCTGGTAATCTTGCGAGTCGGTGCCTAGCCGCACCCGAAGCTTTCTCAACCAGAAACCAGCGAATACGACAGGATTTTACGCGTGGCCAACATCAAGTCCCAGGTGAAGCGGATTCGTACCAACGAGCGGCAGCGACTGCGCAACCAGTCGGTGAAGTCCTCGCTGCGTACGGCGATCCGCGCGTTCCGCGAGGCCGCCGCCGCGGGCGAGAAGGACAAGGCCAACGAGCTCCTCGTCTCCGCGAGCCGCAAGCTCGACAAGGCCGCCAGCAAGGGCGTCATCCACGCCAACCAGGCCGCCAACAAGAAGTCGGCTCTCGCCCTGGCTGCGAACAAGCTCTGACCTAGACGTCATCGCTGGAGACCGCCCGGTCCTCGACCGGGCGGTCTTTCGCATGTCCGGGGACCGGATGTGCCGGAGTCCGGACACACCCGATCAGGCGCGCAGTTCGGCGACCCGGCGGACCGCGTACTCCACCGCGTAGTCGGGGTCGGCCGCGGCGCCCTTGACGTCGGCGTTGAGCTGCGCGACCACCTCCAGCGCGGCACCGAGGGTCACCGGACTCCAGCCCCGGGCCTGTGCCTGCGCCTTCTTGACCTTCCACGGGGCCATGCCGAGCCCCGACGCCATCCGGAACGGGTCGCCGCGACCGGCGGAGTCGACGCGGGCGATCGTGTGGACCGCGTCGGCGAGGGCGTCGGCGAGCAGCACGTGCGGCACCCCCCGCAGCATCGCCCAGCGCAGCGCCTCCAGCGCCCCGGACCGATCCCCCGCGACCGCGAGTTCCGCGACGTCGAATCCGGAGACCTCGGCCTTGCCGGAGTAGTAGCGCTGGACCGCCGCGGCGTCGACCTTTCCGCCGGTGTCCGCCGCGAGCTGCGAGCAGGCGGCGGCGAGCTCCCGCAGGTCCGATCCGACCGCGTCGAGTACCACCTGGATCACCTCGGGCGACACCCGCACCCCGGCCGCGCGGAACTCGGCGCGGACGAAGTCCGCGCGCTCGGCCGGTTTGGTGAGCTTCGCGCACTCGTGCACCTGGGCGCCGGCCTTCTGCAGCGCCCCGACCATCGCCTTCGCCCGGCCGCCACCGGAGTGCAGCACGACGAGCGTGAACCCGTCGGGCGGGGCGGCCGCGGTCTCGACGACGAGGGTGACCGCGTCCTTGCCTGCCTCGGCGGCGGCTTCGAGCACGATGACCTTGTCCTCGGCGAACAGCGAGGGGCTGAGCAGTTCCGCGAGTTCGGCGGGACTGGCGTCGCCGGTCCGCAGCCGGCTGACCGGCACGTCCTCTGGATTGTCGGACGCCACCCGCACCTCCGCGACGATCGCGGAGACGGCACGGGCGACGAGGAATTCCTCGTCGCCGAGAACGAGATGCAGCTGTGCGGGAGCGGCGGAGGTCACGACACGATCCTGTCACGCCCGGCCGACACCTCGGTGTCGGCGGTGCGTGACGGCGACACCCCCGCCCCCGGAGCGGCCGACGGCGACGTCGCCGGACCGGTCGGTGCGGGCGACCGTCGCCCCCATCTCCCGCAAGGTGCGCAGGATGCCCGGGTTCGGGTGGCCGAAGGTGTTGTCGGCCCCGACGGACACGATCACCAGCCGGGCACCGACCGCGTGCAGGAACTCCGGGGTCGTGGTGCGCGAGCCGTGGTGCGGCAACTTCAGGATGTCGGCGGCCACCGGCACCCGGTCCCGCAGCAGGTCCCGCTGGCCGTCGGCCTCGACGTCGCCGGTCAGCAGGATCCGGCCCGCCGGGGTGTCGACGGCCATCACCAGCGACTGGTCGTTGGCGGCGTCGTCGCCGTCGGCGGGATCGTGCGGCGCAGGCAGGGTCGGCCCCAGGACCCGCAGCGTCAGCTCCCCGGCCCGCAGCGTCTGACCGGCCCGGGCCTCGTCGAGCGGCACCCCGGCCTCCGAGGCCTGTCGCTGCACTTGACGAAACCCCTTCTCCGGCAACCTCATCGGCCCGATCACCACCCGGTCCGCCGAGTGACGCAACACCCCGGGCAGGCCGTCGACGTGATCGGCGTGCAGGTGGGTCAGCACCACCAGCGGCACGGTCCGGACCCCGAGGCGACCGAGGCAGCCGTCGACGGCCCGCGACTGCGGCCCGGCGTCGACGACCACCGCGGCTCCGCCACCGGCGTTGAGCACCAACGCATCCCCCTGCCCGACGTCGCACGCGACGAGCACCCAGTCGCGGACCGGCCAGCCGGGCCACAGCACCCGCGCCGGGAGCCACACCAGCACCAACCCGCACACCGCCGCGGCCAGCACCAACCGGGTCCGCCGCACCGCGACGAGCGCCACCGTCGCGACCGCGGCCGCGGCGACCAGCCCGAGCCCGGCGACGCCGGACGGCACCGACAGCGACGCGCCCGGTAGACCGGCCGCGTGCCGGGCCACCCACAGCAGCCACCACAGCGGTGGGCCCGTCACGCGCGCGAGGAACGACCCGAGCGGCACCCACCCGGTCGAGGCACCCGCGGCGACCGCCCCGATCACCGTCACCGGCGCGATCACCGGCGCGGCCGCGAGGTTGGCGGCGATCGCGACGGTGCTGACGGTCCCCGACATCGCCGCGACGATCGGGACGGTGGCGGCGTGTGCGGCCGCCGCCACCGCGACCGCGTCGGCGAGCGACCGCGGCCACCCGCGACGGTGCAGCCACTGCGCCCAGTGCGGCGCGACGAGCACCAGGGCGGCGGTCGCGGCGACCGACAGCGCGAACCCGACACTCACGGCCAGGTCCGGTGAGCAGGCCAGCAGCACGATCACCGCCGCCCCCAGCGCGGGCATCGCCTGCCGCCGTCGTCCGACGACCATCGCCAGCAGCACCACCGCGCCCATCACCGCCGCCCGCAGCACGCTCGGCGACGGGCGAGCGAGAATCACGAAGCCCACCAACGCGATTGCCGCGACGCCCGCGGAGGCCCGGGGTCCGAGGGTCAGGGCCCGGGTCAGCAGGAGCACGGCACCCAGCAGAATGGAGACGTTGGCCCCGGACACCGCGGTCAGGTGACTGAGCCCGGCCGCGGTGAAATCGTCGGCGACCGGCTGCGGCAGGGCGGACGTGTCGCCGACGACGAGCCCGGGCAGCAGCCCGGCGGCGTCCGGCGGCAGGGCGCGCCCGGCCGCCTCCGCGAACCGGTGCCGCACCTGCCCGGCGATCCGTTGCGGCCAGGGTGGTTCCCCCAGGCGCTGCGGTGCGCCGGTCGCGCGGACCACGGCGACCGTCAGACCGGCCCGCTGTGACCGACTGGTTGCGCCGCGCAGCCGGACCCGTTGTCCGGGGAGCAGGTCCCGCCACCCGTCGGCCGGACCGAACACCAGCACGGCACCCCCGACGCGCAACGTCCCGTCGGGTAGGTCGATCTCGCGGAGCGCGACCCGGACCATCACGGTGTCGCCGGCCGGAGACCGCACCGGCTTCGGATCGTCGACGGTGTCGGCGACGAGCGTGGCGTGGCCGCCGCGGGCGGCGACAGCGGTGAGTGGGTGACACGCGACCGCCTGCTCGCGGGCCGCGGTCGCGACCGCGAACCCTGTTCCGACCAGCAACGCGGCGAGGACGCTGCCCGCGACCGCGGACCGGGCGGCACCGGCCCGGGCGAGTAGCACCACACCGACGACGACGGCCGCGGCGAACGCCCCGACCGCCAGCCACGCCGCCACCCGCCAGCCCGCCGCCAGTCCCACCGCCGTCGCCGCCCACGCGGCCGCGGCGGACGGCAGCAGCCGGAGGTCGACGGTCCGCCGAACGTCCGGCTGCGGCTGTGGCGCGGTCACCGCACCGCGACGAGGTCGCGCAGCTTCTGCAGCCGGGCGGGCCCGATCCCGTCCACTTCGCCGAGTTGCTCGACGTCGGTGAAGGTGCCGTTCGCCGTGCGCCACGCCAGGATCGCGGCGGCGGTGACGGGGCCGACGCCGGGCAGGGCGTCGAGCTGCTGTTCGGTCGCGGTGTTGAGGTTCACCTTCCCGCCCGCGGGTCCGCCGGCCGGCTCCGCCCCCGACCGGCCGGCTCCGACGGTGGCGCTGCCCGCGACCGGCGCCGCGCCGGGTGGCGGCGCCAGCCCGACCAGCACCTGGTCGCCGTCGCTGAGCCGCTGAGCAAGGTTGAGCCCCAACAGATCCGCGCCGTCTCGCGCGCCAGCGGCCGCGGCGAGCGCGTCGGCGACCCGGGATCCGGGCGGCAGGTGGACCAGACCGGAGGTGTGCACCAGGCCGACGACGCTGACGACAATCTCGTCGACCGGCGGCGGGGGCGGCGGAGCCGGGGAGGGACGCGACGGCGGTGGGACCGGCTCGGTCGTCGGGTCCGGAACCGTCGGGGACGCGGCGGCGGGCAGCGGGGACACCGCCTCCGCGACCGGCCGTTCCCGCCACGTGACGACGATCCCGAGTCCGGCCGCGACGAGAGCGACGGCCGCCAATGCGACGACGCCACGGCGGCCGGGCGCGAACCGGACCCGCGCCGGCGACTGTTCCGGGCCGTCCAGCCAGTCCGGGTGCTCGCCGTCGACGCCCTCGGGAGGGAGGTCGGTCTCGCGCGGCCGGGGGCCGCTGCGCCCGGTGACGGCGTCGAGTCGTCGGCGGACCTGCTCGCGTGCCTCGTCGGTGCTGCCCATGCCGGTGACGCTAGGGCCGCCGCACCGGCCGGCCGCCTCGGAAACGGGCGGAGAGCGGTGGGCTGTGGATGAATTCTTCGGCTGTGGATCAGCCGGATTCGGCGGAATGGTCGCCGGCGACGGATTCGGGTGCGGCCGCCCGCTCCCCCGCTCCGGCACCGCCGGGGATCACCAGGACCCCGACCGCCCCGGGTCCGAGGTGACTGCCGATGACGGGCCCCAGCTCGGACACGACGAACTCGCTCGCCGCGGGCAGGCGGGAGCGCAGGGCGGCCCCGACGTCGTCGGCGCGTTCGGCGGCGCCGACGTGGTGCACGGCGACGGCGACGTCACCGTCGCCGGCGAGGGCGACCGCCCCGTCGACGAGTTTGCCGATCGCCTTCGTCGCGGTGCGGGTCTTCTCCTTGAGCACCAGCTTGCCGTCGACCAGGTGCAGCACCGGCTTCATCGCCAGCGCGGTGCCGAGCAGTGCAGCGGCGGCTCCGATCCGCCCGCCGCGACGCAGATGGTCGAGCCGGTCGACCATGAACAGCACCCGGCCTCGGTCGGCGGTCTCGACGGCCCGCTCGTACACGGCCCGCAGTCCACCCCCGGCCCGCGCCGCCCGGGCCGCGGCGAGAACCGCGAAGCCCAGACCCATTGCGGTGGACTGGGAGTCGACGATGCGGACCTTCTCCCCCAGTTCCTGGGCCGCCTGCCGCCCGGCCTCCCAGGTACCCGAGAGCTGCCGGGAGATGTGGACTGCGACGACCCCGTCACCGTCGCTGTCCGCGAGTGCCCGCGAGTAGGCCTCGGTCAGCTCACCGGGGGACGCCCCGGACGTGGTCACGCTCGGCCCGGCGAGCAGGTCGGCGGGCATCGGGTCGACTCCCTCACGCAGGTCGTCGCCGTCGACGAGCACGTGCAGCGGCACCACCCGGATTCCGAGTTCCTCCGCGGTCTCGGGGTCGAGGCAGGCGGAGGAGTCGGTGACGACGACGACGGGCATCGGGACTACCTGGATCCCTCGACGGCGGGTTCCGTGACGGCGGTGCAGGCGCGGAGCGTCGACAGCATCGCGTCGGCGACCGCTCGGTGACCGTCCCAGCCCCAGTGGATCCCGTCCGGGTTCGCGTCGTCGGAGTCGATGTTCGACCGGACTGCCGCGCCGAGATCGACCAGGGGAACCCCGGTCTCGGCGCCCCACGCCTCGAGCGCGCGCACCGCGGCCGGCCGGCCCGTGTGCACCTTCCCGTAGGCGTCGCTGCGGTGCACCGACGGCAGGCACCCGACGATCGGCAGGTCGGGCCGCATGTAGGCCAGGGAGGTGCGGCACTCCTCGAGGTACTCGACGCTCAGTTTCGGCGGCAGTGCGACCGGCCAGCCGAGCGGCGACAGTCTCGGCTGCAGCCACTGGTAGGCGTTGCGAACCCGGCGCCGCAGCGCGGGCGGGCGCAGGTAACGCAGTTGTTCGCGCAGCGCGGTCGGCAGCGGCGACGGCAGCGAATCCATCCCGCCGACGGCGAACACGACCGCACCGGCCTTCGGGACCGTCGCCCACACCCGCGGGTCCTGGATCAGGGCCCAGTAGGCGTCTCGGCTGGTCCAGCCGATCCGGGCGACCAGTTCGACGTCCCAGCCGAGTTCGGCGGCGACGAGGGTCGGCCAGATCCGGGGGTGGTCGGCGGGCAACCCGCCCTTGGGCCCGAAGTACGAGAGGGAGTCGGCGATCACCAGCAGGGTGGGCCGCGCGGACCCTGCGGCGCGCTCGGCGACGTCAGAGGACATCGCCGGCCACCGCCGCGGAGGCGTTCCACACGTCCAGGCGCCAGGACACGGCGTCCGGTTCCCCGTATCCGCTCAACTGCACCCAGCTGGTGTTGCCGAGCCCCCCGAGCACCGGCCAGCGGTCCACCGGCAGGTCCAGCAGGGCCGCGGTGAGCGCGGCGATCAGCCCGCCGTGCGCAACCAGCACCACCGGCTGCTCACCCCAGCCGGTGCGACTGGCGGCCAGCTCGGCGACGACCGGCACCGCGCGCCGGGCCACGTCGATGCGGTTCTCGCCGCCGGGCGGCGCCCACGTCGCGTCGGCACGCCAGGCCGCCCTCGCCCCGGGGTCGCGCTCGTCGACCTGGGTGTGGGTCAGGCCCTGCCACTGTCCGAGATGCGTCTCCCGCAACCGCTCGTCGGTGGCGACGGCCAGTCCGGCGCGCTCGCCGACCGCCGTCGCGGTGTCCCGTGCTCGGCGCAGGTCCGAGCTGACCACGGCGACCGGTTCCCGCTCGGCGAGCACCCGCGCGACGGTCTTGGCCTGGAGCCGGCCGAGTTCCGACAGGTCGGTGTCGAGCTGGCCCTGCATGCGGTCACCCGCGTTGTACTCCGTCTGGCCGTGTCGCAGCAGGATCAGCCGCCGCGCCGGTGGGTGGGTCACCGGCCGGACTCCGGCTCGTCGTCCACGTCCGTGTCGTCGTCCACGAGGTCGGCCTCGTCGAGGTCGAGGTCGGCGTCGTACTCGCGCTCGAACGGGACGTCGCCGTCGGAGTCGGCGCCCCACTCCGTCGTGCGCGGCCCGATGCCGTCGACCGGCACGACCGGGCAGTCCTTCCACAGCCGTTCGAGCCCGTAGAAGTTGCGCTCGTCGTCGTGCTGGACGTGGACGACCAGGTCCACGTAGTCGAGCAGCGCCCAGCGACCCTCGCGGGTGCCCTCCTTGCGGACCGGCTTGTGCCCGGCCTCGCGCAGCTTGTCCTCGATGTTCTCGACGACGGAGTTGACCTGGCGTTCGTTCGACGCGGACGCGATGACGAAGCAGTCGGTGATCACCAACTGCTCGGACACGTCGAGAACCACCACGTCATTGGCCAACTTCTCGTCCGCGGCCAACGCCGCGATCCGCGACATCTCGAGTGCTTCGGCGGATGCGCTCACTTAGGTGTTCTCCCGGTTCTGGGTTCGACTGCTCTGGGTCTGACTGCTGTTCTGGTGTGGTGCTGGTCCCGACACCGTGACCGCCCCGTCGAGGCGCTCGGCATCCCGTCGATACAGGTTGCGTTTGGAGATGTACTGCACCACCCCGTCCGGCACCAGGTACCAGACGGGCCGGTTCTCACCGGCCCGCTTCCGGCAGTCCGTCGACGAGATCGCCAGTGCGGGAATCTCCACCAGGGTCAGCGCGTCGGGACGGTCGGCGAGGTGCTCGGCGAGGTGCTCGTTGCTCAGCTCGTATCCGGGGCGACTGACGCCCACGAACTTGGCCAGCTCGAACATCTCCTCCCAATTCTGCCAGGACAGGATCGTCTCGAGCGCGTCGGCGCCGGTGATGAAGTACAGGTCGGCGTCGGGATGCTGGCGGCGCAGGTCCCGGAGGGTGTCGACGGTGTAGGTGTCCTTGTGCCGGTCCACGTCGACGCGGGACACCGAGAAGCTGGGATTCGACGCGGTCGCGATGACCGTCATCAGGTACCGGTCCTCGGCGGAGCTGACGTCCTTGCCCAGCTTCTGCCACGGCTGACCGGTGGGGACGAAGATCACCTCGTCGAGGGCGAACCGGTCGGCGACCTCACTGGCCGCGACGAGGTGCCCGTGGTGGATGGGGTCGAACGTGCCACCCATCACACCCAGCCGGCGGCGGCGGCGCACCGCCCCGCCCGCACCCGTCCTGTCGTCGTGTTGCACGAGTGTCGAGCTTACTTCCCGCGCCTGCGCGTCAGATCGGCAGCAGTCCCGAGACGACCGCCGCCAACTGCTGGGCGCTGCGGCACTCGTGCATCGGCACCACGTCGGCGTAGACCGGTGCGGCGGAGTCGCCGTTGCCCCACTGTCCGCGCGGTTCCGGGTTGAGCCAGTGGGTGTGCTTGGCGACGGTCGCGAGGTGCGCGAGGGCGGCGGTGTTCGGGTCCCGGTAGTTGTTGCGGGCGTCGCCGAGGATCAGCAGCGAGGTCTTGCCGGTCAGGGTGTGCGCGAACCGCTCGGCGAACACCCCGATCGCGTTGCCGTAGTCGGAGTGCCCGTCGTAGGAGATCAGGTCCGCCTCCCGGATCATCCGCGACATCGCGGCGCCGAGGTCGGCGCCGCTGTCGAAGAACCGGGTGACCTCGTCGGTGGTGTCGATGAACGCGAACACCCGCACCCGGGAGAACTGTTCGCGCAGCGCGTGCACCAGCAGCAGCGTGAAGTTGGAGAACCCGGCGACCGACCCGGAGACGTCGCACAGCACCACGAGTTCCGGTCGCGTCGGGCGCGGCTTGCGCAGCACCAGGTCGATCGGGACGCCACCCGTCGACATCGACCTGCGCAGGGTCTTGCGCAGGTCGATCGCGCCGGCGCGGGCCCGCTTCCGGCGGGCGGCGAGCCGGCTGGCGAGCTTGCGGGCCAGCGGCGCGACGGTGCGGCGCAGCGACTGCATCTCGGAGTCGGAGGCGCGCAGGAAGTCGACCTCCTCCGCCAGCTTCGGCACGCCGTAGCTGGCGACACGCTCCTTGCCGAGCTGTTCGGCGGAGCGGCGCCGGGTCTCGATCTCGACCATCTTCCGGAAGTCCGCGATCCGCTGTGCGGCCGTGCGGCGGGCGATCTCGGTGGCGTAGTCGCCGGCGTCCCGGTCGGTCTCGGCGGCGTTGCCGAGCAGCCCGTCGAGGATCCGGGACACCAGCGTGTCCGGGGCCACCTCGCGCAGCGCCTGGTACGCGGAGAAGGACGGCCCCTTCGCGGACTGGTACTGGCCGAGCTCCTCGACGAGCTGCGCGGTGAGCTGCTCGATCAGGGCGAGCGCCTCCGGGGATCCGTCGACGAGCAGTCCGGCGATCAGCTCCCGCAGTGCCTCGAAGTCGACCTCGCCGTCCTCGCCGTGCGGGATCCGCACCTCGGGTTCTCCGGTGCCGTCGGTGCGGGTGCCGACCGCCGCCGGGAACCACAGGTCGAACAGCGCGTCGTAGGTGGCGCGGTGGGTGGGCCTGCGCAGCAGCGCGCACGCGAGGCCCTCCCGCAGCGCCTCCCGGTCGAGCAGGTCGAGCACCGACATCACCTGGCCGGCGTCGACCGTCTCCGACGGCCCGACCGCGATGCCCCGGGCGCGCAGCGCCTCGACGAAGTCGACGAGGTGTCCGGGCAGCCCGTACGGCGCGGCGAGACGTCCGGGGGTGACGGCCATCGGGCGCTCCCTAGTTCAGCCGCAGTTCGGCCGCGGCCCGCTGCTGGTCGGACTGGTGTTTGAGCACGACGCCCAGCGTCGCGCGGATCGCATCGTCGTCGAGCGTGTCCATGCCCAGCGCCAGCAGGGTGCGACCCCAGTCGATGGTCTCCGCGACGGACGGCAGCTTCTTGAGCTGCATGCCGCGCAGCACCCGGACGGTGCGGACGAGCTGTTCGGCGATCGCCTCCGGCAGCTCAGGGACCCGGCTGGCCAGGATGCGCCGTTCGAGGTCGGCGTCCGGGAAGTCGAGGTGCAGGAACAGGCAGCGCCGTTTGAGGGCTTCCGACAGTTCGCGGGTACCGTTGGAGGTGAGCACCGTGAACGGCTTGCGGGTGGCGGTGATCGTGCCGAGTTCGGGGACGGTGACCGCGAAGTCGCTGAGCACCTCGAGCAGCAGGCCCTCGATCTCGACGTCGGCCTTGTCGACCTCGTCGATCAGCAGCACGGTCGGGTCCTCGCGGCGGATCGCGGTCAGCAGCGGACGCGCCAGCAGGAACTCCTCGGCGAACACGTCCTGCTTGGTGTCCTCCCACGAGTTCTCGGTGCTCGACTGGATCCGCAGGATCTGCTTGGCGTGGTTCCACTCGTACAGCGCCCGGGACTCGTCGACACCCTCGTAGCACTGCAGCCGGACGAGTTCGGCTCCCGACGTCTGCGCGACCGCACGCGAGAGCTCGGTCTTGCCGACACCGGCCGGGCCCTCGATGAGCAACGGCTTGCCGAGCCGGTCGGCGAGGAACACCGCGGTCGCGGTGGCCTTGTCGGCGAGGTAGCCGGTCTCGGCGAGACGGGTGATGACGTCGTCGACGTTCGCGAAGACGGTCGTCGGGACTGCTCGATCCACGTCGGGATCCTTTCGTGTGGGCCGTCAGGCGGGGCGCGTGTGGCCGTCGCCCCACACGACCCACTTGGTGGAGGTGAGTTCGGGCAGGCCCATCGGTCCGCGGGCGTGCAACTTCTGGGTGGAGATGCCGATCTCGGCACCGAAGCCGAACTGCTCGCCGTCGGTGAACGCGGTGGACGCGTTGACCATGACCGCGGCGGCGTCGACGCGGGCGGTGAACTCGCGGGCCGCGGCCAGGTCGTCGGTGACGATCGCCTCGGTGTGCCCGGTGCCGTAACGGTCGATGTGCTCGACGGCGGCGTTCAGGTCGGCGACGACCTTCATCGCGACGTCGAGGGTCAGGTACTCCTCGGCCCAGTCCGCCTCGGTGGCGGGCACCTGGCCTTCGAGGTCGCCGTGGATGACGACGCCGGCAGTCTGCAGGGCCTGCGACAGGGCGGGCACCGCGGTGTCCGCGATCGCGGCGTCGATCAGGATCGTCTCGGCGGTGTTGCACACACTCGGCCGCCGGGTCTTGGCGTTGATCACGATCTTCTCGGCCTTGGCCAGATCCGCGGCGGAGTGCACGTAGACGTGGCAGTTCCCGACGCCGGTCTCGATGGTCGGCACGGTGGCGTCGCGGACGACCGCACTGATCAGGCCGGCACCACCACGCGGGATGACGACGTCGACGAGGCCGCGCGCCTGGATCAGGTGGGTGACGGACGAGCGGTCCTCGCTGGGCAGCAGCTGGACGGCGTCGGCGGGCAGCCCCCCTGCGGTCAGCGCCCCGCGGAGCACCTCGACGAGCGCGGCGTTGGAGTTGCGTGCCGACGACGAGCCGCGCAGCAGCGCGGCGTTGCCGGACTTGAGGGCCAGGCCGAACGCGTCGACGGTGACGTTGGGGCGGGCCTCGTACACCATGCCGACGACGCCGAGCGGCACCCGGAGCTGGCGGAGTTCGAGACCGTTCGGCAGGGTGCTGCCGCGGACCACCTCGCCGATCGGGTCGGCGAGCCCGGCGACCTGCCGGAGCCCGGACGCGATCCCGTCGATGCGGTCGGCGGTCAGCCGCAGCCGGTCGATCAGCGATTCGTCGGTGCCGGCCGCGCGGGCCGTCTCGACGTCGGCGGCGTTGGCCGCGAGCACGGTGTCGGTGGCGGCGAGGACGGCGTCGGCGGCCGCACGCAGCGCCGCGTCCTTCTGCGCCGTCGTCAGCAGCGCCAACGTGCGCGACGCGACACGCGCCCGGCGAGCCGCCGCGTGCACCGCCTCCCGGACGGTGTCGCCTACCTGTGCACTCTCGTTCACCGCGGTCATGAGGTACAGGGTAACGACCGGCCGCCGCGGCGGCGGTGGCCGGTCAACCGCGGATCAGGTCCAGGAACTCGCGCCGCGCCGCCGGACTGTCCCGCAGGACTCCCCGTACCGCCGAGGTGACGGTCCGGGTCCCGGCGGCCTGCACGCCGCGCATCGACATGCACAGGTGTTCGGCCTCGATCACGACCCCGACACCGCGGGGCCGCAGGTGCTCGCCGAGCCAGTCCGCGACCTGCATGGTCAGCCGTTCCTGCACCTGGAGGTCGCGCGCGAACAGCTCCACCACCCGCGCCAGCTTGGACAGTCCCAGGATGCGTTCTCCGGGCAGGTACCCGACGTGTGCGACGCCGCGGAACGGCAGCATGTGGTGTTCGCACAGCGATGTCATCGGAATGTCCCGGGCGAGGACCAGTTCGTCGTAGCCGGCGTCGTTCGGGAAGGTGGTCAGGTCGAAGTCCCGCGGCGTCAGCAACTCTTCGTACGCAGCCGCCACGCGGCGCGGCGTGTCCGCGAGGTGGGCGCCCTCGGGATCCCGGCCGAGTGCGCCGAGCAGGTCCGCGACCGCACGCTCCGCCGCGTCCAGGTCGACCGCGGGGCGGAGCCCCCGCGGTCGCACCCGGGTCGGCGCCACGTCGTCGAACTCGGCCACGCTCATCGCGTCGCCCCGTGTCCGCCGGCGTACTTGACGGCCAGTCGGCCGAGGGCCGCGGCCGCCACCAGCAGCCCGAAGTCGCGCAGCGCGACGTCGTAGTAGCCGGGCAGGGTGAGCAGGTTGACGATGATCCCGGCCAGCCAGGCCGCGACGAGCCAGGCGCCGAACCGCGGCGCCACCGCGACGACGATGCCGGCGACGATCTCGATCACGCCGACGATGTACATCCCCTGCTGGGCGGTTCCCGGCAGGATCCCGTCGATCCACGGCGCCAGGTACCGCGGCCAGTCGGTCATCACGTTCGTGAACTTGTCCAGCCCGAACAGGATCGGCGCGACGGTGAACACCGTGCGCAACGCCAGGAAGGCCTGGTAGCCGGGGTCGGCGAGGCGTGCACCGCCCACCGCGATCCCGCTCTTCGCATCTGTCGACATGACTCCTCCTCTAAAACTGTTGTTTATTGATTTTAGAACCGATCGGAAGATTACGTCAACGAAGATTGGTTTTACAATGGGCTCATGAATCCGGCTCCCACCTCGGACGACCCGACTCCGGACGACTCCGGCCGCTCCGACATCACGGCCGTCTCCGCCCTCGGCGAACCGGCCCGCAGGCGGCTGTACGACTACGTCCGCGGTCGCCGGGAGCCGGTCGGCCGCGACGAGGCCGCCGAGGCCCTCGGGATGCCCCGGCAGACCGTCGCGTTCCACCTCGACAAGCTGGCGGACGCCGGACTGCTGGCCGTCGAGTTCGCCCGTCGCACCGGCCGCACCGGACCCGGCGCCGGACGTCCCTCCAAGCTCTACCGGCGCTCCGACCGCGAGGTCGCGGTGCAGCTGCCCGAACGCTCCTACGAGCTGGCCGGGCAACTGCTGGCGCAGGCGGTCGTGGACGCCGAGCGCACCGGGGACTCGCCGCGCGCGAGCCTGACGCGGCGCGCCACCGAACTCGGTCACGCCGTCGGTGCGGCGGCCGGTCCCAGCGACGCCGAGATCATGGCCGCGCTGGAGGGTTGCGGATACGAGCCCCGACTCGAGGACGCCGACATCACGCTGACGAACTGCCCGTTCCACGCGCTCGCCCGCCAGCACACCGAACTGGTGTGCGGGATGAACCTCGGGCTGATCGAGGGGCTGCTCGACGGCGCGGCGTGCACGGGACGCCGGGCCCGGCTCGCCCCGGAGGAGCGGTACTGCTGCGTCCGGATCGGACGGACCCAGTGACCGGCGCGCCCCGGGTGACGGTGCTCGGCAGCGTCAACATGGACCTGGTGACGACGACCGCCCACCTGCCGGCGCCGGGGGAAACCGTGCTGGGCACCGGGTTCCGCACCGGATCGGGAGGCAAGGGCGCGAACCAGGCGGTCGCGGCGGCACGCGCCGGCGCACAGGTGGTGTTTCTCGGCGCGGTCGGGGACGACGCGTTCGCGCCCGCACTGCGGCGCGGGCTCGTCGAGGCCGGTGTCGACGTGGCACTGCTGCGCACGGTCCCCGGCCCGAGCGGCGTCGCGGCGATCACGGTCGATCGGGCCGGCGAGAACTCGATCGTCGTCGTCGGCGGCGCGAACCGGACCGTGGACGCGCTGACCGACGCCGAGCGTGCCGCGGTCGTCGACGCGGACGTGTTGCTGTGCCAGCTCGAACTGCCCGTCACCGTGGTCGCGGAGGCGATCGCCGTCGCCCACCGGTCCGGGACGGTGACCGTCCTCAATGCCGCCCCCGCGCAACCGCTTCCGGACACCCTGCTGACCGAGGTGGACGTACTCGTGGTCAACGAGACCGAAGCCGCCCAACTCGGGGAGCACGCACTGACCCGGGCCGGCAACGTGGTCACGACCCTCGGCCGTCGCGGTGCCCGCCGGCGCGGCCCGGACGGCACCGCACTCCACGTGCCCGCACCGGCGGTGACGGTGGTCGACACCACCGGCGCGGGTGACGCGTTCACCGGCACCCTCGCCGCGTGCTGGCACCGGGGCCCCGAGATCGCGGTGCGCCGGGCGGTTGCGGCCGGATCCCTGGCCACCACCCGCCCCGGTGCGGCGACCGCGCCGACGGCATCCGAGGTGGACACCCTCCTCACCCGGCTCGCCGCGCCGCAATCATCTGCACAACCCGTTCACCCGGCATAACATCGCCCCACCGCGGTCATGGTGAGACGGATCACAGACCGCTGTCGCGACGGGAGTGACGAATGAACCGGACAGTTGCTGGCAAGACACTCGCGGACCTCGCGTTCCGCGCCGCCGAGTCGTACGGCGATCAACCGGCCGCACGGTGGCAGAGCGAACCGGACCGGTGGGAGGAGTTCACCTATCGCGACCTCGCGGACCGGGTCGCCGAGTTCGGTGCCGGGCTGATCGATCTAGGTCTCGACGCCGGCGACCGGGTCGCCGTACTCGGCGGCACCCGGCCGGAGTGGTCGATCGCCCACCTGTCGATCGTCGCGGCGGGCGGCGTCCACGTGTCCGTCTACCCCAGCAACTCCGCGGAGGAATGCGCGTGGGTGGTGGGCAACTCGGAGGCCCGCGGCATCGTCTGCGAGAACGCCGACCAGGTCGCGAAGATCGTCGCGGTCCGCGACCGGCTGCCTGCCCTGGAGTGGGTCGTCGTTCTCGACGGCGCGCTGCTCGGCGCCGTGTCGGCCGACGAGGTGCGCCGCCGCGGTCGCGAACGCGGCGCCGAGGAACTGCAGCGCCGTGCGGCGGCCGTCGACCCGTCGGACCCGTACGTGTTCATGTACACCTCCGGGACCACGGGACCCCCGAAGGGATGCGTGCTCTCGCACGGCAATTACCGCGCGATCATGGCGGCCAACGGCGCCCTGGACGAGCTCGACGGCGTCACGTCGGACAAGGACATGGTGCTGTACCTGTTCCTGCCGCTCGCCCACGCGTTCGCGTTGCTGTTCCAGCTGATGGCGTTCGACCGCGGCGGCTCGATCGCGTACTGGGGCGGCGACACGACGAGAATCGTCGCCGAGGTGATGCAGACCCGGCCGACCCATCTCCCGTCGGTGCCGAGGGTGTTCGAGAAGGTGTACACACTCGCGGTCGGGTCGAAACCGGCCGACGAACGCGACCGCATCCTCGCGGCCGCGGCGTTGGGCGTGCGGGTGCGCGACCTGGAGGCCTCGGGCGAGCCGGTGCCCGCCCAGCTGCGGGAGCAGTTCGACGCGGCGGACGCCGCACTGTTCCAGGGCGTCCAGGCCCTGTTCGGCGGCAACCTCGATCTCGCGATCACCGGCGCGGCGCCGATCTCGAAGGAGATCCTGGAGTTCTTCTACGGCTGCGGTGTCCCGCTGATGGAGGGCTTCGGGATGACCGAGACGTCGACGGGCGCGACGGTGAACACCGTCAAGCACCACCGGTTCGGTACCGTCGGCCGGCCGCTGCCCGGCATCGAGGCCCGCGTCGCCGAGGACGGTGAGCTGCTCCTCAAGGGCGACAACATCTTCCAGGGCTACTACAAGATGGAGGACGCCTCGTTCGGCGCGGTCACCGACGGCTGGCTGCACACCGGCGACCTCGCGTCGATCGACGCGGACGGCTACGTCTCGATCATCGGCCGCAAGAAGGACATCATCGTCACCTCGGGGGGCAAGAACCTGACGCCGGCGAACCTCGAGAACGACCTCAAACGGTCGCCGTGGATCAGTCAGGCCGTGATGCACGGCGATCGGCGACCGTACCCGGTGGTGCTGGTCACCCTCGACCCCGAGACGGTGCTGCCGTGGGCTCAGGCCCAGGGCCTGCCGGAGACGATCGCCGAACTGTCCGACCATCCCGCCGTGCTCGACCTGGTGCAGCGGGAGGTGGACGCCGCGAACGCGAAACTGGCTCCGCCGGAACAGGTCAAGAAGTTCACGATCGCCGACCGGGACCTGTCGCAGGAGACCGGCGAGCTGACCCCGACCCTGAAGATCAAGCGGAAGGTGGTCGGCGACAACTTCGCCGCGGTCTTCGACGCGATGTACGCCGACTGACCGGGGCCACGGCGGCGGTCCGGCCCCGGTCGGGCCGCCGTCAGTCCAGCCACTCCAGCGCCGCGGTCACCAGCGCCGCGACCCCGGTGTCGAGAGTCGGCCGGATCACCGGCGCGAACTGCGGGGAGTGGTTGGACGGCAACGGCTTTCCGTCGACGACGTCGAAGCCGCCGAGGAACCAGTACGCGAGCGGGACCCCGAGTTCGGTGGCCAGGTCGCCGACGTCCTCGCTGCCGGCGACCGGGCCGATCTCGAACACCTTGTCGTCGCCGAGCAGCCCGCGCAGCACCCCGAGGGTGCGGCGGGTGGCGTCGGTGTCGTTGACGGTGAGCGGGAAGCTGTTCAGCTCGGTGATCTCCGGCGGCTTCGGCGCCCGCGACGCCTCCGCCTCCGCGTTCGCGATCCGTTCGATGCCCTCGGCGAGCTGTGCGGCGACGTGGGTCTCGAACGCCCGGGTGTTGACCTTGAGCACCGCCTCGTCCGGGATGACGTTCTCCTTGCTGCCTGCCTGGAACGACCCGACGGTGACGACGGCCGGGTTCGTCGGCGACACCTCGCGCGAGACGAGGGTCTGCAGGCGCAACACCGTGGCGGCACCCATCACCACCGGGTCGACGCACTGGTCGGGCATCGAGCCGTGCCCGCCCCGGCCGAACAGCCGGATCTGCACGCTGCGCGCCGCGGCCATCGCGGTGCCCGGGCTGGCGAAGATCGAGCCGACCGGGCCGGGCATGACGTGCTGACCGAGCACCACCGACGGCGCCGGGATCCTCGTGTACAGCCCGTCCTCGATCATCCGTCGGGCACCGTCACCGACCTCCTCGCCGGGCTGGAACAGCGCGATCAGGGTGCCCGACCAGTGCCCGCGTCCGCGGGCCAGGAGATCCGCGGCGCCGAGCAGGCAGGTCACGTGCATGTCGTGACCGCAGGCGTGCATCACCGGCACGGTCTCCCCCGCGCCGTTCACGGCGGTCGCGGCTGAGGCGTAGTCGAGGCCCGTGTCCTCCCGGACCGGCAGTGCGTCCATGTCGGCACGCACCAGCACCACCGGCCCGTCCCCGTTGCGCAGCACGCCCACCACCCCGGTGCCGCCGATCCCGGCGGTCACCTCGTATCCGGCGGCGGTGAGCCGCTCGGCGACGATCCCGGCGGTGCGGTGCTCGGCGTGCGACAGCTCGGGGTGCGTGTGCAGGTCTCGGTACAGGTCGACCAGCTCGGGGGCGAGCGCGTCGAACCCGGACAGAATCGTGTGATCGGTCACGTCCATCGTTCAGACCTACCACGTCGACGCCGCTCCCGGTCGGTACGTCCCACCGGTCGGTGCCGGCGGCACCGCGTGGGACACGGCCCTGCAGCCGTGTTGCGACGGCAGCCAGTTCGTCGCGCTGAGGGCAGCGGTCCGCCGGACCGCGGGCACACGGTCGGGGCCGTGCTGCGGGTCACCACGGCGCCCCCGCTGACGTCCCCCGCCCCGGCGGGCCCGGCGCCCGTGTCGGTGCGGTCCGGCACGATGGACCCATGACCTCCGCCGCGACCGATCTGCGCTCCGACGCCGAGTCCCTGCTGCGCGAGCTCGCGGGGCCACACGCCCGCCTGCGCGACGACCAGTGGGTCGCGATCGAGGCGCTGGTCGTGCACCGGCGCCGCGCGCTGGTCGTCCAGCGCACCGGCTGGGGCAAGTCCGCGGTGTACTTCATCTCCGCGAGGCTGCTCCGCGCGCGGGGGCACGGGCCGACGGTCATCGTCTCGCCGCTGCTGGCGTTGATGCGCAACCAGGTCGAGTCCGCGGCCCGGGCCGGGGTGCGGGCCGCGACGATCAACTCCGGCAACGTCACCGAGTGGGACGAGATCCACCAGCGCATCGCCGACGGCGACGTCGACGTCCTGCTGGTCAGTCCGGAGCGGTTGAACAACCCGGACTTCCGCGACCAGGTGCTGCCCGCGCTCGCCGCGGACGCCGGTCTCGTCGTGGTCGACGAGGCGCACTGCGTCTCGGACTGGGGTCACGACTTCCGCCCCGACTACCGGCGTATCCGGACCCTGGTCGCCGAGCTCGGCGACGGCATCCCGGTGCTGGCGACCACCGCGACCGCGAACGACCGGGTGGTCGCGGACGTGTCCGCGCAGCTCGGCGTCGGGGGCGACGGCAGTGCCGGCGCCGAGACGCTGGTGCTGCGCGGCGGCCTCGAGCGCGAGTCGCTGAGTCTGGCGGTGGTGCGCATCGACGAGGCCACCAAGCGGGCGGCCTGGCTCGGGCAGCGGCTGCATTCCCTGCCGGGGTCCGGGATCATCTACACCCTCACCGTGTCGGCGGCCCGCGACCTGGCCGGCCTGCTCGCCGACCAGGGGCACGTGGTGGCCGCGTACACCGGTCAGACCGACCCCGCCGAGCGGGAGCAGCTCGAGGCGGACCTGCTCGACAACCGGGTCAAGGCGCTGGTCGCGACGTCGGCGCTCGGCATGGGCTTCGACAAGCCGGATCTCGGGTTCGTCGTCCACCTCGGCGCGCCGTCCTCCCCGATCTCGTACTACCAGCAGGTCGGCCGCGCCGGCCGCTCCACCGACCGGGCCGAGGTGGTGTTGCTGCCCGGTCACGAGGACCGGCAGATCTGGAGCTACTTCGCGTCCGTCGCCTTCCCGCGTGAACACGTGGTGCGCCGGGTGCTCGAGGTGCTCGACCTCGAGCGGCCGCAGTCCACGCAGGCCCTCGAACCGCTCGTCGAGCTGAATCGGTCGCGGCTCGAGATGGTGCTCAAGGTGCTCGACGTCGACGGTGCGGTGCGGCGGGTGCGGGGCGGGTGGATCGGCACCGGACAGCCGTGGGTGTACGACGCCGCGCGGTACGAGCGACTCGAGCGGGCCCGCGCGTCCGAACAGCAGGCGATGGTCGACTACCAGTCCACCACGATGTGCCGGATGGAGTTCCTGCGGCGCCAGCTCGACGACCCGCTCCTGGGCGACGCGGCCGCGCCGTGCGGCCGGTGCGACAACTGCACCGGCACGACCCCGGACGCGACGGTCGACGAGGAGGCGATCGCCCGGGCGCGGGCCCGGCTCGATCGGCCCGGCGTGGACCTCGCGCCCCGCAAGCAGTGGCCGACCGGGCTGGCCAAGCTCGGTGTGTCGCTGTCCGGGAAGATCACCGACGGGCCGGAGACCGGCCGGGTGCTCGGCCGGCTCTCCGACCTGGGCTGGGGTCAGCGACTCCGGGCCCTGTTCGACGGCCCGGACGGGCCGGTTCCGGACGCGGTCGTCGACGCCGCGATCACGGTGCTGGCGGCGTGGGACTGGCCGGAGCGCCCGACTGCGGTGCTGGCACTCGAATCCGGGACCCGGCCGCAACTGGTGTCGTCGCTGTCGGCGCGACTGGCGCAGGTGGGCCGGCTCACCGATCTGGGCACCCTGCGGCGCACGCCGGGCCATCCCCCGGTGTCGGCGGCGAACTCCGCCTACCGGGTCGCGGGACTCGCCGGGGCCTGGCTGGTGCCCGATTCGATCGCGGTGGACGGCCCGATCCTGCTGGTCGACGACCTGACGGACACCGGCTGGACCCTGACGATGGCGGCCCGCGAACTGCGGGCGGCCGGCGCGGGTGCGGTGCTGCCGTTCGCGCTGGCGAGCGTCAGCTGACCACGCCCGTGTGACCAGCCTCACATGTAACGCCTCACCAGTGCGGGAGCGCGGTTCGCGTGCACAAATCGACGGTGGCAGCTGAATTCCGTTGCCCCCATTGATACGTTCGGTTCATATATGACGCCCGTTACCAACAGCGCTACCCCGTACAGCCCCACTCCGGTGGCATCGGTCCGGCGACCCGAGGTCGCCGACGCCGCCCGGATGTGGGAGATCGCCCGCGACACGCGGGTCCTCGATCTCAATTCCAGTTACTCCTACCTGTTGTGGTGCAGGGACTTCCGTGACACCTCGGTGGTCGCCGAGGTGGACGGCCGGGTCGGTGGCTTCGTCACCGGATTCGTCCGGCCCAAGGATCCGCGCACCGTGTTCGTCTGGCAGGTCGCGGTCGACGACGCTCTGCGCGGCCGGGGAATCGCCGCCACGATGCTCGGCCGGCTGCTCGATCACCTTGCGCACCAGGGAGTCACCCGCATGGAAACGACGATCACGCCGGACAACACTGCGTCGATCGCCCTGTTCACCGCACTGGCCCGGGACCGCTACACATCCATCACGAAGCGAGAACTGTTCACCGCCAGCAACTTTCCCGATATTCACGAATCCGAAGAGCTCTACGTCGTCGGGGACGAGAGCACCGAAGGAGCTCGATGACCACCGCTGTCGACACCACCGTGTTCACCGACCTCGAATCCGAGGTCCGCAGCTACAGCCGGTCCTGGCCCGCCGTGTTCGCGTCCGCGTCCGGATCCTGGCTGCGGGACGAATCCGGCCGCGACTACCTGGACTTCTTCGCCGGTGCCGGGGCCCTGAACTACGGGCACAACAATCCGGTGCTCAAGCGGGCACTGATCGACTACCTGGCCATGGACGGGATCACCCACGGCCTCGACATGCACACGGTCGCCAAGCGCCGGTTCCTCGAGACGTTCCGGCAGCTGGTGCTCGCGCCGCGGGGCCTGGACTACAAGGTGCAGTTCCCCGGCCCGACCGGCACCAACGCCGTGGAGGCCGCCCTCAAGCTCGCCCGCAAGGTCACCGGGCGCGAATCGATCGTCAACTTCACCGGCGCGTTCCACGGGATGACACTCGGCTCGCTGTCGGTGTCCGGGAACGCGACGAAGCGTGCCGGGGCCGGAGTGCCCCTGGTGCACACGACCCCGATGCCGTTCGACAACTACTTCGACGGCGAGACGCCGGACTTCCACTGGTTCGAACGGGTCCTGGACGACGCGGGCAGCGGGCTCAACCGCCCGGCCGGCGTCATCGTCGAAACCGTGCAGGGCGAGGGCGGCGTGAACGTCGCCCGCGCCGAGTGGCTGCGCGGGCTCGCCGACCTGTGCGCGAGCCGTGACATCCTGCTGATCGTCGACGACGTCCAGATGGGCTGCGGCCGCACCGGACCGTTCTTTTCGTTCGAGGTCGCCGGCATCACCCCGGACATCGTCACGCTGTCGAAGTCGATCGGGGGTTACGGCATGCCGATGGCCGTGACCCTGTTCAAACCGGAACTCGACGTCTGGTCGCCCGGGGAGCACAACGGCACCTTCCGCGGCAACAACCCCGCGTTCGTCACGGCCACCGCCGCACTCGAGCACTACTGGTCCGACGACGCGTTGCAGCGCTCGACCCTGCGCAAGGGCCGGCGGATCGAGGAGATCTTCGCGAACCTGTCCGACTCCTTCGACGGCGTCGGGTGCCGCGGACGCGGCATGGTTCAGGGTCTCGTCTTCGACGATCCCGGGAAGGCGGTGAAGGTGTGCGGGCTCGCCTACGACGACGGGCTGCTCGCGGAAACCTCGGGACCGTCCGACGAGGTGGTGAAGCTGCTGCCGCCGCTGACCGTCACCGACGCCGAACTCGACCACGGCCTCAGCATCCTCGCCGAAGCCACCGCCAAAGTGTGTGCCTGACAAGGAGGTTCAGATGATCGTCCGCACCACCGCCGAGATCACCGACACCGACCGCGACATCACCAGCGCCGACGGAAACTGGCGCTCGAAGCGCATCGTCCTCGCCGGGGACGGTGTCGGGTTCTCGTTCCACGAGACCACCATCGCCCCCGGTTCGGTCAACGAGTTCCACTACGCCCACCACGTGGAGGCCGTCTGGCTGATCGAGGGCGACGGCATCCTCACCGACCTGGACAACGGCGAGGTCCACGAACTGCGTCCGGGCACGATGTACCTGCTCGACGGCCACGAACGGCATCGCGTCGAACCGGTCACCCCGATGCGGATGCTGTGCGTGTTCAACCCCCCGGTCACCGGCCGGGAGGTGCACGACGAGAATGGCGTCTATCCGCTGATCGAGTCACCGGCCTGACGAGGAGTTCCCATGACACCCGTGCCCGTCGCCCTCGGCCCGCGCGCCGACCCGCTGCTGGCGGAGGCGATCACCCGGGGCGGCGGGCGCTGTGCGCCGATCGACGAGGCGCGGGCGCTGGTCTGGGACGCGGGCCCCGACGGATTCCCGGACTCGCTGCCGGAGTCGGTCCGGTGGGTGCAGCTGTACTCGGCGGGGGTCGAGGACTGGTTCGCGGCGGGCGTCTTCTCCCGCCATCCGGAGGTCGAATGGACCTCCGCGGCAGGCGCATTCGCCGCGACGGTGGCCGAGCACGCGCTGACGCTGCTGCTGGCGGGGGTGCGCGCGCTGCCCGACCAGAGCGCCGCGACCACGTGGCGCCAGCAGGAGTTCTTCGGTCGGGTCGGCACGCTGCGCGGCAGCCGGGTCGGCATCCTCGGCGCCGGCGGCATCGGACGGGCGCTGGTGCCGATGCTGACCGCGGTCGGCGCGGAGGTGGTCGCCGTGAACCGTTCCGGCGCACCGGTTCCCGGCGCCGCACTGACACTGCCCGCGTCGCGGACCGACGAGCTCTGGGACCGGGTCGACCACGTCGTGGTCGCCGCGCCCGCCACCGCGGACACCCGGCACCTGGTCGGCGCCGAGCAGCTGCGGCGGCTGGGTCCGCGGTCGTGGGTGGTCAACGTCGCCCGCGGGTCGCTCGTCGACACCGACGCGTTGGTCGCCGCCCTGCGCGAGGGCCGGATCGGCGGCGCCGGACTCGACGTCACCGACCCGGAACCCCTCCCCGACGGGCACCCGTTGTGGACGCTGCCGAACGCGATCGTCACGCCCCACTGCTCGAACCCGCCCGCGGTGCGGCCCCCGGCCTTCGCCGACCACGTCGCCGCGAATGTGCGCCGCTTCGTGGCCGGCGAGGAACTGCTGGCCCGGGTCGATCCGGTCGCCGGTTACTGAGCCGGCGCCGACTCGCCCGGCTCCTCCCGCGGGGCGGCGGCACGCTTCGCCGGCGACACCCGAATCACGCCCGCGTCCAGGTCGAGTTCGACGCGCGGGTGATACGCCTGCCCGCCGCCGTCCTGGCTGTCGTCGTTCTCCAGCTTCTTTCCCGGGAACATCTCACCGATAACACCCATGTGATCGACCGTACTCGCGGCACGCTCGGACGACCCGATCCTCAGGGTCGTTCTGCAGGCTCGGCGTCGGGGAAGAACAACTCGCGGGCCCGCCGCGCCACCTCCGCGGAGGGCACGTCCTCGACCTTCGTGCAGACCGCCCAGCGGTGACCGAACGGGTCGAGGAAGACCCCGTGCCGGTCGCCGGAGAAGGTGTCCTGCACCGCCGTCACCAGGGTCGCACCCTCGCGGACGGCCCGGGCGACGAACGCGTCGCAGTCCTCGACGTACACGACCAGCGAGCCGTGCACCCACCCCGGCTCGGGGGCGCGCAGACCGAAGTCGGGCATCTCGTCGGACAGCTGCAGCATCGAATCGCCGATCCGGATCTCGGCATGCATCACGCCCCCGCCCGGGGCGTCCATCCGGTCGACGATCTCGGCGCCGAGTCCGCGCCGGTAGAAGTCGAGCGCGGCGGACCCGTCGGGCACGGCGAGGTAGGGCGTCAGGGTGCGGTAGCCGGTGGGAATCGGATTAACGGTGGTCATGACGCCGAGCCTGCCCCGCAGCCACCACCCCGGTCTTGAAGATTCGCGACAGGGTTAGCCTGGACGTCATGACCGCCTCGACCGCTCGCCCGTCCGCGGACGTGACGAAGCTGGCGGCGCTGGCGCGGGGCCGGACCGTGGTCGCGTTGACCGGCGCCGGGATGAGCACCGATTCGGGAATCCCCGACTACCGCGGCCCCGGCTCGCCCCGCCGCAATCCGATGACGTACCAGCAGTTCATGGGTGACGCGGCGTTCCGGCGGCACTACTGGGCGCGCAACCATCTCGGGTGGCGGTTCATGGACGCCACGCGACCCAACGCCGGTCACCGCGCACTGGCCGCGTTGGAACGATCGGGGCAGGTGCGCGGGGTGATCACGCAGAACGTGGACCTGCTGCACACGAAGGCGGGCAGCAGGTCGGTGATCGACCTGCACGGCAGCTACGCGCAGGTGCGGTGCATGGGCTGCGAGCATCGGATCTCGCGCATGTCCCTCGCCGAACGGCTCGATGCCGCGAATCCCAGATTTGCCGAATCCGTCTCCGCCGCAACGGGTGTCGAGATCGCGCCGGACGCAGACGCAGTGATCGCGGAGACCGCACACTTCCGCGTCGTCGACTGCGACCGCTGCGGGGGCATCCTCAAACCCGACATCGTCTACTTCGGCGAGTCGGTACCCCGCGAGCGGGTGGACGCCGCGTTCGCGATGGTCGAGTCCGCGGAGCTGCTCCTGGTGCTCGGCTCGTCGCTGACGGTGATGTCGGGTCTGCGCTTCGTCCGCCGCGCCGCCAAGATCGGTGTCCCGGTCGCGATCGTCAACCGCGGCGCCACCCGCGGGGACGAGTTCGCGACCGTCACGCTGCACGCCGGCTGCTCCGAAACCCTCACCGCCATCGGTGGTCAGCTGGTCGCGGGATTCCAGACGTAGACCCTGTTGGTCAACGGCCCCAGCCAGGGCACGTCGAGCTGGTGCCGGTGTCCCCACCGGTCGAGCTGAAAGGCGGCGGTCATCCCGTGCCACGACGTGCAGTACACCTCGGCCGCGCCGAACGGGCTGATCACGACCTTGTCGCCGGCGCCGTCCCGAATCCACGCCTGCGGATCCCACGGCGCACGGAACGACTCGCACCGCACGTACTCCCCGAACCCGGTCGCCGCGGCCGTCGGCGCGAGCAGCGTCCCCGACAGCGCCGCTGCCAGACCCGCCGCGGTCGCCAGTACGAGCTTCATTCCCGTTGCCTCCCCATCGCTTTCACCAGCAGCAGGGTCAGTACGCCACCGGATCCCAGAAGTAGACGTTGCTCCAGCCGTACTGGGTGGACCCCACCGCTTCGAGCGGCGGCACCAGCCGATGTTTCATGCCCGACGGGTCGAGCTGGTAGGCGGCCATGAATCCGTGCCAGTCCATGCAGAGGATCCGATCGGTCCCGAACGGGCTGACCACGGTCGCATTCATCGTTCCCGGCGTGTCCGGCGCGAACGGCACCTTGAAGTGTTCGCTGCACGGACGGAACTCGGGTACTCCGGAGGGCGCGGCCGCCGCCACCGGCGCCAGGCCGACTCCGACCGTCACCGCTCCCACCACCGCCGACATCACGCGCTTCATCCGATCGCCTCCCCAGCCGAATCATCCCGGACAGTCTGTTTGTCCGTGTGCCGGGCTCCGGCGTTACAGCGAGACCTCCGCCCGCTCACATCGGGGAACCACCGCAGGTGGAACGGGGAGGCGGGCGAGCGTCAGAGCCGCACGAGGTCGTCGGCGTGCACCACGGGCCGCTGCATGTCGGACGGCAGCTCCATCGTCGACCGGCCGAGCATCTCGTCGAGTTCGCTCGCGTCGTAGGCGACCACCCCCCGCGCGACGGAGGCACCGTCGGGGCCGATCAGCGACACCACGTCGCCGCCGAGGAACCGGCCGGCGGTCGCGGTGATACCGGTGGGCAGCAGGGACCGGCGCTTGTCGACGACCGCCCGCACCGCACCGTCGTCGAGGTGCAGCTCGCCCCGGGTGTCGGCGGCGTGCCGCACCCAGAACTTGCGTGCCGAGAGCCGCGCCGGCCGGGCCGCGAACGCGGTCCCGACGTCGGCCCGGGACAACGCCCGCGCCGCGTCGGTCGCGGCGGCCAGCAGCACCGGCACCCCGGAGTCGGCGGCGAGCCTGGCGGCGGACAGCTTCGACGCCATCCCCCCGGTCCCCAGCGCTCCCCCGGATCCCGCGACCACCCCGTCGAGGTCCTCGGGGCTGTTGACCTCCGGGATCAGCGTGGCCCCGCCCTTGCGGGGATCGCCGTCGTAGAGCCCGTCGACATCGGACAGCAGGATCAGGGCGTCGGCGCTGACCAGGTGCGCGACCATCGCCGCGAGCCGGTCGTTGTCGCCGAACCGCAGTTCCGCGGTCGCGACGGTGTCGTTCTCGTTCACCACCGCTACGGCGTGCAGGGCACGCAGCCGGTCCAGGGTGCGCTGCGCGTTGCGGTACTGGGTGCGCCGCGCGATGTCGTCGGCGGTGAGCAGCACCTGGCCGACGGTCCGCCCGTAGCGGTCGAACGACGTCCCCCATGCGTGGGCGAGGGCGAGCTGCCCGACGCTGGCCGCGGCCTGCTTGGTCGCCAGGTCCCGCGGACGCTTCGACAGCCCGAGCGGGGCGATGCCCGCGCCGACGGCACCCGACGACACGACGACCACGTCGGAACCCGCGCGCATGCGGGCCTCGATGGCGTCGGCGAGCGCGTCGAGCTTGCCGCGGTCGAGGCCGGACTCGAGGCTGGTCAGGGCCGACGACCCGATCTTGACGACGATGCTGCGTGCGGTGGCGATCTCGGCGCGGGTGCCGGACACCTCGGTCACTGGTCTTCGGGATCGGCGGCCTCGAGGCCACGCCGGACGCGGTGCGCGTGCTTGCGTTCGGCGGCGCCGATCCGGTCGACCTGATCGAGGCGGGCGTCCGTGCCGCGTCCGGTGCGGGTGATGTCGACACCGGCCGGGGTCTGCGGCTCCCACTCGAAGCTGACGTCGCCGATCGTCACCGAACAGCCGGGTTCGGCGCCCATCTTGACGAGTTCGTCCTCGACGCCGAGCCGGGCGAGCCGGTCCGCGAGGTAGCCGACGGCCTCGTCGTTGTCGAACGCGGTCTGCCGGATCCAGCGTTCGGGCCGGGTGCCGCGGACGATGAACCCGCCGGGGTTCTCCGGATCGGCGATGATGCTGAAGCCGGTCTCGTCGACCGCGATCGGCCGGATGACCTGACGCTTCGGCGCGGCGGGCGGATGCGCCTCGCGGTACTCCTGCACCATCTTCGCCAGGGCGAACGTCAACGGCCGCAAGCCTTCCCGGCTCACCGCGGAGATCGTGAAGACCGGCCAGCCCCGCTGCTCGAAGTCGGGGGTGACCATCTCCGCGAGGTCCGCGGCGTCCGGCACGTCGGCCTTGTTCAGGATCACGATGCGGGGCCGGTCGGCGAGGTCGCCGAGACCGGCGTCGCCGGTCAGCGCCGGCTTGTAGGCGGCCAGTTCCGCTTCCAGTGCGTCGACGTCCGACACCGGGTCCCGTCCCGGTTCGAGGGTCGCGCAGTCCACGACGTGCGCGAGCACCGCGCAGCGCTCGAGGTGCCGTAGGAAGTCGAGGCCGAGTCCGCGGCCGTCGCTGGCCCCCGGGATCAGGCCGGGGACGTCCGCGACCGTGAACGTGGTGTCGCCGCTGGAGACGACACCGAGGTTGGGCTGCAGGGTGGTGAACGGGTAGTCGGCGATCTTCGGCTTCGCCGCGGAGAGCACCGACACCAGCGACGACTTGCCCGCGGACGGGAACCCGACCAGTCCGACGTCGGCGACGGACTTCAGTTCCAGGACGAGGTCGCGTTCGACCCCCTCCTCGCCGAGCAGTGCGAAGCCGGGTGCCTTGCGGGCCTTCGACGAGAGTGCGGCGTTGCCGAGGCCGCCGCGGCCGCCCTGCGCGGCGACGTACCGGGTCCCGGTGCCGATCATGTCGGCGAGGATCTCGCCGCCCGTGCCCAGCACGACGGTGCCGTCCGGCACCTTCAGCACCAGGTCGGATCCGTTGCCGCCCTCCCGGTTCCCGCCCTCGCCCTGGCGGCCGTTGGTGGCCTTGGCGCGGGGGTGGAAGTGGAAGTCCAGCAGCGTGTGCACGCTCGAGTCGACCTCGAGCACGACGTCGCCGCCGCGGCCGCCGTTGCCGCCGTCCGGTCCGCCGAGCGGCTTGAACTTCTCGCGGTGCACGGAGGCGCAGCCGTTGCCGCCCTTGCCGGCGCTGACGTGCAGCACCACTCGGTCGATGAACCGGGACATGACTGCCGGATCCTTCCCTTCAGTCGGTGAAAAGCAGGAGGGGCGGGCCGGGTGTGTGACCCTGGCCCGCCCCTCTTGGAAGCGTTGCTCGAAGCAGCAGACTCAGGCCTGTGCTTCGACCGGAACGATGTTCACGGTCTTGCGTCCACGCTTGGTGCCGAACTCCACGGCACCGGCAGCGAGGGCGAACAGGGTGTCGTCGCCACCACGGCCGACGTTGACGCCCGGGTGGAAGTGCGTGCCGCGCTGACGCACCAGGATCTCGCCGGCGCTGACGGACTGGCCGCCGAAACGCTTCACGCCGAGTCGCTGGGCATTCGAATCGCGACCGTTACGGGAGCTGGATGCACCCTTCTTGTGTGCCATGACGGACCCTCCTCAGGGTTCTACGAAGTCTCGAACGCTCGAGTTACTTGATGCCGGTGACCTTGAGGACCGTCAGCTTCTGACGGTGGCCCTGACGCTTGTGGTAGCCGGTCTTGTTCTTGAACTTGTGGATCCGGATCTTCGGGCCCTTGGTCTGCTCGACGACCTCGCCGGTGACCGTGATCTTGGCCAGCTTGTCGGCGTCGGTGGTCAGCTCGGCTCCGTCGACGACGAGAACCGGGGTCAGCGAGACAGCAGCGCCGGGCTCACCCTCGATCTTCTCGACCTTGACGAGGTCACCAACAGCGACCTTGTACTGCTTTCCGCCGGTCTTGACGATCGCGTACGTTGCCATCGACGGCTACCCCTTGCTAATTCGAACGTGCTCGCGCGGCAGCAGCCGCACGACTGGTCTGGTGTACTTGCTTCCCCGGACATCCCGGCACCCTCACGGGCGCAGCGCAGCGATGTCACCGAGTAGCGACCGGTCAAGATTACGGGATGGCGTGTCGCAGGGTCAAACCGCCCTCACACGACCGAACCGCACTCTCGACCGGTCCGCCGATCAGGCCTCGGCTGGCGGACCCGCCGGGCGTGCCGCCGCCCGACGACGCGGCCGTCGCTTGCCCGCGGAGGGTTCCGCAGACGCCCCGGCACCGTCGCCCACGAGCGCATCCGCCGGCGGCTGCGGGACCTCCGGAGTGGTCAGGGCGGCTGCCGGTGTGGTCGCCGGCTGCGGGGCCGGCTCCGGGTGCTCGTCGGCCGGGATCACGACGACGGTGCCGACGTCGGCCGGCTCCCCCGCCGCGGGCGCGGCGGACGCCCGCGACGCCCGCCGGGCCCGACGCCGTCCGCGAGCCGGAGCGGCCGTTGCCACGGGCTCCTGGGCGGCCGGGGGCTCCTCGGCGACCTCGGCTTCCACCTCCACGACGGCAGGCTCGACGCCGGGGGCCTCCGCGATCGGGGTCTCGACGACCTCGGGTGCGGCGCTCTCGGCCATCTCCGCGACCGCGGGTGCCGCGGTCTCCGCGACCCCGGCGACCTCGGTGGCCGTCTCGTCCCGGCTCTCCGCCTCCGGGGCGGGCTGCGCGGTGTCCTCGTGCAGGTGCGCGGCCATCGCGAGAGCGACGGGGTGCGCACGCTTGGCGGTCGCGTCGGCCTCGGCGGTGTGCCCGTTCTTCTCCACGACCGGCTCGGTGGGCGCGGGCGACTTGTCGCGGCCGCGCTTGCGCCGGCCACCCGCCTCGCCCTTGCCCTGCGACCGCGCACCGCCGTCGTCGCCGGAGCGCACCTCGACGGGATCGGCGTGGACGAGGATGCCGCGGCCGTGGCAGTGCTCGCACGTGGTGGAGAACGCCTCGACCAGCCCGGTGCCGAGCTTCTTGCGGGTCATCTGGACCAGGCCGAGCGAGGTCACCTCGGAGACCTGGTGCCGGGTGCGGTCCCGGCCGAGCGACTCGGTGAGCCGGCGCAGCACGAGGTCGCGGTTCGACTCGAGCACCATGTCGATGAAGTCGACGACGATCATGCCGCCGATGTCGCGCAGCCGCATCTGCCGCACGATCTCCTCGGCAGCCTCGAGGTTGTTGCGGGTGACGGTCTCCTCGAGGTTGCCGCCCGAGCCGGTGAACTTGCCGGTGTTGACGTCGACGACGGTCATCGCCTCGGTGCGGTCGATGACGAGGGTGCCGCCGGACGGCAGCCACACCTTGCGGTCGAGAGCCTTGGCGAGCTGCTCGTCGATGCGCTTGGCCTCGAACACGTCGGGGCCGCCGTTGCCCTCGTACCGCTCGACCCGCGGCAGCAGGTCGGGGGCGACGGTCTTGATGTAGCCCTCGACCGTCGACCACGACTTCTCGCCCTCGATGACGATCTTCGAGAAATCCTCGTTGAACAGGTCGCGGACGACCTTGACCAGCAGGTCCGGCTCCTCGTACAGGGCCTTCGGGTTGCCGGACTTGCCCTTGTCGGCGGTCTCGGCCTGCTTCTCGATGTCGGCCCACTGCGACTGCAGCCGCAGCACGTCGCGCGCGAGTTCCTCCTCGCTGACGCCCTCGGCGGCGGTCCGGATGATGACGCCGGCGTCGGCCGGGACGACCTCTCGCAGGATCTCCTTGAGCCGCTTGCGTTCGGTGTCGGGCAGCTTGCGGCTGATGCCGGTGGAGTTGCCGCCGGGCACGTACACGAGGAATCGGCCGGCGAGCGAGATCTGGGTGGTCAGCCGGGCGCCCTTGTGCCCGACCGGGTCCTTGGACACCTGGACGAGCACCTGGTCGCCGGGCTTGAGGGCCTGCTCGATCTTGCGGCTGTTGCCGCCGAGCCCGGCGGCCTCCCAGTTGACCTCACCGGCGTAGAGGACGCCGTTGCGTCCGCGGCCGATGTCGATGAACGCGGCCTCCATCGACGGCAGCACGTTCTGCACGCGACCGAGGTAGACGTTGCCGACCATCGACGCGGACGCCGAGGTGGTGACGAAGTGCTCGACGAGGACGCCGTCCTCGAGCACCGCGACCTGCGTCAGGCCGTCCGGGTGGGCCGCGCCGGTCTTCTCGCGGACCACCATGACACGGTCGACTGCCTCCCGGCGGGCCAGGAACTCCGACTCGGTGAGGATCGGCGGGCGCCTGCGACCGGCGTCGCGGCCGTCGCGGCGGCGCTGCCGCTTCGCCTCCAGCCGGGTGGAGCCGGAGATGCCCTGCACCTCGTCCTTCGCGCGGGCCTTGGTGCGCGGTTCGCGCTCGTGCACGACGGTCGCGACGCCGTCGTCCTCTGCGGTCTCGGTCGTGTCGGCGCTGCCCTTGCGGCGACGCCGGCGCCGACGGCGACGGCTGGTGCCCTCGCCGGCCTCCTCGGCCTCCTCGCCTTCGACGGTCTCGCCTTCCGCGGTCTCCGCGACCTCGGCCTCGGCGGCCGGCTCGGTGAGCTCGGTCTCGCCGGCCTCGGCCTCGGCTTCCTCGGCGGCCTCCTCGACGCCCTGCTCTCCGCGACCGCGACCGCGACCGCGGCGACCACGCCGGCGGCGACGGCCCTGGCCCTCGCCGGTCTCGTCCTCGGTTTCGGGGCGTTCCTCGGCGGCCTCGGCGGCGGCCTCGACGGCGGGCTCCGCAGCGGCGGCCTCCGCGGCCACGGGCTCCGCCTCGACCTCGGCCTCGGTGGTGACCTCGATCGGCGCGGCCTCGTCGGGTGCGGCGGCCGCGCGCCGGGCGCGGCGGCGGCGCGGGGCGGGTTCGACGGCAGCGGCTTCGGGCTGCAGGAACAGCGGGGCCTGGAACAGCGGCGCGGCCTCCTGCGCCGCGGCCGACGCCTGCTGGGTCTCGACGTCGGTGAACAGTCCGGGCTGGATCTCCTCGGGGAGATGGGCCTCGGCGATCTGGTCCGCTGTGGCCTGCACCGCGGCGGGTTCGACCGCCTCGGCGGCCGACTCGGCGGCGGCCTCCGCAGCCGGCTCGACGGCCTCGGCGGGAGCGGTGATCGCCGCGTGCACCCGCTCCGCGAGGGCCTTGTCGACGCTGGACTGGGCGCTGCGCAGTTCGGTGCCGAACTCGGCGACCTTCGCGAGCACCTGCTTGCTGGTCAGTCCCAGCATCTTCGCGAGCGCGTGCACCCGGATCTTCGCCGGGAACGCGGGAACGCTGGACTGTGAATTTTCGGGCGGCGCTTGATCGGCCACGTAAGTCTCCTCGGGCCCCCGGGCGCGTCCACCTTCACGGATGTGCGCGGCCACTCGAGGGCGCTGTCTGTGTCTCACACCGGGGTGTGAGTTCGTCTGGTCTCGCGCCGTGCGGCGCCTGGCAGGCTGAACTCCGCGATCCGTGCGCCGACCATCCAGCATGCCGCCGGGGAGGGATTTCCTTCACGCGGCGGCAGCGATGCGGGCATCGAGCCGTGGTGTCATCCGATCGGACCGCACCTGTGACGGCAGTGACATCACGACAGTGACGAAACAGATGTGGGTCGACCGTCACCAGTATCCCACACGCGCGCCCTCGGCCGCGCCAACGGCGCTCCACGACACCGGCCGCGCGAGGACGCGCGGCCGGGCGGGGTCGTCAGGCTCGGGCGAGATGCGGGAACCAGAGGGCGATCTCGCGCTCGGCGGACTCGACCGAGTCCGATCCGTGCACGAGGTTCTGCTGACCGTCGAGGGCGAGGTCGCCGCGGATGGTGCCGGGGACGGCCTTCTCGACGGGATCGGTGCCGCCGGCGATCTGACGGAACGCCGCGATCGCGCGCGGCCCCTCGACGACGGCCGCGACGAGCGGGCCGGAGGTGATGAAATCGAGCAGACCCGGGTAGAAGGGCCGCTCCGCGTGTTCGGCGTAGTGCGTGCCCGCGACGTCGAGGTCGGGGGTGCGCATCTCGAGCGCCGTGACCGCCAGCCCCTTGCGCTCGATCCGCGCGAGGATGTCCCCGACGAGTCGGCGGGCGACGCCGTCGGGCTTGATCAGTACCAGGGTCCGCTCAGTCACGAAACATCAGCCTAAGGCATGCCTCCCCCACCCCGGTGCGGAGCCCCCGGGGCACGGGGAGGCCACCTCCACGACGTTCAGTCTCGTTGGCCCGGAAGCAGTCCGCGTTCGATCCGCGCCTGGATGTCCTTGCGCAGGTACAGCATGTACACCCACACCGCCGCGAACAGCAGACCCATCGCACCGACCGCCGGGTGGACGAACCAGCCCGCGATCAGCGCGACCTGCAGACCGAGGTTCAGACCCATCGCCCACGGCCGGGACTGGACGCCGCACGCGAGGATCATCACCACACCGAGGACGACGAGGTAGACGACGGCGCCGGCACCGACCCCCTCGCCGAGCTTCGCGATCGCGGGGATCGCGAGGAACACCACGATGGACTCGAGGATCAGCGTGCCGGAGCAGACGCCCCGGAACCCTTTCCACGGGTCGTTGGCCGGCGGCTTGAACGCGGCCGGCTGGTCGGGAGTGCTCACGCGGGGTCCTTTCCGAACAGGGTGCGGGCGGCGCCGGCGGTGACGACGGACCCGGTGACGACGACACCGGCCCCGGAGACCGCCTCGCCGGGTTCGGCGACCTCCTCGGCCAGTCCGATCGCGGTTTCGATCGCGTCGGGCAGGGTCGGCGCGACCACCACCCGCTCGTCGCCGAATCGCGCGACCGCGAGATCGGCGAGCCGCTCGACGTCCATGCCGCGGGGTGAGCCGTTGTGGGTGACGACGAGTTCGTCGAACACCGGCTCGAGCGCGGTGAGGATGCCGTCGACGTCCTTGTCCCCCATGATCGCGACGACGCCGACGAGTTTGCGGAAGTCGAACTCGTCGGACAGCGCCACGGCGAGGGCGCGGGCGCCGTCGGGGTTGTGGGCGGCGTCGAGGAACACGGTGGGCGCGCTGCGCACCCGTTCGAGCCGGCCCGGATTCGTCAGGGACGCAAACCCTTCCCGGATCGCGTCGACGTCGAGTTGCCGGTCCGGCCCGGCCCCGAAGAACGCCTCGACCGCGGCGAGCGCGAGCGACGCGTTCCGCGCCTGGTGCTCGCCGTGCAGCGGCAGGAAGATGTCGGTGTAGACGCCGCCGAGCCCCTGCAGCTCGAGTTGCTGTCCGCCGACGGCGATCTGCCGGGCGAGGACCGCGAACTCGGAGCCCTCCCGGGCGACCGCGGCGTCCGCCTCGACGGCACGCCGCAGCAGCACGTCCATCACCTCCGGCTCCTGCTGCGCGAGGATCGCGACGGTGTCGCGGGGCACCAGCGAGTCCGGGGCCTTCTTGATGATCCCGGCCTTCTCGGCGGCGATCCCGGCCAGATCGTCGCCCAGGAACTCGGCGTGGTCGAGGCTGATCGGGGTGATGACCGCGACCTGGCCGTCGATCACGTTCGTGGCGTCCCACCGGCCGCCGAGCCCGACCTCGATCACCCCGACGTCGACCGGCGCCTCGGCGAACGCGGCGAAGGCCATCGCGGTCAGCACCTCGAACTTGCTCATCGCCGGCCCACCCGCGGCCTGCGACTGCGCGTCGATCATCTCGACGTACGGCGCGAGCTCACGGTAGGTGTCGACATACGTGCGCGGCGAGATCGGCGCGCCGTCGATGCTGATGCGCTCGGTCGCCAGTTGCAGGTGCGGGCTGGTCGTCCGGCCCACCCGGCGATGCAGTCGGGTGAGCAGGGCGTCGATCATCCGCGTCACCGACGTCTTGCCGTTGGTGCCGGCGACGTGGATCGCCGGATACGCCTGCTGCGGCGACCCGAGCAGGTCCATCAGTGCGGCGATCCGGGTCAGCGACGGCTCGATCTTCGTCTCGGGCCACCGCTTGTCGAGTTCGGCCTCGACCAGGGCCAGTTCCGCGAGATCCACCGGGGACGGGACCCCCGCGTCCTCGAACGGCCGCGCCTGCTCGTCGCTCACGCCGGACCCAGCTCCTGCAGTCGCGCGGTGATCCGGGCGATCTCCTCCTGCGCCACCTGCTGACGCCCCCGGATCTTGTCGACGACCGCGTCGGGCGCCTTCGCCAGGAACGCCTCGTTGCCGAGCTTGGCCGTGGTGCCGGCGAGTTCCTTCTCGGCGACCGCGAGATCCTTCTCGAGCCGCTTGCGTTCGGCGGCGATGTCGACGCTGCCGGAGGTGTCGAGTTCGACGACGACGGTCGCGCGGGCCAGTCGCACCTCGATCGACGCGGTGGCGGCGAAATCGGCACCGGGCTCGGTGAGCTTGGCCAGGGACGCGACGGCACCGACCTGTGCGGTCAGGTCGGCGGTGTCGATCTCCGTCAGCCGCGCGGCGACCTTCTGCGAGGGCTTGAGGCCCTGGTCGCTGCGGAAGCGGCGGATCTCGGTGACGAGCTTCTGCAGGTCCGCGACCCGACGGCTGGCGTCGGCGTCCGGCGCGACACCGGTGGCCGCGGGCCACGACGCGACGACGACGGACTCGCCGCCGGTGAGGACCTTCCACAGGGTCTCGGTGACGAACGGGATCACCGGGTGCAGCAGTCGCAGCAGCGCGTCGAGGACGGTGCCGAGCACCGCCTTCGTCCCGTCCGCGTGCACGCTGCCCTCGGCGAGCTGCGGCTTGGCGAGCTCGAGGTACCAGTCGCACACCTCGTCCCACGCGAAGTGGTAGAGCGCCTCGCAGGCCTTGGAGAACTCGTAGCGTTCGAACGCCTCGTCGACCTCGGCGCGCACCTGCTCGAGCCGGTCGAGGATCCAGCGGTCGGCGTCGGTGAGCGCGGCGCGGTCCGGCAGAGCGGCTGCCACGGCACCGTTCATCAGGGCGAACTTCGTCGCGTTGAACAGCTTGTTCGCGAAGTTGCGGGAGGACTGCGCGTGGTCCTCGCCGACCGCGAGGTCGCTGCCCGGGTTGGCGCCGCGAGCCAGCGTGAAACGCAGCGCGTCGGCGCCGAAGCGGTCCGCCCAGTCGAGCGGGTCGATGCCGTTGCCGCGGGACTTCGACATCTTCTTGCCGTACTGGTCGCGGACCAGGCCGTGCAGGAACAGATCCGTGAACGGCACCGTGCCGCCCTGGAGGGCGTCGTCGCCGGAGACGCGGGTGCCGAACATCATCATCCGCGCCACCCAGAAGAACAGGATGTCGTAGCCGGTGACGAGAACACTGGTGGGATAGAACTTCTCGAGTTCGGCGGTCCGCTCGGGCCAGCCCATCGTCGAGAACGGCCACAGGCCGGACGAGAACCAGGTGTCGAGTACGTCCGGGTCCTGCTCCCAGCCGGCGGGCGCGGCCTCGTCCGGTCCGAAGCACTGCACCTCGCCGTTCGGGCCGTACCAGATCGGGATGCGGTGGCCCCACCACAGCTGCCGGGAGATGCACCAGTCGTGCATGTTGTCGACCCACGCGAACCAGCGCGGTTCCTGGCTGGCGGGGTGGATCGTGGTCTCCCCGTTGCGAACGGCGTCGCCGGCGGCCTTCGCCAGCCCGTCGACCTTGACCCACCACTGCATCGACAGCCGCGGCTCGATGGTCTCGCCGGACCGCTCGGAGTGGCCGACGCTGTGCACGTAGGGACGCTTCTCCGCGACGACACGCCCCTGCTCGGCGAGCGCCTCACGCACCTTCACGCGCGCCTCGAACCGGTCCATGCCGTCGAATTGTGTTCCGGTGTCGGCGATCTTGCCGGTCTTGTCCATGATCGTGGGCATCGGCAGGTTGTGCCGCAGACCCATCTCGAAGTCGTTCGGGTCGTGGGCGGGGGTGATCTTCACCGCGCCGGTGCCGAACTCGGGGTCGACGTAGTCGTCGGCGATGATCGGGATCTGCCTGCCGGTGATCGGGTGCTCGAGCGTGGTCCCGACGATGTGCTTGTACCGCTCGTCGTCCGGGTGCACCGCGACGGCGGTGTCGCCGAGCATCGTCTCGACGCGGGTGGTCGCGACGATCACGTGCGGCTCGTCGTCCTTCAGGGAGCCGTAGCGCAGCGAGACCAGCTCACCCTCGACCTCCTCGAACTTGACCTCGATGTCGGAGATCGCGGTCTGCAGCACGGGTGACCAGTTGACGAGCCGCTCGGCGCGGTAGATCAGGCCCCCGTCGTAGAGGCGCTTGAACATCGTCTGCACCGCGCGGGACAGACCCTCGTCCATCGTGAAGCGGTCGCGGGACCAGTCGACGCCGTCACCGATGCGGCGCATCTGCCCCTGGATCGTGCCGCCGGACTCGCGCTTCCACTCCCAGACCTTCTCGACGAACGCGTCGCGGCCGAGGTCTTCCTTCGACGTGCCGTCGGCGGCGAGCTGCTTCTCGACGACGGTCTGGGTGGCGATGCCGGCGTGGTCCATGCCGGGCAGCCACAGCACCTCGTAGCCCTGCATCCGCTTGCGGCGGGTGAGCGCGTCCATCAGGGTGTGGTCGAGCGCGTGACCCATGTGCAGGCTGCCGGTGACGTTCGGCGGGGGCAGCACGATCGAGTAGGCGGGCTTGTCGCTGGTCGCGTCGGCCCGGAAGTAGCCGGCGGCTACCCAGCCCTCGTAGAGCTGTTCCTCGACGGCGCTGGGGTCCCAGCTCTTCGGGAGGGCGTCGGCGGGGTTCGTGGGGTCTTGCGGCGCGGCACTGGTCACCTGCGCAATTCTAGAGAACGGCACCGGCCGTGGTTCCCGCCACATCGCCGTGTGCGCCGCGACCCGGCCGGGTGGCGCGGAATTCGCTGGCGCCCGGCGCCGGGCGACGGTGTGATGGCGTCATGAACGTCGACGAGTACGCCGGCCTGGACGCGGTCGGAGTCGCCGCCCTGATCCGCTCCGGCGAGGTGACGGCCGCCGAGGTCGAGGCGGTGGCGCGCCGCGCGATCGGCGCGGTGAACGGCGACCTGAACGCGCTGACCTCGCCGCTGTTCGACCCGGCTCCGGCGGCGGACCGGTCGGGACCGCTGGCCGGGGTGCCGTTCGTCGTCAAGGACAGCGGCCCGTTCGTCCGGGGGATGCCGTTCACGCTGGGCAGCCGCGCGATCCGCGGCGCCGTCGCCGGTACCGACCACGAGCTGATGACCCGGTTCCGGGCCGCCGGCCTGGTCGCGTTGGGCCAGACGACCGCGCCCGAGTGGGGGCTGAACTTCGCGACCGAGTCGCGCCGGTACGGGGCGACCCGCAATCCGTGGGACCCGCACCGCGGGGTCGGCGGGTCCAGTGGCGGCGCCGCGGCGTTGGTTGCGGCCGGGGCGGTGCCGTTCGCGCACGGCAACGACGGCGCGGGGTCACTGCGGGTGCCCGCCTCGTGCTGCGGACTGGTCGGACTCAAACCGGGCCGGGGCCGCACCCCGAGCGGCCCCCTGGCGGGTGAGGTGGGGTTCGGGCAGGTCTACGAGTTCGGTCTCACGCGCACGGTCCGGGACTGTGCGGCCCTGCTCGACGCCGTGTCCGGCCCGGTCGTCGGCGAGAAGTACGCCGCCACTCCCCCGGCGCGGCCGTTCGCGACGGCGGTCCGCACCGACCCCGGGCGGCTGCGGGTCGCGGTGTCGACGACCGCCCACACGCCGGTGGACCGGCAGGTGGCGGACGCGGCGGTGACGGCCGCCAGGCTGCTCGAGTGGATCGGCCACGACGTCACCGAGGCCGCGCCCGCGGTCGCGCCGGACGACGTCGTCGAGGCCTGCCTGCTCACCGCGCTGTCGACCGGTGCCGCGATGCTGCGGGCGCCGGCGCGGCCGAACCCCGATCTGCTGGAAGCGGTGTCGCGGGTCGTGCTCGGCGAGACCGTGTCGGCGTCGCTGCTCGATGTCGCCGCCGGGATCGACGCCCAGCACCGGGTGACCCGCGCCGTCGGCACATTCTTCACCGCCCACGACCTGCTGGTGACGCCGACGATGGCGCAGCTGCCGCCGTCGCACGGCACCCTCGACTACGACGCCGAGGGTCACACGGTGCGGTCGTGGCTGCGGCGGATCTTCGAGGTCGGTCCGTTCACCGCCGCCTTCAACGTGTCCGGCGGACCGGCGATCAGCGTGCCGCTCGCGCAGAGCCGGGAGGGGTTGCCGATCGGGGTGCAGCTCGTCGCCGCGCCCGGCCGCGAGGACCTGCTGCTCCAGGTGGCCGCGCAACTGGAGCAGGCGGCTCCGTGGCGGGACCGGACGCCGCCGATTCACGCGGACACGCGTCGCTGATCCGGCGACGGTCAGCCGAGGTCGTCGAGTCGCTCGGCCAGGGCGCGGAGCGCGGGCACCGCCGCGTCGATCGCGGCCCGCTCGCTCTCGTCGAGCCCGGCGAGCGCCGCGGAGATGCGGCGCTCGTTCGCGCGGACCCACGCGTCGAGGCGCGCCTCACCGGCCGCGGTCAGACGCACCTGGACGGCACGTCGGTCCTGTGGATCCGGCTCGCGCACCACCAGTCCGGCCTGGACCATCTGATGCACCAGCGTGCTCACGGTGTTGGTGGCCATCCGGTGCTTGCGCGCCAGTTCCACGATCCGCATGCCGGGCTCCCTGGCCAGCCGCTGGAGGAACTCGACCTGCGCCATCGGGAGGGCTTCCCAGGCGAAATCCTCACGGACACTGGACCGCAGCGAGCGACGCAGCTGCGTGATGGCCTCGGTGAGAGCCCACGCGTCACCGTCCGCGGCCTCGATCGGCCCGACCCCGGGCTCGGTCTCGCCCATGTTAATGTACTTCTGCTACAGAACTATCTCGCACCAGAACAATGTACGCCTCGGCGACGACACCACGCACACTCACGCAGGGAAGACGACATGAGCGACGCCCACCCGCAGCGCCGACCACTGGCCGTGTACTCGGTCGGCGAGGAACCGGATGTCCGCTTCTCGCTGGCCAACGAACGCACCGCGCTGGCGTGGGTCCGCACCGCGCTGGCCCTGATCGCCGGCGGGGTCACCCTGACAACGGTCGCGGGCCTGACGGCGTCGCCGTTGATCGTGCACGTCCTGTCGATCGTCGCCTGCGTCGCCGGCGGGGCGCTCGCGGTCGTCGCGCTGCTGTCGTGGCGGCGCAACGAGCGCGCCCTGCGACTGAACCGCCCGCTGCCGGCCCCGCTCCCCCTCCCCTGGCTGGTGGCGGGCATCACCGTCGTGTCGGTGGGCCTGGTGGCGTTCGCGGTCGCATCGACCCTGCAGTCGGCATGACGGTCGATCCGGGACTCCAACCCCAGCGCACCGCCCTGGCCTGGCAGCGCACCGGTCTGTCCGTGTTGCTCACCTGCGTCGCAACCGGTTTCGCCGCCCTCCGGCACGGCTTCCCGGCCCTCGCCGTGGGCGCGATCCTCGCGGGTGCCGTGATCTGTCACCTCGCGGTTCGCCACTTCCCGAAGGGCCCGGACCGCACGGCCGGCACGGACACCGTCTGGCCCACCATGGTCGCCACGGTGACGCTCGTCGTGATCACCTCGTTCGTCGGTTCGGCGCTCGCGGTGACGGAGACGTTCGGGCGCTGACGGTCGCGGGCGAGTGCCGGCCGTCCCGGTGACCGGGGCCCCGACTAGGTTGGCCGCCATGGCAACGGCGTGGGTGTTCCTGGTGGCGGCGATCGGCGCGGAGGTGCTCGGAACCAGCCTGTTGCCCCGCAGCGACGGCTTCCGCCGGGCGGTCCCGACGCTCGCCGTGCTCGGCCTCTACGCGGCCGCGCTGTACTGCCTGTCGCAGGCGCTGCGCACGCTCGACGTCGGGGTCGCGTACGCGGTGTGGGCCGGGGTCGGCACCGCGGTCGTCGCCGCGATCGGGATGCTGGTCCTGCACGAACCGCGGTCGGCGTCCAAGGTTCTCGGGATCGGCCTGGTGATCGCGGGGGTCGTCGCGCTGAACCTCGGCGGTGTCGCGTGAGCGGGCGGCGCGCCGCGGTGCCTCGGGCGTGGGCGTTTCTCGCGGCGGCGATCGCGTTCGAGATCACCGCGACCGTCCTGCTCGACAGCACCGAGCAGTTCACCCGGCCCCTGCCCTCGATCGTGGTCGCCGTCGGGTACGTCACGTCGTTCACCTGCATGGCGCAGGCGCTGCGCACGCTGCCGGTGAGCCTGGCCTACGCGCTGTGGTCGGGTCTCGGGACCGCCGCCGTCGCGGTGATCGGGGTGCTGTTCCTCGGCGAGGGACTGTCCGTCGCGAAGATCGCGGGCCTCGCACTGATCGTCGCCGGTGTGGTGGTCCTCAATCTCGGTGGCGCCGCCGGTCGTTCGGATGGCACCGCCGGGGACGACGGGTCAGCGCAGTCCGTGCCTGCGGGCGACGATCTTCTCGACGAGTCCGCGGGGCCCGAGCCGGCGTAGCGCGAACACGACCGGCGCGTTGCTGCCGACCGCGTACAGCGGCTTCGGACGGTCCGCGTCGATCGCCGCGAGAACGGTCTGCGCGACCTTCTCCGCGGTGACGCCGGACCGTTCGTTGGCGTCGAGATGCTCGATCATCGTGCGGTAGTCCGCGGTGTACGGCGACCCGTCCGCGAGATAGTGCGTGCGGCGCTCGCCGATACCGGTGCTGATCGAGCCGGGCTCGACCGTCGTGATCGCCACCCCGAAGGGCGACACCTCGCGCCGCGCGGCGGTCGCGAAACCCTTGATCGCCGCCTTCGTCGCCACATACGAGGAGCGGTGCGCGAGAGGAAAACTCGCGAGCATCGACCCGACCATCACGACCCGTCCGTAGCGGCGGGCCCGCATCCCGGGCAGCAGCAGCTGGGTGAGCCGGACCGCGCCGAAGACGTTGGTGCGGAACAGGCGCTCGATCGCGTCCATCGGCAGCTCCTCGAACGGCCCGCTCTGACTCTCCCCCGCGTTGTTCACGAGCACGTCGACCTCGCCGGCGGCCGCGGCGCACGCGGCGATGCCGGCCTCGTCGGTGAGGTCCAGCGGCAGGTACTCGACGCCCGGGATCGGATGCGGAATCTTCGACGGGTTCCGGCTGGTGCCGTAGACCGTCCAGCCGCGGCCGGCCAGGGCGCGGGCGACGGCCTCGCCGATCCCCGACGACGCCCCGGTCACCAGTGCCGTCCGAGTTCCGCCCATGCGCCGACCGTCCTTTCGTGCCGTGCCCGCCGCCGGGCACCACGGATGCCGAACCTATCGCACTACTTGGTCAGCAGCGGCGCGATGCGCGGCGGGATCTTGTCCAGCGCGTAGGGCAGCGACAGGACCGTGCTCCAGGTCATCGCCTCGGCGGCCTCGTCCTCGAGGATGATGACGCGACCCTCCTTGACGGCGGGCAGCTCGCCGTAGACCGGCGTCGCGGCCAGCTCGGCACGCAGCTTGTCGCCGAATCCGCCGCCTGCGTACCAGACGAGCAGGTCCGCGTTCGCGAGGGTGAGCTGCTCGGTGCTGATCGGGGCGAAGTTGGTGTCGGTGATCTGCTGGGTGACCGGCGGATTGACGAATCCCAGCTCGGTGAAGAACCGCACCTTCGGGTCCTCGGGGCCGTAGACACCGAACTGGCCGGGGCCCTTGAGCGCGCCGACGATCACGGTCTTGCCCTGGAACTCGGGGTGCGCGGCGGAGACGTCGGTGAACTTCTTCTGCACCGACGCGACGAGTGCGTCGGCCTTGTCCGAGCGACCGAGCGCCTTCCCGACGATCCGGGTCTGGTCCTGCCACGGCACGCCGTAGTCGGCGAACTCCTTCGGCTGGGTGACGGTCGGGGCGAGCGCGGACAGCTTGTCGTGCTCGGTCTGGGTCACGCCGGAATAGGTGCCCAGGATCAGGTCGGGGTTCGTCGAGGCGACCTTCTCGACCGAGATGCCGGTGTTGGCGGTGCCGATGATCGTGGGGTGGGCACCGCCGAGCAGGTCGTGGGCCCACGGCCAGGTGGCGTCGGGCTGATTGCCGTACCAGTCGAACACGCCGACCGGGACGACGCCGAGCGCGAGGATCGCGTCCTGGTCGTTGTACCCCACGCTGGCCACGCGCTGCGGGTTCGCCGGAACGACCGTCTCCCCGTACTTGTCGCTCACCGTGGCCCCGGACGAGCCACCCGACTCCCCGTCGCCGCTGCTGCAGGCCGCCGCGGCGAGTGCGAGCACCACACCGGACGTTCCGAGCAGAAATCCCCGACGCGTCAACCCGCCAGCCATCGACACTCCTCACACCAATCGACAAAAGCTAGGTAAGGCTAGCCGAAACCTCCCGGGCGTGGGTGGATCCGGGTGACGGAACACTCGGGCACGCGCCAGTATGGACACATGACGCGCAGACGGCCGGCCCAGGACATCGACGAATCCCAGCTCGTGGTCGGTCATCCGCAGGACCACGCCGCCGGCGTCACCGCGGTCGCGGTGTCGATACAGCGCGCCGTCGAGCAGATGGGCCCGATCCGCACCGCGCGCACCCTGACCCGGGTCAACCAGCGTCACGGCTTCGACTGCCCCGGCTGCGCGTGGCCTGAGACGCCCGGACACCGCAGGCCCGCGGAGTTCTGCGAGAACGGCGCGAAGGCGGTCGCAGAGGAGGCGACGCTGCGCACCGTCACCCCCGAGTTCTTCGCCGCACACCCGGTCGCCGAACTCGCAGGCAAGACGGACTACTGGCTCGGCCAACAGGGCCGGCTCACCCACCCGATGGTGTTGCGCGAGGGGGCCGGTCACTACACGCCGATCGGGTGGGACGAGGCGTTCCGTCTGATCGCGGACGAGTTGCGGACGCTGCCGGACCCCGACCACGCCGTCTTCTACACCTCCGGCCGCACCAGCAACGAGGCGGCGTTCCTCTACCAGTTGATGATTCGCAGCTACGGCACCAACAACATGCCGGACTGTTCGAACATGTGCCACGAGTCGTCGGGCAGCGCGCTCACCGAGTCGATCGGGATCGGCAAGGGGTCGGTCACCGTGCCCGACCTCGAGTTCGCCGACCTGATCCTGATCGCCGGACAGAACCCCGGCACCAACCATCCGCGCATGCTCTCGACGCTGGAGGCCGCGAAGGGCAACGGCGCCAAGATCATCGCGATCAACCCGCTGCCCGAGGCCGGCCTGCTGCGGTTCCAGGACCCGCAGAAGGTCGGCGGCGTGATCGGCAAGGGCGTGGCGATCGCCGACGAGTTCCTGCAGATCCGGCTCGGCGGCGACATGGCACTGTTCCGGGGGCTGGCGCGGCTGCTGTTCGAGGCCGACGACGCCGCACCCGGCACCGTCGTCGACCGGGCCTTCGTCGCAGAGCACTGCGCCGGATTCGACGAGTACGAGCGGGCCGCCCGGGCCGTCGACCTCGACACCGTCCTCGACGCCACCGGGCTGACGAGGGCCCAGCTCCGGGTGACCGCGGACGCACTGATCCGGTCGCAGCGCACCATCGCCTGCTGGGCGATGGGGCTGACGCAGCAGACCCACGGTGTCGCGACGATCCAGGAGATCACCAACCTGCTGCTGATGCGCGGCATGATCGGCAAGCCGGGCGCCGGCGTGTGCCCGGTCCGCGGCCACTCCAACGTCCAGGGCGACCGCACGATGGGCATCTGGGAGAAGATGCCCGACTCCTTCCTCGACGCCCTCGACCGGGAGTTCGGCATCACGAGTCCGCGCCGGCACGGACTCGACACGGTGAACGCGATCCGGGCGATGCGGGACGGGCAGGTCGGGGTGTTCATGGCGATGGGCGGCAACTTCATTCGCGCCACCCCGGACACCGCCGCCACGGAGGAGGCGCTGCGACGCTGCCGGCTCACGGTCCAGGTGTCCACGAAGCTGAACCGCTCGCACGTCGTGACCGGCCGGGAGGCGCTGATCCTGCCGACCCTCGGCCGCACCGACAAGGACATCCAGGCGAGCGGTAAGCAGGTTGTCTCCGTCGAGGATTCGATGTCGATGGTGCACCTGTCGCGCGGCGGCCTGACCCCGGTCAGCGAACACCTGCGCAGCGAGGTCGGCATCGTGTGCGACCTCGCCCAGGAGCTGCTCGGCGAGGATCACCGCGTACCGTGGGCGGCGATGTCCGCCGACTACGACCGGATCCGCGACGCGATCTCCCGTGTCGTGCCGGGATGCGAGAACTACAACGAGCGGGTCCGCCGGCCCGACGGCTTCCAGCTGCCGCACCCGCCGCGGGACCGTCGCGAATTCCCCACCCGCACCGGCAAGGCCAACTTCGTCACCGGCGACCTGCGGTGGGTTCCGACCCCGCCCGGCCGCCTGATTCTGCAGACCCTGCGCAGCCACGACCAGTACAACACCACGATCTACGGCCTCGACGACCGGTACCGCGGGGTCAAGGGCGGACGCCGGGTGGTCTTCGTGTCCGCCGCCGACCTCGCCGAGCAGGGGCTGGTCGACGGGTCTCGGGTCGACGTCGTGTCCGAGTGGACGACGGCAGACGGGACCGTCGAGGAGCGTCGGGTCCACGACTTCCGGGTCGTCGAATACCCCACCCCGAAGGGCAACGCCGCCGCCTACTACCCCGAGACCAATCCCCTGATCCCGCTCGATCACGTTGCCGCCACGTCCAACACCCCGGTCTCGAAGGCCGTCGTCGTGCGGCTGGAGCCGGTCGGGGGGCGGTGATGGGACGCGTGACCGCGCGACGGTCGGTCCTGCGAATCGGCCCCGGCGGCACGGTCCGCCGCCCGGACAGCCTCGCGGTCGAGGAACCACTGGAGATCCGGATGGCCGGCCGGTCACTGACCGTCACGATGCGCACCCCCGGCCACGACATCGACCTGGTGCACGGGTTCCTGCTCGCCGAGGGCATCATCCGCACCGCGCAGGACGTGGCGGTGATCCGCTACTGCGACGGTGTCGACGAGGAGGGGGCCAACACGTACAACGTGCTCGACGTCGCCCTGGCGCCAGGTGTCCCGGAACCGGTTGCCGCGCAGCGTAATTTCCTGACCACGTCGGCGTGCGGGGTGTGCGGCAAGGCGTCGCTCGAGGCGGTTCGGGTGCACGCACCGTACGACCTGAGCGCGTCGCCGCTGACGGTCCCCGCCGCGGTACTGACGTCCCTGCCGGACACGATGCGGGCGCGGCAGCGGGTCTTCGACTCCACCGGCGGCCTGCACGCGGCCGGGCTGTTCACCGCCGACGGGGCCCTGCTCGCACTGCGCGAGGACGTCGGACGCCACAACGCCGTCGACAAGGTCCTCGGTTGGGCACTGACGCAGGACCGGGTACCGCTGACCGAGGCGATCCTCGCGGTCAGCGGCCGGGCCTCGTTCGAACTGGTGCAGAAGGCCGTCGTGGCGGGGGTCCCGATGCTGACGGCGGTCTCGGCGCCGTCGTCCCTCGCGGTCGACCTCGCCGCGGAGTCGTCCCTGACCTTGGTGGGATTCCTCCGCGGCGACACCATGAACGTCTACACCGGGGACCGGCGGATCACACTGGCGTAGCGATCCGGCCAGGGCACCCGCTCGCAGGCGGATGGACGGTCGGGTCGAACCCGCAGTGCCCGTGCGCGTTCCGCCTTCGACACCCGGCGGTCAGGTCCGACCACCGGCCACCTGGTTCGCCCGTGGAGCAGGACGGGGCTGCTCGAGGCCGGACGACCGGACGAGAACCGCCAACACGACGGCCCCGAGCAGAAGGGCCGGGACGTCTCCCCACAGATGTCCCGTGTGGTCACCGTCGCCGAAGGATTGCACCGCCATGATTGCGGCGTGGACGACGCTCGAGCACACGGCGAACCAGATCAGGCTGATGTTGGCCTCGGGACGTCGCGCCGCGTTGCAGAGGAAGGCGCCGAGCGTCACGTACAGGCCGACGATCATCATGAAGTAGTCGGACCGGTACGGGGCACCCGGATGCCACGCCCATCCCGACGGCCACACCACGGCCAGTGGATAGAGGAGGATCATCGCCGCGCCGACGACGACGAGCGCGATCCGGAGAAGTCTGTAGCTGTACGAGGATGCCATTGCACGCTCCACGGGATACGGGCTCGAGGGCATGTCCTTCGATCTTCGAAGGCGATCGTGACATCACACTACGCGGGGTGGCGCCGAGTCAGGAACGGTTCACGGCTGCCCGGGTCCCGTCCCCGCGGCCACCCATGCCTTCTCGAGTCGGTCGGCTTCGGCCCTCGCCTGCTGTGCGCCCGCGTCGAAGGCCGGCCCCCAGTTCGTGCGGCTGTGCAGATCACCGCCGAACGCCGCGACGGACGGTTCGTCGGGGACGATCAGGATCGATTCTCCGGGTTGTGCCACCCGGAGTTCGGACTCGAGTTCTGTCGCCGGAAAGAGGTGGGCGAGAGGGTGCACGGCCACCAGGAGCCGCGCCCCGGCGGCCAAGTCCGCATTGGTCGACGAGTGCATGCCGCCGTCCATGAAGCGACGCCCGCCGATGGTCATCGGCGGGTGGACGCCCGGCATGGAACGACTCGCGACGACGGCGTCGACCAGGGTCGCCGCACCGTTCCTGTCGAAGACCTCGCGCCGACCCGACCGGGCATCGACGGCCACGACCAGCAGCGGCCTGTCCGGCCATTGCCGTGATCCGATCATCCTCTGCATCCGCTCGACATGCACCGGCTCGTGCTCTGCGCTCATCTCGAGCGCGATCCGCCCCACACGCTCTCGCGCGACGTCGGGCTCGAGCTCCTCATCACCCAGCACCGCGAAGACTCGGGCGACCACGAGGGGGTCGGCCGGCGGCAGCTGCACGTCGGTGGACGTCGGTCGAGGTGGTTCCGCCAAGTCGGCGGGGTCCCGCCCGGTGGCGAGTACAGCGGCCACGATCGCGCCTGCCGATGTTCCGACGAACAGATCGGATTCCGCCAGGTCGACCCCGCGATGCCGCAAGCCGGCGGCCAGGCCGGCCATCCACGCAGTACCGACGACACCGCCGGCGCCGAGAACGACAGAGCGAACCGGAAACTGTTGCATACCAGCAACATTACTCAATACTCGCATGTCGGAGCTGCGTCGTGTTCGAACCGACAGGGCGTAGCGTGCCGTAGTAGCGTCACCGCAGCCCGTATCCTCGCCAGTGCCGACAAGCAACGTCACCGTCTCTCCCGATACGGTGGATCACACGGTGAACTCCGCGATCCACCTCGTTTCTGTCACCCCAGCCAGAACACCAAGCAGCGACGGATACGCCTACCACCAGCGCAAGATGGCCGAAGGGAAAAGCTCGGCCAAATACGACTGATCCACTTCGCCGACCCCCACGCACCACGAGGTCGGCGCGGGGCGGTCGAAGGCACCGGTAGCTTCGGCGCAGGTCCGACCGCGCACCCTACCTGCGTAGGCGAGCAGGTCGTCGAAGTGCTTCGTCCGAAACGGCCCCCACGGTTCGGTGGGCGTAAGGCAGACGAGCTCGATGCGATTCGAGCCGCGCGCGAGGCGCTCAGCACCGAACACACAATCGCTCCCAGAGCGCGAGGGGATCGAGAAGCACTACGGGTAATGCTGGCGACCGCAGCTGCGCAGTCACAGCATGCACCGCTGTGATCAATCGCTTCAAAGCGTTGATCGCCCCAGCACCCGAGTAACAACGTGCCGACCTCCGCGGCACGACCACTGACGCGCAATTTCTCGGCTGCAGCGGGCTGCGCGAAAGACGTTGTCGCGGTACCGAACATCGGTTCACCGCACGCTCACTGCGAAGCACTGCCCGGCGCGTGCTCGCACTACAGGCCGACGCGAATGAGCTCGAATCCGAAATCGGACGAATTGTCCACACTCGCGCCCGAGTTCCGCGACTTGTCGACGTCGGACCGATCACCGCTGCTCAGGCGTTGATCAGCTGGTCCCGCGTGGGCCGATCCCGCTCAGAGGCAGCGTTTGCCGGCAGCGTCACGCAGGAAACCCGCGTCGACCCGCTCGAACGTTCGCGGCGGCGTTTCGAACGGTGGAATCGAAGTCGGGACATTGACAATTCACCGATGCGTGTCGGACCGCCACCATAGAATCGAAAGCATGTTCGATTCTGTGGTGGAGCTCAGGGGCGGCGGGCCGGCTGCGATCACGGCCGACGCTCGCCTGTTGGCCGCGGTCGCGGACGCCTCTCGGGTCGAGAACCGGGCGGCGGCACGCAAGGTACTGGCGGCGGGCGCCCTGTGGGATGCCTGGATCGAACGAGATGTCGAGCTGGGGTCGGGAAGATCACCGACTGCGGAAACGCGGCGATCGCGGAGATCGCGGTGCGCCTGGGATGTTCGAAGACGGTGGCCGAGTCGTTCGCGGCTGTGGGGATCGACCTGCGGTTGCGGCTGCCACGCACGCGCGCCGCGTTCGAGACCGGGGATCTGGATCTTGCTCGGGTGCGGTCGATCTCGCGGGAGACGGCGGGACTGTCGGCGGCGACGGTGACGGCACTCGAACCGCAGATCCTGGCCGCGGCGCGGCACCTGTCGCCGGGACCGTTGGCCGGCGAGATCGAACGACTGGTCGCGGCACACAGTCCGGACGAGGCGGCCGAGCAGCGGGAGGATGTTCAGCGGTTCTCGCGACGGGTCGTCAAGCGGTCCGGCCGTGGGTGCTCGACCGTCGAGGTGACCGTCACCCCGCAGGAAGGGGAGGCGATCATGCAGTTGGTCGCCGAGTTCGCCGGGACGGCGTGCCGTCACGACCGACGTGGCGCCCAGGAGAAGCTGGTCGATTCGGTGCCGGCGCTCGCGCACCGCGAGCCGTATCTCGAATGCAGCTGCGGCCGCGACGACTGCGAAGCCCCGAAGACGGACGCGCTGCCCGGGCGGCGGGCTCCGCTGACCCAGATCACCGTCGACCCGCCGACGCTGATCGGGTTGCTCTCCGAGCCGGCGTACCTGCACGGCCACGGCCTCATCGATCCGGACTTCGCGCGGCAACTCGCCGCGAACGGCACCTGGCGGGCGATGCTCACCGAGGTCCTCGACCTCGCAGAGGAACTCGGCCTCCTCGAGCGCAACACGGGCGACGGCGCCGGAGGCGGGCACTACGAACCTTCGACGGACGAGGATCCTTCCCCCTCCTCGGAAGGACCAACTTCCCCGAGCGGTCAGTCCCTGACGCGCGATACTCCTACGTCCCCGCCACCGCGATTCTGCGTGCGCTCGTTCCTCGCCCGTGGTAGCAGACGCACGGCGGGGCCGATTCCCGAGACCCGCGGGAGGGCGACGTCACCGCCGCCCCAGCGGATCGTGCCGACGAGCGTCGGCACCATGGCCGAGGCGGTCCTCGCTGCCGTGCGCGCAAACCCGGCGCTCGCCCGGGGAGCGCTTCGCGACGGACACGGCGGGCTGATCGTGCCGCCCGCCGGCGCGCTGACCTACCGGCCCGACGCCGCCACCGCCGCGCTCGTCCGCGCCCGCGACCGCCACTGCCGGTTCCCCGGGTGCACCCGCCCCGCCGCCCAGTGCCAACTCGACCACATCGTCGAATACCTCGCCTGGAACCCTGTCGCGGGAGGCTGGACCGTCGTGTCGAACCTGCAGTGCCTGTGCGCCTTCCACCATCAGCTGAAGACACTCGGCCTCTGGCACGTGGTCGCCCTCGGCGACCCCCGCACCACCGGTCACGCGCTGCTGTGGACGTCCACTCGGCACCACGAGCGTCACCCTCCCCGGCGGAGCAACCGGCACCCCCGACCCGACCGGCCCACGCCCCCGCGTCACCGGCCGCCGCGACGGACCGACGTCGCCGGTCACCACTCCCGTCGACGATGCGCCACCGTTCTAGGCCCGGAAACGCTGGATCGCGATCTCCCGGCCCCGTACCGCCGGAACCGGCAGCACGGGGCCCGTCGCCGCGAACTCAGCTACCGCGCCTGATCCACTCCTCGAGATGCGGTGACTCGGTACCGATCGTGGTGCCGTCGCCGTGCCCGGTGTGCACCTTCGTCTCCGGCGGCAGCGCGAACAGCTTGTCGCGGATCGAGCCGATGATCGTCGGGAAGTCCGAGTACGACCGGCCGGTCGCCCCGGGGCCGCCGGAGAACAGCGTGTCGCCGGTGAACAGCTCCCCCGCCTCCGGCAGATACAGGCACGTCGACCCCGGCGAGTGGCCGGGTGTCGCGATCGCCTGGATGTCGGTGCCCGCCACCGTGATCCGCTGCCCGTCCTCGAGCATGCCGTGCGCGACGCCGGGGTGCGTCATCTCCCACAGCACGTCGTCGGCGGGATTGAGCAGGATCGGCGCGTCGAGCCGCTCGGCCAGCTCGGGCGCGACGGTGACGTGGTCGTTGTGCCCGTGCGTGCAGACGATCGCGACGACCTTCCGTCCGCCGACCGCGTCGACGATCGGCTGCGCGGTGTGCGCGGCGTCGACGACGACGACCTCGTCGTCGTCACCGATCAGCCAGATGTTGTTGTCGACGTCCCAGGTGCCGCCGTCGAGGCTGAACGTCCCCGACGTCACCACCCGGTCGACCCGCAACGCGCCACTCACAGGACCACCACCGAACGCAGGACCTCGCCGCGGTGCATCGACTCGAACGCCTCCTCGACCTGGTCGAGCGCGATGCGTTCGGTGACGAACTTCTCCAGCGGGAGCCGGCCCTGCTGGTACAGGTCCACGAGCATCGGGAAGTCCCGCTCGGGCAGGCAGTCGCCGTACCACGACGACTTCAGCGAGCCGCCGCGGGAGAAGAAGTCGATCAGCGGCATCTCGAGGGTCATGTCCGGCGTCGGGACGCCGACGAGGACGACGGTACCGGCCAGGTCGCGGGCGTAGAACGCCTGCTTCCACGTTTCGGGGCGACCGACCGCATCGACGACGACGTCCGCACCGAATCCCCCGGTGAGATCCTGCACGGCCTCGACCACGTCGAACTCGGTGGCATTGATGGTGTGGGTCGCGCCGAGGTCACGCGCCCACTCGAGCTTCTTGGGGTCGCGGTCGATCGCGATGATCCGGTTCGCGCCGGCCAGGCGTGAACCGACGATGGCCGCGTCCCCGACGCCGCCGCAGCCGATGACCGCGACCGAGTCGCCGCGGCCGACGCCTCCGGTGTTCATCGCGGCGCCCATGCCGGCCATCACGCCGCAGCCGAGCAGTCCGACGACGGCCGGGTCGGCGGACGGGTCCACCTTCGTGCACTGCCCGGCGTGGACGAGGGTCTTGTCGGCGAACGCACCGATGCCCAGCGCCGGGGTCAGCTCGGTGCCGTCCTCGAGCGTCATCTTCTGGGTGGCGTTGAAGGTGTCGAAGCAGTACTGCGGACGGCCGCGCTTGCAGGCGCGACACTGCCCGCACACGGCCCGCCAGTTCAGCACGACGAAGTCGCCGACGGCGACGGACTCGACTCCCGCACCGACACTTTCGACGACACCGGCGGCCTCGTGGCCGAGCAGGAAGGGGTACTCGTCGTTGATGCCGCCGTCGCGGTAGGTCAGGTCGGTGTGACAGACGCCGCACGCGGCGACCGCGACGACGACCTCACCCGGCCCCGGGTCCGGGATCGTGATCGGCACGATCTCCACCGGGGCGCCCTTCGATCGCGCGATCACACCTCGAACCTGCTGCGGCATGGCCTGGTCTCCTCCGTTGTCGACGACACGGGTGCACACATTGCGAAACCCGCATGTCGACCGTAGCCCCGCGGACGCGCGGGACGACCTGACCGGACGGACGGTTGCACCTGGCCGAAAGAACGGCCGTCACGGCGCGGGCCGGACACCGGCCTCGGCGGCGACCGCGGCCGCCTCGCCGCGGGTCCCGACCTCGAGCTTCCGCAACACCGCCGCGACGTGGAACTTCACGGTGCTCTCGCTGACCTGCAGCCGTTCGGCGATCACGCGGTTGCGTCGCCCGGCGACGAGATGCCCCAGCACCTCCACCTCACGGGGACCGAGCACCGACAGCGCCGTCTGCTTCTCCCCCGCCTCGGGATGGTCGAGTGGCAGCATCGCCGACAGCCGCGATCCCCAGCCCGCGGTGGATTCGGATTCGTAGGTGCCACCCAGGGTTTCGACTCGGGGCCGCAACTGCCGGTCGAGCTCGACGAGGTCGGCGGTCCCGCCGCCGTCGTCGCGGACGTCGACGAGCAGATTCTCGCCGTCGCAGTCCCAGGCGACTCGCACCCGGCTCAGCGCCGGCTGCGTCACCAGACCCAGCACGCCGCCACGGACCACGGCGCGCGCGGCGTGCGCGACCTCGCCGGGCAGGCCACGCCCGCCGACCGGCGGTTCGACCAGCTCGAGGTCGATCGCCGCCGGCACCAGCCCACGGAGTTCACCCCGCAACCGGGCGAACGCGGTCGCGACGGCCTCCTCGGCCATCTCGCGGTGCCGGTCGACCGCGGTCCGCAGGCCGAGCAGCGCGGACGTCGCGGACTCGCGGGCCGTGGCCCGCGCCCGGGTGTCGTCGAGGTCCGGGGACCGCAGGGTCGCGAGGATCGTCTCGAGATGCGCCGCGTGCGCCTGCGTCAGCTCGGCGACGGTGCGGGCGCGTTCGGCGGATGCGGCACGGGATTCGGCCAGGTAGGCGGGACTGGCGTGGCGCACCTGCAGCTGGATGCCGAGCGCGACCACGGCGAACAGTCCCGCCAGCAGCCCGGTGTCGACGCCGCCCGTGCCGCGCGGAACCGTCACCAGCAGGATGTCGGTGCGGTCCAGGATCGCGTGCACCGGCAGTTCACGACCCCCGAGGACCGCGGTGCCGCGGTGGACGATCGACGAATCCGGTTGCGCCGGACCGAGTTCGGTGCGGATGCGGTCCAGTTCGGCGACGGTGACCCGGTCCACGATCAGTGGATCGCCCGCAACCTTGCGGGGGCGGCCCGTGCACTCCCGGGTGAAGATCACCAGCGCGGTGTGCGGGACCAGTGGCGTGACCAGGGTGGAGAAGCGCCGGCCGATCTCGGGCAGCGGGCCGACCAGCACGCCGCGCAGCCCCTCGAGTCGGGTCTCCTCGGCACCGCGGGTCGAACTGTCCACCGCGGCACCCTAGCCCAGGGCGGCGCCGCTCACCCCGCTCGGTGCACCGACTGCGGGGTCAGGTAGGCGCCCAGCCCCTCCACACCGAACTCGACACCCAGTCCGGAATCGCCGCGCCCACCGAACGGTGCACTGTGGTTCGAGGCGAAGAAGTTGATGCCGATCGAACCGGTGTCCACGCGCCGCGCGACCCGCATCGCGGCATCGGGGTCGCGCCCGAAGACGATCCCGCCCAGCCCGAACTCGGTGTCGTTGGCCAGCGCCACCGCGTCGTCGACGGTGTCGTACGGGAGGACGACGACGACCGGTCCGAAGATCTCCTCGCGGGCGATCCGCATACCGGGCGTCACGTCCGCGAACACCGTCGGCTCGACGAACCAGCCGCGCTCGGCGGCCGCCCTCGCGCCGCCGGTCGTGGCGCGCGCACCCTCGGTGTGTGCGGACTCGAGGAAGTCGAGGACGATGTCGAACTGCGCCCGCGTCGCGACCGGCCCGAAGACGGTGTCCGCGTCGAACGGGTCGCCCTGCTTGCCTGCGGCGACGGTCCGCGTGACCGTGTCGACCACCTCGTCGTAGCGCCGCGCCGGAGCGAGGATGCGGGTGGCGATGTAGCAGGTCTGGCCGGTGTTGCGCATGCAGGAGCGGATCAGCACGTCCGCCATCGCGTCCAGGTCGGCGTCGGGGAGCACGATCGCCGACGACTTTCCGCCGAGCTCGAGCGTCACCGGCCGGAGCAGTTCGCCGCAGGCCGCGGCGATCTTCCGGCCGACCGGTGTCGAGCCGGTGAAGGCCACCTTCCGCACCAGCGGGTGCCGGACGAGGCGGTCACCGACCGCTCCGGAGCCGGTCACCAGGTTGATCACCCCGGCCGGGATGCCTGCGGCCACCGCCGCGTCGACGACGAGGCGGATCGACAGCGGTGTCGACGGCGCCGGCTTGATCACGACGGTGCAGCCCGCGATCAGCGCCGGCGCCAGCTTGGCGACGACCAGGTTGATCGGGAAGTTCCACGGGGCGATCAGCGCGCACACCCCGATCGGGTCACGGAACACGGCCGTCCGACCGGGTCGGTTCGGGTACGGGCGCACGTCCTCGGCCTCGAGGGTCGGTGCGAGCGATGCGAAGTACCGGAGGATTCCGGCCGCGTTCGCGGCCGCCCCGCCGGTCTCCGCGATCGGGCTGCCGTTCTCCCGGGTGTTGGTCCAGGACAACGGCTGCGCCCGCTTTTCCACCTCGTCGGCCATCCGCATCAGATGCTCGGCGCGCGCCGACGGGGTCAGGTCGGACCAGCCGGCGCCGCGGAACGCGCGGTCGGCGGCCGCCACGGCACGGTCGACGTCCTCGGTGGACGCGTCCGGCACCGAACCCCAGGCCTCCTCGGTCGCCGGGTCGACGACCTCGATCCGGGCGGTGCTCGTCGACGGCACCCAGGCGCCGTCGACGAACACGTCGTCCACCCGCGTGTACGGCAGTTCGACGGCCTCCCGTCTCATCGCAGCACCTCGGTCTTGAGCAGGGCACGGGAGCGCGCCAGCTCGACGGTCGCGATCCGGAATCCGGCCTCGGTCTTCAGTTCCGGGACGATCTCGGCCTCGAGCCGGTCGCAGTACCGGGACGGGGTGAGCCCGAACCACGAGGAGGCCAACGCGATTCCGGTCGTCCCGAAGCGCCACAGGCGGTCCGCGTCGCGCACCAGCGCGTCCTCCAGCGAGTGGGCGTCCGCTCTGGTGTCGTGACCGTCGATGATCGCGCACACCCGCTCGACGAACTCGTCGTCGTACCCGAGCGGCGGGAGCACTTCGCGGGCGATCAGGCAGCCCTGCCGCTCGTGCTCGTACCGGATCGAGGCCTTGCGCCAGTCGCCGGTGAATCCCTCGGACAGGATCCGGTCCTCGTCGACCCGGCCCCAGCCGGTGTCGTGCAACAGGATCGCGACCCGGACGACCAGGGCGTCCGCCTCGGGATGTGCCCGGCACAGCCGCTCGGCGTAGGCGAGGGAGATCGGCAGGTGGATGTCGTTGCTGCGCGCCCGGGATTCCGGGACGACGGACTTCCACACCGGATCGAGATCGGCGGACTCGTCCGGCGGGGCCGCGATCTGCGAGGTGTCGACCGGGTGGGTCGTGGGGATGCGCATGACTACCTCTCTGCCGGGACCGCCGGTCGCGCCGCGAGGGGCGCCGCCGGGTCCGCGATGGTGATCGACTTCAACGCGGTGGCGACGTCCGACGCCGCGTCCGCGGGGATGGTCGCGCCCTTCGCGAGCGCGTTCTTGACCGCCATGAAGTCGAGCGGGTGGTTGACACAGTCCGCGGCGATGATCTGTTCGCCGCGGTAGTACAGGACCGAGAACTTCCCCTTCTCGTCGTCGCGGCGGACGACGGTGCGGTCGTATCCGGTCGACAGGCCGGCGATCTGCAGCTTCAGATCACCCTGGTTCGACCAGAACCAGGGAATCCCCGCGTACTCCTCGCGGCGGCCGACGAGCGAGTAGGCGGCGACCTTCGCGTGTTCGATGGCGTTGTTGACGCTCTCGATGCGGATCCGGTCGCCGGGCGGTGCGCCGCGGACCGGGTTCGGCATGTTGGCGCAGTCCCCCACCGCGATGGTGACACCGTCGGACGCGAGCGCGTACTCGTCGACGCGAATCCCGTTGTCGCACTCCAGGCCCATCGCCTCGGCGAGGTCGGTGTTCGGGATCACCCCGATCCCGACGAGCACGATCTGCGCGGGGACGACACGACCGTCGGCCAGCTCCACCCCGGTCACCGCACCGTCGGCACCGACGACCCTGACGATCTCGGCGTTCAGGATCACGTCGACGCCGCGGCCGCGGTGCGCGCCGAGGAAGTGGTCCGAGGTCTCGGATCCGACCGCGCGGCCGATCAACCGTGGCCCGGCCTCGAGCACGGTGGCCCTGCGGCCCATCGTGTCTGCGCTCGCGGCCGCCTCGAGCCCGATGAACCCGCCGCCGATCACGACGACGTCGGTTGCCTCCGGCATCCGCGCCTTCAGCGCCAGTGCGTCGTCGGCGTTGCGCAGGTACAGCACCCCGGCCAGGTCGGCGCCGTCGATGTCGAGCCGCCTGGCCCGCGCCCCCACCGTCAGCGCGAGCCGGTCGAACGCGAACCGCGCTCCCGACTCGGAGCGCGCGACGCCGCCGCCGTCGTCGGCGCGGTCGATCGCCGTGATGCGTTCGCCCTTGACCAGCCGGATCCGGTGCTCGTCCCAGTACTCGGCGGTGCGGAAGATCAACGACTCGGAGGTCACCTTGCCCTGCAGGAAGTCCTTCGACAGGGCGGGGCGCTGGTACGGGCGGTGGTTCTCGTCGCCGAGCAACGTGATCGGCGCCCGGTGGCCGAGGGCCCGCAGCGAGCCGGCCAGCTGCACACCGGCCTGACTCGCGCCGATGATCAGAAGGCCGCCGTCGGGCCCGTCGCCGTCGTGATAGCCGGCCATGATCAGACCTGGGTTTCCGGCGTGGTCACGTGCAGGTCCATGTCGTCGGTGAGCCTGACCTGACAGGACAGCCGGGAGGTGTCCGCGCGGTCGATCGCGGTCGCGTAGAGCATCTCGTCCTCCATGTCGTCCATGTCCGGCAGGCTCGCGAACTCGTCCTCGCGCACGAAGACGTGGCAGGTGGCGCAGGACAGCGATCCGCCGCACTCGGCGAGGATCCCCGGGACGCCGTTGCGCATCGCGACCTCCATCACGGAGTCGCCGACGTTGCCGTCGATCGCGCGCGAAATCCCTTCGCAGTCGGTGAATGTGACCTTGGGCATTGATTGTTCTCCTAGATGAACTGGCGTCCGCCGTCGACGACGAGCGTCTGCCCGCTGATGTAGCTGCTGTCCTCGCCGGCGAGGAACAGGGCCGCGCCCACGATGTCCTCCGGCCGGCTGGCCCGCCGGAGCGCCCCGCGGTCGACGCCGTAGTTCTCGGCGCCCTCGATCAGCCCGTAGCTGGCCTCGGTGAGGGTGAACCCGGGCGCGATGGCGTTGACGGTGATGGACCGCCGCCCGAGCTCCCTGGCCATCACCCGGGTCAAGGCCACCACGCCGCCCTTCGAGGCGACGTAGTGCATCCACTGCTCGGAGCCGCTGAACACGGTGGCCGAGGAGACGTTGACCACCCGGGCGCCGTCCGGCAGGTACGGGCTGCACGCCCGCGCGCACATCCACGGCCCCTTGAGATTCACCGCCATCACCCGATCCCATTCGGCCGGGTCGATCTCCTCGAACGGCGCGCGGGTCACCCCCGCGTACATCGCGGCGTTGTTGACGAGCACGTCGATGCTGCCTGCGCCGAAGGCGGCGACCTCGGCCGCCATCGCGTCGGTGGAGTCGACCGAGGTGACGTCCACGGTGAGCGCGGTGGCGTCGGTCCCGAGGTCGGCGACCTGGCGCGCCGTCTCCTGCGCACCGGCACCGTCGATGTCGGCGACCGCGACCCGGTACCCGCGCCCGGCGAAGCCGAGCGCAAAGGCGCGGCCCAATCCGCCTGCGCCGCCGGTGATCACGACCGTCTTCGCTGCGGCCGACATTCAGGCGTCCAGGAGGGTGACGGTTCCGGCGGTGCCGTCGACCCGGAGTCGCTGGCCGGTCCGGATCTGGGTGGACGCCGATCCGGTGCCGGTGACGGCGGGCAGGCCGTACTCGCGGCAGACGATCGCGGCGTGGCTCATCATGCCGCCGATGTCGGTCACGGTGGCCTTGATCTTGCCGAAGATCGGGCCCCAGGACGGCGCGGTGATCGGGGCCACCAGGATCTCGCCCTCCCGGACCTCGGTGAGCTCGTCGGCGCTCGTGACCACCCGGGCGACGCCCTCGACGGTGCCCGGCGACGCGGCCATGCCACGCAGTCCACCGGAGGTGTCCTCGTCGTCGGCGAGCCACTGCTGCACCTGATCGGTGGTGATGCCGTAGAGCATGCTGGTGAACGGCTCGGTGATGAACTCCGGCGGCGTGTTCAAGGCCGGCTCGGGTCGACGCGACTTCAGCGCGTCGACGATCCCGCGTCGCCGCTCGATCTCCTTGGGCCAGTAGCTCGGTCCGATCGGCGCGGCACCGACACCCCACCCGGTGGCCAGGTCGAACAACGCCTCGCGGACCTCGCCGCGGCTCAGGTACAGCAGGTCGTCGGGCTGCTCCCAGAAGCCCTCCTCGTGGAGCATCCGGGACAGTTCCCGGACCTTGCGCCAGAACACGCCCATCGTCCAGTGCTCGATGTAGAAGTTGTGGTTCTCCACGTACGGGTAGGCGGTGCGCGCCAGTTCGAGCTTGGCGTCGAACGTGTCCCGGTCCTCGCCGCCCAAGAGGTCCCGGTACTCGGCGGCGATCCGCTCGCGTTCGGCGGCGAGTTCCTCGACGGGACGCATGATCTGCTGACCCTCGCGCAGCCGGCGGATGTAGTCGGCGATGTAGGCGAGCGGAATGTCCTGGTGCTCGATCCAGTACTTGTCGTGACCGTAGAAGCCGTTGCCGACCGTGAAGTTGAACCACGGGTCCTGTGCCGCCCGGTACGCGGCGAGCCACTGCTCGCCGTGCTCGCCTGCCCCGACCCTGCCGAGGGTGCCGTCGACGTCGCTCGGGTCGTCGAACGCGCCGTCCACCCCGATCTCGACGGCGAGGACCGCGAGCTTCTTGAGCTCGTCGTCGGGCCGGAACAGCTCCATGTCCACGCCCTGCACCATCGCCGCGATCGACTGGTCCGGGATGTTCGGGAAGACCCCCTTGCAGAACCCGAAGAAGTCGAGGTAGGCGATGTAACCGAGGTTGAGGAACTCGAAGTGGTACTGCCAGTTCTGGTAGCAGAGCTGGATCAGCCGGTCGTAGTTCTCCAGCAGCCTCTCGGTGCCGTCCTTGGCCTTGCCGGAGGTGATGTCCTCGATCGGGACCATCGCCGGCAGCTTCGTGAACTCCAGCGCGGCCATCTCGTCGATCGTGGTGCGCACCTTCTTGTGCCACTCCTCGAGCAGCCGCTCCCAGTTGGCGTAGTAGTAGGCCGCACGCTCCTCGAAGTGCGGCACCCGCGCCTCGAACTCCTCCTCCGGCGCCGGAATCGGCGACATGTACAGGTAGCCGAGGTGAATGCGGAACTCGATGCCGTTCGAGTTGGGGATCAGCAGATGCCGGGTGTTGTACTGGCCCAGGCACTTGACCGCGAACTCGCCGCCGATCGTCTCGAACGGCTTGAAGACGGTCGGCCAGTGCTGGCTGTCGCAGAACCAGAACTTCTTGTCCTCGTCGTCCTTCAGGCTCTCCTGGAAGACCATGTTGTAGGGGTACAGCTCCTGCCACCCCTCGGCGCCTTTCGGTGTCTCGAGCTCGAAGGGGCTGGGGAAGGACTTCATCGACATGGGGCGTTCCTCATCGGGTTGGTCGTCGGTCGTGGACGTGGATGCTGGGTGTGCCGGCGGGTCCCGCGGTCACCCGGCGGCACGGGGTCGGGTCATCGACCGGGTGATGCCGGCCATGCTGAAGCCGCTGCGCGCCGTCGCCGGAGCCTCCGCGGATGCGGAGGGCGCGGCGGGTTTCGACGACCAGACGGTCTCCGGGCGGGACTGCAGCAGCAGGAGGTTCTGCCCGTCGGGGAGGTCCGCGTCGAGGGCCCACTCGATGTCCTGGGGGCATCCGTAGTGCTTCTCGGCGCGCTTGGCCATCGTCGCCACGGCGCGCAGGTCACCGTCGGTCAGGCACCGACGCTCACGGCGCTGCGGGTCGACCTCCTGCTCGACCAGGCCGCGCGACTCGGGATCCGGGATCAGCTCCGCGTGCTTGGCACCGACGGTCTCCGTCACCACGCTGAGCATGACCTTGTCGAGAACGACGTTGTCGGGGGTGACCTGACCGGAGACCACCATCTCCCCGACGCCGTAGGACGCGTCGACGGTGATCTTCGAGCGGTCGCCGTTGGTGGGGTCCAGCGTCATCGCGACGCCGGAGACCCTCGCGTTGACCATCTTCTGCACGGCCACCGCCATCGACAGACCCTCGTCCGGGATGTTGTTCCTCAGCCGGTAGGTGATCGCGCGGCTGGTGTACAGCGACGCCCAGCACCGGCGGATGTGCTCGGTGACCGAATTCAGGTCGGTCAGCCACAGGTACGTGTCCTGCTGGCCCGCGAAGCTGGCATCGGGCAGGTCCTCGGCGGTCGCGGAGGATCGCACGGCCACCGGAACCGGCGCGTCGAAACGGGACTGCAGGCGCTCGTAGGCCTCGACCGTCACCCGTCGCAGGCGCTCCGGCACCGGCCGGGAGGTGATCGCGTCACGGATCCGGGCCGAGACCGCGTCCACCTGGGCGACGTCGTCCGGGTCCAGCCCCGAAAGCAGGCTCCGGATTCCCTCGGCGACACCGGATTCGGCGACGAAATCGTCGTACAGCGCCGTGGTGACCGCGAATCCGGGCGGCACCGGCATGCCGGCCTGCGTCATCGACACGAGCGAGGCGCACTTGCCGCCGAGCAGCTCGTGCCTCGGCTCGGTGTCCTCGTCGAAGAACTGGATGTACGGGCGGGGGTCACCGCTGCCCCACCGCACCGGCACCGCCGTCGGGACCCGGAACGACAGGTTGTCGCCGAATCGGATCGCGTCGGCGTCGAGGAGTTCGAGGTCGGGGGCCAGCGCCAGCACCCGCTCGACCGCGATCCGGGCCTGCAGCTTGGCGAGCATGTTGCCCAGGCAGTAGTGGATGCCGAAGCCGAACGCCAGGTGCTCGCGTGCGTTGGCCCGGGAGACGTCGAAGACGTCGGCGTCCTCGAATCGGCGCTCGTCCCGGTTGGCCGACCCCATCAGCAGCAGCACGTTCGCACCCTCGGGGATCGACGTCCCGCCGATCTCGGTGTCCCGCAGCGCCTTCCGACGCCACCCGACGATGGACGGGCTGAACCGCAGCACCTCGTCGACGGCGGCGGGGATCCGCTTCGGGTCCGCTGCCAGCGCGCCCCACTGATCGCGGTGCGCGAGCAGCAGGCGCAGCGTGTTGGCGATCAGCGTCGTCGTGGTCTCGTGGCCGGCGAACAGCAGGCTGTAGCAGACCGACGCGATCTCGTGATCGCTGATCGGGTCGCCGTCCTGCTGGGCGCGCACCAGGTCCGCGACCAGGCTGTCGCCGCCGTGCGCGTGCGCCTCGGCCACCAGCCGCAGGCACTCCTGCCAGTACTCGACGAGGTTGTGCGCGTGCGGGATCTGGTCCTCGTCGCTCAGGTCACCCCACGTCATCGCCGCCCGCGAATCGGACCAGCGCTTGAAGGTGTCGACCTGGCCGGTGTCCGCGCCGATCAGCGTCAGGATCGTCACCGTCGGCACCTCGTACGCGAGGTCGCGCAGCAGGTCGCCGCGCCGCTCCGGGCGCGCGAGCATCGCCCGCAGTTGGGTGTCGACGTTGTCGCGGATGAACGGTTCGAGCGCCTTGTACCGCCGCGGGGTGAACGCCTTGGACACCACCTTGCGGATCCGGGTGTGTTCCGGGGGGATCCGGGCCGACAGGCCGGAGTACGCGGTGAATCCGCCGTCCTCCATGATCTTTCGCGCCTGCTGCCCGCGCTCCCGAACCGGGGCCTGGGCGTTCTCGCTGCTGAACGCCTCCCAGTCGTCGAAGACCGCCTTCACGTCGTCGTACCGGCTGACGACCCAGCAGTCGATCCGCTCGTCGAACATCACCGGCTCCTCCGCACGCAGTCGGGTGTACGCGGGGAACGGGTCGGTCATCGCGAACGGTTGGTAGCCGTGGTGGGCGACGGGACAGCCGGCGGTGGGTTCGCGATCGGTCGTGGCGGTCATGTGCACTCCTGGATTCGGGTCGGGCGCGGCGCGGCGGGCGTCCGGGACGAGGGTCACCATTCGCCCTGGCGGGCGAGGGCCCGGCGCTGCGGGGACAGGTCGATCGACGCGATCGCGGCGAGAGCGCGGGCCATCGTTCGAGCGGGGGCGGTGTGGAGGTGGTCGTGTGTTCTCCCGGAGACGATCCGCAGGGCCGCATCGGGAGTGAGTCCGAACCAGCGCTGCACGGTCGCGAGCCCGTGCGGGGTCAGCCGCCACAACTTGTCGGCGTCCTTGACGACGGCGTCACTCGGGTTCATCGCCTCGGCGCGAGTGTCGTGGCCGTCCACGATCGCGACGATCGCGTCGATGTCCGCCGGGTCGCGGCCCAGGTCCTCGAGCACGGCGCGGGCGATCGCGGCACCCTCGATCTCGTGCACCCGGACCAGTTCCGGATGCCGCGGCTGCGGGGCGATCGCCTCGAGCACCCGATCCTCGGGCACCCTGGACCACCCGGTGTCGTGCAGAAGGATTGCGGGAAGCACGATCTCGGGACGAGCTCCGTCGACCGCCGCGACGAGGGCCTTCGCGATGCCGAACGCGTAGACGGTGTGGACGTCGTTGTCGCGCACGTGGAGGTGGCCCACCGCCCGGTCCCAGACCGACCGCTCGGCGGGGGACATGTCGATCAGGCCCGGGACGTCGGCCGCCGCGGGAACGAGTGCCGACACGTCCCGGCCGAGCAAGCCGGCGCCCGCGGCCGAACCACCGGCCGGGGTCGTGATGCTGGTCTCCATGACTTCCTCCTTGTGACGGAGACCACCTTTCCGCGCCGCGGGCGACCTACCTAGCTATCGCTTCCGTTCAACGGAAGTGCCGAGCCAGAAACTTCGAATCGCCTGTTCAACGGGCTGCGGCAGGTCGCGGAAGCGCCTCTCGAGCCGGGCGACGGTGCCCCGCAGCGAGGGAAGGAAGCGCGGGATCTCCGCACTTCGCGTGCTGGGCAACACGATCCCGACGGCCGCGACGACGTCGCCCCGGGGTGCGCGCACCGGCACCGCCACCGAACAGAGCCCGAGCGCGATCTCCTCCTGGGTCTGCGCATATCCGTTCTCGCGCACCGTGTCCAGGTCGCGGGCCAGGCGGCGAGAGTCGGTGATCGTGTATCGCGACCGGCGCTCGAGCGCGTGCGACAGGTACGCCTCGCGGAACCAGTCCTCCTCGTACGCGAGCAGGACCTTTCCGACGGCGGTCGGGTGCAACGGCAACCGATCTCCGACCCGTGCGATCCGCGGGACCCGCCTGCTCCCGTAGATCCGGTCGACGTAGATCACCTCCGTCCCCCGGCGTACCGCGAAGTGAACGGTCTCGTGCGTCAGGTCGAACAGGTCCTGGAGCGGCGGGTGCACGATGTCGCGCAGCCGCTGGCCGGCGTTCTGGGCGATCTCCCACAGCCGGATCCCCACCTGGTAGCGCCCGTCCGGACCCCGCTGCAGGGCGCCCCACCGTTCGAGTTCACCGACGAGCCGATGGACCGTGCTCAGCGGCAGATCCGCGGACGCGGCGATCTCGGTGAGCTGCAGGGGCTCACCCCGGGATTCGAATGCCGCGAGGATCGCGAGCACCCGCGACGTCGTGGTCCGCCCCGGTTCGCGGGGTTGTCCGGCCATGCCGCGTCCTTCCTGTCGTCACCGCTCCCCCATCGTCTCCCCGACCACGCGTCGCGGCACCCCACCACGAACGGCGCCCCGGCAATCATGCCGGGGCGCCGTGTGATGGGCCGGTGCGTGCGGCCGCGCGGATCAGCCGACCGCGACCTCGGCGACGATCAGCTCGGCACCGGTGGCGGAGCGGACCTCGTCGACGGTGACACCGGGTGCGGTCTCGACCAGGCGCAGACCCTCGGCGGTGACGTCGAGGACCGCGAGGTCGGTGATGATCCGGTGCACGCACCGCTCGCCGGTCAGCGGCAGCGAGCACTCCGCGACGACCTTCGGCTCGCCCGACTTGCTGCAGTGGTCGGTGAGGACGATGACGCGGCGGGCGCCGTGCACCAGGTCCATCGCACCGCCCATGCCCTTGACCATCGCGCCGGGAATCATCCAGTTCGCCAGGTCACCGGTCTCGCTGACCTGCATCGCGCCGAGCACTGCGACGTCGACCTGACCGCCCCGGATCATCCCGAACGACTGCGCGGAGTCGAAGAACGAGGCGCCGGGCAGCACCGTGATCGTCTCCTTGCCTGCGTTGATCAGGTCGGCGTCGACCTCGTCCTCGTACGGGTACGGCCCGACTCCGAGGACACCGTTCTCGGAGTGCAGCACCACCTCGACACCGGCGGGAATGTGGTTCGGGATCAGGGTGGGCATGCCGATGCCCAGGTTCACGTACTGACCGTCCTCGAGTTCCCGCGCGGCGCGGGCCGCCATCTCGTCCCGGGTCCAGCTCATCGGCGCACCGTCCTCTTCTCGATCTGCTTGTCGCCCACCACGGGCACGTGCACGACACGCTGGACGTGGATACCGGGGGTGTGCACGTCGTCGGGGTCGATCTCACCGGGCTCGACGAGGTGCTCGACCTCGGCGATCGTGATCCGTCCCGCCGCGGCCGCGGGCGGATTGAAGTTGCGGCCGCTCTTGCGGTACACCAGGTTTCCGTGCCGGTCGCCCTTCCAGGCGTGCACGAGCGCGTAGTCGGTCACGATGGCGCGTTCCATCACGTAGGTGACGCCGTCGAATTCGCGGGTCTCCTTCGGCGGGCTCGCGATCGCGACACCGCCGTTGCCGTCGTACCTGCGCGGCAGGCCACCGGTGGCAACCTGGGTTCCGACGCCGGCCGGAGTGAAGAACGCGGGAATGCCCGCACCGCCGGCCCGCAGCCGCTCGGCGAGCGAGCCCTGCGGCGTCAGCTCCACTTCGAGCTCACCCGCCAGGTACTGCCTCGCGAACTCCTTGTTCTGCCCCACGTACGAGCTCGTGGTGCGCCGGATCCGGTGTGCGGCGAGCAGGACCCCGAGACCGAAGCCGTCGGTGCCGAGGTTGTTGGTGACGGTCTCGAGGTCCGTCGCCCCCTGGTCGAGCAGGGCGGCGATCAGCACCTCCGGAACTCCGACCAACCCGAAACCGCCGACCGCGAGGGAGGCGCCGTTCGGGATGTCGGCCACCGCCTCGGCTGCTGTGGGAATGACTTTGTCCATCACACCGACCACGATAGCGCGGTGTGTGCGATGTGTGAACACCCATTCGCATTACGAACACATCCGCGGGGCGGCATTGCCCCGGGACAGGGCCGAGTTCTATGCTTGTTCGTATAGCGGCTGTCTGTGCACTCTACGAACACCCATCCGGGTGAGAGCCACGGCCGCGCCACCGGTTCCCTTCGACGAAAGGCCCGAGCATGCTCCACCTGCCCCCGCGCTATCGCGGCAAGGACGACACCGAGGAGGCGCCCCTCGAGTTCGCCGACTACCGCACCACCTCCCTCCGCAGCCCGAAGCAGCCGCCGACACTGCTGCCCCAGCGCCTGACCGAGCTGACCGGCCCGGTCCTCGGCGAGGGGCGGGTCACCGCCGCCGACGCCGACCTGACCCTCGCCAACGGCGGCGAGGCGAGCGGACAGCGGATCGTCGTCCACGGCCAGGTCCTCGACAGCGACCGCCGCCCGGTGCCGAACACACTGATCGAGGTGTGGCAGGCCAACGCCGCCGGTCGGTACCGGCACCAGGGCGACCAGTGGCCCGCCCCGCTCGACCCGTTCTTCAACGGCGTCGGCCGCGTTCTCACCGATGCGCAGGGCCGGTACTCGTTCACCACGATCAAGCCCGGCGCGTACCCCTGGGGCAACCACCACAACGCCTGGCGACCCGCCCACATCCACTTCTCGCTGTTCGGCCGCGCCTTCACCCAGCGCCTGGTCACCCAGATGTACTTCCCCGACGACCCGATGTTCTTCCAGGACCCGATCTACAACTCGGTGCCCGACGGGGCCCGCCAGCGGATGATCAGCGTCTTCGACTACGCGGCCACCACCGACAACTGGGCGCTCGGCTTCCGATTCGACATCGTGCTGCGCGGCCACGACGCCACCCCCTTCGAGGAGGACGACCACGATGACTGAGTTCGCACCCCGCTACCCGGTCACGCCGGGCGACTTCACGACCGTGAAGTTCGGGCCGACACCCTCGCAGACCGTCGGACCGTACCTGCACATCGGCCTGCCGTGGGCGGACGGCGCCGAGGTCGTCGCCGCAGGCACGCCGGGGGCACTGACCCTGACGGTCACCGTGGTCGACGGCAACCGCGACCCGATCGCCGACGCGCTCGTCGAGACGTGGCAGGCCGACGCCGACGGGCGATTCGACCACCCGGACGACCCCCGCGGCAGCCAGGGCTGCACGTTCCGCGGCTTCGGCCGGGTGCCCGCCGACGCCACCGGCACGGTCGCGATCACCACGATCAAGCCCGGAGCGCTGCCGGCGGAGAACGGCCTGACCGAGGCCCCGCACATCGACGTGTCGGTGTTCGCGCGCGGCATGCTCGACCGCGCGATCACCCGGATCTACTTCCCCGACGAGGAGGCCGCCAACGCCGCCGACCCGGTACTGTCGGCCCTGCCGGAAGCTCAGCGCGCCAAGCTCATTGCGCGTGCGACCGCGGACGGCTACCACTTCGACATCGTGGTGCAGGACGCCGACCCGAATGGCGCCGAAACGCCGTTCTTCCGCTTCTAGGGGGCTCGTGTGACGCGCGGTGAACTGTTCGATCCGGTCTTCGGTGCCGGGCGCCTGAGTTCCCTGCTCTCCGACCGCGCGTGGGTGTCGGCGATGCTCGAGGTCGAAGGTGCCCTCGCGCACGCCGCCGCCGACTCCGGTGTCATCACCGCGGACCAGGCGGTCGCCGTCGCGGCGGCCGCCCGCACCCTGTCCGGCACCCTCGACCCGGCACTGCTCGGCGTCGAGGGTGCGGCCGGCGGCAATCCCGTCATCCCCCTGGTCAGGCACCTGCGTGCCCAGTGCGCCCCGGCCGGTGTCCCCGGCGCGGCCGTGCACACCGGTGCGACCAGCCAGGACGTCCTCGACACCGCCCTGATGCTGATCGCCCACCGCGCCGGCACGGTGGTCGCGGCCGACCTCGCGGCCGCCGCCGACGCCGCGGCGCTCCTGGCGGTCCGGCACCGGGACACGCCGATGGCCGCCCGCACCCTCGGCCAGCAGGCGCTGCCCACGACGTTCGGGGCCCTCACCGCCGGCTGGTGCGCGGCCCTCGACCGGGCGCATTCCACGCTGACCGGAGCGCTCGCCGGCCTGCCCGTCCAATTCGGCGGGGCGGCAGGCACTCTCGCCGCGCTGTACCCGCACGGACTGGCCGTCGCGGACCGGCTCGCCGATGAACTGGGTCTGGCGCGCCAGGCGGTGCCCTGGCACACCGACCGCACCCGGATCGGCGAGCTCGCGTCCGCGCTCGGCGTCGCCGCCGGCGCGATCGCGAAGATCGCGACCGACGTGGTGTTCATGGCCGCGACCGAGGTCGGCGAGGTCGCCGAGGACGCGCCCGGCGGTTCGTCGGCGATGCCGCACAAGCGCAACCCCGTCGCCGCGGTCACCGCCCGTGGCGCGGCCCTGCGGGTACCCGGACTGGTGGGCACCGTCCTCGGATCGATGGCGCACGAGTTCCAGCGCGCCGCCGGCGCGTGGCATGCGGAGTGGGAGACGGTCACCGACCTGCTCCGGCTCACCGGGGGCGCGGCCCATCGGCTGGCGAGCTGCGTGAGCGGGCTGCACGTCGACGCCGCCGCGATGGCCCGCAACCTCGACGCCACCGGCGGGATGCTGCTCGCCGAACGGGTCACCGGGGCACTCGCCGCGTACACCCCGGACGCCCGCGAGCGCGTCACCGCGGCGTGCGCCGCCGGCCGCCGGCTCGACGCGGACCCCGGGGTCACCGAGTTCCTCGACCCGGCCGCGGTGCGCGAACTCCTCGATCCCGCCCGCTATCTCGGCCACGCCGGCGACATCGTCGACCGCGTGCTGGCCGCCCGCACCCCGAAGAAGGAGACACCCCAGTGACGGTCGCCCTCGCGCATCAACTCACCGGCCCCGGGCCCGGCGCCCCGACGGTGGTCCTGCTGGGCTCGCTGGGCTCGGACCGATCCATGTGGGACCCCCAGATCCGCACGCTCTCCGACCAGGTCAACGTCCTCGCCGTCGACCTGCGCGGCCACGGCGAATCACCGGCCCCGGCGGGGCCGTACACGATCGCCGACCTCGGCGGCGACGTCCTGGCACTCCTCGACTCCCTGAAGCTGCCTGCCGTGCACCTGGTGGGACTCTCCCTGGGCGGGGCGGTGTCGCAGTGGATCGCCGTGCACGCGCCGACCCGGGTCCACACCCTGACGCTGCTGTGCACGGCCGCCCGGTTCGGCGAACCGCAGGGCTGGCTCGACCGGGCCGCCGGGGTCCGCGCCGAGGGCACCGGCTCGATCGCCGAGGCCGTCGTCGGGCGGTGGTACACCGAGCGCCTCGCCACCCGCGACCCCGACCTGGTCGCGTCGTCGCGGGCCATGGTGGCGGCGACCTCGGACGAGGGGTACGCCGCGTGCTGCGAGGCCCTGTCGGGCTGGGACGGCCGGGCCGACCTCGACCGGATCGCGGCTCCGACCCTGGTGATCGCCGGACGGCAGGACCCGGCCACCACCCCCGACGACCTGCGGGTCGTCGCCGACGGCATCGCGAACGCCACGATGCGGGTGCTCGACCCCGGCGCACACCTCGCGAGCGTCGAGCAGGCCGGTCGCGTCACCGCGCTGATCGCCTCGCACATCGCCGGGCCCGCCCAGCGCAGCGAGACGTACGAAACCGGGATGTCGGTGCGGCGCACCGTGCTCGGTGACGCACACGTCGACCGCGCGGTCGCGGGTACCACCGCGTTCACGGCCCCGTTCCAGGACTTCATCACGCGGACCGCGTGGGGTGACATCTGGAACCGGCCGGGCCTGGACCACCACACCCGTCGCCTGCTGACGCTCGCGATCCTGACCGCGGTCGGCAACGAGCACGAACTCGACATGCACATCCGCGCGGCCCTGCGCGACGACGTCACACCCGACGAACTCGTCGAGGTGTTCCTGCACACCGCGGTGTACGCGGGCGTGCCGAACAGCAACCGTGCCTTCGCCCTCGGCAAGAATGCACTCGCGGAGGGAGTCGGCAGCGCTCACCACGTCGGCGCCGCCGACACTGCCGACTCCGTCGACGGCGACGTCGGCTCCGCGGACACCGAGGAGCAGTCCGGACCATGACCGAACCGTCACCCGACTACGTGCAGTCCCTGGCCCGGGGACTGTCCGTCATCCGTGCCTTCGACTCCCAGCGTCCGCGGCAGACCCTCAGCGAGGTCGCCAAGGCCACCGACCTGACCCGCGCGACCGCGCGGCGGTTCCTGCTGACGCTCGTCGAACTCGGCTACGTGCGCACCGACGGGTCGGTGTTCTGGCTCACACCGCGGGTGCTCGAACTCGGCTACAGCTACCTGTCGAGCCTGACGCTGCCGGAGGTCGCCGTCCCGCACCTCGAGGCGCTGACGAAGAGGGTGCACGAGTCCGCGTCGGTGTCGATCCTCGACGGCGGCGACGTCGTCTACGTCGCGCGCGTCCCGGTCAGCCGGATCATGACCGTCTCGATCATGATCGGCACCCGGTTCCCCGCGTTCGCGACGTCGATGGGCCGAGTCCTGCTCGCCGGTCTCCCCGAGGCCGAGTTCGAGAAGTACCTCGCGACCGTCACCCTGACCCCGCTGACCGGCCGCACGATCGACTCGCCCGGCGCGCTGCGCGCGGAGATCGCGAAGGTCCGCGCCGACGGGTACTGCATCGTCGACCAGGAACTCGAGGAGGGGCTGCGCTCGCTGGCCGCCCCGATCCGCGACGCGAGCGGCACGGTCGTCGCCGCCGCCAACATCTCCACCCAGGCCGCCCGCTACTCCGCGGCCGCCGTCCGCAAGGACCTGCTGCCCGCGCTGCTGGGCACCGTCGAGGCGATCAGTCTCGATCTGGTGCGCATGCAGTCCCAATGACCGAAACGTGAGGACCCCCATGCCCGACGCCGTCATCTGTGAACCCCTGCGCACCCCGGTCGGCCGGTTCGGTGGCGTGTTCAAGGACATCGCACCGGAAACCCTTGCGGCGACGGTGATCACCGAACTCGTCAGCCGCACCGGCATCGACGGCTCACAGATCGACGACGTCGTCCTCGGCCAGGCCTCCCCCGGTGGCGACGCTCCCGCGATCGGCCGGGTCGCGGCACTCGACGCCGGACTCGGCATCGACGTTCCCGGCCTGCAGGTGGACCGGCGCTGCGGGTCCGGCCTCCAGGCGGTGATCCAGGCGTGCATGCAGGTCGCGACCGGCGCCTCCGACCTGATCCTGGCCGGCGGTGTGGAGTCCATGAGCCAGGCCGAGTTCTACGCCACCGGCATGCGCTGGGGCGTGCGGGGCGACGGCGTCGCCCTGATGGACCGGCTCGCCCGCGCCCGGGTCACCGCCGGCGGCAGGAACTTCCCGGTCCCGGGCGGCATGATCGAGACCGCCGAGAACCTGCGTGCCGAGTTCTCCATCAGCCGCGCCGACCAGGACGCCCTCGCCGTCCAGTCGCACCAGCGTGCGGTCGCCGCGCAACGCAACGGCAGCTTCGCCGACGAGATCGTCGGAGTGCCCGTCCCGCAACGTAAGTCGGACCCGATCGTCGTCGACACCGACGAACACCCCCGCGCCGACACCAGCCTCGAGTCGCTGGCGAGGCTGCGGCCGATCCGCGCCGGCGTCGACCCCGACTCCACGGTGACCGCAGGCAACGCCAGCGGACAGAACGACGGGGCGGCGGTGTGCATCGTGACCACGCCCGAGAATGCGGCCCAGCTCGGGTTGCGGCCCCTGGCACGGCTCGCCGGGTGGGCGGTCGCGGGGGTGCCACCCCGGACGATGGGAATCGGTCCGGTCCCCGCGACCGCCCGGGTTCTCGACCGGCTCGGACTGACCCTGGCCGACCTGGACGTCATCGAACTCAACGAGGCGTTCGCCGCGCAGGCGCTCGCGGTGCTCCGCACCTGGGACCTCGACCCCACCGACGCGCGGCTGAACCCGAACGGGTCCGGCATCTCCCTCGGCCACCCGGTCGGGGCCACCGGCGCCCGCATCCTGGCCACGCTGCTGCGCGAACTCGACCGTCGCGAGGGCCGCTACGGGCTCGAGACGATGTGCATCGGCGGCGGGCAGGGCCTGGCCGCGGTGTTCGAGCGGCTCTGACGACACCTCCCCGGCACGGCCGAATGTCATCGTGTGCAGTGGATCGGCACGATGGCATTCGGCCGCACGGCAGGTCGTGCGTCACTCGGCGGCGAGCACCTGTCGCATGTGTTCGGTCATCCGCGCCGCGTCCGGTTCGAGGCCGGTGAAGATCCGGAACGAGTCGACCGCCTGACCGACGGCCATGCCGATGCCGCTGATCGTCCGCGCCCCGACCGCCCGCGCCCGCCGCAGCAGTTCGGTCTCGGTGGGCCGGTAGACCACCTCGGCGACCCACAGGTCCGGGCGGAGCAACGCGGCGTCCAGCGCGATACCCGGGTGCGCGGCCATGCCGACCGGTGTCGCGTGGACCAGTCCGTTCGCCGCGCGCACCGCCGCAGGCACGTCGGACAGGCCGCAGGAGGCGATACCACCTCCCGGGAACTGCTCCGACAGCTGATCGGCGAGCGCGCGGGACCGGGACGGGTCGGCATCGGCGACCGTGAATGCCTCCGGCCCCCGCGTGAGGGTGGCGTACGCGACCGCGGCACCCGCGCCACCGGCGCCGAGCTGGACGACCCGGCCGACGGGCGTGTCGCCGAGTCCGGCGTCGAGATTGCGCCCGAAGCCCGTCCAGTCGGTGTTGTGTCCGACCAGCCGGTCGCCGTCGATCTCGACGGTGTTGACGGCACCGAGCATGCGGGCATCGGGGGTCAGATCGTCGAGCAGCGGTATCACCGCCTGCTTGCAGGGGTGCGTGACGTTGAGCCCGTCGAATCCGAATTCGACTGCGCTGCTGACGATCCGGGGAAGCGCCGCCACACCCCCGAGGGTGTCGATGTCGAGGATCCGATACACGTACCCGACACCGTGTGCGCGTCCCTCGGCCTCGTGGAGTGTCGGTGTCAGCGATCGTGAGATCCCCGAACCGACGAGGCCGCACAGGAAGGACGGCGCGGACGGGGCCTCGATGCGCGAGGAGGCGCCGGTGACGGAAGGGGCGGTTTCGGCGAGGGTCATGGTGAGGCTCACTTCCAGGGGCTCGAACTATTAACTATCCAGTGAGTTAACTCAACGTAGCATACGATTCGGAACGCGAACACCCTCGAAACCCGTCCCGAGCACCACACGCCCGAGAACCCAGGAGAGAAGATGGCGCCGGCTGAGACCGCCCGGAAGGCACCCACGCGGACAACCCCCAAGCGCACCCGGAACCCGGAGCGCACCCGCGAGGACATCCTTCGGGTCGCGACGACGGAGTTCGCGGACAAGGGCCTCTCGGGTGCCCGCATCGACGAGATCGCCGCGAAGACCGCGACCACGAAGCGGATGCTCTACTACTACTTCGGTGACAAGGAAGGCCTCTACCGCGCGGTCCTGGCCAACGCGTACCAGGAGATCCGACACGAGGAGGCGCAGGTCGACGTCGACCACCTCGACCCGGAGGCGGCGATCCGCGCCGTCGCCGAGATCACCTTCGACCACCACGAGGCGCATCCGGACTTCATCCGGCTCGTGGCCATCGAGAACACGCATCGCGGCGAGAACCTCGCCGCGATCGAGGGCATCGCCGAAACGCAGCGGCCGGCGGTCGAGACACTCGACCGGATCCTCGCGCGCGGGCGCGAGCTCGGACTGTTCCGTGACGATGTCACACCGCTCGACGTCCACATCCTGATCAGCTCGTTCTGCGTCTTCCGGATCGCCAACCGGTACACGTTCGGAACCCTGTTCGACTGGGACCTGACCGCCCCCGAGAACCGCACCCACCTGCGCACGATGCTCGGGGACGTCGTCCTGTCCTACCTGCGGTCCAATACCGGTCACGATGATTAACTAACCAGTTCGACCATTATTGACGCAGGGCTGTGACCCGGGTTACCTTGACACGTGCGCGGTACACGCGACTCGTTCGTATCGCGAACACAAGGCCCCTCAGGAGTTCCCGATGACCCTCGACCACCGCACCGGCCGTCCGTCCCCCGATCCCGGTCCACAGGATCCGAACGCCGATCCGGCGAAAGCGAAGATGTCGGCGAAGGCCGCCTTCTTCGGCAGCATGCTCGAGTACTACGACTTCTACATCTTCGCGTCCGCGGCCGCACTGGTGTTCCCGCACGTCTTCTTCGAGGGCGCGAGGAACCCGGTACTGCTGTCGCTCGCGACCTTCGGCATCTCGTACGTCGCCCGCCCGGTCGGCGCGGTCGTCCTGGGCCACTTCGGTGACCGCGCAGGCCGCAAGAAGGTGATGATGTTCTGCCTGGTGCTGATGGGCCTGGCGACCTTCATGATCGGCTGCCTCCCGTCCTCGGCCACCGCCGGATCCGTCGGCCCGGCGCTGCTCGTGCTGCTCCGCGTGGCCCAGGGCATCTCCGCGGCCGGCGAACAGTCCGGGGCCGGATCCCTGACCCTCGAACATTCCCCCGCGCACCGCCGCGGCTTCTTCTGCAGCTGGACCCTGACCGGCACACAGGCCGGTTTCATCATCGCAAGCCTTGCCTTCATCCCGGTCGCCGCGCTTCCGGACGAGACCCTGTACTCGTGGGGTTGGCGAATCCCGTTCTGGTGCAGCCTGATCGTCCTCGTCGTCGCATACATCGTCCGACGGAAGCTCGAAGAGCCGGAGATCTTCGTCGCCACCAAGGAGGCGATCGACGAGGCCGAGATCACGCCGCCGCTACCCGTCGTCGACCTGTTCCGCACCCACTGGCGCGATGTGCTCCGAGTCGTCCTCTGCGCGTTCATCGCGGTCGTGAGCACCGTGTTCGCCGTCTTCGGTCTGGCGTACGCCACCACCCCAGAGATCGGAATGAGCCGCACCACGATGCTGTGGGTCGCGATCGCCGCAAACGCCGTCGCCCTGGTGTCCCAGCCGCTTTTCGGCATCCTCTCCGACCGGATCGGCCGCAAACCGGTCTTCATCGGAGGTGCGATCGGCTCGGCCGCAGGCATCTTCGGGTACTTCGCCGCGATCGGCAGCGGCAACGTGATCGCCGTCTTCGCCGCCGGGATCGCCCTGATGGGCGGTGTCTACGCCGCCACCAACGCGATCTGGCCCGCGTTCTACGCGGAGATGTTCTCGTCCCGGGTTCGCTACTCGGGCATGGCGATCGGCACCCAGGTCGGTTTCGCCCTGGCCGGGTTCGCCCCGACGATCGCGCAGGCCCTGCGCGGCGGCGACCCCCGCAACTGGATCCCGGTCGCGGCGTTCACCGCGGTCTGTGCGCTCGTCGCGGCGGGGTCCGCGGCCACCGCACGCGAGAACTCCCGCACCCCGCTCACGGAGCTGGACCGGAAGCTTCCACACCGGACCCTCGCCGAGGTCTGACCCGGCGGGACGAGAAGCGGCCCCGACCGTCCGGTCGGGGCCGCTTCTCGTCCCGCCCGCGCTCAGGTCGCGCGCAACTGTGCCGCGAGACGCACCGCGGCGTTCGCGTCGCCGTATCCCCGGTAGCCCCCGACCCGCTGCACCACCTCGAAGAAGAAGTCGGCGCCGACCGTGGGCGTGAACAGATGGAAGAACTCGCCGTCGCTGTCGGCGTCGTACAGGATGCCCGAGTCGGCCATCCGGTCGAGCAGCTCGCGCGAGAGCCCGAACCGCGCATCGAGATCATCGTAGTAGTTCGCCGGGATCGGCAGCGGCTCGAACCCCCGGGCCCGCATCGATGCGGCCGTGGTGAAGATGTCGGTGCAGGCGAACGCCACGTGACCGATCCCGCCGCGACGGGCGGCCCCGAGGTGCGACGAGACCGATCCGGGCACCATGCTCAGGGTCAGGCGCAGCGCCCCCGGGCCGCCGTCGGGCGCGGGTCGCTCGAGTGCCCGGTTGCGCAGCATGCCGACCGCATCGGTGACGTCGAGTCCCTCGCGCGGGGTCATCGCGAGCACCGAACGCAGCAGCAACATCACGCCGTCCCAGTTGTCGGCCGGGATCGCGAGTCCGACGTGGTCGACTCCGGTGAACAGGGACACGTCGTCCTCCCAGCCGCGTTCGCCGGGGTACAGCTCGAACGCCGCCTCCCAGGCCGCCGCGCTGGCGGGGCCGCGCACGTCCAGCGAGGTCGCGTCCGTCATGTCGAGCCGTACCACGTCGGAGGCGGATCCCCGCTCCGGCGTCGAGGCGCCCTCGGCGCCCGGCAGCCCGACCTCGCGCGCCCGCACCTCGAACGCCCGCGCCCGCTCCTCCCAGGACTCCGGGTCGGAGGACCGCACGCCGATCTGGGTGAGCACCGGCAGGTGCGCGGGCAGCCCGGGCGCCGTCCAGACCGTGCCCGCACTCGCGTCCACGACGACGGTGAGACCCCCGTGCCGCCACAGCTGCAGATCGTGCGCGCGGTGCACACCGGCGAGCCGGAACCCGAGTCGGCCGAGCACGGTGCGCAGGGCGTCGCTCTTGCCCGGACCCGCGGCAAGGCGCAGGGAGACAACGCCTTCGAGCGGCGAGGCCGACGGCGCGTCGAACAGTCGGGCCCGTCGGTCGTCGCGCGGCGGAGGTGCCGCCTCGGCCCGGACCCGGCGCGACACCTCGGCCTCCAGATAGCGCAGGGATCGGTGCGCATCGGCAGCGGTGCGGCCCGTGTCCGACCCCCGGAACGTGTCGTTGAAGATCTCCAGCGACCACGGGCCGCGGTACCCCGCCGCCTCCACGTGCGCACCGAACCCGGCGAGATCGAAGCTGCCCTGCCCGGGGAAGTTCCGGTAGTGCCTGCTCCACTGCAGCACGTCCATCGACATCGCCGGCGCGTCCGCGAGCTGCAGGAAGAAGATCTTCTCCCCGGGGATGTCACGGATCCCGGACGGGTCGTCGCCGCGCGAGAGGATGTGGAAGCTGTCCAGGCACACCCCGAGCGCCGGATGGTCCGCGGCCTCGACCACCCGCCAGGAGTGCCGGTAGGTGTTCACGTGGGCGCCCCACGCGAGCGCCTCGTACGCGATCCGGAGTCCGCGCCGGTGCGCGGCATCGGCGAGCACCGCCAGCTGCTCGGCCAGCCGGTCGTCCGCGCGCACCGCCTGCGGCAGGGTCGACGAGCAGACGAGCAGGGTGTCACACCCGAGGCGCTCCATCACGTCGAACTTGCGTTCGGCGCGAACGAGGTTGCGCGCGAACTCCTCCGGGTCCACGGAGTCGACGTCGCGGAACGGTTGGTACAGGTCCAGCGAGAGCCCGAGGTCGGCCGCCCTCCGGGCGAGTTCCTCCGCCGACCACGGCGAACTCACGAAGTCGGGTTCGAACACCTCGAGACCGTCGAATCCCGCGGCGGCGATCGCGGGCAGCTTGTCTTCCAGCGTGCCGCTCAGACACACCGTGGCGATGGACGTACGCACCCTGTCCACGGTCACCCCCTGCCGCAGACGTACTCGACGGCCAGGCCGTATCCCTCGATGCCCAGTCCGGCGATCACGCCGGTCGCGACCGGCGAGACCAACGAATGATCGCGGAACCCCTCACGGGCGTGGACGTTGCTGATGTGCACCTCGACGACGGGGACCTCGAGAGTGACCAGCGCGTCGCGGAGCGCGACGGAGGTGTGGGTGTAGCCACCCGGGTTGACCACCACCCCCGACGCCTCGGTCCTGGCCTCGTGCACCCAGTCGATCAGATCGCCCTCGTGGTTGGACTGCCGGGCCTGCACGGTACGGCCGAACCGCTCGGCGACGCCGGCACACAGGGTCACCACGTCGTCGAGCGTCTGGTGCCCGTAGACCTCTGGCTGACGCTGTCCCAGCAGGTTGAGATTCGGTCCGTTCAGGACGTAGACGGGTCCGGGGGTCGTCACGCTCGCCTCCACTAATGTACGAAATGGTGAGTTAATAGTTTGAGGATAGCGCCACCCCTTCCCCGCCACCAGGACCGGCCGAGGCCCACACACGACGAAGGCGCCCCCACCGATTCGGTGGGGGCGCCTTCACGGCGATCGTTCTCGCTACGCCGACTTGTCGCGACGCTCGCGATCGGCCTTGCGGGGCACGATCGTCGGCAGCACGTTGTCGTTGACGGTCTCCGCGGTCACGACCACCTTGGCGACGTCGTCGCGGCTCGGAATGTCGTACATGACCGGCAGCAGAACCTCTTCCATGATCGCGCGGAGGCCACGGGCACCGGTGCCCCGCAGAATCGCCTGGTCCGCGACCGCCTCGAGCGCGTCCGGGGTGAACTCGAGCTCCACCCCGTCCATCTCGAACAACCGGGTGTACTGCTTGACGAGGGCGTTCTTCGGCTCGGACAGGATCTGGACCAGGGAGTCCTTGTCCAGGTTCGTCACCGACGCCACGACCGGCAGCCGGCCGATGAACTCGGGGATCAGACCGAACTTGATCAGATCCTCCGGCATCACCTCGGCGAAGTGGTCCTGGGTGTCGATCTCGGCCTTCGACCGGACCTCCGCGCCGAAGCCGATCCCGCGCTTGCCGACCCGGTCCGAGACGATCTTCTCGAGCCCCGCGAACGCGCCGGCCACGATGAACAGCACGTTGGTGGTGTCGATCTGGATGAACTCCTGGTGCGGGTGCTTGCGTCCGCCCTGCGGCGGCACACTCGCCTGCGTGCCCTCGAGGATCTTCAGCAGCGCCTGCTGCACGCCCTCGCCGGAGACGTCGCGGGTGATCGACGGGTTCTCCGACTTCCGGGCGATCTTGTCGACCTCGTCGATGTAGATGATGCCGGTCTCGGCACGCTTGACGTCGTAGTCGGCGGCCTGGATCAGCTTCAGAAGGATGTTCTCGACGTCCTCGCCGACGTAACCGGCCTCGGTCAGGGCGGTGGCGTCGGCGATCGCGAACGGCACGTTGAGCATCTTCGCGAGGGTCTGGGCCAGGTACGTCTTGCCGCACCCCGTGGGCCCGAGCATCAGGATGTTCGACTTCGCGAGCTCGACGGTCTCACCGCGCACGTCGCGGCCCTTGTCGCCGGCCTGGATGCGCTTGTAGTGGTTGTAGACCGCGACCGCGAGGGTCCGCTTCGCGGCGTCCTGACCGATCACGTAGTTCTCGAGGAACTCGCGGATCTCCGCCGGCTTCGGCAGCTCGTCGAGCTTGACCTCGCTCGACTCGGCGAGCTCCTCCTCGATGATCTCGTTGCACAGGTCGATGCACTCGTCGCAGATGTAGACGCCGGGGCCCGCGATGAGCTTCTTCACCTGCTTCTGACTCTTGCCACAGAACGAGCACTTCAGCAGGTCTCCGCCGTCACCGATGCGTGCCATGTCGTCAGGTCCTACTTCCTTCTCAGCTGCACTCGCTACGGGTGCTGACCGTTCCGCGTGGGCTGGTGTCACGTGAACCTCGCCCGGCGGGCGACATCCCTGACTGTGACCGTACCCGCTGTCTCGGAACATGGTCGACTTGTTGAGCGTGTTTCACGCACAACCCGCCCGGACCGTCGAGGGTACGGGCGGGTTGCCGCGACCGCCACGCGAACCGCGTCACGCGGACCGCACGGCGGTCACCACGAGCCCGGCGTCACTTCTGGGCGGAGAGCTTCCGGTACGCGAGCACGTCGTCGATGATCCCGTACTCCTTGGCCTCGTCGGCCGTGAGGATCTTGTCGCGATCGGTGTCCTTGCGGATCGTGTCGGTGTCCTTGCCGGTGTGCTTGCTCAGCGTCGACTCCATCAACCGCCGCATGCGCTCGATCTCCGCGGCCTGGATCTCGAGGTCCGACACCTGGCCCTGGATGCCGCCGGTGGCGGGCTGATGGATCAGCACCCGGGCGTTCGGGAGGGCGAGCCGCTTGCCGGGCGTACCGGCCGCCAGCAGCACCGCCGCCGCCGACGCCGCCTGGCCGAGGCACACGGTGGTGATGTCGGCGCGCACGTACTGCATGGTGTCGTAGATCGCCATCAGCGCCGTGAACGAGCCACCCGGCGAGTTGATGTACATCGTGATGTCCCGGTCCGGATCCTGCGACTCGAGCACCAGCAGCTGCGCCATCAGGTCGTTCGCGGAGACGTCGTCGACCTGGTTGCCGAGGAAGATGATGCGCTCCTCGAACAGCTTGTTGTACGGGTCGGACGTCTTGACGCCGTAGCTGGTCTGCTCGGTGAACTGCGGCAGGATGTAACGCGCCTGCGGGGCACCGGCCGGGGCCAAGCCGCCGAGCGCACGGGGATCGATAAGGTTTGTCATCTGCTTCTCCATGAAGGGTAGGGGCGTCGGGGCGGGGCGTCGGCTAGTTGTTGCCGGTTCCGCCGGCCTGCCGGGCGCGCGAGATGACGTGGTCGACGAAGCCGTAGTCCTTGGCCTCGGTCGCGGTGAACCAACGGTCGCGGTCCGAGTCGGCCGTGATCTGCTCGACGGTCTGACCGGTGTGCTCGGCGATCAGCTCGGCCATCTCACGCTTGGTGTGCGCGAACTGCTCGGCCATGATCGCGATGTCGGAGGCGGTGCCGCCGATGCCCGCGGACGGCTGGTGCATCATGATCCGCGCGTGCGGGAGGGCGTACCGCTTGCCCCGGGTGCCCGCCGACAGCAGGAACTGGCCCATCGAGGCGGCCAGACCCATGCCGAAGGTCGCGATGTCGCACTCGGCGAACTGCATGGTGTCGAAGATGGCCATGCCTGCCGTCACCGAGCCGCCGGGCGAGTTGATGTAGAGAGAGATGTCGCGCGTCGGATCCTCGGCCGAGAGCAGCAGGATCTGGGCGCACAGCTTGTTCGCGATGTCGTCGTCGACCTGGGTACCGAGGAAGATGATGCGCTCGCGGAGCAGACGCTCGTACACCGAGTCGCTCAGGTTCAGACCTGACGTGGCCGAAGTCATGGCGGGGCCCTGCGAAGCCGCCGGGTTCTGTGAAGTCACGGTACCTGCCTTCTCCATCACTGATTCGTTGGTTCTCGACACAGACACTAACGAACAGGGACGGCCCCGGAGTCCCGGTGCCGTCCCTGTTCGCTGATGGCGTGAAAAACTAGCTCTCGTCGGACTCCGACGCCTCGGCCTCGGCGTCGGCCTCGCCGTTGCCGAACATCTCGTCGGTGTCGACCGCGGCACCGGTGGTGTCGGTGACCGTGAACCGGCCGACCACGGTGGCCAGCGCCTTGCCGCGCCGCACGTCGGCGAACACCGCGCCGAGCTGCCCGGCCTGCTGGATCTGCTGGATGAACTGATCCGGCGACATGCCGTACTGCTGCGCCTGGAACAGGATCCGCTCGGTCAGCTCCTGCTGGCCGACGTTGGTGCCCTCGGCCTCGGCGATCGCGTCGAGCAGCAGCTGCGTCTTGACGGACTTCTCGGCCGCCGCCTTGGCGTCCTTGTCGAACTCCTCACGCGAGGAGCCCTGCTCCTCGAGCAGCTCACCGAGCTTGTCCTCGTCGTGGTCGAGCCCGTGGATCGCGTCGTGCAGCGCGGCGTCGACCTCGGCCTTGACGACGGCCTCGGGCAGCGGGACCTCGACGGTCTCGAGCAGCGTCTCGAGAACCTTGTCGCGGATCTGGCCGGCCTGCTCGACCTTCTTCACGCGGGAAACCCGCTCGCGCAGGTCGGCGTTGAGCTCGTCGAGCGTGTCGAACTCGCTGGCCATCTGGGCGAACTCGTCGTCGGCCTCGGGCAGCTCACGCTTCTTGACGGTGTCGACCTTCACGGTCACGACCGCGTCCTTGTCGGCGTGCTCACCGGCGACCAGCTTGGTGGTGAACTCCTTCGACTCGCCGGCCTTCAGCCCGACGATCGCCTCGTCGAGGCCCTCGATCAGCTGACCGGAGCCGACCTCGTGCGACAGGCCGGTGGTGGAGGCCTCGGGCACGTCCTCGCCGTCGACGGTGGCGGACAGGTCGATCGAGACGAAGTCGCCCTCCTCGACGGCCCGGTCGACACCGACCAGGGTGCCGAAACGCTGACGCAGCGACAGCAGCTGCTCCTCGACGGCCTCGTCGGTGATCTCGATCGGATCGACCTCGACCGCGAGCGACGCGAAGTCGGGCAGGGTGATCTCCGGGCGGACGTCGACCTCGGCGGTGAACTCGAGGACGTCGCCGTCCTCGATCTTCGTGATCTCGATCTCGGGCTGGCCGATGACCTTGACCTCACCGGTGGTGACGGCCTCCTGGTAGCGGCCCGGCAGTGCGTCGTTGACGACCTGCTCGAGCACGGCGCCGCGGCCGACACGGGCCTCGAGCAGCTTGGCGGGGGCCTTGCCCGGGCGGAAGCCGGGAAGACGGATCTGCTGCGCGAGGGCCTTGTACGCCTTGTCGAAGTCGGGCTTGAGCTCCTCGAAGGGCACCTCGACGTTGATACGGACCCGCGTCGGGCTCAGCTGCTCGACGGTGCTCTTCACGGACATGCTCCTTCGTTGGTCTATCCGGGCGCGGGCACCTGACCTTCAGATGCCCGCTCTTCTTACGTTGTCCCTGGTCGGGGTGACAGGATTTGAACCTGCGACCCTCCGCTCCCAAAGCGGATGCGCTACCAAGCTGCGCCACACCCCGTCCCGTTCGCCCAGCACCGAACACCACGGCAATCGTCGCGGCATCAGCACCGAGTGGGAATCCTACGACCACCCGATTGGCGAATCCAAAGCGAGGTTATGTACAGTCTCCATCGCAGACGGCAGTCGTGGCGATCCCTCGATGTCGTGTGCGCGGGGATGTAGCTCAATGGTAGAGCCCTAGTCTTCCAAACTAGCTACGCGGGTTCGATTCCCGTCATCCCCTCCGACGTGGCGGAGCACCGCCATTCCAGGCCTCTCACCTGCAGCAGCGGGTGAGGGGCCTGTTCGCGTTCCGCGGCCCCGTCCGCGGCCGGAACCGCGGCGATGCCGACGGCCACCGACCGCCTCGCCGGTTCGACGCGAATTCACCGACCGACCCCTCTTCGAACGTGGACCGACCTAGGGTGAACGTGTTACAGAATCTGCCACCGCCCCAGTGAAGGAGTCCGCATGCACACCCCGCTCTGCGACGAACTCGGCATCGAGTTCCCCATCTTCGCGTTCACCCATTGCCGCGACGTCGTCGTCGCCGTCAGCAAGGCGGGCGGATTCGGGGTCCTCGGCGCGGTCGGATTCACGCCGGAGGAGCTCGAGATCGAGCTGAAGTGGATCGACGAGCACATCGGCGACCACCCGTACGGTGTCGACATCGTCATCCCGAACAAGTACGAGGGCATGGACTCGAACCTGTCCGCCGACGAGCTCACGAAGATGTTGCAGTCGATGGTGCCGCAGTCGACCCTCGACTTCGGCCGCAAGATCCTCACCGACCACGGTGTGCCCCTGCCCGACGACGGCAGCGAGAACGCGTTGCAACTTCTCGGCTGGACCGAGGCCACCGCCACCCCGCAGGTCGAGGTCGCGCTGCAGCATCCGAAGGTCACCCTGATCGCGAACGCCCTCGGCACCCCGCCGGCGGACATGATCGCGCACATCCACGACGCCGGCCGCAAGGTCGCGGCACTGTGCGGCTCGCCCTACCAGGCCCGCAAGCACGCCGACGCCGGCGTCGACATCATCATCGCCCAGGGCGGCGAGGGCGGCGGCCACTGCGGCGAGGTCGGTTCGATCGTGCTGTGGCCGCAGGTCGTCAAGGAGGTCGCACCGGTGCCGGTGCTCGCCGCCGGCGGCATCGGCAGCGGTCAGCAGATTGCGGCGGCGCTGGCCATGGGCGCCCAGGGCGCATGGTCGGGCTCGCAGTGGCTGATGGTCGAGGAAGCCGAGAACACCCCCGTGCAGCAGGCCGCGTACGCGAACGCGTCCAGCCGCGACACCGTGCGCAGCCGCTCGTTCACCGGCAAGCCGTGCCGCATGCTGCGCAACGACTGGACCGAGGCGTGGGAGCAGGAGGGCAACCCGGAACCGCTCGGCATGCCGCTGCAGTACATGGTCTCCGGGATGGCCGTCGCCGCCACCCACAAGTACCCGGACGAGACCGTGGACGTCGCGTTCAACCCGGTCGGTCAGGTTGTCGGCCAGTTCACCAAGGTCGAGAAGACGTCCGCCGTCATCGAACGGTGGGTGCAGGAGTACCTCGAGGCCACCGGCACCCTCGAGCGGCTGAACGAGGCCGCGAACGCCTGACCGGGCACGCACGTCAGTCGGGCAGGATCGGGACGCTCACCCCGCGGTCACGGCCGAGCGACGCGGCCCGCGTGATCGCGACCGACCCGAACCTGTCCCGCACCGTGTCCACCGCGGTGTCGAGCGCCGCGGCGTCACGGGCGGTGGCGTCGACCGTCCCGGACCCGGGATCGAACGGCAACGCCAACTGCTCGGCACCCTCGCGGTCGAGGTTGGTCAGCGCGACTCCGAGCAGGGTCAGCCCCTGCCCGAGGATCAGCGGCCGCGCCTCGACGAGCAGGGCACGAACCGCGGACAGGACCGTCTCGGTGCGTGCGGTCGCCTGCCCGAGCGTGTGCGAGCGCGTCGCACGGGTGAAGTCCGCGAACCGCATCCGCAGCAACACGGTGCGGCACACGCGGTCGCCGGCGCGCAAGCGCCGCACCACCCGGTCCACGAGGGCACAGGCGGTGGCGTCGATCTCGTCGAGGGATCGGGGCCGCCGCCCGAGCGCGTGCTGCGCCCCGATGGACCGCCGCCGCCGTCCGGTCTGCACCCGGCGCGGATCCCGCGCCCACGCCAGGGCGTGGAGGTGTCGACCCGACGCCCCTCCGACCACGGCGACGAGTTCGCGTTCGGGCAGCACCGCCATCTGCCCCACCGTCTCGATGCCGTAGTCGCGGAGCTTGCGGGACGTCACCGCGCCGACACCCCAGAGCCGCTCGACCGGTAACGGGTGCAGGAATTCGAGTTCGCGATCCGGGGGCACGAACAGCAGTCCGTCGGGCTTCCCGACGGCGCTGGCGACCTTGGCGAGGAACTTGGTGCGCGCGACGCCGACGGTGATCGGCAGTCCGACCCGCTCGCGGACCTCGCGGCGCAGCCGGGTCGCGATCTCGAGCGGTGTGCCCGACACCCGGCGCAGTCCCCCGACGTCGAGGAACGCCTCGTCGATCGAGATGCCCTCGACGAGCGGGGTGGTGTCGCGGAACACCTCGAACACCGCCTTGCTCGCCGCCGCGTACGCCGACATGCGCGGCGGCACCACCACCGCCTGCGGGCACAATCGCAGCGCCTGGGCGCCGCCGCCGGCGGTCCGCACCCCGTAGGCCTTGGCCTCGTAGCTGGCGGCGAGCACCACCCCGCCGCCGACGATCACCGGCCGGCCACGCAGCGACGGGTCGTCCCGCTGCTCGACCGATGCGTAGAACGCGTCGAGGTCGGCGTGGAGGATCGTCGCCTCACCCGATTCACTGGACACGAACACATGTTCGCATCGGCCACCGACAGGTTTCGCGATCGGCGAACGACGGCACCGTCCCGCACGCCGGTATCCTGTGGGTGTCCGATTTGTCCCCGTGTTTTTGTCCCTGCGTTCGAACCGCGGTCCGCACGACCAGGTTCGTCGGGAAGGTTTCGTGTGGAACTCCTTCTGATCGTTGTCGTCATCGGCGCCGTCGTCTTCCTGGTCATGAAAAGCCAGAAGAAGTCCGCCGGACACACCGCCGGCCAACTCGAGGACGCCAAGGCCGACGCCCGCCAGGCCATCGAGCGGCTCGGCGGCCAGGTCTACAACCTGACCGGCACGGACGACGCCTCCAAGCAGGCGCTCGCCGACGCGTCCGAGCGGTACACCGCCGCCGGATCGCAGATCGAGCAGGCCAACACCCCCGCCCAGGCGCGACTCGCCAAGCAGACCGCCCTGGAGGGTCTGTACTACATCCGCGCGGCCCGCACCGCGATGGGCATGGATCCCGGCCCGGAGGTCCCCAGCATCGACGGCCAGGCCGCGGCAGGCCGCGTCACCGAGGATCGGGACATCGACTTCGAGGGCAGGCAGGTCTCGGCGTCGCCCAACCCGTCGGCGCGGACCCCGAACTACTACCCCGGCGGCCGCGTCGCCGGCCGTCCGGTCCCGGCCGGCTGGTACTCCGAGCCGTGGTGGAAGCCGGCCCTGGTCGCGGGAGCGTGGGGCGTCGGCTCGATGGTGCTCTTCTCGGCGATGTTCGGCGGCATGTCCGGGGTTCCCTACAACGCAAACGAATTCGCCGACGGATACGGCGACGGCTACCAGGACGGCCTCGACGCCGCGAACGCGGGTGACGGCGGCGACATGGGCGGCGACACCGGTGACATGGGCGACGCCGGATTCGACGGGGGCGGATTCGACGGGGGCGGATTCGATTTCGGCGGCGGCGACTTCGACTTCTGAGTTACCTCCACGGCGAGCGGCCCGGGTCGTCCGACCCGGGCCGCTCGCTGCGTTCCTCGGTCAGCTCGGCTGACAGGTGGGGCACCAGAAGAGGTTGCGGCCCTTCATGACCGTGTGCAGCACCGGTGTGCCGCACACGCGGCACGGCTCCCCCGCACGCCGGTAGACGTATGTCCGCGGCCGGTCCGCCGCGTACGACGGTGCACCGTGATCGTGCTCCGGTCGGACGACGTGCATCACGCCGGCCCGGGCGCCGACGGCCATCAACTCGACCAGGTCCGCCCACACGGCGTCCCATTCCGCCCGACTGATCCGCGCACCGAGCCGGTCCGGGTGGATGCCGTGCCGGTACAGCACCTCCGCGCGGTACACGTTGCCGACACCCGCGAGCACGGCCTGATCCATCAGCAGCGCCCCGATCGCGCTCTGCGACTTGGCGATTCGACGCCAGGCCCGGTCCGGGTCGGCGTCGGCACGCAGCGGGTCCGGGCCGAGCCTCCGGGCCAGCGCCGCCACCTGCGTCGAGTCGTAGATTTCGCAGGCGGTCGGCCCCCGCAGGTCGGTGCCGACCGTCGTGCCGGTCATCCGCATCCGCACCTGCCCGACCGGATCGCCCATCGGCAGCGGCGACTCGGTGAACTTGCCGTACAGGCCGAGGTGCACGTGCACGATCCGGCCGCCCTCGTAGTGGTGGAGCAGGTGCTTGCCGTACGCCTCGGCGCGTTCGAGGACACGGCCGTCGACGGTGGCCGCGCCCGCGTCGAACCGACCCTGCGGGCTGGACACACGCACGGGAGCACCGGCGAAGTGACGCTGGTGCTCCCGTGCGAGGCGGTGGAGGGTGTGCCCCTCAGGCATTCGTGACGCTCAGATCGCGAGGTTCAGTTCGCGGCGCCGGGGACGGCGGGGGCGACACCGGTGCGCTCGTACTCGGCGAGGATGTCGATCCGGCGCTGGTGCCGCTCCTCCTCCGACCACGGGGTCGCGAGGAACGCGTCGACGATCGCGAGCGCCTCCTCGACCGAGTGCATGCGGCCGCCGATGCCGATCAGCTGCGCGTTGTTGTGCTGCCGGGCGAGCTGCGCGGTCTCGACGCTCCATGCCAGTGCGCAGCGGGCGCCGGGCACCTTGTTCGCGGCGATCTGCTCGCCGTTGCCGCTGCCACCGAGGACGATGCCGAGGCTGCCCTCGTCCTCGACGACGCGGCGTGCGGCGTCGATGCAGAACGCCGGGTAGTCGTCGAGCGCATCGTATTCGTGCGCCCCGCAATCGACGGCCTCGTGCCCGTTCGCGACGAGGTGGTCCTTGATCGTGTTCTTGAGCTCGAAGCCGGCGTGGTCGGCACCCAGGTATACGCGCATGGGTCGATTCTGACAGGTCGGACGGGAGTGGCCGGAGCCGCCCACACCTACGGTCGGAACGCGTGGAGCCGTTCACCCCCGCACCGGGGCACCACTCCCCGCTCCCGGCCGGACCGGGATTCCCTCTCCGGCCCGCGCTGCTGACGGTGTCTCGCCGGCGGTCTCCGGCCTGGGAGATGCCGGCCGGCGCGAGGTTGACGTCACGCCGGCCGGCTGCCTATGCGTGGGATGTGAGGTAGGAGAGGCGGCGGCCGGTGACTGCCGGCGGCGGAGCCTCGTGCCTCGGTGCCACGTACTCTGCCATGACCGTTCTCCCTGTTCGCTGCCGACATTCCGGGCCCGCACGGGCGGATGCATCGACCATCCTGTGTGCCGCGCCCCACGGCCGGCCTCGCCCGATCCGGGTGAAATGAGTGGGCGCATCGTCGAAAATCGGTGCGGATCGATGCCGCAGGAATACACGGCCGGCAACCACGGGCTGTGTTACCGCCCGGCCGACGCGCTGCGCGACCGCCCCCGGCACGGCCGGATCTTCTTCCGACCGTGGTGCCGGACACCGAGGGAACCCACGTCGCAGGATCCACGGGCCGTGGCCGAATCGATCCCCGGTCCGGCGCCCCGTCCGCCGCGTCGCCAGGGCGGAGTCAGGAATCGGACTTCCGACTCTGCACCCAGGCGGCGACCTGGGTCCGGGACGCGAATCCGAGTTTGGCGAGGACGTGTTCGACGTGACCGTCGACCGTGCGTTTGGAGATCACGAGTTTGTCGGCGATCGCCTTGTTGCTCAGCCCCTCGGCAACGAGTTCCGCCACCTGTTGCTCCCGCCGGGTCAGTGCGACAACCCCGCCACCGGGTGGCGGCGAGGCGGCGCGTGGCTGCTCGCCGAGGGCGTAGGCGATTGCCTCGTCGACGCGCAGCGCCCTGCCCCGTTTGAGTGCTGCTGTGAATGCCTTCTCACCGAGTGCAATTCGGGCCCGCTTCGCGAACTCTGCGCGTGTGGTGGCCATGCCCGCAATGGTGAGGGCGTTGTCGGTTCCGGTGAGCACGGCGTCCGCGGCACCCATCAGTACCGCGGCACGCTCAGGCAGTGCCTCGACGCTCGTCCAGGCGAGCTGCAGGAGACCCCAGCCGTAGCCGGGCCGGCTGCCCACCTCCCGGGACAGTCGCAGCGCCTGTTCCAGGAACTCGACGCCGCGCCGGCGATCGCCCTGTTGCCAGATCGCGAAACCGTAGTCCGACAACGCCATTGCCCGCCACACCACCTCGCCACGCGCCTGGGTGAGCGCGACCAGTTGCTGATACGCGGCGGTCGCTCGGGTCATGTCTCCGAGCAACTCGAGTCCGAACGCGAGCCAGGCCAGCGTCGGGACCAGGTGTGGGAGATCGGATTCGCCCCGGAACGCCGCCGCGGCCCGCTCGAGGTTCGCAACGCCACTGCGAACATCGCCGATGGTCACCTCGAGACACCCCTGTGTCTTCGTCACCAGAGCACTCGCGTGGGCGGACCCGAGCCGGGCGGCGAGGTCACTTGCCCGTTCCGTCAACGCCGCTCCCGCGGTGATGTCGTTGTGCCAGAAGGCCAGCATCCCGGCGACGCACAGAGCGTCGACCCGGTCGACGGTGGGGTGATCGCCCCCGGCAGCAAGGGCACGATCGATCCAGTGCCACCCCTCGCGGGACATGCCACGCAGGATCCAGAAGTCGTACAACGCGGTCGCGATTCGCATGCCGGCCTCGGCCTCGTCGGCTTCGGTGAGGCAGAACTCCAGCGCGTCACGCAGGTTCGGCTGTTCGCGCTCGAGCCGGGCGATCCACTCCACCTGCCGAGCACCGATCCACTCGGCTCGGGCCCGGAGCACCAACTGCTCGTACCAATCCCGATGCCGGCGCCGCAACTGTGCGTATTCACCGGTCTCGTGCAGCTTCTCCCGCCCGTAGTCCCGGATGGTGTCCAGGAGCCGATATCGCACATCCGCGCCGGCGTCTTCACGAACCAGGATCGACTTGTCGACCAGCGAGGCGACGACGTCGAGCACCTCCCCCTGCGTCGGCGCGCCGCCGAGGATGCCCTCGGCGGCATCGAGCTCGAAACCACCGGAGAAGACCGCCAGCCGCACCCACAACCACCGTTCCTCCGCGGTGCACAGGTCGTAGCTCCAGTCGATGCTCAATCTCAGTGTCTGCTGGCGGGATGGGGTGGTGCGGTTGCCCAGGGTCAGCAGCCGGAGCTTGTCGTCGAGGCGCTGCACGATCTGCTCGATCGACATCGCCCGGAGCCGCGCCGCCGCCAGCTCGATCGGCAACGGCAGCCCCTCCAGGCGTCGGCAGATCTGGGCCACCGCCGCGGCGTTGCCCTCGGTGAGCGTGAATCCGGGAAGTGCGGCGAGCGCCCGTTGCTCGAACAGGGCCACCGCGTGAGAGCCGGCCACCTCGCCCGGCGCCGCGGCCGGTCGCGACGGTTCCGGCACCGACAACGGCGGCACCCGCATCACGACCTCCCCCCGGATTCCGAGTGGTTCGCGACTCGTCGCCAGGATCCGGACCCCCGGACAACTCCGCAACAGCGACTCCGCGAGCACCGCGACCCCCTCCACGAGATGCTCGCAGTTGTCCAGCACCAGCAGGAGCCGGCTTTCGGCCAGATGGTCGGTCAACACCGCCAACGGTGGCCGGACGGAGCGATCCTGCAGACCGAGCGTCCCCGAAATCGCCTGCACGAGCAGCCCGGGTTCATGCAGTTCACCCAACTCGACGAACCACACTCCGTCCTCGAACGCCCGCCGCGAGTCGTCGGCGACCTGCAACGCGAGCCGGGTCTTGCCGACCCCACCCACCCCGGTCAGCGTCACCAGTCGCGACTGGGCCAGCGATCCCCGTACCTCCGCCGTCTCGTGCCTGCGGTCGACGAAACTGGAGAGGTTCAGAGGCAGGTTTCCGGCCTTGCCGCGGCGCGGACCGGTGCGTGACGGCGCCGGCATCGGGACCGACGAATCGTCGGAGTCCCCCGCCCGGGACCCCTGGCCGCCCGACACCGCACCGGGGCGGTGCCCTGCCGTCGCGTCCGGCCGATCCGCCGGTTCCGACCGCAGCGGCATCACATCGACCGGGCACCCGTGACGTCCCTCGGACCCGCGCAGGGCGTCACCGAACTCCGCGGCGGATGCCGGGCGCGCGTCCGGGCTCGGGCTCATCGCGCGTTCGACGGTCGCGCACACGTCGTCGGGGATGCCCCGGTCGCGAAGATCCGGGATCGGATGTGTGGTGATCCGAACAAAGTGCGCGAGAACCTTTTCGCCACTGCGTCGTTCGAAAGCGGCGTGACCGGTCATCGCGCAGAACAGCGTCGCGCCGAGACTGTAGACGTCCGATGCGGGGCCGGGCGGTTCGCCCCGGAGCACCTCGGGCGCGGTGAAGGCCGGAGAACCGGTGACGATGCCCGCGGAGGTGTGGAACCCTCCCGTCATGTGCGCGATTCCGAAATCGGTCAACTGCGGCTCCCCGTATTCGGTGAGCAGGATGTTCGCCGGCTTCACATCACGGTGGAGCACTCCGAACCGGTGGGCGGTCTCCAGCGCGCCGGCCAGTTTCACGCCCACCTGAAGACACTCCTGCCACGGGAGCGGTCCGTCACGCCGGATCCGATCGTCCAGCGAACCGTGGGGGTGATAGTCCATCACGATGAAGGGTGAACCGCCGTCGGTGACGCCGACCTGGAGAACGTGCACGATGTTCGGATGGCCGGTCAGTCGGCCCATCGCGCGCTGCTCGCGCAGGAAACGCTCGAGATTCTCGGCGTCACAGGCAGAGGTGAGGACCTTGACGGCGACCGTGCGATCCAAAGACGGCTGACGACACCGGAAGACGACACCGAAACCGCCCTGACCAATCTCCACGGCGCCCTCGAATCCGGCCGCATGCAACTCGTCGGCGATCGAGGAACCGACGTCGCGCCGAGTCGCCGAGGGATCGAATTCGGCCATCAGCGACACCACCAGGACGATTCCGGCGGCGTCGACAACGGGTCGCGGACCCCATCCGGTGCGCACGGCGGATCGACGAGTCCGGAAACTCCCGACCGGCGAATCATGCGGCCACCACCTCACGAGGGTGCATCACCAGTATAGGCAGCCCGGACGGCCGGTCACGGTCGCCGGCGCACCGCCGACCGACACCGGAACCGACCCGCGGACCCGACGCTCGCGCCGTGCCGAATACCTTCGCCCGCAGGGTCTTCCGCCCCGCAGTTTCATCCACGACGCCCGTTGTGCAGACAACTCACCGGAGGGTGCGACAGCCCCCTCCTGCGGCACTCACGACCGGCGCGTCGGCGCCCCCACGGCCGCTCGTGGATCACCTCATGCGACGCTCGGGGGCGCGGCGATCAGCGCGAACGCGGCGTCGACGAGTTCCCCGACTCGGCTCGGGGTGAACCGCTCGGGTTCGAGCGGGAACAGCAACGCCCACCCGTCACCCATGGCGCTGAGCTGGTCGGCGAGGAGGTCGGCGCGGATGTCGTCGCGGATCAGACCGCGCTCCTGCCCGCTCGCGAGGATCGCGGTGTACACGTCGCGGTAGTGCGCGTAGCGCCGCCTGATGACGTCGCCGAGGTCCGGTTCGTGCCGCCCTCGGGCGAGCAGCTCGGACATCACCGGCGGGAACCCGGGATCGCCCGTGGACAGCCGCAGCCAGTGCTCGATGTGCGCTTTGATGTCCTCCAGGTTGGTGTCCACCTCCGCGAGCATCGCGTCATAGCGGTCGAACCGACTCTCGGCCAACGCGATGACCAGTTCCTTCTTGTTCGCGAAGTAGTAGGTCACCGCCCCGGTCGTGTAGCCGGCACGCTGCGCCACCTTGCGCAACGACGCGTTGACGTAGCCCTCCTCCGCGATCACCGCGGTCGCCGCCCGAAGCAACTCGGCACGCTTCGCCTCGTGATCGCCGGTCGGCCGACCACGCTGGGCCAGCGGCTCGACGACGCCGTCGTCGACCGCTTGTCGGGCCTCCCGTTTCAACACCTGCCGATTCTGTCACACGATTCACATGACAATCGTTGCGTCAAAGAACGATTCCGGTTTCGACACACCCCGTCGCCCCGACCCCCTTGGCGAACCGGGGACGAAAGAGTCGGTGCGCGAAGCGTTCCGACGGGCAGCGCAACCGGAGCGGGCCTCGTCGCGGCGAGGTCTTCACGCCGACGACGAGAGCGGCTGACACGACGCGGCCGGCCGGGCAGTCCGACCCTCGGATGGTCGTCCACGCACGCCGCCGTCTCCGGCCGGGGGGCGGCGGCCGAGCCTTCTCCTACGCGACGTGCGCGCGCACCCGGCCCGAATCGACCCAGCCCTTCGTCTCCGCGTAGTCGATCATCGACACGAAGCAGGCCAGCCAGTCGTCGGCGCGATCCGGGTTCGCCCGCAGCGCCTCCTCGAGTCGGCCGATGTCGAGCCAGGCGTGCGCACCGTCTAGGGTGCCCCAGCCCGCCAGCGCCGCGGCCAGACGAGTCGGCGCGGGTTCACCGCTGACCGCGACCGCCAGACGCGTGAACTCGTCGTGCCCCGTCAGCCGCACCGACGCCTCGGACCCGGTGAGATCCACCTCGAGCTGCATGTGCCGTCTCCGTCCCTGTTCTGGATCAGTTGTTTCAATTCTGTGCACCATTTGATGTCATGCCGCCCGGGCCCGTCAAGGTGTGACATGCTCGCGCCCATGTCCACGGCAACACAGAACCGGCAGGGCACTGCCACCCGGCACCGCCTCGTGAAGACCGCCGAACGACTCTTCGCGACGCACGGCGTCGGCGCGGTCTCGGTCCGGGCCGTCAACGCGGCCGCGGGACTCGGTCCCGCCTCGGTCCACTACCACTTCGGGTCGAAGGACGAACTGCTCTCGGCGGTCCTGGTCGACCTCGGTGCCGCCGTGCGCGACGAGATCCTCGCCAACGTCGACACGCTGGCCCGCACCGACGAACCGCCCACCGCGCACACGCTGGTGCACGCCCTCACCGACCCCTACCTGCAACTACTGCTGCGACACCGGACCCGCGGCATGCGCTGGGTCAAGATCATCGCGCAGCTGTCGCCGGAGGGACACCCGGCGTTGCACGCGGCCGGACGGCAGGTGTCGGAGTCGTTGATGACCGAGGTCCGGCGGGCATTCCCCGGATCCGATCCCGATCGGATCGAGCGGCGCTGGGCGATCTCCGTCACCGGCTACCTTCAGGCCCTCGGCCGGGCCGACGAGTGGAGCCGTGACGGCGACCGCCTGACGCCGGAGGAACTGACCGACTTCCACGACGACCTCGTCGCCTTCGCGGTCGGCGGTGTCGGACGCCTGCTGGGGAGCTGACGGCACCCCGGGAGTACAGCGGCAGTTCTGGATCGTTCGATCCAGGAAACACCGCGTCGTCCCACTCGATACCACCTGGTGAGCATGCATACGGCGCCACCGACTCCCCCAACTGCCGCGCCTCCGCCGGAGACGGGAGCACCGGCCGGCACCGGCCGGCACCGGCCGGATCATGCCGTTCCACACGGTGATTCACCGTGAGCGACGCGTGCCGCATACCGCAACCCGGGTTCGGATCCCGAGAATTTCTTGGATCATCTGATCCAACTATGTGATACAAAACAGGGCAGAGCGGATGTGACGCCGCCCACTATCACCTCTCGGCATGCCGCGAACAACAGGAGATGACGCCCGTGTGGACCCCCGAATCGATGAAGTTCGGCGCCTTCCTCGCGCCCTATCACCCGCTCGACGCCGATCCCGCACTGCAGCTGCGCCGGGACATCGACCTCATGGAGCACCTCGACCACCTCGGTTTCGACGAGGCGTGGATGGGTGAACACCACTCCACCGGCGCCGAGATCGTGCCGGCCCCCGATCTGTTCATCGCCGCCGCCGCCGAACGCACGCAGCGCATCCGGTTCGGCACCGGCGTGACGTCGCTGCCGTACCACCACCCGCTCGTCACCGCCGACCGGATCACCCAGCTGGACCTGCAGACCCGGGGCCGGCTGATCTTCGGCACCGGCCCCGGCAAGATCCCGCTCGACGCACACATGATGGGCATCAACCCGTCCGACCAGCGGCGCCGCCAGGGCGAGGCCCTCGAGGCGATCCTGCCGCTGCTGCGCGGCGAGGTCGTCAACATGGAGACCGACTGGTTCACCCTCCGCGACGCCCGCGCCCAGCTGCCCACCTACGACCCCGCCGGCCTCGAGACCGTCACCGCGTCCACCATCTCGCCGAACGGGTCGGTGCTCGCCGGCACCCACGGGCTGTCGCTGCTGTCGCTGGCGGCCAGCTCCCCGACCGGGTTCGACGCCCTCGACCGGAACTGGGGCGTCTACGAGACCGTCTGCGCCGAGAACGGCCACGTGGCGGACCGCTCGACCTGGCGCCTGGTCAACCCGATGTTCCTCGCCGAGACCCAGGCCGACGCCGAGAAGGCCGTCAGCCGGCGGATCGGCTCGATGGCCGCGTACGTGAACCGGCAGACCGGGGTGAACCCCGACTGGGCGCAGACCCCCGCCGGCATCATCGACTTCTGGCGCAACGATTCGCTCGGTGAGTTCGGGCAGGCCATCATCGGCACCCCGGACCAGGCCATCGCCCAGATCGAGCGGCTGATCGAGAAGACCGGCGGATTCGGCACCATGCTGATCCTGCACGTCGACATGGCCAACTGGGAGGACACCAAGCGCAGCTACGAGCTGTTCGCCTCCGAGGTCGTCCCCCACTTCAAGAACCGCAACGCCGGCCGCCAGGCCAGCCTCCAGTTCGCCGAGGACAACCGCGACTACCTGATCGGCGGCCTCGTCACCGCGATCACCAAGGCCCACACCGACTACTACGGGCAGCCCGTCCAGACCGAAGGAGCACCGGCATGAAGGCGGCACAGTTCCACGACGGCACCTTCACGGTGACCGACGTCCCGGCCGCGCCCGCGCTGGGACCGGGACAGATCCGGATCGAGGTCGCGGCCTGCGGCATCTGCGGCAGCGACCTGAGCATGTCGAAGGACCCGTGCCGGTTCGTGCACGTCGCGGAGAACGCGGGATATCCGCTGGCGACCTTCGACACCGACCGCCCGGTGGTCCTCGGCCACGAGTACGCGGGCACGGTCGCCGAGGTCGGTTCGGACGTCACCGATTTCGCCGTCGGCGACCGGGTCGCGGGCATCGGTCTGGCAACCGACACGAGCACCGGCATCCCGAAGATCATCGGCTACTCGAACGAGTACCACGGCGCGTTCGGCGAACACATCGTCGTCGACGCGTTCTGGGTCCGGCACGTCCCGGACGGGCTGTCACTCGAGCACGCGACGCTCGCCGAGCCGCTGCACGTCGGCGAGATGCACATGCAGCAGTCGGGGCTCACGTCGGCGGACTCGGCGCTGGTGATCGGCTGCGGCACGATCGGTCTCGGCGCCATCGTGGCGGCGAAGGCCCGTGGCGCCCAGGTGGTGATCGCGTCCGAGCCGTCGCCGAAGCGGCGCGAGCTGGCCAAGCTGATGGGCGCCGACATCGTCGTCGACCCGAACGAGCAGGACCCGATCGAGCTGTGGAACCGGATGGTCGCCGAGGGCAACACCCTCGTCGGCCAGGCCGGCGCCGGCATCCTGATCGCGTACGAGTGCAGCGGCCGCGCCGGGATCATCGGCACGCTGATGCACACGCTGCCGTTCAACTCCCGCATCCAGGTGCTGGCGGCGCCGTTCGGGGACGAGGTCGTCATTCCGGTCGTCGGCCAGTTCCGCCGGATCGCGATCAACTTCGGGCACGGCCCGTACGAGAACCCGTACGACATCACGCTGCAGCGCCTCGCCGACGGCGAGATCGACGCCGAGGCGATCATCACCGGCCGCGTCGACCTGGACGGCGTCGCGGACGCGTTCACCGCACTGCGCAACCCCGACGAGCACGTGAAGATCCTGGTGCTGCCGCAGACGTAGGCGGCCCGCCGCCCGTGAGTGGATGCCACCCCGGTCGGGGGTGACATCCACTCACGGGCGCGAAGCGCCTACTCGAACGAGGGATCCTCGGTGCGGGTGCGCTTGAGCTCGAAGAAGTGCGGATAGGAGGCCAGCGCGACGGTGCCGTCCCAGACCCGGCCGGCGTCCTCGCCGCGCGGGATCCGGGAGAGCACCGGGCCGAAGAAGGCCACCCCGTTGACGTGAATGGTCGGGGTCCCGACGTCGGGGCCGACGGCGTCCATGCCGGCCTTGTGGCTGCGGCGCAGGTCCTCGTCGTGGATGTCGGTGTCGGCGGCCGACGCCAGATCGGCGGGCAGACCGACCTCGGCGAGCGCCTCGGCGATCACCGCCGGGAAGTCCTTGTTGCCCTGGTCGTGGATCCGGGTGCCCATCGCGGTGTACAGCGGCAACAGCACCTCGTCGCCGTGCTCCTTCGCCGCGGCGATCGCGACCCGCACCGGCCCCCAGGCCTTGTCCATCATCTCCCGGTACTGCTCGGGCAGCTCACGACCCTCGTTCAGCACGGCCAGGCTCATCACGTGGAAGCTCGCGTCGATGTCACGCACCTTCTCGACCTCGAGAATCCACCGCGACGTGATCCAGCACCACGGGCACAGCGGGTCGAACCAGAAATCGGCGGTGTCCTTCTGCGCGGCGTTCTGCACTGTCTCGCTCACTCGCAACTCCATCGTTCGTCGGGTGGGACACTTGTCCTCTCAACTCAACGACCACGGTGCGCGAATGCTTCCCGCACCCCCGCGGCGGGCAGTACCGTCGACGGTACGGATGAATCCCCGGACCCGGAGTGTGGCCGATGTCAGCTACCCGGACCTTCGTCGTCGTCGGTGGTGGACTCGCCGGCGCAAAACTGGCGGAGGCGTTGCGCGCGAAGGATTTCGACGGCCAGATCGTGTTGTTCTGCGAGGAGGAGCACCTCCCGTACGAGCGGCCGCCGCTGTCGAAGGAACACCTGATCGGCGGCAAGCCGCTCGCGGACTTCACCGTCCACCCCGGCGACTGGTACCGCGACCATCACGTCGACCTGCGCCTGGGCACGACGGTGACCTCGCTCGACCCGGCGGCGCACACCGTCACCCTGCCCGACGGGTCCACCGTGTCGTACGACAAGGCGGCCCTGGCGACCGGTTCGCGACCGCGGCGGCCACCGATTCCCGGCGCCGACGCGGGCGGCGTCCACTACCTGCGCACCGTGGACCAGTCCGACGCGCTGCTCGCGACCCTGCACCACGGCGCGCACCTGGTGATCGTCGGCGCCGGCTGGATCGGCCTGGAGGTCGCGGCCGCCGCCCGCGGACACGGCGTCACGGTCACCGTCGTCGAGACCGCACCCCTGCCGTTGCTCGCCGCCCTGGGCCCCGAGATGGGCACCGTGTTCGCCGAGCTGCACCGCGAGCACGGCGTGGACCTGCGACTCGAGACCGCGGTGGAGTCGATCACCGGCGAGGACGGCCGCGCGACCGGCGTGCGCCTGGCCGGCGGCGACACCGTGCCCGCCGACGCGGTCCTCGTCGCGGTCGGGGCGGCACCGAACCTCGAGCTCGCGCAGCAGGCGGGTCTGGCCGTGGACGGGGGTGTCCTCGTCGACGCCTCCCTGACCACCAGCGACCCCGACATCGTCGCGGTGGGCGACATCGCCGCGGCGATGCACCCGGTGCTCGGGACCCGCATCCGGGTCGAACACTGGGCGAATGCACTGAACCAGCCTGCGGTGGCCGCGGCGACGATGCTCGGGCACCCGGCCGAGTACACGAACCTGCCGTACTTCTTCACCGACCAGTACGAGCTCGGGATGGAGTACGTCGGGTACGCCCCGCACGGCTACGCCCGGGTGGTGGTCCGCGGCGACGCCGCCCGGCACGAGTTCGTCGCGTTCTGGCTCGACGAGGGCGACCGGGTGCTCGCGGGCATGAACGTGAACGTCTGGGACGTCACCGACGCGGTCAAGGCGCTGATCGCCTCGGGCCGGGCGGTCGACGCGAACCGACTCGCGGATCCGGCGGTGCCTCTGGGCGACGCGTACGCGTGAGCGGTCGAACCCGCCGCCCTCGCGTGATGGGATAGGGGCGTTCGTCACCGAACCCCGACCGAAGAGGAGCGCGAAACGTGGCCCCACCGAACCTGACCCGCGAGCAGGCAGCAGAGCGCGCGGCGTTGCTGACCGTCGACAACTATGCGATCGAGCTGGACCTGACCGACGGAGCCGGGGCCCCGGGCGAGCACACCTTCCGTTCCCGCACCACGATCACGTTCGACGCCACCGCGGGCGGCTCGACCTTCGTCGACCTGATCGCGAAGACCGTGCACTCGGCCACCCTCAACGGCGCGCCGGTCGACGTGTCCGGCTACAGCGAGGAGACCGGGATCACGCTGACGGGTCTGGCCGCCCGCAACGAACTCGTCGTCGACGCGGACTGCATCTACACCAACACCGGCGAGGGCCTGCACCGGTTCGTCGATCCCACCGACCAGTCGGTGTACCTGTACTCGCAGTTCGAGACCGCGGACGCCAAGCGCATGTTCGCGTGCTTCGACCAGCCCGACCTCAAGGCCACCTTCGACATCTCGGTCACCGCGCCGCAGGACTGGCAGGTGATCTCGAACGCCGCGACCGTGGAGACCCTCGCCGCGACGCCGGGTGAGCACCGCTTCCGCACCACCCCGCGGATGAGCACCTACCTGGTCGCGCTGATCGCCGGGCCGTATGCGCAGTGGACCGACTCGTACTCCGACGAACACGGCCACATCCCGCTGGGCATCTACTGCCGTGCCTCGCTGGCCGAGCACATGGACGCCGACCGGCTGTTCACCGAGACCAAGCAGGGCTTCGACTTCTATCACCGCAACTTCGGGGTGCCGTACGCGTTCGGCAAGTACGACCAGCTGTTCGTGCCCGAGTTCAACGCCGGTGCGATGGAGAACGCCGGTGCGGTGACGTTCCTCGAGGACTACGTCTTCCGGTCCAAGGTCACCCGCTACTCGTACGAGCGGCGTGCCGAAACCGTGCTGCACGAGATGGCCCACATGTGGTTCGGCGACCTGGTCACGATGAAGTGGTGGGACGACCTGTGGCTCAACGAGTCGTTCGCGACGTTCGCGTCGGTGCTGTGCCAGACCGAGGCGACCGAGTACACCAACGCCTGGACGACGTTCGCGAACGTCGAGAAGTCGTGGGCGTACCGGCAGGACCAGCTGCCGTCCACGCACCCGATCGCCGCGGACATCCCGGACCTCGCCGCGGTCGAGGTGAACTTCGACGGCATCACCTACGCCAAGGGCGCATCGGTGCTCAAGCAGCTCGTCGCGTACGTCGGGCTGGAGCCGTTCCTGGCGGGCCTGCGCGCCTACTTCGCCGAGCACGCCTACGGCAACGCGACGTTCGACGACCTGCTCGCCGCTCTGGAGAAGGCGTCCGGCCGCGACCTGTCCGGCTGGGGTGCGCAGTGGCTCAAGACCACGGGCCTGAACATCATGCGACCCGAGTTCGAGGTGGATGCCGACGGGAGGTTCACCTCGTTCGCGGTCCTGCAGGACGGCGCCGCGCCCGGTGCCGGCGAGACCCGCGTGCACCGGCTGGCGATCGGTGTCTACGACGACGGCCCGCACGGCAAGCTGGTCCGCACCGACCGCATCGAACTCGACGTCGAAGGCCCCCGCACCGACGTCCCGGAACTGGTCGGCATCGCGCGCGGCAAGCTGGTCCTGATCAACGACGACGACCTGACGTACTGCTCGGTGCGCCTGGACCCGGAGTCGCTCGCCACCGCGATCGACCGGATCGGCGACATCGTCGATCCCCTGCCTCGCACGCTGGTGTGGTCGGCGGCCTGGGAAATGACCCGGCAGGCCGAGCTCAAGGCACGCGACTTCGTGGCCCTGGTGCAGCGCGGCATCGGTTCGGAGACCGAGGTCGGCGTCGTCCAGCGGCTGCTGATGCAGGCGCACACCGCGCTGTCCAGCTATGCCGAGCCCGGTTGGGCCGCCACGACCGGCTGGCCGGACTTCGCGAACCGCCTGCTGGAACTGGCCCGCGAGGCGGAGGCCGGCTCCGACCATCAGCTCGCGTTCGTGAACGCGCTGACCGGCGCCCAGCTGTCACCGTGGCACACCGAGGTCCTCGCCGAGCTGCTCGACGCGGCACCCGACACGGTCGGGCTACCCGGTCTGCTCGTCGACACCGACCTGCGATGGCGGCTGGTGACGGCCCTCGCAGTGGCCGGGGAGATCGACGCCGACGGCCCCGAGTCGCCGTTCATCGACGCCGAGGCGGAGCGGGACCCGACCGCGGCCGGCGCCCGGGCGGCATCCGCGGCCCGCGCCGCCCGACCACAGGCCGCGGTCAAGGAGCAGGCGTGGGCGACGGTCGTGCACGACGACACGGTCGCGAACATCACGGCCCGCTCGATCATCGGCGGATTCGCCGGACCGGGCCAGGGCGAGCTGCTCGAACCGTTCGTCGCCCGCTACTTCGCCGACATCTCCGGAGTCTGGGAGCGGAGGTCGAGCGAGGTCGCGCAGACCGTGGTCGTCGGGCTGTACCCGGCGTGGTCGATCAGCGAGGTGTCGGTCGCGGCCGCGGACGCGTTCCTGAGCGGTGAGCATCCGCCGGCGCTGCGGCGGCTCGTCGTCGAAGGCAAGGCCGGCGTCGTGCGGGCACTGGCCGCCCGCGCGTTCGACGCCACCACCGACTGACCCCGGAAACAGAAGTTCCCCGATGTCGCACCGGTTCGGTGCGGCATCGGGGAACCCGGAATGCCTTGTTACGGCTTGGCGATCGCCGCGCTCATCACACGGATCGCGCTGACCAGACCGTCGATCAGGTCGGCGTCAGCGAACGACGCCACCGCGGCCGTCACGCCGAGCTGCGCGACCCGGTCGGTGACCCGGTCCGCGACGTCCTTGCCGGAACGCACCTCGATGACCCGCTGGTTCGGGGACACCGCGATCAGCACCGAACGCTCGGGCTCGGGCGTCGTCGGGAACAGCTCGGCGACACCGGCCGCCGGGTCCTCGCCGAGCGGGCCGATGTACGCGTTGAAGCGAACCTTCGTCGCGCGGGTCGCGTCGGTCAGCGCGTCGTCCAGTGCCACCAGCTCGTCGACGCTGAACGGGAGGTCGTCGACGTAGGGCTCACCCACCCGGTGCACCCGCGAGACGCGACCGCTGGCGGTCACCACCGACCCCACCGGGAGATCGGCCTCGATCACTGCCGGGAAACGGTTACCACCTGCCACTTGCCGAACCTCCGATCAGATCTGCCGAACCGGCTTCGATCGCCGCGTGCCCACCGTGGTGGCCGGGGCGGGTCGTCACCTCGTCGACCGCGGACCACAGCACCGGCTTGTGGGTCCACTCCTTGTCGAGCGAGTAGTGCTCGGGCGTGTCACCGGCGACAGGCTTGGCCAGGTAGCTCAGCCCCGCGATGATCGCCGTCACGACGACGGGAATCCCGACGAAGATCAGCGTTGTCTCGAGAATGCTCACCCGCCAAAGGTAGCCCAGCCGCCCCCGAAATGTGCCGTTGGGGCCGGTGCCGACCCACCGCGGCCGGGCCGGGTCAGGCGGCGCCCTCGCCGAGGTAACGCAACCAGATCGGATCGAGTTCCTTCGTGGCGGCGAGCAGCCGCCAGTGCTGCCCCTTCGGCGGGACCAGCGACGCGCGCAGCGTCCACCCGAGTTCGCTGAGCAGTTTGTCCGCCTTGCGGTGGTTGCACGGCGCGCAGCAGGCGACGCAGTTCTCCCACGAGTGGTCACCACCGCGACTGCGTGGGATCACGTGGTCGATCGTCTCGGCCTTGTCTCCGCAGTACGCACAGCGGAACCGGTCGCGGTGCATCAGGGCGGCCCGGGTCATCGGGATCCGGGCGCGATACGGCACGCGGACGTAGTTGCGCAGCCGGATCACCGACGGCACCTGCACGGAGCAGCCGGCGGAGTGGATGACCTGCCCGAGCGGGTCCTCGTGCACGGAGTCCGCCTTGTCGCAGACCAGCAGCACGACCGCGCGGCGCACGGGAAGTGCGGTGAGAGGTTCGTAGGTGGCGTTGAGCAGCAGCACCCGGCGTTTCACCCAGGCCGGCACCGCCCCGTCGCCCGGGTGCGAGGGTCTGGCGCCCTCGTCGATCATGTGCAATGTGGATGCCCCCGGCCCGCGCATCTCGCTGGGGTCGGTGGGCTGGAGTTGTCGGTGCGCTCGCGCGCCGTGCCGGTGCTTCATGCCACCTCCGGAAATGACCTCACCCAGTGGACCACGGATGACGCGAGGACGCACGCCCATTTCGGGACGAATCTGCAGGACAGTCGGTGAACAGGGGGCGTACGGCCGGCGACGTCGCTCCCGCGGGCACGACACCGACGCGCCCGCGGGAGCGACGTCGACGCCTCGTCGTCGGTACGGGCACAATGGGACACGCCATGAGTGATGCCGAGATCAGCTTCTACGACGCAGTGGGCGGAGCCGACACGTTCCGCGCCCTGACCGCGCGGTTCTACGAGGAAGTCGCGAAGGACGAGATCGTCCGCCCGCTCTACCCGGAGGAGGATCTGGCGCCGGCCGAGCGCCGGATGCGGATGTTCCTCGAACAGTACTGGGGCGGTCCCCGCACCTACTCCGACGAACGCGGGCACCCGCGGCTGCGGATGCGGCACCAGCCGTTCAAGATCGGCCCGCTCGAACGCGACGCGTGGCTGCGGTGCATGCACATCGCGATCGACTCGATCGACGAGCAGACCCTCGACGCCGAGCACCGGCGCGCACTCGTCGAGTACATGGACATGGCCGCGGCGTCGATGATGAACTCCCCCATCTGACCGAGGACCTGACCGGGGCCCCGCCGGCGAGCGTCCACGACTCGTCGCGGCGGCCGGGGTGTGGCACTGTGACCGTCGTGAGGAGTCAGGAGACCAGGCCGGTCGCGGCCGCCCCGACAGCGGTGGAGCACGGGGCCGGTGACCAGTGGTGGACGAACGCGGTCTTCTACCAGATCTATCCGCGTTCGTTCTCCGATGCGAGCGGTGACGGTGTCGGCGACCTGGACGGGGTGCGCGAACGGCTCGGCTACCTGGAGCTGCTCGGCGTCGACGCCCTCTGGTTGAGCCCGGTGATGCGCTCCCCGATGGCCGACCACGGCTACGACGTCTCCGACCCCCGCGACATCGACCCGCTCTTCGGCAGCCTCGAGACGATGGATGCACTGGTCGCCGAGGCCCACGCGCGGCGCATCAAGGTCACGATGGACCTGGTGCCCAACCACACCAGCGACCGGCACCCCTGGTTCGTCGCGGCACTGGCCGCCGCACCGGGGAGCCCGGAGCGGGGCCGCTACATCTTCCGGGACGGCCGCGGTGTGAACGGCGACGAGCCGCCGAACAACTGGCCGTCGATCTTCGGCGGCCCCGCCTGGACCCGGGTCACCGAACCGGACGGCTCCCCCGGCCAGTGGTACCTGCACATCTTCGCCCGCGAACAGCCCGACCTGAACTGGGACAACCCGGAGGTCGCGGAGGACCTGTACGCGACGTTGCGGTTCTGGCTCGATCGCGGCGTCGACGGGTTCCGCATCGACGTCGCGCACGGCATGGCCAAGCCGGAGGGTCTGCCCGACCACGACTGGGACCGGAACGAGCTGATGCGCAACGACGACGACGATCCGCGGTTCAACAATCCCGGGGTGCACGAGATCCACCGCGGCATCCGGAAGGTGATGAACGAGTACCCGGGCACGATGGCGGTCGGCGAGATCTGGGTGCGCGACAACGAGCGGTTCGGCGAGTACATCCGCCCCGACGAACTGCATCTCGGGTTCAACTTCCGGCTCGCCCAGGCCGAGTTCGGGGCCGAACCGGTGCGTGCCGCGATCGACAATTCCCTCGCCGCGGTCGCCGCGGTCGGCGGCACCCCGACGTGGACGTTGTCGAACCACGACGTCGAACGCGAGGTCACGCGCTACGGCGGCGGCGCCGTCGGCTGGGCGCGGGCCCGCGCGATGGCGCTGGTCGAGTTCGCGCTGCCCGGCGCGGTGTTCGTCTACAACGGCGCCGAACTGGGACTGCCGAACGTCGACCTGCCCGACGAGGTGTTGCAGGACCCGGCGTGGGAGCGGTCCGGCCACACCGAACGCGGCCGCGACGGCTGCCGCGTCCCGATCCCCTGGCAGGGCGACGCGCCGCCGTTCGGGTTCACCTCCGCCGGAACGAGTTGGCTGCCGATGCCGGCGGAGTGGGCGCCGCTGACGGTCGAGGCACAGCTCGAGGACGTCGGATCGATGCTGTCGCTGTACCGTGCGGCGATCGACCTGCGGACGCAGCGTCCGGAATTCTCGGGAACCGAGATCGACTGGTACGGAAGCCCTCCCGGCTGCCTGGCGTTCCGCCGCCGGGGCGGCCTGATCTGCGCGCTCAACGCCGCCGACACCCCGGTGCCGCTGCCGCCCGGGCAGCTGCTGCTCGTCAGTGCACCACTGGCGGACGGGCTGCTGCCCGCGAACGCGGCCGCCTGGCTCGTGTGAATCCCGACAGGGATGACCACCGATCGTGCGCGAAACGTAACGATTTCGACCCCCCCATCGTGAATCGGGCAATCCGGATCCGTCTCCACCTAGACTGCGCCCCATGCTGATTCACCCGACTCTGCGGATGCAATCATGGGGATTCACCATCGGCGCGCTGCTTTTCGCGCTCGGATCCGCACCTTGGATCTCCACGGCGATGGGCACCGCCGGCGCCAACACCGTCTTCTTCGTCGGATCCTGGTTCTTCACCGCCGCAGCGTTCGTTCAACTGGTGTTGAGTGGCCCGGCAACCACGACCGACCAGGGCAAGCCGGCCATTCGAGCGGAGTGGCTCTCCGCGGCAATTCAATTCCTCGGGACCCTGCTGTTCAACATCAGCACGGGTGCCGCACTGCATGCTCACACCGTCAAGGGCGAAGAGCACCTCGTGTGGAACCCGAATGCCGAGGGGTCGGTCGCCTTCCTGCTGAGTAGCGCCCTGGCCATCCTGATGTTGCTGCGCGCCAACCAGATCTGGGAACCCGGGTCGAGGGACTGGCAGAGCGTGTGGCTGAACATGCTCGGATCGATCGCGTTCGGCATCTCCGCTGTCGGCTCGTTCATCACCCGGGACGGTACCTCGCTGGACGCCGCGGTCGCCATGGGCGGCACCTTCATCGGAGCACTGTGCTTCTTCGCCGCCTCTGCCATTCAGCTCGGTGAGGACGACCGACCCGCCGAGGAGTTGGCCGGCATCGGCTGACCGGGCGCCGGTCGTCGGCGGCGGACCCGGACGGTGCCGGGACGCCGGCCGAGCAGCTCCGCCGGCGACCTGTTGGCCCGAATCGTCAAGGAGCAACACCAATTCCGGTCGAGTATCGAGAGGGGCCACCCGACCGCCCACCGCGGTGATCGTGGCCAGCCCCCCTGCTGGACGCCGAGAGCCGGGGTCGGTGATCGTCAGGTGGCGCCCCGCACGGCGCGCACCGGACATTCCACGGTCCAGGTCACCACAGCCGCCAACTGCACGGGCAGGGGAGGTACCGGCGCTCACCCGCACCGGTACCTCCCCTCGAGTCGGCTCAGTGCGCGAAACCACTCGCGGTGTGCTCGGTACCGGCCTTCAGCCGTGCCACCACGTCCTTGATCGCCAGCACGAGTTTGTACGCCATGTCCCGACTGAATCCCTCCCGCAGCACGATTCGCAGTACCGCGACGTCTTCCGCGTCGGCCGGCATCGTGTAGGCGGGGACCTGGAACCCGCGGGCCCGTAGTTCGTGCGAGATGTCGAACACCGTGAATCCCGGGTCGCCGACCACTTCGAACGACAGGACGGGAATCGCGGTGCCGTCCGTGATGACGTGCATGTGGTCCATCGTGGACAGCTCCGACGAGATCATCAGTGCGGTGTCGCGTAGCGACTCCATGATCTGGGTGTACCCCGCGACACCCAGCCTGATGAAGTTGTAGTACTGGCCGACCACCTGATTACCCGGACGGGAGAAGTTCAGCGTGAAGGTCGGCATGTCACCACCCAGATAGTTGACCCGGAAGACCAGGTCCTCCGGCAGGTACTCCTTCGAACGCCACACCACGAAGCCGATGCCCGGATACGTCATGCCGTACTTGTGGCCGCTCACGTTGATCGAGACCACGCGAGGAAGACGGAAGTCCCACTTCAGTTCCGGATGCAGGAAGGGAACCACGAACCCACCGCTCGCCGCGTCGACGTGCAGCGGCACGTCGGGTCCACCCTTCGCGGCGATCTCGTCGAGAACGTCGGAGATCTCGGCGACCGGTTCGAGCTCACCGGTGAAGGTGGTGCCGAGGATCGCGACGACACCGATGGTGTTCTCGTCGACGGCTTCCCGGACCTGCTCCGGTGTGATGACGTAGCGTCCCTTCGCCATCGGCAGGTACTTCGGCTCGACGTCGAAGTAGCGACAGAACTTCTCCCACACCACCTGGACATTGCTGCCGAGAATGAGATTCGGTCGCGCCGTGTCCTTGCCCGCCGCTTGTCTCTCCGCGCGCCACCGCCACTTCAGGGCGAGCCCGGCGAGCATGACCGCCTCCGAGGAGCCGACCGTGGACACCCCGGTGGCCGAGGAGGGATCGGCCTCGTCGAGGTCGACCGCGTTGAACAGCGCCGCGACCATGTTCACACACCGGGTCTCGATCTCCGCGGTCTGCGGGTACTCGTCCTTGTCGATCATGTTCTTGTCGAAGGTCTCGGCCATCAGCCGATCGGCCTGTGGATCCATCCAGGTGGTCACGAAGGTCGCCAGGTTCAACCGTGAGCTGCCGTCGAGCATCAGTTCGTCGTGGATGAACCGGTAGGCGGCGTCCGGGTCCGTTTCGGACTTCGGCATCCGCAGCGCCGGAATCGCATCGGTGCCGAGCCGTCCGGTGTAAGCGGGGGCGAGCGTTTCGGCCGGAGCCGCGAAGGAATCAGACATCTTCTCTCCAATACTCGGTGTCAGAGATCTGCTCGGTGTCAGAGGTCACGGGGGCGAGGGGAGATTCTCGGGGGTGAGCCACGCACCGCCCCTCGACGAGTGGTTTGTCCTGGTCACACCTCCAGGGGTGGGTAGAGCCGCTCCATGGTGTACTGGCGGTTGCGGCGGACGGAGAGTGCGCTGGCGGTCAGGCTCACGACCAGTATCCCGACCAGTACCGCGATTGCGATCCACAGCCGCGAGTCGACGTGCTCACCGATGGTGAGTTGGCGCAGCCCGTTGACGGTGTAGGTCATCGGATCGAACGGGTGGATGTATTGGAAGGGTTTGGCGGTGGTCGGCACCGGGTAGATGCCGCCGGCGGAGACCAACTGGAGCATCAGGAAGGCGAGGGTCACCACTCGTCCGACCGCGATCCCGAACACCGCATTGAACGCCTGGATCATCGCCAGGTATGTCGCGGAGATCAGCATCAGGAACGCGATCGTGCCGAGCACGTGCTTGACGTCGAGACCTACGCCGAAGTGGACGACGGTGTACATGACGATCACCTGCAGGATCCCCACGAACAGCGCCGGCCAGTACGACGCGAGCACCGTTCGGTACATGCCGACTCCGCCGACCGTGGGTCGCGACTGCAACGGGGTCAGCAGCATCCAGGTGATGATGCCGCCGACGAACAGCGCCAGCGACAGGAAGAACGGCGCGAAACCGGTACCGAAGGTTGGCGCCATGTTCGTGTAGTCCTGCTTGAGGCCGACCGGAGTCGAAAGGGTCTCCGCCGTCGCGGTCTTCTGCTCGTCCGTCCAGCTCGGAACCTGCCCGGCGCCCTCGCTGAGCGCACTGGCGAGTCGATGCGATCCGGACTGCAGTTCGACCATCCCGGAGGCGAGCTGACCTGCACCGCCGGCGAGCCGGCTGCTGCCGTCGGTCAACTGGACCATCCCCGAGCTGAGCGTGGCCGCACCAGCGCTGAGTTCGTTCGCACCAATGCGCAGCTGCTGCAGATCCGACGCGATCCCACCGTTCTGCAGCATCGCCAGACCGGATTGCAGTGGGCTGCTCGGGTCCGTGAGCTGGTACTCGACCGCGCGGGCGTCCTCGCTGAGTCGACTGATCTCCGCCTGCAGCTCCGCGGTGTCACCACGCACCTGCTGGGCGGTGAGCGGCGACAGCGCCACCACGGCTCGCTGAACCAGGGGATCCGAGCTCTGCCCGAGAATCTCGAGTGCCTGCGAGACCGCGGTGACGGGTGCGGGCGTTGCTTCGGGTAGTCGGCTCCCTAGTGCCTCGAGCGACTGCCGGAGCTCGGACACCTGGCCGCTGACATTCGGGACGGCACCACTGCCCAGGGCATTGATCAACGGGGTCGTGGCGCCGTCGATCGCTGTCGCGAGTTGCGCTGCGCCACTGGCCAGTTGCGCCGATCCGGATTCCGCGGTGACCATGTTCGTCGCCAGTTCGTTCGCACCCGAACTGAGCTGGTCCGCCCCGCTCTTGGCGGTGTCGATCCCGGAGGCCAGCTGGTCGGCGCCGTCGGCGGCCTGCTTCAGGCCCGAGCCCGCGCTCTGCAGGCCGGTGAGCACCTGCCCGACGCCCTGCGCGCCGATGGTCGAGTTGACCTGGTTGACGACCTGTTCCGAGGCGTCCTGCCCGATGATCGTGGCGAGGTAGTTGTTGGCGTCGTTGAACGTGAAGATCAGCTCCGCCTTCTCGGGGTTGTCTCCGTTCGGCGATTCGACCGCCGCGCTGAAGTTCTCGGGCAGGGTGATCGTGTAGTAGTACTTCCCGGACGACAGTCCCTGGGCGGCCTCCTCGTCGGAGACCTCGGCCAGGTCCAGCTGTCCGGATGCGATGAGCGAAGTGACCACCTGGTCACCGGCATCGAGTTGCTGTCCGTCCGCGGTACGGCCGGTGTCGTTGTTGACGATCGCGGCGGGGATCTTGTCGACCGCGCCGAACGGGTTCCAGAACGCCCACAGGTACATCGCTCCGTAGAGCAGCGGCATGAGGATGATGGTGATGATCGCGATCCGCGGCATCGTGCCGCGGAAGTACCGCTTCGAATCGCTCCCGAGAGAGACTCCTGCAAGCACGACGTCACCGCCCCTCGGTCATGACGCCGATGTCGCCGGCACCGAGCGCTCCGTGCATGTCGACCACCGCCCGCACCCCGGTGTCCAGCGGCAACGGGTTGACGTCGGCTGTGATCACCGACTGCCGCTCCCCCAGCGCCACAAGGCGTTCGAGCAGGGTGTGGCGCTCGTCGTCGTCGGCGATCCTGTCCAGCCGCCCGACGACGAGCAACGGTGGACGGCGGGTGTTCGCCACCGCGATCCGGAGCAACAGTTGCTGGAGCTCGGGGAGATCGTCGACGAATGCATTGAGCGCGGGGAGCGGAACATCACCGAAGACCTCGCCGCACATGCGTGCCACGCCGTCCTCATGCACCCTGGAAACCATTTTGTACCAGGGTGATTCCCACCGCAATTGCTCGGTGACGAGGTCACGAACGGTCACCGACGGACTGACGTCGTCGAGTTCGTTCAGGCAGGAGATCGCCGACTGCGCAAACACCGTGGCGGGCCGGTCCGTGTGGCCGAGGACGGTCAGCGACCCGCCGGACAGGCGCATCCTGCCACACAAGGCCATCAGGAGCGCGGTCCGCGCCGCACCGGCCTGAGCGGCGAGCACCGTCACCCCACCCTCGTCGATGTCCAGGTCGAGGGGGCCGAACACGTGCCCCCACGGACCGTCGAGCTCGATCGCCCTCGCGGACACGAGCGAACCGGGTATCGGCTCCCAGAAGTTCTCCGGTTCCGCCGTGGTTGTTTCGACCAACTCACACCTCTCCTCCCGGGCCGTCCGACGGGATCGACGGCGCACGTGTTCGGCAGTGCTGTTCGTGTTCGAAGAAATCGCTCGACGGGGATGGGTCAGAGTGCGTTCTTGACGATCTCGCCGTCCTTGACGATGACCGGCAGGTTCTTTCCAGGATCCGCGAGCAGGTCCAGGTCCTCGAGCGGGTTGCCGTCGACGAGCAGCAGATCAGCCCACGCGCCCTTCGCGACGACACCGAACGGCGCCTGCCGGTAGGGGTCGCGTTCACCGGCGAGCCGGAAGAGTTCGGCATTGCCGGATGTCAGCATCCGCAGCGCGTCGACATTGCTGTAGTGGTCGCCCAGCCGGGCCGCCATCTCGCTCTGCCTGGCGGCGAGCTGCGGCTCCAGTAGAAGGTCGGTGCCCCATGCAACCTTCACACCGTGCTTCTTCGCCCACTCGTACACGCTGTCGGTGCCGGTGCAGATCTCCCGGTCCTTCCCGGCGCGGTCGGCGTCCGGGTAGTGGTGGTCACCGAGGGCGAACGGTTGCATCGACAGCCAGACCTCCCGCTCGGCCAGCATGGCGATCGTCGGCTCGTCGGCGAGGTGACCGTGCTCAATGGACTTGACACCGGCCTCGACCGCCCGGTGTATGCCGGTGACGTTGTACACGTGCGTGGCGACGTAGGTGCCGTAGTCGGTCGCCGCATCGACCGCGGCCCGCAACTCGGCGGGAGTGAACTGCACCGTGTACAGCGGGTCGTACATCGATGCGGCGCCGCCACCGACCATCACCTTGATCTGGGAGGCACCCTTCTTCAACTGTTCGCGAACGGAGGCCAGCACCTGCGCCTCGCCGTTCGCGACCCGCATGAAACCGATACTCTCCGCGCGCGACTCCACGCCGGCCAGTGCGGTCGGGGTGTCGTAGACGAACCCGAAGTCGCCGTGTCCGCTGGTCTGCGAGATCGCGGCCTGCGACGGATAGATGCGCGGCCCCTGGAACTGCCCGCGATCGATGGCCGACTTGATGCTGCTGGTGTCGCCGGCCATGTCCCTGACCGCGGTGAAGCCACGAAGCAGCATGTTCCTGGCCTCGGCGAGACCGTTGACCGCGATGTGACTCTCCGAGCCCGTCACCATGTCGACGTAGGTGTTGGCATTGCCCACCAGGTGCACATGTGCGTCGCTCATGCCGGGCATGAGGACCCGGCCGCGACCCTCGATCACCTGTGTCTCACGACCCGGTTCGTCACCGACCGGGGACTCCGAGACCCCGACCACCCGGTCCCCGTCGATCAGAACGTCGCCGCCAACGAGATTGCCGGAAACGCCGTCGAACACCCGAACATCACGAAAAACAATGCGCAGCTTTGCTTTCGAAGAAGTCGTCATGCCAGCGAATGGTAAGCAACATCCAAAGACACGTCCCCGGGAGACTGGACGGTTGTCCGGAACGTTAGAGCTTCGAAATACACCACGCAGGCGCTGCGTAAATCACCGATGAGTTACGTTCCATACTTGAATTGAAACGGAATCCTCGAGCCGATCCGGAAATTGCATTCAAGAATGGGCATCACAGACTTCCGGCGACGTACTCGAATTCCCGAGCTCAGCGGACGGCGGCCCTGTCCATGGGTGAGCAGACTCCGCACACCGCCCACCGACACGCACGCCGATGTCCCCGCTCGCATCACACCACCGACAACGGGATCTCGCCGCCGCGACGGGCGAAGACGGACCCGTGGCGCGCGTCGAGGCGCAGCCAGGCCGGGACACCGATCGCGCCCCTGCCGTGCCGTGCTTCTGACTACCATGGGGCGTGGACTTGCCCACGGCGTGAGCGTGCCGGGACCGGCGCAGCACCCTGCCGTCACGTGCGGTCGACCGCAGGAACGGGAAAGGAGCGACCCGTGAACGACGTAGTCCCCCAGCAACCCCCTCCACCGAGCCCCGCCGACTTCGACGCGCTCTACCGCGGCGACTTCGACGCGCTGGGCAGCAACCCGCAGCCGAGCGAGGCCGCTCCGCTCCCGATCAGGTTCGATCGCGTGCCGTGGGACATCGGCGAGGCCCAACCGGTGGTCCGCGATCTCGAGGCCGATGGTCAGATCACGAGCGAGGTACTCGACATCGGTTGCGGCCCAGGCGAGAATGCGCTGTACCTCGCCGAGCGCGGATATCGGGTGTGTGGACTCGACGCGGCGCCGACCGCCGTCGACATCGCCCGTGAACGCGCCCGGAACAGGGGACTCGAGGAGGCTGTCGAGTTCGCAGTGGCCGATGCGACCGACCTGTCCGGGTACGTCGGCCGATTCACGACCGTCCTCGACAGCGCGCTCTACCACTGTTTCGCCGAGGACCAGCGCCCGCGCTACGTCGCGGCTCTGTACGGGGCGTGTGCCCCGAACGCCCGGCTGCACGTGGTGTGTTTCTCCGACCTCGTCCCGGAGCGGTTCCCGGGACCGTTCCGGATCAGCGAGGACAATCTCCGCGGCACGCTCGCCGACGCGGGGTGGGTCGTGCGCCGCATCGAGCGCACCACCTACACGACCGCGATCACCCGTGGCGACCTGCAGACACCCACCTACGCGCCGCTGTCGGAGATCGTCGCCGGACTCGATTTCGACGGACAGGACCGCATGCTGGCACCGGCCTGGCTGGCCACCGCCGAACGTCCTTGACCGCCATGAACACGGTGGCGTTGGAGCTCGCCCCACCGAAGTTGCCCGCGGCGGCGAGCCAAGCCACCGAGGAGGCCGGCGCGGCCGCGGAACTGTGCCGACGGAGCGGACTCCGCGACCGCGTGCGACACGTGATGATCCCCGGCATCATCGCGGAAGACCGAGACCGGCCCGCGCCGTTCACCCCGCGAATGCCCGTGCTGGACTACTGGGAGCCGGTTCGGCGAGCGTTCGGCACCGTCGCGGGCCTGTGCACGCAGGTCACGGTTTTCCACGACGCCCGGCATCTCGACCAGCGGGTGCACCGGCTGCGCGACGCCGGCATGGACGGCGTGATCTTCGTCGGAAAACCCCGCGGCCTACCGTCCTCCGACGCGCCCGGCGTCCGACCGGAGGAGGCACTCGCACGTTTCCGGGAGCTCGTCCCCCACCGCGGCGTGGTGCTGATCCCCACACGCCGAGACGAACTCGACAGACTGGACGTCAAGTGCAGATCCGGCGCGACGTTCGCACTCACCCAGTTGCTGTACTCCGACCGGATCGCCGATTTCCTGCGCGAGTTCGGCGCGCGAACCGAGCACCACCCGGAGATCCTGTTGTCGTTCGGGTTCGTCCCCGGTATCGAGCAGCGGGTGCGCCTGATCGACTGGCTCATCCACGACCGCGGGAACGACCTGGCCCGACAGGACCAGGAGTTCGTCGCGCGCGTGGCAGCCGGATCCTTCCGGCAGCGACGCGACGCGCTCGTGGACCTGTACCGCCGCATCGTCGACGGCGTGCACGACCTCGGCTTCCCGCTCAGCGTGCACCTCGAGGCGCCCTACGGCCTCTCCGGCGCCGCGTGCGAGACGTTCGCCGCGATGCTCGACCACTGGACGCCGCAGCCACCCTGACCCGACCACTCGGATGTCGACGAACACCGTCCCAACGGCGCCGTCGGGCCTGGCCGCCTGCACGGAGACACCTGCCGTCAGATCACCGACAGCGGGATCTCGCCGCCGCGGCGGGCGAAGACCGACCCGTAGCGCGCGTCGAGGCGCAGCCAGGTGCGCGCGGCGCGGACCCGGACCAGCTCGGCCGGATCGACGACCGCTGACTCCACGTCACCGCCGGGAACGAAACCCATTGCGGTGAGCGCGAAGACGGCGCGCATGCTGACGCCGACCCGTTCACCGCCGCCGTCGACGGTGAGCACCTCCTGGTCGAGCAGGGACGCCGGCGGCCCGTGACCGCCGTGGTCGGCGGCGACCTGTGTGCCCTGCCGCGCCAGGTCGATCAGGATGTGCGCCGGCACGTCGTCGACGTGGACGAAACCCTGATCCGGCGGGAGCGCGCCGCGCCAGGCGGAGTCCATCGCGAAGCCGGGGTCGATCTCCGCACCCTCGGCCGCGTCGAGCGCGTGCAGCACCCCGTCCGCGGCGGCGGTGATGTCGTCGGGACGCATCCGCCCGGTCACCACACGTGCCGCGAGAACCTCGAATCCCGTTGTCGCCCAGGCGACCAGGTGATCGTCACCGCGGCGACGCAACCGGACGACGGAGGCCTCGTCGAGCCGGACCGCCCGCCCGAGGAAGGCGGCGAGGTTCGCCCGCTCCCCCGGCTCGGGGACGATCAGGACGCGGTCAGCCACGCTGCCAGCTCTCCAGGTACTCGCGCTCGGCCGTGGTGAGGCGGCGCAGCCGCTGGGTGCCGATGTCGAACGCCGCGATCTGGGTCGACGCCACGATCGACGGGGCGGAACTCGGGTCGGCACCACCGGCGCGCACCTCGTAGCCGATCGTGAAGTCGACGGCCCGCACCTGTTCGATCCACATCAGCACGTCCAGCGGTCCGTCGTCGTGGCGCAGCTGACCCTGGTAGCGCACGTGCAGGTCGGCGATCACGGCCCCGTCGCGCAGCGCCACCGTCGGTTTCCCGTCCTCGAACAGCCACGGGATGCGGGCCTCCTCGAGCAGCGTCACCATCCTGGCGTGGTTGATGTGCTGGAAGACGTCCATGTCCGACCAGCGAACCCCCACCTTCGTGTGGAAGCCGACCCCCGTCGCCACCGTCCCTGCCTGCTCGCCGCTCACCGCGTTCCCTCCGATCGGGTGCCCGCACCGCGCACCATGCTCCGTACCTGACGCGCCGCCACGGACAGCGTCGCGAGGTCCAGGGTCCCAGACGCCCCGATCTCCGCGAGCGCCGCCCGGGCGCGTGCCAGCCGGGAGGCGTTCGTCGACTCCCAGTCGGCGATCTTCTCCGCGGCGCTCTCGTGCGGTTCTCCGCCGAACAGGACGTCCATGGTCAGCGACCGCAGCGACCCGTACAGGTCCTCGCGCAGCGCCAGCCGGGCCAGCGAGTGCCATCGGTCGCCGCGTTCGAGTCCCGAGATGGCGGTGAGGAATTCGTCGATCCCGAGGTGCGAGTCGAGCGCGTAGTACAGCGAGCCCACCTCCTCGTGGTCGCGGTCGGTGATGTCGGAGATGTCGATGATGTCGAGGACCGGGAACGCGTCGAGCAGACCGAACACCCGCAGCGCCAGCGCCCGCGGGCAGCCCCGGTCGAGCACGGAGGCCATCCGGGCGTCGAGCTCGGTGAGGTGGTGGCCCCGCAGCCAGCCGTGCACCCGCGGCATCAGCTCACGCACCCGCGTCGCGTACCGGTTGATCTCGGCGCCCACCGCGATCGGTTGCGGCCGGTTGGTCAGCAGCCAGCGTGACACCCGGTCGAGCATGCGCCGCGACTCGAGCACCAGGTCGTCGCCGACCGAGGCCGGGACGGCGGCCTGCGCGATGTCCGCCCACAGGGTCCGCAGGTCGCAGATCTCGGTCGCGGCCGTGAACGCGCGGATCGCGTCGGTGCTGCTCGCACCGGCCTCCTCGGCGAGGCGGTAGACGTAGGTGATGCCGCCGATGTCGACGGCCTCGTTCGCGAGCATCGTGGCGACGATCTGCCGGCGCAACCGATGGGCGCGGATCTGCGGCGCGAACCGCTGCCGCACCGGCCGGGGAAAATACCGTGGCAGCCGGGTCGCGTAGGTGTCGCTGTCGGGCAGTTCGCTGGCCAGCAGGTCGTCCTTGAGGGCGAGTTTCACGTGCGCTAGCAGCGTCGCCAGCTCCGGCGAGGTCAACCCGATTCCCGCCTGCTCGCGGTGCACGATCTCGTCGTCGGTGGGCAGCACCTCGAGTTCCCGGTCCAGGCCGCGGTCCCGCTCGAGATCGGCGATCAGCCGGGCGTGCACCCCCAGCATCCCGGGGGCGTCGGCCCGGGCGGTCCCCATCAGCAGGTTCTGGTCGATGTTGTCGCGCAACACCAGTCGCGCCACCTCGTCGGTCATCGACGCGAGCAGCTCGTTGCGTTCGGTGCGCTCGAGCGCACCGCCGCTGACCGCCGTGTCGAGCAGGATCTTGATGTTCACCTCGTGGTCCGAGCAGTCGACCCCGGCGGAGTTGTCGAGCGCGTCGGTGTTGATGCGGCCGCCGGACAGGTCGTACTCGACCCGGCCCCGCGGCGTGACCCCGAGGTTGCCGCCCTCGCCGATCACCTTGGCGCGCACCTCGTTCCCGTTCACCCGGACCGTGTCGTTGGACTTGTCGCCGACGTCCGCGTTCGACTCGGTCGACGCCTTGACGTAGGTGCCGATGCCGCCGTTCCACAACAGGTCGACCGGGGCGCGCAGGATCGCGCGCACCACCTCCGGCGGCGACAGCTCGGTGACGGACTCGTCCAGACCGAGCGCCGCCCGCACCGAGGCGCCGATCGGCACCGCCTTCACGGACCGTTCCCACACACCGCCACCCGGCGCGATCAGGGCGCGGTCGTAGTCGGCCCACGACGACCGCGGCAGGTGGAACAGCCGCTCCCGCTCGGCGAACGAGCGCTGCGCGTCCGGATCCGGGTCGAGGAACACGTGCCGGTGGTCGAACGCCGCGACCAGCCGCAGGTGCCGGCTGAGCAGCATTCCGTTGCCGAAGACGTCCCCGCTCATGTCGCCGATCCCGACCGCGGTGAAGGCGTCCCGCTGCACGTCCACCCCGAGCTCGCGGAAGTGTCGTTTGACGGACTCCCACGCGCCGCGGGCGGTGATGCCCATCGCCTTGTGGTCGTAGCCGACCGAGCCACCGGACGCGAACGCGTCGCCGAGCCAGTAGCCGTACTCGGCCGCCACCTCGTTCGCCAGGTCCGAGAACGTGGCCGTGCCCTTGTCTGCGGCGACGACCAGGTAGCTGTCGTCGCCGTCGCGGCGCACCACCCGCGCGGGCGGCAGCACGCGGCCGGTGGTCACGTCGACGTTGTCGGTGACGTCGAGGAGTCCGGACACGAACAGCCGGTAGCAGGCCTGACCCTCGGCGAGCGCGGCCTGCCGGTCGACGGCCGGGTCACCGGTCACGGCGGGTGGCCGTTTCACGACGAACCCGCCCTTCGCGCCGACCGGGACGATCACCGCGTTCTTGACGGCCTGCGCCTTGACCAGCCCGAGGATCTCGGTGCGGAAGTCCTCCCGCCGGTCCGACCACCGCAGTCCGCCGCGCGCCACCGGGCCGAAGCGCAGATGCACGCCCTCCACCCGCGGCGAGTAGACGAACACCTCGAAACGAGGTCGGGGCCTGGGGAGTTCGGCGATCTGCCCGGGGTCGAGTTTGAACACCAACAGGTCGCGGCGCCGGCCCTCCGAATCCCGGACGTACACGTTGGTGCGCAGCGTCGCGAGGATCAGCGAGAGCATCCCGCGCAGGATCCGGTCCGCGTCGAGGCTGACGACGTCCTTGATCCGGGCCCGCAGTTCGGCCGCCAACTCGTCGGCCCGCGACGGCCCGCCCCGTCCGCGGGGCGCGTCCGGGTCGAACATCGCGCGGAACAGCTCCACCATCAGCCGGGTGGTGTGGGCGTGCTCGAGCAGCACCGACTCGATGCGGAACTGGCTGTACGGGAAACCGGTCTGGCGCAGGTATTTCGCGTACGCCCGCAGCGCAGCGGCGTGCCGCCATTCCAGGCGTGCGCGCAGCACCAGTTCGTTGAACCGGTCCGGTTCGGACCGGCCGTACCACACCGCGGTGAAGGCGTCGGTGAACCGGCGCTGCAGCGCCCGCGCGTCCGCGGACTCCCCGACACTCTCCGCCTCGTCGAGCTCGCGCTCCAGGTTCTCCTCGACCGCGGAGTCGATCAGCTCCGGCGCCGCAGCGAGTCCGAAATCGTATATCCAGCAACCGATTCCGTCGGGTCGAACGACCTGATAGGGACGCTCGTCGACCACCTCGACACCGAGGGACTGCAGCACCGGGAGCACCTGGCTCAGCGACACCCCGTCGGACGCGATGTAGAGGGTGAACCGCCACCGGCCGCGCTGCTCGCCGCGCCTGCGGTACAGCTCGAGGTCGATCTCGCCGACCCGCAGTCGCTCCAGCCGGGCGATGTCCCGGGTCGCGCGGCCGGCACCGAAGTCCTCCTTGTAGCTTTCCGGGAAGGCGGCCGCATAGCGTTGCGCGGTCAGCGAACTGACCAGCGGCTCGTCCGCGGTCGCGTCCATCAGGTCGTCGTCCCAGGCCCGGGACGCCGCGGCGAGCAACGCCTCGATACGCTCCCGGTTCGCCGCGCCGGTGTCCACGTGCGGCGCCGGCTCCTCGGGACCGGTCCGGATCGTGAAGTGCACCATCGCCAGATGCGACTCGGTGACGCGGGCGCTGTATTCCAGCGTGCCACCGCCGAGTTCGCGCAGCAGGATCGACTGCATCGCCAGCCGCGTGCGGGTGTTGTAGCGGTCCCGGGGCATGTACACCAGCGCGGAGACGAACCGTCCGTCGTGATCGTCCCGCAGGAACAACCGCGCCTGGCGGCGCACCCCGATCGCCAGCACCGCGGTCACCGTCTGGAACAGCGACTCGGCGTCGATCGAGAACAGTTCGGTCCGCGGGAGCGACTGGATGACCTCGAGCATCGCCTGCCCGGAGAAGGAGTGCAATTCGAAGCCCGCGCGGGCGATCACGGCCCGGGCCCGGCCCGAGATGACCGGGATGTCGAGGATGTTCTCGTGCACCGCCGTCACCGTCAGCACCCCGAGGAACCGGTGTTCGCCCACGATCCGGCCGGTGCCGTCGACGTCCGCGACCCGCACGAACGACGGGTACACCGATCGGTGGACGGTCGCGGGAAGCGGGCCCTGCGCGAACGTCAGCAGGGATCGTTCCGGATCGAACTCGGGTGCGGGAAGGTCGATTCGATGATCCGTGCGGGTGGCGGGCCCGAGCACGCCGAGACCACTGCCGGAGACGATGCCGGCGGTCGGGACGCCGTGCACCGCCGGGTCGCCGAATGCGTAGCGACGGTAGCCCAGCAGGGCGAAGTTGCCGGACGCGAACCACCGCAGCAGCGCCGCGCTGTCGCGCACCTCCCGCTCCGGATACCCGGTCGGGCCGGCGTCGGCGAGCTCCTCGAGGTGCTCGGCGAGGTCACGCTGCGCGCCCCGCATCGCGTCGGTGTCGGAGATGACCTGGCGGACATCGATCAGGACGTCCCGGACGGCGACCGCGATCGCGTCGAACTGTGCCGGATCGGTCGCCAGATGCAACTGCAGGTGCATCCACGACTCGGAGTGCGTGGACCGCTCGTGGTGCGCACCGTCGACGAGCACGTCGACGAGGGCGCCGTCCGCGTGCCGCCGCACCCGCAGGACGGGATGCACGATCTCGACGACCGTCACGCCGAGCCGTGACAGCATCGCGGTCACGGACTCGACGAGCATCGGCATGTCGTCGGTGACCACCTGCACCGCCGGCGCACCGGGGGTCGGTACCACCACGCGGGCCAGCGACTCGCCCGGCTCCCGCTGCGACGCGAACTCGAGATGCGAACGGAAGGCCGCCATCGCGTCGTCGCTGATCACCCCGCCGGTCCACGCGAACTCGGTGTTGCGGAAGTAGGCGCCCGCCACCTCGGGCAGGTGTTCGGTGACCGCGGTGGGCAGTCCCTCCGCCCACCGCGGTCCGAATCGGTCTGCGGACACGGTCATCTCGCGGTCACCCCCTGGTCGCTGGGACAGGTGTGTACCGCTGAGCCTATCCCGGTCGCAGCGACTAGGAGACGACCTCGATCGGCGCGTACTCCCGCAGCAGTTCCCGGGTGCGGTCGGGCAGCGGAACCGACTTCTCGGTCTCCGGATCGAACCCGACCATCACCCCCTCGACCTCCACGCAGACCTCGCCGTGCCGGTTCCGCACCACCTGCCGGACCGCGAACGAGGACGTCCCGACCCGCGGAATGGTGACCTCGACCGTGACCGGACCGGTCTCGTCGGTCACCGGGCGCAGGTAGTCGAACGCCATCTTCCGCACGACCATCGGGGCGGGGCGCACCCCGTATGCGGTCAGCTCACGGAAGAACCGGGTCCGGGCCTCCTGCGCGTACTCCGCGTACAGGACGTTGTTCACGTGGCCGAGGCGATCGGAATCGCCCCAGCGCACCTGAACCTCACACGTGAAGGTCTTGGGCATACTCCTAGTCCCGGGTCAGCTTGCGGTGCGTGACCCGGTGCGGGCGGGCGGCCTCGGCCCCGAGCCGCTCGACCTTGTTCGCCTCGTACGCCTCGAAGTTGCCCTCGAACCAGAACCACTTGCCCTCCTCCACGTTGCCCTCCCACGCGAGGATGTGGGTGCAGGTGCGGTCGAGGAACCAACGGTCGTGGGAGATCACGACGGCGCAGCCCGGGAACTGCTGCAGCGCGTTCTCCAGCGAGCTCAGGGTCTCGACGTCGAGGTCGTTGGTCGGCTCGTCGAGCAGGATCAGGTTGCCGCCCTCCTTGAGGGTCAGCGCCAGGTTCAGGCGGTTGCGCTCACCACCGGAGAGCACCTCGGACGGCTTCTGCTGGTCCGGGCCCTTGAAGCCGAACGCGCTGACGTACGCGCGCGACGGCATCTCGTTCTGGCCGACCTCGATGAAGTCGTTGCCACCCGAGACGACCTCCCAGACCGACTTCTTCGGGTCGATGTTGGCGCGGTTCTGGTCGACGTAGCTGAGCTTGACGGTCTCGCCGACCTTCACGGTGCCCGAGTCCGGATCCTCGAGGCCGACGATCGTCTTGAACAGCGTGGTCTTGCCGACGCCGTTCGGGCCGATCACGCCGACGATGCCGTTGCGCGGCAGCGTGAACGACAGGTCCTTGATCAGGACCCGGCCGTCGAATCCCTTGTCGAGGTTGTCGACCTCGACCACGACGTTGCCCAGGCGCGGCGGCGTCGGGATCTGGATCTCCTCGAAGTCGAGCTTGCGGTGCTTCTCGGCCTCCGCGGCCATCTCCTCGTAGCGGTCGAGGCGGGCCTTGTTCTTGGTCTGGCGGGCCTTGGCGCCGGACCGGACCCAGGCGAGCTCCTCCTTGAGGCGCTTCTGCAGCTTCTGGTCCTTCTTGCCCTGCACCTCGAGCCGCTCGGCCTTCTTCTCCAGGTAGGTGGAGTAGTTGCCCTCGTACGGGTGCAGCTTGCCGCGGTCGACCTCGCAGATCCACTGCGCGACGTGGTCGAGGAAGTAGCGGTCGTGGGTGACGGCGAGCACGGCGCCCGGGTAGGAGGCGAGGTGCTGTTCGAGCCACAGCACCGACTCGGCGTCGAGGTGGTTGGTGGGCTCGTCGAGGAGCAGCAGGTCGGGCTTGCTCAGCAGCAGCTTGCACAGCGCGACACGGCGACGCTCACCACCGGAGAGGTTCGTGACGGGCGCGTCGCCGGGCGGGCAGCGCAGCGCGTCCATCGCCTGCTCGAGCTGGGAATCGAGGTCCCACGCGTCGGCGTGGTCGAGCTCCTCCTGGAGCTTTCCCATCTCCTCCATCAGCTCGTCGGAGTAGTCGGTGGCCATCAGCTCGGCGATCTCGTTGAAGCGGTCGAGCTTGACCTTGATCTCGCCGAGGCCTTCCTCGACGTTCGCCTTGACGGTCTTCTCCTCGTTCAGCGGAGGTTCCTGCAACAGGATGCCGACGGTCGCCTCGGGGTCGAGGAACGCCTCACCGTTGGACGGCTGGTCCAGACCGGCCATGATCTTCAGGATGCTGGACTTGCCGGCACCGTTGGGGCCGACCACACCGATCTTGGCGCCCGGGTAGAAGCTCATCGTGACGTCATCGAGGATGACCTTGTCGCCGTGCGCCTTGCGCACCTTCTTCATCGTGTAAATGAACTCCGCCATGGCGTCCAGGGTATCGGCACCGTGGCCGGTGCCCCAATCCGGACCGGCGACCCGTTCGCGCAGGTCACACGCGACGGTCACAGGTGTGCGCGGGCGAACGCGATCGCGTCCGGCAGCGACTGCATCGCGGAGGCCCCGTGCGCACCCGGATACGCGCGGAACGTCACGTCCTGCCGGTTCGTGGCCAGGTCGGCCGCGAGCTTCGCCCCGAGCGGAAACGGAACCGTCTGGTCCGTGACCCCGTGCCCGACGAACACCGGCCGGTCGTAGCCGCTCGTCGGCACCGCGAGGTGGTCGCGGATCGCGTCCCGCAACCGGGGCTCGTCCAGTGGGCGGGCGAGCATGTCCCCGACCCCGACGTCGCCGACCCGGTCGCGGAGCTGCGTGAAGCACATCGTCGTGGAGTCGTCGACGAGCGCGGCCCCGGCCGGTGTGAGGTAGTCGCCGATCGGCAGGTCGGGGTGGGACACCCGCAGTCCGTCGACGATGTAGGCGGCGAACACCGTCAGCCCGTTGAGTCCGAGGTTCGGGAATCCCGGCCCGCCGAACGGGAGCAGCAGTTCGAGATTCGCGGGTGTGCCGGTCGCGATCGCACCGCGGTAGTCGAGGTCGGGCGCGTAGCGGGTGCCCTCGTGTGCGGCGAACATCGCCGCGTGCCCGCCCTGCGAATGGCCCGCCACGACCCAGGTGCGGGCCAGTTCCGGGGTGACGGACGTCGCGGCCCGCACCATGTCGACGACCGCCCGGCCCTCGCTGCGTCCGTGCAGGTACGCGTGCACCCCCTCGGTGCCGAGGCCGACGTAGTCGGTGGCGACGACCGCGAACCCGGCCCCGAGCCACGCGTCGAGATAGTCGCGGGTGGCGTCCGAGACGTCCCCGGCGGACGGCGCACACGCATCCGCGACCCCGGTGGTGCCGTGGGCCCACGACACCACCGGCCAGCCGCCGTCTGGCGGCGGGCCCGGTGGCAGGTAGACCGCTCCGGTGCTGCGGGCCGGCCGCCCGGTCGGGCCCTCGGTCCAGTAGGTCAGCCGCCGCTGCGTGGCCGCGCCGGGCAGGTGCGCCGCGGACGGCAACGCCGCGGTCCCGATCACCGTGCCGTGTGGCGGCGGCGCTGCGGCGAGCGCGGGTGACCCGCCGGCGGCCGCCGCCGCGACGACCAGTGCCGAGGCGACCGCCGCCGCGGGAAGAACACCGCGGAGACGTCGCACGAGATGAACACCGACACCACACCCCCGGCCATGGCTCATGACCTCTGCCTACTCCGCGCCGATGGCGGTGGAGCCGACTTGCGGCCGGTGGGTGCGGATCGTTACCGCGCCGCAGCCAGCCCGCGATCGGCGAAGGCCGCGGCGTCGTCGAACGCGGCCGCCAGGGTGCCGATGTGGTCGGCGTCCGGGTACGTGCGGAAGGTGAGGTCGGTCTGCGACGCGGTGAGCTGCCCGACGAACGCGAGCGTGAGCGGGATCGGCACGACCAGGTCGACGACCCCCTGACCGAGGAACAGCGGCCTGTCGTACCCGGTGGTCGGCACTCCGAGGTAGTCCGCCATCGCCGGCCGCAGGTCGTCGAGCGGGCGGGAGAACAGGTCGCCGACCGACGCGTTCCCCACGTGGTCGTTGAACTCGACGGTGCACACCTGCGTCGCGATCCGGGCGAGTTCGCGACCGCGCGGCGACAGGTAGGAGTCGATGTTCAGGTCGGGTCGCGCGTCCCGCATCCCGACCATCGTGAACAACACGAACTTCGTCAGACCGGCGAGCCCGAGGTTCGGGATGCCGGGCCGCCCGAGGGCGAACACCTGGTCCAGGTTGGTCGGCGCCCCCAGCGCCACGGCTCCCCGATAGTCGAGGTCGGGCGCGTACGCGGTGGCGACGTGTGCGGTGTTCAGGGCCGCGTGCCCGCCCTGCGACAGCCCGGCCGCGATCCACCGCGACGAGAGGGCGGGGTCGACCGCGCGGGCCGCCCGCACCATGTCGATCACGTTGTGCGCCGCGGCGAGGCCGTCCAGGTACGTCAGCTCGCCGGGGGTGCCGAGGCCGGCGTAGTCGGTGGCGACGACCGCATACCCCCGACGGAGCCACCGCGCCGTGAAATCGGACTCCTGGGGGATGTTGCCGGCCGCGGACGGTGCGCACTGGTCGGCGAGGCCGATCGTGCCGTGCGCGTACGAGACCACCGGCCAGCCGCCGGGCGGCGGCGGACCGGACGGCACGTGGACGGCGCCGGTGCTCAGCCGGGGCGCACCCGAGTGGTCGGCGGTCCAGTACGTGAGCCGGTACTCGGCGCCGGCTCCGGGGACCGATGCGGCGGCCGGCAACGCCTCGACCGTCGCCACCGTGCCTGGCGCATCGTTCGCGGCGGCCGCGAGCGGAGGAAGACCCGCCGAGACGACCACCGCGGCCACCGCGCCGAGAAGCAACCGTGTCCATCGTCGCGGTGTCGATCGTCGCGGATTCACCGTGCCCACTCCTCCCACCCGGGCCGACGTTCCCACGCTAGGCCCGCCGCCACCGCCACCGTGGCGGTTTCGGGCGACCCACAGGATTCGCCATCGCCGCACTCAGAACGGCGGTTCGCCGCCGCCGGTGCCCGTGCCCACGGTCGCGGGCACCGCCGTCCACGGGTCGTCGGCCGGGGTCTCGGCCGCCGCCGGTGGCCCCTGCCGCGTCGTCTTGGTCACCGACGCGACCGCGAAGCGCAGTGACGGGCCGATCTCGTCGACCTCGAGCTCGACGACGGTGCGCCGCTCCCCCTCCGGGGTTTCGTAGGTGCGCTGGCGCAGTCGGCCCTGGGCGATCACCCGCGTGCCGCGGGCCAACGTCTCCGCCACGTGTTCGGCGGCCTCCCGCCAGACGTTGCACCGCAGGAACAGTGGTTCGCCGTCACGCCATTCGTTGGTCTGACGGTCGACGTGGCGCGGCGTGGCCGCGATCGTGAACTTCGCAACGGCGGTGCCGGCCGGTGTGAATCGCACCTCCGGATCGGCCGTCAGGTTGCCGACGACGGTGACGACGGTCTCGCTTGCCATGGATCCCCCTTGGTAGCCCTCGCTGTCCCGGGGACCGGTGGCCCCCGCGGTGACGAGCCTGCCGCGCCCCTGGGCGATCCGGGCGGGCCGCGACGGTTCTGGGGACGACCCGGGGATTCGTCCACACCGCGCCCGAATCACGGCGTCCGGGAGAGGTTTTCGTCAGCCCGGCGTGCTAGTGGACGCGGGGGCAGGGATCAGGTTCGCGAGCGCGTGGGCGTAGGTCGCGAGACGGTCGCTGGTGTACCTCTCCGGGTCGGCCACCGCGAGTCTGCCGAGCATCTCGGCGAAGGACATCATCGTGTGCGCGAGCAGTTCCGGGTCCAGCCCGGTCAGCGCAGGCTCGAGGGCGATCCCGGCCCGGGCCAGGTCCACCGCACGCGCGAGCACCGCCGACCGGGCGGCGCGCAGGTGGTCGCGGTACTCGATCGGCGCGGTGTCGGGGGCGGTCAGGATCAGCCGCCACCGGGTCGGGTTCGCGAGGACCACGTCGACGAACGCCGTCACCGTGCCGGTGTAGGCGGCGGTCGGCCCAGCCACGGTCAGGTCGGTGGGCATGGTGTCGAGAACCTGGGCCACCGCACGCCGGTGCTCGCGTTCGAGAAGGCCGGCGACGAGGTCGGCGCGGGTACGGAACACGGTGTACAGCACCGGTTTTCCGACACCGGCCTCGACGGCGACGGACTCCATGCTCAAGTCGTGGAGACCGGATCGGCGGGTGACCTCGAACGCGGCGTCGAGCAGCTGTTCCCGGCGCTGCTCGGGAGGCAGCCGCGGCGCGTACTTGCGGCGCGGGCGCACTGCGCTCGTCGCATCGGCTCTCGTCACGTGGGTCCACCTCCTTCGCCAACCCTACGGGCCGGGTCCTGCGCCACGGCATCCGCACACCAATTTTACGCAACCGTTGCATTCGCTGCCGCGACATTGCTACGGTCGCGTTGTATTCATCGGTGGCGGGCTCCCCGAAGCGCCACCCGACCGAGGAGGCGCACGCGATGACGCAGGTGTCCGACACGTTGTTGCTCGACCCGAACCACTACTCCGCGGACCGGTTCGATCCGGAGACGCGGCGACTGCTGCGCGCGACGATCGACTGGTTCGAGAGCCGCGGAAAGCAGCGTCTGCTCGCCGACTACCACGGCAAGGTCTTCTACGCCGACTTCCTGGCGTTCGCGGCCCGCGAGAAACTCTTCGCGACGATGCTGACCCCGGCCGCGAACGCCGCCGGCGACCCGGACAAGCGGTGGGACACCGCCCGCATCGCCGCGATGTCGGAGGTCCTCGGCTTCTACGGCCTGAACCACTGGTATCCGTGGCAGGTGACCGTGCTCGGTCTCGGCCCGGTCTGGCAGTCCGCCAACGCCGACGCGCGCGTCCGCGCGGCGGGGCTCCTCGACGGCGGCGCGGTCGCCGCGTTCGGGCTGTCGGAGCGGGCGCACGGCGCCGACATCTACTCCACCGACCTGGTGCTCACGCCGGACGGAAGGGGCGGCTTCGCCGCGTCGGGCCGCAAGTACTACATCGGCAACGGGAACTGCGCGCGGATCGTGTCCGTCTTCGGCCGCGTCGCGGGCGCCGACGGACCCGACGCGTACGTCTTCTTCCTCGCCGACAGCGAGCATCCCGACTACCGCGTGATCAGGAACGTCGTGCCGTCGCAGATGTACGTCGCCGAGTTCGAACTCGACGGCTACCCCGTCCACGCGGACGACATCCTGCACACCGGCGCCGACGCGTTCAGCGCCGCGCTGAACACCGTGAACATCGGGAAGTTCAACCTGTGCTTCGGCGGGATCGGGGTGTGCACGCACGCGCTGTACGAGGCGATCAACCATGCCCACAACCGGATTCTGTTCGGGCACCCGGTCACCGACTTCGCCCACGTGCGCCGGGAGTTCGTCGACGCGTACGCCCGGCTGATCGCGATGCGCCTGTTCTCCGACCGCGCCGTCGACTACTTCCGGTCCGCGACCCCGGACGACCGCCGCTACCTGCTGTTCAACCCGGTGACCAAGATGAAGGTCACCACCGAGGCGCAGCGGGTGATCACCCTGCTGTCGGACATCGTGGCCGCCAAGGGGTTCGAGGCGGACTCGTTCCTGCCGGTCGCGAAGGTCGACGTCGACGGTCTGCCGAAACTCGAGGGCACCGTCGCGGTGAACCTCGCGCTGATCCTCAAGTTCATGCCGGCGTACCTCCTCGACCCGCGCGACTTCGATGTCGTGCCCACTCGCGGCGACGGGGCGGACGACGAGTTCCTGTTCCGGCAGGGTCCGGCCAGCGGCCTCGGCAGGATTCGCTTCCACGACTGGCGGCGGGCGTACCGCGAGTTCGCGGCGGTGCCGAACGTCGCGGCGTTCACCGAACTCGCGGAGTCCCTCGCCGGGCTGGTCGCCGCCGATCCGGCCTCGACGACGGGCGCCGACCTCGACCTGCAGCTCGCGATCGGGGAACTGTTCACCCTCGTCGTCTACGGCGGGCTGGTCCTCGAACAGGCGAAGATCGTCGGCCTCGACACCGACCTGCTCGATCAGATCTTCGACATCCTCGTCCGGGACTTCGCGGCCGGTGCGACCGATCTGCTGGGCAAGTCGGCCGCCACCGACACCCAGGCCGAGTGGGCGAGGACCGCGATCCGCCGCCCGGTGGTGGACACGAACCGATTCGACCGGGTCTGGCAGCGGGTGGCCGCACTGTCCGGCGCCTACGAGATGACCCCGTGACGGCCGCACGGCGACAGGAGCACACGATGCCCGACACCCGCGTGATGTCCGGCCGCGGCTGGCCGTTCGACCCGGACCGCGGCCGCGAGGACCACGGCTTCTTCGGACCCGACTCGCCGACCTGGAAGGTGTGGACGCATCCGACCGCACTGATCGGGTTCCAGCGCGCGGTGACGCTCGAACACTTCGACCCGATGCTCGCCGCGGCGGTCGCCGACGCCGACGGCATCTACACCGATCCGCGCGGCCGGATGGACGGCACGTTGTCGTACTTCCTGATCGTCGCGGTCGGCGACGGCCGGACCGCGGTCGAGACGTCGGACCTGCTGATGCGGGTGCACGCGAAGGCCACCGGCATCGAGCCGATCACCGGCAGGCGGTACAGCGCGAACGATCCGGCCGGCCAGTTGTGGATCCACGTCACGGGCTGGCACTCGGTGCTCAAGTGCTACGAGATGTACGGCCCCGGTCCGCTCACGCCGGCCGAGGAGGCACGTTACTGGGCCGACTGCGTCGTCGCGGCCGAGTTGCAGACCTGCGCGCCCGAGGACGTGCCGCGGTCGCGTGACGAGGTGCGGGCGTACTTCGCTCGGGTCCGGCCGACGCTGTGCACCTCCGAACGCGCGCTGCGGGGAATGCACTACCTGCTGCGCACCGAGGGCGGGAAGGGGCGGTGGCCGCTGTGGGCCGGCAGCCGGGTCATGGCGCCCGCGACGATCGCGTCCCTGCCGACGTGGATGCGCAGGCTCGGTGACGTCGATCAGCCGGCGGTCGTGGACCGGGCCGTGGCGGCGGTCGCCCGCCGGGTGGTCCGCCGCCTCAGCTCCGCGAAGGTCGAGCAGGCGATCGTCGAGCGGGACCTCCCGCTGACGCACGCGGTCCTGAAATGGCACTTCGACAACCCGACCGCGCTGCGGCCGGAGACCGTGACCCCGGCGCAGGCACGGGAGCGGATGCACGCGGCGCAGGCCTGAGCGGACCAGGGGGTCACGCGCGGCGTGACCCCCTCGAGCGACGTGCTACTGCTGCCAGCCCTCGCGGTCGCGGCGGGCGAGCTCGGCGAACATCGCGTTGTGCGCGGCGAGCTCGGCGTCGTTGTCGCGGTCGGCGGCACGGTCGATCCGTTTGGCGGTCTTCTGGTCCGACCGCGACCACTGCACCAGCAGCGCCAGCATCACGAGCACGAGGGGGATCTCGCCGGTCGCCCAGGCGATGCCGCCGCCGATCTTCTGGTCGCCGAACAGGTCGTTGTTCCAGCCGAGACCGAGGGCGCTGTAATACCAGCCGCCGATGACCTCGACGGTGCTCATCAACGCGATTCCGAAGAACGCGTGGAACGGCAGCGACCCGAACACCATCGCCAGCTTGGTGACCGGGGACAGCTGCCTCGGCGCCGGGTCGATCCCGATGACGACCCAGTAGAAGAGGTAGCCACTGAGGATGAAGTGCACGTTCATCAGCAGGTGCGCGCCGTGCGAGTCGAGGGTGGCGCCGAAGATGCCGCCCAGGTACAGGGCGTAGAAGCCGCCGACGAACAGCACCGACGCGACCAGCGGGTGCGTGACGAACCGCGAGAACCGGCTGTGCAGGGCCGCGAGCAGCCATTCGCGCGGCCCCGGCGGACCGTCCGGCCCGGCCGGCTTGAGGGCGCGCAGGGCGAGGGTCATCGGGCCGCCGAGGACCAGCAGCACCGGCGCCAGCATCGACAACGCCATGTGCGCGCCCATGTGGACGCTGAACACCGCAGGCGCGTAGCGGCCGAGGCCCGACGACGTGCCGATCAGCAGGGTCAGACAGCCCAGCAGCCAGGCGACGCTGCGCCCGACGGGCCAGGCGTCGCCGCGGGCCCGGAGCCGGCGCACCCCGAGCATGTACCAGACCGCGGCGATGATCGCGGCAGTGCCGAAGATCAGGTCGAATCGCCAGTCGAACGCCAGCCGCGCGAGTGTCGGCGGACCGTCCAGGTTGTAGCCGAGCTGCACCTCCGCCGGGGTCGGGCGGATGTCCTCCGGCGGCGGCGGGGTCCGGCCGAGACCGACGGCGAGGCCGATGGTCGCGGCGAAGACGATCGCCTCACCGCCCGCGAACCGGATCAGGGCGCCCCGCGACGTCGGGTCCGCCGCGAGCGCCGGCAGCGACCGGCGACGCTGGAGGTATCCGAACCCGCCGAGGATGACCAGCGCGACCGTCTTCGCGACGAGGAGCCACCCGTAGGTGCTGGAGAACAGCTCGTCGACCGGCAACCGCACCGCGCCGTTGACGACACCGGAGATCGCCATGATCACGAACGCGGCCGTCGCGACAGTCGAGAACCGTCGGGCGGCGAGGTCGGTGTGCGCGCCGCCGCGACGGGCGTGGACCAGCAGCGCGAACAGGCCGCCGGCCCACAGCGACGCCGCGATCAGGTGCCACAGCAGGCTGTTGGTCGCGAGGTCGTGGGAGCCGCCGGCCGAGGAGTGCCCGGTCAGGGCGAGCGGGATCAGCGTCGCGATGCCGAGGACCAGCACGATCGGCGTCCAGCTCCACCGCAGCAGCATCCGGGAACAGATCGCGAGGACGATCGCGAGGATCGCGGTGTTGCGCCACGCCCCCGCGAGTTCGATCTGCGGGATCGCCTTCCACAGGTTCTCCGGCTTCAGCGACTCGCCGAGCGGCTGCCCCGAGGTGTCGGACACGGTCAGCGGGACCAGCACCAGCGCGCACGCCGCCCACACGATCGCCGCGTTCGATGCCGTCCGCACCGCCCGATAGCCGGCGACGTCGAGCACCCCGCTCTTCTGCGGGGGCACCAGGAACGCCGCCAGCAGCAGCGACCCGATCGCGATCACCGCCGCCACCTCGCCGATCGCCTTCACCGCAGGCAGGCCGTAGGTCGTGAGCGGGCCCGGGTCGGGGATGCCGAGCCGAACCAGCGCCTCGGACGCCGACAGCCCGACGATGATCGCGGCGACCAACCCGGCGATCAGACCGAGGGTGACGAAGATCGGGACCGCGCCCTCCCCCGTCCTGCGGGTCGGTGGTGCGTCGGGGCGGGCGAGCTCGGGTGATGCCATGACTACCAGGGTAGGAGGCGGCCGAGTGTGAACCACGCCCAGGTTGCGGGCACCCCGCGTGCCGAACGAGCACCCGCGCCGGCAGCCGGTAGACTGCTGAGCCGATCCCCCACCGGGGATCACGCCTCCGTAGCTCAGTTGGATAGAGCAAGAGCCTTCTAATCTCTAGGTCGCAGGTTCGATTCCTGCCGGGGGCACAGAGATCGTGCTGGTCACAGGAATTTTTGCACGCCAACCAGCACGATCGTGCAGAACTCGTGCAGAACAACCCTCCGGATTGCCGAAAACAGATCGGCCCTCGTCGGTGCTACCAACACCGCTCGAGGGCCTCGGCACAACGGAGAGGCCTCCGATGCACCGTGCTACGAGAGTAGCCACCTCAATCGACACGCGACCCACCCCGACGCATAGCTGCGCCACGAATGCGCACTCCCTGTCGCCGTCAGCGCGTCGTGCAGCCTCCTTCAGGAGACTTTCGGCCAGCTAGGCGCCCCCACCAAGGGGAGCGCCTACAGGTCGTTCTCGGGCTGTCCGACCAAAACCAACAACCCCCGGTGTCCTACATCCCGTGTACCGGCACGGGCGCTCTCACGGTGATGTCTGCGCAGGCATCGTGAGGGTCCAGTCGAAGCTCGCCCACCATCGGTGGACGGGCTACTAGTGCTGGCCTGACGCGATACGGGGACGTGGTTCGTGGGAGTTCCGGGGAGGGGTTCAGGACTTCTGCCCGCCGTAGGCGGTCCGCGCCCCTGACCGTCCACGCAACGACGCCGGAGCAATGATCAGAACCTGTGGATCCCCGGGAGGGCGTGCCTTCCCGGAAGATGATCTGCGAGGAATCC